>JBBIUT010000029.1:0-32886 GCA_037440085.1 Gammaproteobacteria bacterium
ACGTACAGGAGCCGCAGAAAGTGATAGACCTCGGTAAGTGTGGCCACCGTGCTCTTGCGCCCGCCGCGGCTGGTGCGCTGTTCGATCGCGACGGTGGGCGGTATGCCGAAAATCGCGTCCACGTCGGGGCGGGAAGCGGGCTGGACGAATTGCCGGGCATAGGCATTCAGGGATTCGAGATAGCGGCGCTGCCCTTCGGCAAACACGATGTCGAAAGCCAGGGTGCTTTTGCCGCTGCCGGAGACGCCGCTGACGACCGTGAATTGATTGCGCGCCACGCTCACATCGATATTTTTCAAATTGTGCTCGCGGGCGCCGCGGATTTCGATGGCCTGCGAACCCGTGGCGCGTTGCAAGGCGCCGGGCCCGCCGTCGCGCACCGCCGCCTGTGCCGCGCCTGTCAACGGCGCACCGTCGCGATTTTCACACAGCGCGCGCCCGGTATGCGACGACGCCAAACGCATGATCTCTGCGGGCGTGCCTGCGCCGACCAGCGCGCCGCCCGCATCGCCGCCTTCGGGACCCAGATCGATGATCCAATCGGCCGCGCGCATCACGTCGAGGTTGTGTTCGATGACCAGCAGCGAGTGACCGGCGTCGACCAGCCGCCGGAAGGCGCGCAATAGTTTGGCCACGTCGTCGAAATGCAGGCCGGTGGTCGGTTCGTCGAACAAAAACAGCGAGCCGCGCGCGGACACGTTGACCTGCAAAGACGCGGCGCCGTGCGCAGGCTCGCCGCCGGGCGTTTGGCGCTTGCGCGCTCGTTCGCGCACCGCGTTGTCCGCCAAATGACCTGCCAGCTTCAGGCGCTGCGCTTCCCCGCCGGAGAGCGTCGGCACGGGTTGGCCCAGCCGCAGATACTCGAGGCCGACCTCCGCGAGCGGCGCGAGGCGCACGCAAACCTCGTTGTCGTCCCGAAAGGCCGCCAATGCTTCGGATACCGTGAGTTCGAGCACCTCCGCGATGCTCAAGGGCGCGGCGCCGCCGCGCGGCAATTTGCATTCGAGGATCTCGGACCGATAGCGCCTGCCGTCGCAATCGGGACAGCGCAGGTACACATCCGACAGAAACTGCATCTCGACATGCTCGAAGCCGTTGCCGCCGCAGCCGGGGCAGCGGCCGTTGCCGGCATTGAAACTGAACGTGCCGGCCGTGTACTTGCGCTCGCGGGCCTGCGGCAGTTTGGCGAACAAGCTGCGGATGGCGTCGAAGGCGCCCACGTAGCTTGCGGGATTGGAGCGCGTGGTGCGGCCGATGCGGCTTTGATCGACCATCACGACGTCGTTGATCAGGGAGGCGCCGTGCAAGGCCCGATGCCGGCCGGGATTCTCTGTGGGCTTGCCCTTGGCGCGCTCGAGCGCGGGGTAGAGTACGTCGTGTACCAAGGTCGACTTGCCGGAGCCGCTGACGCCGGTGACGCAGACCAGACGATTGAGCGGAATCTCGACATCGAGATCCTTGAGGTTGTGTTCGGCGGCGCCTTCGACGCGCAGCACGCCGGCGGCGGCGCCCGGCGGCGCGGGACGCGCGACATCGAGCCGGCGGCGGCCAAACAGGTAGTCCGCAGTGAGCGAACCGCGAGCGCGGGCGAGTGCGCCGACGGAGCCCTCGAACACAATCATGCCGCCGTGCTCGCCGGGACCCGGTCCGATGTCGAGCACACGATCGGCGGCCAGCATCACGGCGGGATCGTGTTCGACCACGACCAGCGTGTTGCCGGCGTCGCGCAGACGCTGCATGACGCCGACGATGCGCCCGATGTCGCGGGCATGCAGCCCGATCGAAGGCTCATCCAGCACGAACAGAGTGTCGACCAGCGAGGTGCCGAGCGCGGTGGTGAGATTGATTCGCTGCACTTCGCCGCCCGACAAGGTGCGGGATTGGCGGTCGAGGTTGAGATAACCCAGACCGACATCGGTCAAATAGGCGAGCCGTGCGCGGATTTCCCGCAGCAGGAGGTCGGCGGCTTCATCGAGCGGCGGTGGCAGGGCCAGCGTGGCGAAGAACCGCCGGCATTCGTCGATCGGCAGCAACATCAATTCGCGGATGTTGACGCCGGGGGTGCCGAGCCGCCACAGCAGCGCCTCGGGTTTCAATCGCGCACCCCGACAGACCGCGCATTCGGTGTACGAGCGGTATCTCGAGAGCAGCACGCGGATGTGCATCTTGTACGACTTGGTCTCGAGCCAGGCGAAGAATCGCTTCACGCCGTACCAGACGTTCTTGGTCCACTCGCCCTCCCCGTCGAGCACCCAGGCGCGTTGCGCATCGGTCAGCTCGCGCCATGGGGTGTCGGTGGGGACGGCGCGCTTGCGAGCGAACTTGATGAGGTCCGTCTGGCATTCGTTGTAGGACTCGGTTTGCCAGGGCTTGATGGCGCCCTGGCGGAGCGACAACCCCGCGTCCGGAATGACCAAGCCGTAGTCGACACCGATGCTGCGCCCGAAGCCGCGGCAGGTTTCGCAGGCGCCGATCGGCGAATTGAAACTGAAAGTGCTCGGAGTGGGATCTTTGTAACCGATATCGCAGTCAGGACAATGCAGTGCGGCCGAAAACCGCCACGGCGCCGGCGATGTGCCGGCCTCGTTCTGCGGGTAGACGTCGAGGCGTCCGTGCCCGACCTTGAGAGCGGCCTCGATGGCATCGTTGGCGCGGGCGGAATCGACCGAATCCCAGCGAAAGCGGTCCTGGATCACCTGCAGCGTGCCGCCGCGCTGCTCATGAATGCGGGTGTAGCCTTGGCCCGCGAGCAGCCCCTTGATCTCCGCTTCGCCGAAGTTCTTCGGGATGGTGACCGGAAACGTCAGCAGAAGGCGCGGAAAGCCGCTGTCGCGGGAGCGTTGTGCGAGCGCGTCGCGAATGGTCTGCGGCGTGTCGCGGCGCACCGGCCGTCCGCAGCCGCGACAGTGCAAAACGGCGGCGCGCGCGAACAGCAGCTTCAAGTGATCGTTCAATTCGGTCATGGTGCCGACGGTTGAGCGCGAGGTGCGCACCGGATTGGTCTGATCGATGGCGATCGCCGGGGGAATGCCCTCGATGCGATCGACCAGGGGCCGGTCCATGCGGTCCAAGAATTGCCGCGCGTAAGGCGAGAAAGTTTCGACGTAGCGGCGCTGGCCTTCGGCGTACAGCGTGTCGAATACCAAGGAAGATTTACCCGAGCCGCTGACGCCGGTGACGACGATCAGCTCGTTACGCGGGATATCGACATCGAGATTTTTGAGATTGTTCTGGCGCGCACCGCGAATACGGATGGCATCCGGGCGAGGTTCAAGGGGCCTGTCTGGCATGGGCCCGCGAGTTTACAGGGAATCGCCTCGGTCAGCGCCCGGCGATCTGCTCCATCATGAGCCCGGTTCCGCCGCGGGTGACATGGGCGACGATGGCCGTGCGGCGATGTATCTTGGTGACCAACCCCAAGTTGATCGCGAAGGCGAGATGCACTTGCTGCCCCTTGCGCAGACCCAAATTTTCCGTCTCGACGTATACGCCGTTGGCGCTCAAGTTCTTGGCTTTGCAGATCCGGCTCTTGCGCCCGGACATGACCACGTACACGGTGGTGCGTGCGCGGTGTCGAGTGTGCAAACGACGCTCCATCCGGGCGGTCCTTTGAGGTGAACTCTTGGCGAGCACTCATTATGCACACCGAATTGCGCTTAGCGAAGCGTTCGATGCAAGTGGGAAAGGTTAAGTAAAACCATGCGCGCGCCGCGCGGCGCCGTAGGTGATTACGTCCAACGCGCGGCATGCGATCGTCCCATATCCGGCCTCGGATATCCGACAGGCGGACAGCTTCGCGCCGCACCGACCGGCGGAACGAATGCCGGATTCAGCCGCGGGCGAGCGTAAGGCTAAAGATAGGGCCCTTAGTGGTGATGACCGCCGACGCCGTGGACATGGCCGTGCTCCAATTCTTCCGTGGTGGCTTCGCGGACGCTGACCACCTCGATGTCAAAATGGAGAGTCTGATCGGCGAGCGGATGATTTCCGTCCAGTGACACCATGTCGCCGGCGATGCCGGTCACCGTGAACAGGCGCATGCCCGCTGCGGTGCGCGCCTGAAATTGCATTCCCTTGCGGATCTCGCCGGAGCCCTGCAGCGAGCGCTTGGGGACGCGCTGCACCAACGATTCGTCGCGAGTGCCGTAGCCGTCCGCCGGCGAAACGGTAACCGCCAGGGTATGGCCGCCTTGCTTGCCTTCCAGCGCTTTTTCCAGCCCGGGAACGAGATTCCCGTGACCCTGAATATAGGCCAGGGGTTCACCGCCGCCCGAGCTGTCGAGCACTGCACCACCATCGTCTTTCAGAGTGTAATGAATCAAGACCACTCTATCCGCCGCTATTTCCACGTTTGCCTCTCCATCCGGCGCCGATCGCGCCTCGATCAGCCAAGCTTACACAACGGAATTCAAGCGCGCCTCGAGATCATAGGCGCTCGCTGCGGTGATCCTCACGTCGGCGAAATCCCCAACCTTCAATCGGTTCCCATCAACAATGCGCACGCTGCCGTCGATTTCCGGCGCATCGCTTGCCGAGCGGGCGACGCCCCCATCCCCGTCCACACGATCAACGAGGACTTGCATGGTGCGGCCGATTTTATTTTGGAGCCGTTTGGCGCTGATCTCAGCGGCAAGCACCATGAATCGCGCGCGGCGCTCCGCTTTGACCTCGTCGGAAACCGGTGTTTGACGCAGCGCATTGGCCGCCGCTCCCTCGACCGGCGAATATTCGAAGCAGCCGACCCGGTCGAGTTGCGCGATTCGCAGCCAATCGAGCAGCTCCTCGAAGTCTTGCTCGGTCTCGCCCGGAAACCCGACGATGAAGGTGCTGCGAATCGTGATATCGGGAACCGTGCGCCGCCAGGCGGCTATGCGCTCCAAGGTGTCTTCCGCGGCGGCCGGTCGTTTCATCAGTTTCAGTATGCGCGCGCTCGCGTGCTGGAACGGAATGTCGAGGTATGGCAAGACCCGCCCGCCGGCCATCAACTCGATCGCTTGATCCACGTGCGGATAAGGGTAGACGTAGTGCAGCCGGATCCATACTTCGAGTTCGCCCAGGGCCGCGGCGAGATCGTAGAAGCGCGCATGCCGTGGCGTGCCCCGCCAGGGCTGCGCAGCGTATTTCAAATCAGCGCCGTAAGCGCTGGTATCCTGCGAAATCACCAGGATTTCCTTCACGCCGGCCCGCACCAGCTGTTCGGCCTCGCGCAGCACCTCGCCGACCGGCCGGCTGACCAAACGCCCTCGCATCGAGGGAATGATGCAAAAGCTGCAATGATGATTGCAGCCCTCGGATATCTTGAGATACGCGTAATGGCGGGGCGTCAGTTTCACCCCTTGAGCCGGAATCAGGTCCAGGAACGGCTCGTGCTTCGGCGGCAGGTATTCGTGCACCGACGCGACCACCTCTTCATAGCGCTGGGGGCCGGTGATTTTGAGCACTTGGGGATGCCGGTCGAGGATTTTCTTCGGCTGTGCGCCGAGACACCCGGTCACGATCACCTTGCCGTTCTCCGCCAGCGCTTCGCCGATCGCATCGAGAGACTCGTCAACCGCCGCGTCGATGAAGCCGCAGGTGTTCACCACGACCAAGTCCGCCGCGCCGTAGCTCGCAGCCACTTCGTAGCCCTCGGCTCGCAGCCGCGTCAGAATGCGCTCCGAATCGACCAGCGCCTTGGGACATCCCAAGCTCACGAAGCCCACCTTGGGAGTCTTGCGATTAGCGGTCTTCAAAATGAATCAGAACCTTGGGCTCAACGGCAGGCAACAGCAGGGAATTCCATAAAAGGACGGGCAATTGTACTCCAAAATCGCCACGAGCTTGCGCCCACGCCCCCTAGGCTTGCGCCGAGGCGCCGCGGGCTATACTCGCCAGACTCATTCTCGGGCGCCGACAGGGCAAACGGATCGCCGGACGGCCGGACTTAAAGAGATGAACGAAGAATCGCTCAGCGCCGTGGTAGTGCCGCATACGGAACTCAACCCGGAATTATTGCGCTCGGTCATCGAGTCATTCGTGCTGCGCGAGGGCACGGACTACGGGGACCGGGAATTTTCGCTCGAAGACAAGGTGCGCCGTGTCATGCGGCAGATCGATCGCGGCGAAGCGCAGATCGTCTTCGATCCGCGCACCGACAGCATCGACATCGTGGCGGTTTCCACCGCGCGGCTGAGGACCGATGTCAGATCGAGAACCTGATCGTCCGAGCACCCTGGCGGGGCATCCCCTGGTATTCGATGCCTCGGGCCGCTTGCGGCCGTGGACCTCTTGGAACAACGCGCTCGATCTGGAAATGAGCTTCTACCGGCAATGTCCGGCGGACCGCGGCTATCCGCGCTTCGTGCAAGCGACTTTTTTGGACGGCGACTGGGTGCCGACGCCGGATCGTACCGATACGATCCCCGCCACGCAGAATGGCATGGGCATCCTCTCCTACCTCAAATTTCGCGAGCTGCGCGGCGGGCGGGATGCGGGCCATCTCTTCACGGCGCGTTCCATGGGCGATTATCTGCTGAAGGAATCGCTGACGCCGAATTCCGGTCGATATCCGGCGTTCACGCGCTCGACCGGGATACGAGACAAGTTTCCGCAGCCTGCGGATTGCGGCTCGCAGGGCGATCGGCCGTTCGAGATCGAGCCCGACAAGGGCGGCATCGCCGGCTACGCCCTGATGCTGTTGTCCGAGGCCGCCGGCGAGCGCAGGTATCTGGAGCAGGGGCTCAAGAACGCCCGCGTCCTCGCCGCCAACCAAAAGGACGGCGATTCAGCGCAATCGCCCTGGCCGTTTCGCGCCGATTATCGAAGCGGCGAAGGGCGGGGTCCGGTTTCGGGAAACATGAGCTTTGTCCTCAGGCTCTACGATGCATTGCTGGCGCGCGGATTCGAAGAATTCCGCGCGCCACGCCTGTCTCTCTGGCATTGGATCAAGCGCCATCAAATTCCGTGCGCCGCCACCGATGGCGCTCTCTTTGCGCAGTTCTTCGAGGATCACGAGACGCCCACCAATCGCACCGCCTGGGCACCTTTGAATCTTGCGCGGTATTTGCTCGAGCAGCGCGCATCGCTCGATCCGGATTGGCGAGCCGATTCGGGCGCGCTGATCGATTTCGTGCGCCGGAATTTCACTCATCGGGAATTCGGGGTGACCGTTTGCCACGAGCAGGACGAGGACCATCAAGCGTGGGGCGGCATCAACTCGACTTACGGCGCCGTGCTGGCGCTCTATGCGAAGGAGATCGGCTCGATGAGCCTGGCGAGCGAAGCGCGGGCTGCACTCGACTTCACCCTCTATTCGATCGATGAGCAGGGCCGCCCGCGCGATCTATGCGCCAGCCCGCAGCTCGGCGGCTGGCAGGAGGACGCGCACACGGACGTCATCCACAATTATGTGGATGCCTTGCGTGCGTTTCCGCAATGGGGCGTCGAGTGAGTTTCGAGCGCTCGGCCGCCCCGGGTCAAAACATTCCACCGTTGATCGAAATGATTTGACCGGTGATGTAGCCGGCCTCGGGGGAGGCGAGATACGCCACCAGGCCGGCCACTTCCTCCGCCGACCCTGCGCGCTTCATCGGAACCAGATTGGCAATGGCCGCCGCGTCGAAGGCCGAGCTGCCCATGCCGCTCGCGATGATGCCGGGCGCGACCGCATTGACGGTGATGCCGCGGCTCGCGATCTCGAGGGCGAGCGCCTTGGTGGCGGCATTCAGTGCGCCTTTGGCCGCGGCGTAGTTGACCTGTCCGCGGTTGCCGGCGAGCGCCGCCACCGACGAGATGTTGATGATGCGGCCCCAGCGGGTGCGGATCATGGGCAACATTAGCGCCTGAGTCACGTGGTAGAAACCGTTGACCGACACGTCGATGACGCCGTGCCACTGGCTCGCGCTCATGCCCGGAAAGGCGGCATCGTCATGGATTCCGGCGTTGTTCACCAGGATCTGCACGGCCGAGTGTTCCAATACACCGTCCAGCGCGGCCCGAGTCGCCTCGGCGTCGGTTACGTCGAAGGCGATGGCCTGCGCCTCGCCGCCGGCCACTGCGATCTCGCGCACCACGTCATTGGCGGCGGCGATTGCGCGATTGGCGTGCACGTAGACGAAGTGTCCGGCGGCGGCCAAGCGCTTGCAAATAGCGGCGCCGAGGCCGCCGCTGCCGCCGGTGACCAGCGCTCTCATCGCCGTCGGGTTCACGGATCCCTCCGAAAGCTCGCGTCTAACACGGTGGCGCGGCCGCTGAGCAACGGTATCGTGGCCGAGCGCACCTCGAATTCATACAGAGTCGTTCCTTGGTCGCCGGCAATCCGCAACGCATCGCAAATCAGGTCGGATTGCACATCGTCGAGCCGCGCGACGTGCAGACGCACACCACGAACGCTCGCGAGAAAGCCCGCGGGCGGTTTGGCGTCGGGCCCGTCGGCGATGAGCGCGCCGTGCACCGCCATCGCCTGGGCGGCGATTTCTATGCCGCAGGCGACGCCGAGCCGGCCATGGGCCCGCAGCGGATGATCGGCCGCGCGGTGACCGCCGCTGCGGCAGCAGATTCGTTCGGAACTCCAACTGACGACCTCATCGAGCAGGCACATGCGGCCGTGGTGCGGGATGTGCGCATCTATCCAGGCGCGATTCAGCTGCATGGTTCGACCTGCACGATGGTATTCGAGACCTCAAGATACTCGAGAACCGCCCGGCCTTCGCTGCGCAGCGCCAATTGCCGCAACAAGGGCAGGCAACGTGCGGCGGGAATCGCGGTGCGCAGCGACTCGAGCGGCGCCTCCGGCAGTGCATCGCAGGAACCAAATCCGAGGGACGCTTCAATTCGCGCCAGCGATCCGGCCTCTCGATGCGGCGTCAGCACCAATGCGGCGCCGAAGGCGTCCGGAATCGGCCGCTTGGATCGAATGGGGTCGGGATATTCCGCGTCGTACGCGATCAGCAACAGCGATTCCCCGTCCACCGCCACCTGGGTCAGCGCCTCCAACAACCCCGCGCAGAAGCTGGCGTCGAATGCGCACAGCACGGTCGACGCCCGTTTCGCGCCCGTGGCGATGCTCCAATAGCCGGCGGCGGCGTTGTGCACGGAATTCGCGAAGCGCGTCGGCGATATCTCGCGGGCTTCCAGCGCCAGTGCTTGGCAAATTTCATGGCAATTGTGGCCATCGCCGCCCGATGATGCGAACACGCTCGCCAGCGTCGCAGGCTCGATGCCGGCGCGCGACGTGGCCTCCAAGGCGACGGCGAGCGCGGTCTTCACGACGCGGCCGGTGCGCCGCCGCTCGGTCGCCGGTAAGAGCGCCGGTACCGGCAGCACCGTCGGAGCGGGCTCGTAGGCTCGCCGGCACGACAGCACGGCCGCCGCGTCCGGCCAATTATTGAGTCCGGGACCAAGCACGCCGATGCCGCGCACGTAGGCTGCGATCTTCATCCGGCGCGTCCAAGAATGAGCGCGCAGTTCGCGCCCCCGAAGCCGAAGGAATTGCTCAGCACCCGGGCAATTCGGCCGCGGCGGTTCGCCAGGATGTAGTGCGTGGTGAGCGTCGGATCGACCTGCGTCGTTTGCGCGCCACCGGGCATCAGGCCGTTGCGCAAGGCCAGCGCGCCGATCACCGCTTCCAATGCGCCCGCGGCGCCCAGGGTATGGCCGGTCGCGCCCTTGGTCGAACTGCAAGGAGTGGCCGTTCCGAATACGGTGCAGACGGCCCGGCTCTCGGAGCGGTCGTTGCTCGGAGTACCGGTGCCGTGCAAGTTGATGTAGTCGATTGCACCAGGGTCAAGATTCGCGGCCGCGAGCGCCGCGAGCATCGCGCGTTGCGCGCCATCCCCCTCGGGGTGCGGCGCGGACATGTGATAGGCGTCGCTTGATTCGCCGACGCCCAACAGCAGCACCTCGTCGCCGTTCAATGTGCCGGGAACCCGGGTGAGCAGGGCAAAGGCCGCGGCTTCCCCGATCGAGATGCCGTCGCGCGCCGCATCGAACGGGCGGCACGGCGCACTCGAGCACAGTTGCAACGAGTGAAAGCCGTACAACGTAGTCAAGCACAACGAGTCCACCCCGCCCACCACGGCGGCGTCGATCAGGCCGGCCTCGATCATGCGTCGTGCCGAACCGAACACCTTGGCGCTCGATGCGCATGCGCAGGATACGGTCATCGCCGGGCCTTCCAAATGCAGCCGCCGGCGCAGGTAATCGGCCACCGAGAACGAGTTGTGAGTCGCAGCATAGTCGAAATACGCCGGCAGTGCGCCGGTGAGCGGATCGAGCATGCGGTACGCCAATTCGGTTTCGAGGATGCCTGATGTGCTGGTGCCGATGAATACGCCGATGCGCTTGCGGCCGCAGCGACCCACCGCCTCTTCGACCGCTTCGAGAAAGCCGTCTTGCGCCAAGGCAATTTCAGCCAATCGATTGTTGCGGCAATCGAAGCGCTCGAGTTCGGCGGGTACTGGTTGGCTGTCGACGCCGGGTACGTCGCCAATATACGTGTCGAGGCGCGCGGTCTCGAATTCACAAGGCTTGAGGCCGCTGCGTCGCGCGACCAGGGAATCGAGCGTCTGCTCGAGGCCTCGCCCGATGCAGCTGGTCGCCGTGAATTTCTCAACGAGAAGCGGATTCATCGAGGATTGGCAATGATCAGCGCGTTGGCAAACGGCGTGCCGGAACTCATCGGCACGGTCTCGCTTTCAAAGCCCGTCGAAGACAGCAAATCGCGCCATTCGTCCAGCGAGCGGCAACGCAGTGCCTTCAATCCGCGCCCGCTCACGAGCAACACCATCTGATCCAGCCGTTTGCCCAATGCAAAACGAATCCCCCCCGCGGCGTCGCACACGCGCAGCAGTAATATTCCGCCGCCGCTCAAGGCCTTGTGCGCCCGCTGCAGAATGCCGCGCTGATCCGAAAATTCAAGGTAATGCAAGACGTCGAGAATGACGATTCCGTCGGCGCTGCCGAAATCCACTCTGCGCACGTCGCCGGTGACGAACTCCGCGCCGCACGCCAATGCCCGATGTGCGCGCTCCACATAGCGCGTCACCAGTTCAATGCCGCGGATGATCGAGGGCTGCGGTGCCGGCGGCCAATGATCGGGCCATGCGCCGGTATTCCAGGCGCCGCGCGCAGCCACCAGCAGTGCGGCCAGCAGGCCCTGGCCGCAGCCAAGATCGAGAATACGCGCGCGCCTGGCCAAAAGTCCGCGCGCCAAGATTTCTTCAAATACCGGATCATGCGCCAATTTACCGCGTGCATAATGATACGCATATTTTCCGGCGGCACGATACGGATCGCTTGCAGCCCTCAGCAGTTCTTGATCGAGACTCATGGCAGCGCAGCGCGCAATGTGACCGGCTTGAGCTGCCGGCTGATCAACGATTCCAGCAAGCGCGGCAGTATATCGAGGATCACGGGCTGTCCGGTGCGCCCGCGCGCCGCGTTGCCGTCATGCAGCAGCAGGATGTCGCCGCCCTGCAACGAGCTTACCAAGCGCCGGTAGACGAGGTCCGCATTGCCGCTGACGGTATCGAAACCGCGGCGCGTCCAGGTCGCGAGGCGCAAATGCATGCGCCACAACACCGGTTCGAGAAAGGGATTGCGCAGCCCCGCCGGTGCGCGAAAGAAGCGCGGGCTGTCGCCGGTCACCCGCTCGATACTGTCCTGCGCTCGGGCAATTTCCGCTTCGATGGCGCGCGGGCCGAGCAGCGAAAATGTGCGCCGGTGGCGCTGGGTGTGATTTTCAATCGCATGGCCGCGGCGGACGATTTCCTGCGCGAGTTCGGGGTAGCGTTCGACGCGCTCCCCCACACAAAAGAAACTCGCGCGCGCGCCGTACGTGGCGAGCTGCGACAGGACCCGTGGCGTCACTTCAGGGTCCGGGCCGTCGTCGATGGTGATCGCAACTTCACCGCAAACGGCGCTGCTCGCCGGCAGGTGAATCCAGTTGGGGCCCAGCAGCCTGCTCTTCGGCCATAGCCCGGCTGCCGTCAGCACGACATGATTCAGCGCAATCGCGCCCAACGCCCAGGGCCATAGGCGCGGGCGAATCAGAGGGACCGCGCCGGCGCCCAAATGCAGCGCGGCGGATCCCAGCAAGAGCGGCGCGGGTATCCATCGCGGCCGCTCGGCTTCCGGGTGATTCAATTGATGCCTCGAATCCACGAATTGTTCCTAAGAGCGCGGGCGAGATTGCGCCGGTGGTGGCCGCAGCGCAGATACGCCGGCAGCGAGTGTCATATTCGACGTTCTTGCCCGGATTGCGCAAGATATTCCGCGCGGCGGGAATAGATCAGCCCCCCATCGGGAGTCGGCATGAGAGTTTTTGTGCTCGGCACTCGTGGCATCCACCCGATCGTGATCCACCCCGCGATGGTGTACGAGCCGTGCGGCGGAGTGTTCGCCCGGTTCCGGGCCGATGCAATCGAGCGCGATGCAGTTCGGGTGGTCGCGGGCGAGCGGGTGAGTTGGCCGCTGGTCCATTCCGAGGATCTTGCCACCTTGTACCGGTTGGCGCTGGAGGGAAGCGCGCCCGGGGAAAGCTACATCGGCGCTTCAATCGAAGGCATGCCGGTCGGCCGCATTGCCCGGGCATACGCCCGGCGTTTTGGCACGCGCCATCTCGACCCCGAGGCTATTTCCGCAGACCAGATCTGCGCCGAGTTGGGTGAATGGGCGAGAGGCTACGCGCTTCATCAAAGGCAAAGCGGCGAGAAGGCGCGCCGGCGCCTGGGTTGGCAGCCGCTGCACCTCGACCCGGAGAGCGAGATAAACACCACCCCGTGACCGTGCCCTAGATCGATTTTTTTGGCCGTCTCGATTTAGGCGAGCGGCCCGAACGATGCGCGAGCGCCGAGTGCGCGGCGGCAATGGAGCGGCGCGCCCAGAGCATGCATTCATCGGCATCCTCCAGCACCTCCGCGGGCACCTCGTAGTAACTCATGCCGATCTGCGGTCGATCTCGAAAGGGGCGAAACTGGCCCATGCCGCGCGCTTCATAGTCAGGGCGGTTGGCGTCATCCACCTTGAAATACAAAACGTCGCTCGAGATCAACCCAAAGAACTCGCCGTCGCTGTAGAGGCCCACCGCACCGAACATTCGCCGCGAGACGACGCCTCGCAGGCCGGAGAGCTGCTCCAGTACATAGCGAAAAAAGTCATCGGTAATGGCCATGCGCCCAGCGGTCGTCCCTCAGCCCATTTGATCGGGCCAGAGAACGGCTTGCGCGACGACCACGTGGTCGCCGTTGAACGCCGCCGCCGGCGAACCGTACAGCTGGTATCCCATCGCGATCGCTTCCGAGACCCTGCGACAGAACTCGGCGTTGTCCTTGCCGGTGAGCAAGCGGTACATGGGAAGAGCGTCAGGCGGAGATTCGGACATATAGGGCTCCTTCTGCTGTCGATCGATGCATGAATTGTGGCTCGCGCACGCTTCAAGCCGCAATCCAACAGAGCTTGCGCTTACGGCTAATAGGAGCACGTGCGCATCCATCGCAGTATAGGGTGTCCGAAGCGCGTGCACCCCGTGAATTGCCCTATATGATCAATGGAGTTTTGCAAACATGGAAGTCGCGATTTCTAAGAGCCTGGGATGGGCCCTCCTATGCGCCGCGGCAACGCTGGCGTTCGCCGGCTGCGGCAACAAGAACGATGCGGTCACGCGGGCGGAAAAGAAGGATGTAGTGGCGGGCGTGCCGGTGCCGAGCCTTGCCGAAGCGAATTCCATCGCCGAAGAAGGCTTCATCTACGGCAACAGTGCCATCGAGGCCATGTATCCGCAGACCATAGTTACCGCCACCGGCGAGAGGATCGACACCGGCAAGCGCGGCTACACGCTCACGTTTGCCAAGGGCGCGCTGCCGCCGGGCGAAGGAAAGTGGAATCCGCCGGGCGTCGCGTCGCAAAAGCGGTGTGCGCCGGAGCGGCTCGATAGCGCCTATCGGCTGTCGGCCCCGGGTCTCGGCGTCCTGCGTGCGGATGAACCGGTCGATTCCTTGCGCAAGGAACCGCAATTCCGCAATATCGAGCGCAAGCACGCGTTTCCCAATTGATCGCGGAGCCCCGCAGATGCGTGCGCGAGCCTCTACCGGTTCTCCACCGCCGCCGAATCCCGGTTATTCGCCGCCGCGAGGCGCTTTTCGGCGGCCGCGACCATCGCCTTGAATCGGGGATCATCACGGAGTGGATCGAGGTCCGGATCGGCTTTGGCGTGGTTCAACCAGGCGATGGCCATCGTTTCGAAAACCGGACCCAGCAGCTCGAGCGCGGCCTCCAAATCCTTTAAGTAATTCGTTAAGCTGCATGCAAAGTTGTAGCGTGCGTTCATATTGTCCGGATCAATCAGCAGCGCGCGGCTGATCCAATCCTTGGCGCGTTCAGCCTCCCCCAGAGTGGCGAGAGCAATGGCCCCATAGGCCATCGCCGTTCCGTTGTTCGGATCCTGAGCCAGGGTTTTCTCGGTTCGGGACAGCGTGATCTGCGCGACCCGCGCAGCCGCCTGGGTATTCCCGAGGGCGGTGTAACAGGTGAGCAACATTGAACCGGAATTCAGATCGGTTTCCATCAGGGTCATGGATTTTTCGTAGTAGCGAATGGCCTCGTCCAGGCGCTGCTGACTGAATCGCAAATACGCGGCCGCTCGGTTGACCTCGTAGGACTCGGGATCCAGGCGCAGGGCGACGGCGATTTCCGCCGCCGCCTCATCGTGCCGGCCATGCTGGGACAGGATTCTCGCCTTGACGGCATGGGCCTCGGCCAGATTGACATCCAGCGCGAGCGCGCGTTCGGCCGGTACCAAGCCGTCATCGCCGCGTCTGCCGCTGACGAAGCGCAGGTTCATTTGTCCAATGGCCATGAGCGCCCAGGCGCGCGAATACCCGGGGTCGATTTCGATGGCGCGTCTGCACAGGCGGATGATCGATTCGGTCCGCCGGGCGTCGGCCTCATGGCTGGTGACGTAGGACTGTCGCGCCATGAGGTAGAGATTGTAGGCCTCGACATTTTCCGTGCCGCGCCGCTCGATCGCTTTCTTTTCCTCGGGCACAAGCTTGAGTTTCAGCGCCTTGACGATCGCCTCGGAGATTTCGGCCTGCAGCGCGAAGATGTCGTTCAAGTCGCGGTCGTAGCGCTCGGCCCAGACGTGATCGTTGCTCGCACCATCGACCAGTTGGGCGGTAATGCGTACGCGGCCGCCGGCTTTGCGTACGCTTCCCTCCAGCACGTGGCCGACTTTGAGCTCGCGCGCGAGTTTCGGAATATCAACATGCTGGCCCTTGTACATGAAGGCACTGTTGCGCGAAACGACCGAGAGCGCCGATATCTTGCAAAGATCGGTGATGATGTCCTCGGTGATGCCGTCGCTGAAGTACTCCTGCTCCTGATCGCCGCTCATATTGGCGAAGGGCAGGACGCAGATCGCGACGCGGGGAGCGGCGGCCGCTGCTGAAGGCGCCGAGCTCGCCGCTGACTTGACCGATTGATGCGCGCGTTGGCGCTCGATGACGGCACGTAGCGAACGCAGGAGATCCTGGAAAGGTGCGCCGGCGGGGTCCTCCCCCCACTTATCGAGGTTCGTCGTTTGAATTGCCCGCACGTCGATCGGCAGGCGAGCTTCCTCGAATCGCACCGGGACCAGAATGCCGCGCTCAGCGGCATCGCGCGCCTCGCCGCGCACCCAGCGGGAGGCCACGGAGGTCGGGGTCCAGACCACCAGCACGGCACTGGCTGCCTGGAGCTCGGCGTCGATCTGATCGTCAAATTGCTGGCCGGCCGCAATCGCCGGATCCCACCACACCGACCAGCCCTTCGCCTCGATCGCGGCCACCAGCGGCGCGACTCGCGCCTTGTCGCTGCGGGCGTAGGAAACGAAGATGTCGGCCATGCGTGCTGGACCTCGACTGGCGGTGGTCGCGGAAAACGAACCGCGGTACCGGTAGCTTAACTCGGCTCGGGCGCTGCGGCTATCGGCACAAATCGGCCAACACTCGTCAGTTGCCACACCAATATTTCTGCTTCGAGGCAGCCGCCGGCGGCTTGCGGTAGTATCTGTCAAACCCGTCGTCAACGAGAATGCATTAGGCTGCGGCTCACGCATACAGCGCATTCAATCGGCCATAGGTGAGGAAAAAGTTGGTCTGGGGATTCGGAGCCGAGTTCGGCGACTGGAGTGCCAAGAGCCGCAACCGATCGCTGAAATACAGCGGTGCGGTACCTCCTCCGGGTACCCATGCATTTTCCGGAAAACTCAGTCCGAGCGGCTTCGGGATCGTCGGTCCAATTCGGCGGAGTATCTGCATTTGAATCTCGGTAATGGTTCCAATTCCACGACGACTTGTCCCGGCACCGCCTCAGCATGCGCGGCCTTCTCGGGCGTATCTCGGCAGCACTCACGATAGCCTTACCGCGACCATGTTCAGGATCGGAATCAATTATTGGTTTTGGTATTTGGAGTATTACTCCGAGCGCATAAGTATCCGACGGCGCAGAGGCGCAATTCCGCGGAGTTTGGAGGAGAGTATGAACACACCCCCTAATGCAGGATCCATCGTTAACCCAACGAGAGCGAACAATGCGCTCGGGAGGTCTTCTCGACAGTCCCTCGGCGGCCCAATGCTGGTCGCAGCGCTCATGCTGTGCCCGGCGTTCGTGGGCGCGGCCGACCCTGCTCCGGTCTCCGCAGAGGCGGCGGTGACTCAATTGATGACCCGGGACCTTATCGGCGTTCCGGGCAAGCAGGTGCTGATGATCACTGTCACGTATCTGCCCGGCGGCGCCTCTGTGCCGCACCGTCACGATGCGCAGGTGTTCGTCTACGTCCTCGAAGGGGAGATCACGATGCAACTGAAGGGTGGTACACCCGTGACACTTCGGCCAGGTCAAAGTTTCTACGAAGGGCCCAACGACATCCACCAAGTATCGGCGAATGCGATGAAAACGGCGCCTGCCAAGATTCTGGTGTTCATGGTGAAGGACAAGGCGAAGCCCGCATCGCGAGATGTCACCGACAAGGCCGCGACGTGAGCGCGTTTACGTCGAGGCGATGTCTCGTGGCACCCATTTTGGTGCTACTGGGTTCGCTGCAACTGGACGCGACGGCGCGCGGGGCGACATCAGGACAGCAATTGGCGGAAACTGCCGGGCACACGCTGGTCGGCTCGCTCGCTCCCGAGCTCGAGTTGAAGACCATCGACGGCGAGACGATTGATCTCGGTGGTCTCTATGGCAAGAAGGCCGTGTACTTGAAGTTCTGGGCCACCTGGTGCGTCCCCTGCCGCCAGCAGATGCCTCACTTCGAACATGCCTTCGAGAGTGCGGGACCGGACCTCGCCGTGATTGCGATCGACGTCGGCCTGGGTGACTCGCTCGAGGAAATACGCCGCTATCAGCGCCAACTTGGAATCACGATGCCGATCGTCTTCGACCAAGACGGCCGCGTGGGCGGCGCATTTAATCTGCGTGTCACGCCCCAGCACATCGTCATCGGCCGGGATGGTCGTATTCAATACGTGGGGCACCTAGCGGACGCACGATTGGATGCAGCACTGCTGGCGGCAAGATCACCGGCCGGAGCGACCGGTCGGGCCGGAGTTGAAGGTGCGCGCCCGCCGATCGACGCACGACATTTCAATGTCGGCGACCAGCTCCCGCCGCAGGCAGTCCCCTTGCTAGACGGGCAATCATTTTCATTCCACGAGCCGAGCGCGCACCGCGCGACCGTATTCGTTTTTCTATCCCCCTGGTGCGAGTCTTACCTGGCAACGACCCGCCCGGCTGTTTCGGGGAGCTGTCGCATGGTGCGGGAGCAGGTGAGCATGCTGGCCGGCGACGGACGTGCACGCTGGTTGGGGATTGCATCAGGACTGTGGGCGAAGCGTGAGGATCTGCGTAAGTATCGTATGGACTACAAAGTCACAATCCCCTTGACGCTCGACGATTCGGGCAGGTTGTTCCGGGAATTTCGAGTGAATGACGTGCCGACGGTTATTGTGGCAGATAGCCATGGCAAGATCGTGCAGCGCGTGGAGCCCGGCGATGCGCAGGGTCTGAAGAAGGCTCTTGATGGGCTGATGTGATTGAATGATTCACTTGCCGCCGGCGAAAACGGGGCGAGAGCGCCGGTTGTTATGCAATCTTCATTCCAACGTGTGCATCGAGCGGTTTGCGTCGAGCTCATCGCGCGTTGGCAGAGCAGGGCTTGCTGCAGCCTTGAAGTTCGCTGCTCGCATAGGCTGGCCGGCCCTCTTGACGCTTGCCTCGCTGAGGCGTATTTGCCGTATTTTCCAGTAGCGGGAAGATTAGACAAAACGTTTAAATAAAACCGTACCAGGGAGGAAACGCCGATGAACAAATCCATGCATGTGTTCTGCACCGGTGCCGTAATTGTCGGTTTGAGCGGGTTTGCGTGGGCCGCCGATCCGCCTGCCGATGGCGCGTCTGCAATGCACCACGACGCGACCGCCGGAGGCGCCAAGTCGGCCCCGACGGATGAGGAATTGATCGCGAGCGCCATGAAGGCGGCACCCAAGAAAGTCGCCGAGAACGCCACCATCGTGGCGCCCGATCCCAAGGGCGGGATGCGTACGTTGCGCAAGGGAACCAATGGCTTCACGTGCATGCCCGACAACCCCGAAACACCGGGACCTGATCCGATGTGCTGGGACAAGAATGCGGGCGACTGGATTGATGCGTATCTGAATCACAAAACACCGCCGGCCGGAAAGGTGGGATTGATGTACATGCTGGCCGGTGGCACGGATGCCAGCAACACCGACCCGTACGCCGCCAAACCGGCTGCCGCCAATCATTGGATCAAGACGGGGCCGCACATCATGATCGTGGGCGCCGATGCGGGCTTCTACGACACGTATCCAAAAGCGGCGGATCCCGATACCAAGAGCCCCTACGTGATGTGGACCGGCACGCCTTATCAGCATCTGATGGCGCCGATTCGCTAGCGCCGATCGGGCAGAATAGCGCGCGGAAGGGCCGGGGGAGTCTTTGCACGAGGCTTCCTCGGCCTCGCTCTCGAAGTCGCGGTGCCGACTTGCCGGCGGAGCGCCAATTGCGGCTTGCGGCGGGTCAAACAGGTTAAAGTTCGCCGCAAAGACGCCGGCGTTCGTCCACGCCGCCAAGGAGCCTTGAGATGTTTAACGATCGCCGCCAGTTTGTTGGCCGGGTCTTGAGCTTGATGGCCATGCCGTTGCTGCTATCGCGACGCAGTCGCGCGGATGCGGAGCCGAAACCGCAGAACGCGATCACTGCCGATGCGGCGTTGAATCGGCTGCAGGAAGGAAATGCGCGCTACATGGCGAACGCGCTCGACGTCAAAAACTTTTCCGTAGGCCGGTCGGCGCGCGTGAAGGCACAGTATCCAATCGCGGCGTTTTTGAGCTGCGCGGATTCGCGCGTCGCGCCGGAATTGATTTTCGATCAAGGACCCGGCGATCTGTTCGTGGTCCGCGTCGCGGGAAATTATCTGAACGGCAGCAGCCTGGCGAGCCTCGAATATGCCGTGGCCGTCCTCAATGTGCCGCTGATCATGGTGCTGGGCCACACCGAATGCGGTGCGGTGAAATCCACCATCAGCGCATTGCGGGGCCCTGTCTCCTTGCCGGGACATATCTGGGATATTGTCGATGCCGTGCGCCCGGGCGTTGAAAGGGCCGTCAGCGAAGGGGGAGCGGATCTCGCCAATCGCGCGGTGGCGACCAATGTTCAGTACAACGTCTCGCGAATAGCCACCGCGCAACCGATCATTGCGGAAGCGGTTCAGGCCGGGCGTGTCAAAGTGGTCGGCGCGATCTACGAGCTGGCAACGGGCAGGGTGCAGGCGGCCGCAGCCGCGCGCTAAAAATGGGCCGTGACCGCCTCGGCGTCGGTGCCCCGGAACAGTTTGATGACAATCGACGAATTCGCGGCGCACGCGGCCACGGCCGCCTCGCTGCTCAACGCGATCACCGGCACCGACTGCGTCGCGCCCGCCGCGTAAAGATGCTACCCGGGCCGACTCATGCCTATGCGGCTCGGCCGTAAAAGCCTACGCGTTCGGCGCTGCTGAAGGTGACGCCGGGGTTGTCGTAATAGGAGAACACCGCGACGACCCGGCTCTTGGCGCCGTGCACCGGCGTGACGCGATGCGCGGTGTTCTTGCCGGCAAATACGTTCAGCGTGCCGGCGGCGAGCGACATCCGGGACACGTTTGGATCCTCGCCGCTCAGCATCCGTGCGACGCCGTCGTAATTGGGGTCCGTATCGGAGCGCAGGCCGCTTCGATACTCGAATTCGCCGCCGGACTCGGCGGGTCGAATCAGCAGCGTGGTGGTGAATTGCGACCGATCGAAGTGCCAGTTCAACGCCTCGCCCGGTCGATATGCCAACACGTTCACTTTGGCGAGCGGATCGGCCATCAGAAACAACCGGGGCTTGTCCAGCACGCGCGCCACGAACGCGGGCAGCGGTTCCCACTCATAAATCCTGTCGACGACGGTCCCGGTCAACTGATCGGCGCAGAGAGTGTAATTGACGGTTTCGAACTGCCGGAGCGCGGGATGTTCCGCGGTGAGCCCCGGAATGTCCTTCTTGAAATAGATGTTGTGGCGGCGCGCATGCCGATAACTCGCGCTGTCGATCAAGGGATCGAGTTCCGACACCGCAGCCGCGATGGCGCCGGGTTTGACCAGGCCCTCGAGATTGAACATGCCGAGCGCGGCCATGTCCGCCTTGCATCGATCGATCAGCCGCGCGCCTTCGGGAGAGTCGAGTCGGTCGATCGGGTAGCGGTCGAGATCGAGCAAATCTTTGATCATGGCGGCGGCATCTCCTGTTGCTTGATTTCCACTAGTATGGTGTCTACGCGATCGAGCGCCTCATCCGTATGTGTGACCGGCGGCCGTATTAACGCTTCGCCAGTCTTCAATTCTACGACCTTCACGCTGTCGTCGGGCGGCGTGTACTTGACCCGCACCCCCCCTTGAGCACATGGACCACCGTCGTAGAATGGGAATGGACGGGTGTCTTGTCGCCTTTGTGGGGCGTGTATTGCAGTACCCGCACTGCCTGGTCCTCGGCGAGAACTTTCAAATGCTTGAGGCCATATTGCATGGCGTCCTGTCCATATACCCGTGCGCAGGACGACATGGCGCACCATGCGGTTAGCGCGGCTGCTCCATTCATCTTGCGGGTCCTTGGAAAGCTTGAAGCGCATTATGGTAGCCGCCACGGTCATGCCGAATCACTGCCTTGCGGCCGGCAACTCGCGCCGCGTGGCCGGCTCGGCGTGAGCACCGCGGCGAACAGCAGCGCGAGCAGGGCTCCCGGCGCAACGGTCATGCCCAGATCTTCGAGCACCGGCACCCCGGAGAAGGACAGCAGGCCGAACCCGATCACCGTACTCACATTCGCGATACTCAACGACGCCAAGGTCAGCGCGTCGTTCCCGTCTGCGTGCCGGGGCGCGTCGAAAAACAAGGCGTAATTGGAGCCAACGGCGACGATCAGCAGCATGCCCACCAAGTGCAGTATTGTCAGCTGCCGGCCGCACAAGCTCAAGGTGGCGGCGACGCAAAGCACCACCAGCACGAGCGGCGCCAACACGCGTGCGGCGCGGGCGGGCGAGCGCAGCATGACCCATAGCAATGCGACGATCGCCGCCAGCCCGGCAAGCGACATCCGGATCGCCTCGTGCAGATAGCTCCTGTAGAGCGCATCGGACTCGCTCTTGAGATCGAGCAGTTGCGTATCGCCAGATCCGGCGCCGGCCAGGGCCTGTTTGACTCGCGCGAGGTCGATATTGGGCGCCGCTGCGTCCGCCGCGTGCAGCGGCAGCAACGCATTCCATCGATCCCGCTGATGCAGGATCAGCGCGCCGAATCCGGCGGCGAGCGATGTGCCGCGCAAGTCCTGCGGCGTGAGCAGCGCACCGCGGCGCGCCGACTCGACGTCGTCGAGGAACGGCGCCAGTTGATCGCTTCGTATGGCGAGACCGGCAGTGGCCTCGGCAAGGTTGCCGCGCAGGATCGAATGCTCCGGCAGGCTGCCGCGTCGTGCCCCTTGAGTGGCGAGGCTGGGTAGATAGCTCGCGGGACTGTCGAAGCCTCCGATGACTTTTTCGTCAATCAAGGGCTCGAGCTTCCGGGATGCACGCTCCGCGCCGCGCAGCACCGACTCCAGGTCCGGCCCCGAGATGACCACCAGATCGAGCGCACTTGCCTGCCCCAGATCGCCGCGCAGTTTGGCGTCGTAGCGTTGGTCCGAGAGCGGTATCGGGCTCAGGCTGGACAGTTCCCGATTCCACAACGTATCGCGCTGCTGGTACAGCATCAGCGCCGCAATGCCGGCGGCTGCGAGGGCCATGCCCCAAAGCGCCGCGCCGCTCATGCGGCGCACGGGACGCAGCAGGTGCTCGAGACGTGAGCCCCAAGGCGTGATATCGCGAATCGCGATATCGCCGGGCAGCAGTTCCGGCAAGACAAAGCGCGTCACGGCCGCAGCGGCGATCAAGCCGCCGACGGAATATGCGCCTAACTGTGCCAGGCCCGGAAAGCCGGACGGCAGCAGCGAGGCAAAGCCGAACACCGAGGCAAGCATGCCGAGCCGTACGATGGGCCACTGCCGCCTCTGCCACGAGAGCGGCGACGCCCCGCTCGAGGCGCCGATCGCCGACTGAGTGAAAAAGTAGATCGAGTAATCGACCGATTCGCCGATCAAGGTGATGCCAAATCCCAAGGTCAGGCCGTGCACTGCGCCAAAGCCCAGCGCGACCACGGCGATCCCGGTCAAGGCGCCGGTGGCCACCGGCAGGAGCCCCAGGACCAGCACCCGCGGCGATCGATATACCGCCAGCAAGAGCGCGACAACGAGCGCACTACTCGCGATCGACAGGCGCACCGCGGCATGTTGTATTTTTGAGCGCGCCGCCACGGCAAACACAGGGGGGCCGCTCAAGTTAATTCGGACCTGGCAGGACTGCGCCTCCTCCTCCTCGGATGCCGTGGTGTCGGCTGCCGGGAACTCGAGGCATGCCGCGGCGAACGCGTCGCGGATGGCGCCCAAGGCAAGCTCCTGCGCATCGGTATCGGATCCGGCCGCGCCGGTTTGCGCGACCAACAGGGTGCGCTCACCATCGGCCGACACCCATACGCCTTCTTGCATCTGGGGCCGCGCAATGCGCGACATTTGGTCGATGATCTGCAGCATCTCGCCGGTGGGGTCGCGCGGTAAGAGGGATTTGAGCATCAACCCTTCGGAAGATGCCAGGCCCGCGATGCTCTCCGCGATCGCGGCTTTGAGGCCGGCTGCGGAGAAACGTTGCGCAGTGACGGTTTCGCTCAAAAGATAACGGTGTTGGAACAGGAAATCGCGGTCGCGTTCCGCCGTGACCGGCTCGCCGTTCTCGACGCCGGTAAACTCGCGGTCCAAGCGCAAGCGGCGTGCCATCGCGACGGAGATTCGCGCGCGAATCTTGACATCGCCGCGCTCGAGGGCAATGAGGATCAGGCGCGAGGCGGGGCCTTCGCGCAGTTGATCGACCAGCAAACGCTGCACCGGCGTCGGTCTTGCCGGCAGAAAGGCCGACATGTCGGAGACGTAGCGGCCGCGCGCCACGATGACAGCCGCCAGCGCGATGCAGGTCAACCAGGCGGCAATCACGCGGGCGCGCCGCGCGGTCATGGGCCCGAATGATCGCGCAGAGTCATGAGCGAACGGTCTCCGTCCGTTTGGCGGATTTCCACGTGGCGCAAATGCTCCCGTGAGCCGTCGATGCGCACCTCGGATACGCTTGCGGCGCCCCGGCTCTCCCGCGGCACCAGAAGCAACATCCAGCGCTCCAGGTCGCCGGCATATTCGACGCGGAACATCCTCTCGAGCGCTTCCCGGTCGCCCGCCAGAGTGGCGCGGATGCTTGCCACGAACGGCAGAATTTGCGGATATGCCTTGAGGTCGAGCACATGGCTGTGACCGCCGCGACGAACGCTCAGCACGTCGCCCGCAAGCATCAGGCTTTCCGGCCGCGGCTCCAGCGTGCGCTTCTCGAGCCGATCCGGCGCGTCGTAGAACAATTCCCCGGAGGACTCGGCCGGGCGCGAAAGCAGGGCGAGAAAGTGCTGTTCGACGAAGTCCACGTGTCCGTGGCGGCGAGTCCCCAACAAGTGCAGGAGTTCATCGAGATCATCGGGGGCGGCGCGTGCGGCGGCGCCCGGCAGAACCAGCAGAACCAGCAGAGCGACGCCGATCGCACGCCGCATCGTCAAGCACTCGAACCGGCGGTTCGCTCACCCCAAAAATCGAAGAAATTGAACCAATTGTAAGGGTCCGTGCGGCAGTAGCGGTCGAGCAGCGCCGCGTAGCGCTCGATCGCCGCGCGCACCGCCGCATCGCGCCCGCCGGCCGGAATCGCGGAAAAATCCGCAACCTCCGAAAAGACCACGTGGTAGTGGTTCTTGCCGCGGTACAAGCCGGCCATGAACAGCACCGGACGGCGCAGCACGGCGGCGGCCCGCATGGGTCCCACCGGCAGGTAAGCGCGCTCGCCGAGCACCGTTACCGCCTGCACCGCATCCTCGCCAAGGGTTCGATCGCCGAGCACGCCGACGAACGCGCCGCGATCCAGACGTTCCGCGATGCGCAGCATGGCGTCGATTTCACCCAGCGCGATGATGTCGGGGCTTGCGGCGGGATTGATCGCGGCGAGCATGGCGCCCATTTTTTGCGCGTTACGTTCGTACATGGCCATCGACACATGCAGTCCGTGCTGGCGCCGACCGACGCCTCGCATCAATTCGAAGCTGCCCAAATGCGCGCCCACGAGAAAGGCTCCCCGACCGGCGTCAAGCTGCGCGCGCACCAGCGATTCGCCCTCGATCGTAATATGGAATCGATCGAATTGTCCGTTGATTAGAAACACGCGATCGTGGATGCAGGTGGCGAAATACAGGATATGCCGGAAGCGGTCTTTGGCGCTCGGACCGCGGCCCAAGGCAAGCCTCAAATAGCGGCGCGAGTGCCGCCGTGCGCCGGGTGCGAACAGAAAAAAATACACCGCGATGCCATACAGCACGCCGCGGCTCAGCGTGCGGCCGACGCGCAGCGATACATGAGCCATCGATCGCAATAACAAGATGCTGCCGCGCTCGCGGGTGGCAAGCCATTCGGCCTGCTGCGTCTTCACGTGCCGTCCGCCGTCGCCAGGGATAACGTGCCGGTGAGAGCCGCTCGGCCCGCGACGCGCACCGTGAATCGGATCAGGCCGCCTTCGGGCGATTTGTGCTCGATCGTGATCGTCTCCCCGGGGCGCACAAACTCGAGAAACTTGGCGGTGGCAATTTGCCATTGCCGCAGATCAAGACCCAGCTCGACTTCGATGGCGCGCAGCGCCTCGTCCAGCAAGACGACTCCCGGGAGAATCGGGTTTCCGGGAAAGTGACCTGCGAACGCCGGATGGTCGGGCGCGATCCGAAGTGCCTGCTTCGAGTTCACGATGCGCCCGGCGCCGAACCGCGCTCCCGCGAGCGAGGCTCGCACAGCGCCTGCAGCGCCTGCAATGGAAGCTTGCCAGTGGCGTTGCGCGGCAGACGCTCGACCATCAGCAGCGGCCGCGGCAGGAACACAGGGTCGATGCGACGCCGCAAATGCTCGAGGAGGCTGGCGGGGTCAAGGCTGGGAGCGACCACCGCGGCCGCGAGGCGCGCAATGCCGGTGACGCCGCCGTCGAGATCGGCGCCGCCGCGCAGGAAAAACGCTCCGTCGATCACGCCGGGAATGTCGATCAACTGGGCGTTCAAATACCCAAAGGAGCTGCGCTTTCCGGCGATATTCACCAAATCTGCGGTGCGGCCGTGCAGCAGGAACTCGTCCTCGCCGGTGATCTCGAGCACATCGCACATTGGTGTCGATTGCTCGAGGTGCCCGCCTTCCGCGTACACCTGGCCGTGATCGGTACGCAGGCGCACGCCCGGCCACAAGCGCCAGAGCGCGGAGTCGGCAGTGCGGCGTGCGGCGATTTGTCCGGTCTCGGTGGATCCGTAAATCTCGAGCAAGCGTGTCTTGAATCCATGCTCCGCTTCGCGTGCGAGCTCCTGGGAGAGGGGCGCGGTGGCCGAAACGATCAGATCCAGCGGGGGCAAGTCGATGCCGGCGGCAAGCAGCGTGCGCAAGTGGATGGGAGTCGACACCAGCGCGCGCGGCCGCAGTGCGGCGGCGATCGCGGCGCAAATATCGGCGGGATAAAATGGCCGTTCGGCGGCGAACGCGTTGCCGCTCTGCAGGGCCAGCAGCACGGTCGATTCAAGGCCATACATGTGTTGCGCGGGGACAGTGCCGATCAGGGTATGTGCTCTGCCGTCGAGCAACCCAAGCTTCGACGCGCCATCGCGCACACAGTGCGTGAGCCGGCCCCAGGTCTTCTGGTGGGGCACGGGCATGCCGGTCGACCCGGAGGTGAATACGATCGCCGCGACCTGTTCCTGTGGAATTTGAGGCACGCAAAAAGACGCCGTGCCGCCGCGCAGAGCGACCGCTGCGCGCCGCGGGACGCGCTCGCCGAGATCGCGGGGATAGCGCAAGAGGGGAAGATCGATGTCGCAGCGTGCCTGGTCGGTCAAGCAGAATGCATCGGGTGCGAACTGCGCGAGTTGTCTGAGAAATTCCGGCGCGTGAGTGGAAGGCAACAGATTCACCTTGTCCGACACGAGACCGGCTGCGAGTCCGGCCGCAAAGTGATATCGATCGACGCAGGCATTGAGCACGTATTTGCCGCTCGGCATACGCTCGGCCAACTGTCGCGCATCAGCCAGGAATTGCTGCGCCCCGACGGCGCGGCCGCCGCGATAGGCCACCACCGAGGCGGGGGACTCGTGGGACAGCAGCGGCTTCACCTGATCCGCGGCCTTGACCGCCGCGTGCTCCATATGTCGCGGGGCGTCAGCGGACCGTGCCACTCGTCGGCCGACCCCGCGCCTGTGCCGCGGGCGCCAGGACGGCAACGCTGCGTACGATCACTTGGTTCTCCGTGCCGCAACGTACTCTGCCAAGTGCCTCAGCGAACGAAAGATCTGGTGGTTTTCCGGGCTGTCCGCCCGCAACTGAATGCCGTATTGCTTGGATAGGATCAGCGCCGCCTCCAGAATGTCGATCGAATCGAGGCCGAGTCCTGCGCCGTACAAGGGCGCTTCGGGATCGATGTCCTGAGGAGCGATTTCCAGATTGAGCGCTTGGACGAAAAGCGCGGCGATTTCCCGCTCCAGATCGTCATCGACCGGCGGCGCCGACTGTTGCATGAGCGACGCTTTGTCGGGCATAGGCTGGACTTGCTGTAAGGTTTACGTTACCACGGGCATCGATATGCCGATGAACCCATTATATAGCTGTCGGCGGGTGCGGCAACTAAGTCGCTCGCCGGGGCCGCTTCCGGCGGTGCGCACGGCGCGCCGCCAGAAACGGCAGGCGCAGCAAAAAGCCCCACAGAAGCCGCGCGTGCATCCAAACCAGCAGCGCATTGTCCCGCCAGTAGTTGAAGTGCGAGACGCCGCCCTGGTCGGATCGAAAATAGCGAACCGGCGCCGGAATATTGATGGGTTCAACGCCGCGCCAACAAAGCCGCACCACCGCTTCCACGTCGAAATCGAAACGCCGCATCCCGAGTCGCCGGCGCATGACACGCAGGAGCGGGGCAATCGGGTAGACGCGAAAGCCGAACAGCGAGTCGCCGATGCCGGCCCACAGCGTTTCGAGATTCGCCAGCCAATTGGAAATCTTTCGTCCCTTGACCCGCAGACTCGGAGCGCTCGAATCGAAGATCGGTTGGCCCAACACCATCGCCGACGGTCGTGCCTGCGAGGCTTCCATGAACTCTACGATGCGATCGGCGGGATGCTGTCCGTCGGAGTCCATGGTCAAGACATGAGTGTAGCCTTGGGCCGATGCCGCGCGAATGCCGTGCAGCACTGCGGCGCCTTTACCCCGGTTCTTGGCGAGGATCAAGACGCGCAGTCCGGGCTCTCGAACCGACATCGCCGACAAGCGTTCGGCCGATCCGTCGGTGCTGCCGTCGACCACCACCCACACGGGATTCCATTGCCCAAGGGCGGCGAGCACCGTCTCGTACACCTTTGGTCCGGGATTGAAACTCGGGATGAGCACAAGATGCGTCGTGGAGCGATCGGTCATGCGGCGCTTCAGGGGGCGACCTCGACCATTTGCGAGGATCGGCCGATCATCCAGGCGAAGACGATGCCCGCGGCCCAGTAATTTTCGCGCCGCACCAGCGGGCTTTCGGCGAAAACCGCGCCCGCGAGCGTATCGTAGCGCACGAATCCGCCCACCCAGTACTTGGGGTAGCGCTTCGTCAGGTCGGCAACGAATTGAGTTCCCGCATAACCGCCGGTTGCCTGGTAGGCCGGCCGCGATGCAGTCGCTTCCTGCGGCGTCACCGTATAGAAATAATCATTGTAATGCCGGTTGGCGAACAATGGACCGGTGAACAAACCCGCCTCCCAGCCGGCGTGTCCGAACGCATCGGCGACATTCAATTTGAACCCGGGCGTTAGCGTCCAACCGATCGGCTGCGGCAGAGCCTGTAGAGTAAAGGCCTGGCGCATCGGCACCTTGAAATCAATCATGGTGCGCGCATCATCGCTGCGCCACAAATGAAAATCGAGCGAGATTCCCGCCTCGACGGTGGGTTTCAGTTCCGACAATGCGCTGCGGGTTCGATCGTTGCTCACCGGCATGGTGGCGTCGAAGCTCAAACTCAGCTCGACCCATTCGCGGTCGAACAGCTTGCCGTGCAGACCTTCCTTGTCCGCCTTCAAGAACGGCCCATTATAGACCAAGTAGGGCACCGGAACCGGATAGACGTGGGAGGTATTCGCGCCGCGATAATCCGCATAGCCGATCGCACCCAGCCCTAGCCCGTATTCCCACAAGGGCTCCTCCTTGCCCTGAACCGGCGCCGCCAGCCAAACGAGTGCAATCAGCGCGGCGCCGATTTGCGAGATGGCCTCGGGCGTCATAAATTGAGATTCCTTTTCCTGGTCCAGAGTCGCCTGAACCACCTCTGGGCGGCGAAGCCCACAGTGCCGACAAACAACGGTTCAACGTCTGTAAGATATCAGGCCATGCACATTCTGATTGTCGAAGATGACGATATCGCGCGCGACTATCTGACGAAGGCCCTGCGCGAGGCGGGCCACACGGTGGATGCCGCCGCGGACGGAATCGCAGGTCTGCACCTGGCCTCCTCGATCGCGGTGGATTTGGCCATCGTCGACCGCATGCTGCCGAAGCTCGACGGGCTCGCCCTGGTGCAATCTCTGCGGGCCACCGGCCGCAAGCTGCCGGTCCTGATCTTGAGCGCGCTGGGCGATGTCGATGATCGTATTACCGGCCTGCGCGCCGGCGGCGACGACTATCTGACCAAGCCTTACCACATAGCCGAATTGCTGGCGCGAATCGACGCGCTTTCGCGGCGCGGCGACTCGGGCGGAGCTGAGGCCAATACCAAATTGAAATTGGCCGATCTGGAGCTTGATCGAATGACCCGGCGCGTGATGCGCAACGGCAAGAAGATCGAACTCACCGCCCGCGAATTTCAGCTGCTTGAATTCATGATGCGTCACAGCGGGCAGGTGGTGACCCGCACCATGCTGCTCGAGGGCGTCTGGGATTACCATTTCGACCCGCAAACCAACGTGATCGACGTGCATATCAGCCGACTGCGCCAAGCGATCGACAAGGACTTCGAAAAGCCGCTGCTGCACACGGTGCGCGGTGCCGGCTACAGTCTGCGCGAAGACGAATAGTGGGCGACTCGCCGCGACGCGCCGTGAGCCCCGAACAACGGTTTCTCGGGGTACTCGATACCTCCCCGTTTCGCATTGCCATCGTCTACTCCATCGTTTTCGCCTGCGGCGCGGCGGTGCTGCTCGGGGCGGTGGATTTCGCCGTGTCGCGAGTGGTCGACGGCAGCACCGACAATCTCATCGAGGCCGAGGTGCAAGGCCTGCGCGAACAAGTGTTGGTGCTGTCGCGCAGCGATTTCATCGAATTGATCGAACAGCGATCGCAGGACCAGGATGTGCGCGGCGCGGTTTACCTCATGGTCGATCCGCAGCTGCGCCCGGTCGCCGGCAACGTGCCGGCGTGGCCAAAAATCGACCCCGACGAGGGCAAGTGGATTCAATTCAAGGTGTCCGTGCCGTTCGGCGACGAAACCCGCGAACACGAGATGCGCGCGCGGCGCTTTCCATTGCCTGGCGGTTATCGCATGTTGGTAGGACACGACGTGCAGGAGAGGCAGGACGTCAAGAACTTGATGATGCGCGGCTTGATTATCGCCGTCGTGTTGACCTTGTTGCTCGGCCTGGGAGGGGGCTTTTGGATGGGCCGGCGCATTCTGGCGCAGGCCGGCGCGATTTCGGCGGTGGCGACGCAAATCATGCGCGGCGATCTCTCGCAGCGCCTGCCGGTGCGCGATGCTGACGATGAAATCAATACGCTGGCGCGTGAAATCAACACCATGCTCGACAGGATCGAGCAGCTCACGCTCGGTATGCGCACGGTGCTCGACAGCGCGGCTCACGACCTGCGCACGCCGCTCAATCGTTTGCAGTCGACGGCCGAAGGCGCGATGAGCCAACTTGCGCCGGGTTCAAACGAGCGGCGCGTACTGGAGCGCGTCAGCACCGAGGTCGACCGCATGCGCAGCACGCTCGACGCGCTGCTGCGCATTGCGCTCGCCGAAACCGGCACGGTGGCTCGCGAACCGGTCGACTTGTCCGAATTGGTCGCGAGCATCGTGGAACTGTACGCTCCTGTGTGCGATGAACGCGGCATCGAATTGTGCAGCGCCGTGGCGCCCGGTGCGCACGTGCAGGGTAGCCGGCAGCTATTGGCGCAGGCGCTTGCCAACCTGCTCGACAACGCCGTCAAGTTCACGCCTGACGGCGGACGCATCCGGGTGCTGCTGCAAGGTCCGAGCGCCGAGCCGGAGGTCGTCGTCGAGGACAGCGGGCCGGGAATACCCGCCGACAAGCGCGAGATCGTCCTCGGCAGACGGGTTCGTCTCGACCAAGCACGCAAATTGCCCGGATCCGGTCTCGGTTTGTCGCTGGTGGCCGCGGTCACCAAGCTGCACGGCGCGCGCCTGATCCTCGATGACGCCAACCCGGGTTTGCGGGTATCGCTGAAATTCTAGGGGGAGCGATTCTCGCCGGCGCCGATATCGGCGCCGGCGAAGTGCACGGCGACAGAGGATGGCGTCGCCCCCTGTCCCGGGCCCGGTACATAGCCCGGGCCAGAAGGAGCGGCGAAATGTCACCTGAGTGCGGCGCATTTGGGATCCGCGTGCGCCGCATCGCCCCGACCGCCCGGCAATAGAAGTTCGTCGAAAGCTCCTTTGCTGATACGCTCGGCGGCGACGATGAACGCAAATCACAATGCCGCCGGTAGCCGCATGCGCTCGAGCGATGGGGTGCAGATTCTCGAATCCGCCGCAGCGGCGGACTTTGCGGCCGCCCGCGCGCTGTTCGAGGAATACGCCGCGGAATTGAAGATCGATCTTTGTTTCCAGGGCTTTGCAGCGGAACTGGCGCAACTGGAGGAGCGCTACGGGCCGCCGACAGGATGTCTGCTGCTCGCCCGCCGCGGCCCTGCTTTCGTCGGTTGCGGCGCACTGCGCCGCCTGTCCGTGGACACCTGTGAGATGAAGCGGCTTTACGTGCGGGCCGAATCTCGCGGCGCGACGCTCGGCCGCCACATGGCGGAAAGATTGGTCGCAAGGGCGCGCGCGCTAGGGTACGCCAGAATGGTATTGGACACTCTCGCCGGAATGATTCCGGCCCGCAATTTGTACCAATCGTTGGGATTTCACGAGACCGCCGCCTATTATCAAAACCCCTCGCCCGATGCGCTCTACATGGAGCTCGAGCTGCGAATCGATTGACGCGCACAGCCGCCCTCCGCGAGAGACCCAAAACCGGCGCTTCATCGGCGAGGTTCCTTGGCGGCGATGTCCGCGGCGGCGCGTTGCAGAATCTCCGCGATGCGCCGCTGATCTTCGCGTGGGCTATCCCATTTGTCGGCGAGCGCCATTTGGAGATCATGGCGCGCGCGCAGCAATTCCCTCGAATCGCGGCGCTGGGCCGCGCCTAAAGGTTCGTCGGCCCCTGGTTCCGGGCCCAATGCGCGCCGCACGCGCTCCATGCGGTCCGCGACCCGGTCGAATTGGGCAAGCAGCGCCTCCGCGGCGCGGCGATGCTTCTCCAAGTAGCGCCGGCCGGCGTCGGTGATGAGGTAGCGCTTGCGATTTGCGTCGGTCTGCACCGATGCGTGCCCGAGTTCCCACAGATGGGTCAGCACCGGGTAGATCATCCCGGGGCTGGGCACGTAGAAGCCGTTGGAGCGTTCACCCAAGGCCTTGATGATCTGGTAGCCGTGGCAGGGCTCGTCCGCAAGCAGCCTCAGCGCCAACAGCTGCAATTCGGCGAAGGCCAATTTGCGCCCCATGGCGAACGCCCGTCCGCCCAGGCCGCCCTGCGCGAAGCCTTGGCTCAAATGCTCCGCCGGCCCGCGAGCGCCATGATGGCTTGCGGCGGAAGAATGTTTGCGCGAGCGCATGCGTGGATTCTACTACGACCATACTATTTTAAAATATACCTTAAGATATTTTTTTGGCTCGAAATGCGGCAATGCATGCCGCGTTTCCCGCTGAGTGCGCGCTTAATCGGGTGCCGGTACCGCAGGGATCGGCCGCGACCCGAAGCGCGCCCGGCTCGCTTGAGCCCGTGCCCTGCGAAATAAGGCCGGAGTTGACATTGACACTGGGGCGGTCGCGCCGCAAAATACGCGGCTCATTTTAGGGAGGGGTACCCAAGCGGCCAACGGGGGCAGACTGTAAATCTGCTGGCTTATGCC
>JBBIUT010000030.1:0-32552 GCA_037440085.1 Gammaproteobacteria bacterium
GCTGCAGCAGCTGAAAGCCTTGCAGTCCGAGCACCATGCCGACGAACAGGCCCGAGAGCATGATGATGACCAGCGACAATGCGCCCGAATTGTAAACCTGCTGCACGATCAAATCGAAGCGCAGCAGCGCGCGCGGCGAATGGGCGATCAGGTTCAGCAGGAACCGGGTGACCGCACCCAGGCCCCGCAGCGATTCTATGAGGCTGCGCCAAAGCTCTCTTATCAGCTTCAATGATCCTCGCCCTGCGCCAGTAGCTCGCTGAAATAGTCATGAGCGGGATAATGAAACGGCACCGGTCCGTCGGGCAGGCCGCCGACGAACTGCCGCACCACGTCCGACGGGTAGGATTGCAGTTCCTGCGGCGTGCCCCGCGCCACGACTTTGCCGCCCGACAGCAAGAACACGGTGTCGGCCACGGTGGCGATTTCCTGCACGTTGTGCGACACCACGATGCTGGTCAAACCGAGGGCATCGTTCAGGCGGCGGATCAGCCGCAAAATGACGCCCATGGAGATCGGGTCCAAGCCGACGAAAGGTTCGTCGTAAATCAAGATGTCCGGGTCCATCACGATGGCGCGCGCCAACGCGACTCGCCGGGTCATGCCGCCGGACAGTTCGGCCGGCATGAGCGGCGCGGCGCCGCGCAAACCCACCGCCTGCAGCTTGGTGAGCACCAGCTGGCGAATGATGCGCTCCGGCAGGTCCGTATGCTCGCGAAGCGGAAAGGCGACATTCTCGAAGACGCTCAAGTCGGTGAGCAATGCACCATTTTGGAACAGCATGCCCATGCGCCGCCGCAGCACATAGAGATCGGCGCGGCGCACGGTGCGCATATCGGTTCCGGCCACGTTGATCGATCCGCTGTCGGCGGCCGCCTGACCGGTGATCAGACGCAGCAGCGTGGTCTTACCCGTGCCGCTCGGTCCCATGATCGCGGTCACCCGCCCGCGCGCAATATCCATGTCGAGGCCGGCAAACACCGCTCGGGAGCTCACGGCATAACCCAGATTGCGGATCTCGACGATGGAGGTGGTTTGATTCAAGGGCTTGCTTGAGCGGTGAGCTCCGCGCCCCAAGACGCGGATTCGCGGGCAGCGCGGGGACTAACCCGCCGCGCTTTCCATCGAAGTCTTGTAGGTGCCGCCCGCCGCCAGGCCGTTGAGCTTGGCGCGTGTGAACAGCGCCTTCTGGCCGGCCGCGAAAGCCGCCGGGTTGCCTCCCCAGGCGCTCAGGGCCGTTTCCTGCAGGGCGCGCCCGTAGCTGAAGGTGAGCGCCCACGGCGCCGGTCCCGCCGCATTCATCAGACTCAAATGCAGCGTCGCTTCAGTCGGGCTCTGGCCTCCGGACAAAAAGGCAATGCCGGGCACCGCGCAGGGCACGTGCCGCTTCAAAGTGCGCAGCGTCGCTTCCGCCACCTGCTCGGCGGACGCCGTCTCGGCGCATTTCTTGCCCGCCACCACCATGTTTGGCTTGAGCAACATGCCCTCCAACAGGATGCGCGCCGCCTGCAAATGCCCGAATACCCTTTGCAGCACGGCGTTGGTGACCTCTTCACAGCGCTGCAGCGTGTGACCGCCGTCCATCAGAACTTCGGGCTCCACGATCGGCACAATGCCGGCCTCTTGGCATAGGGCCGCATAGCGCGCCAGCGCCTGCGCGTTGGCATCGATCGCATAGGCGCTCGGGATGCCCGCACCGATGTCGATCACCGCACGCCATTTGGCGAACTTCGCTCCCAATTTACGGTACTCGGCCAAACGCTCGCGCAAACCGTCGAGCCCTTCCGTGATCGTCTCGCCCGGAAAACCGGCCAGGGGCTTGGCGCCGGTGTCGACCTTGATGCCGGGGATCATTCCGTGCTGGCTCAAGTACGCCGGGAAAGGTACGCCCGCCTTGGTCTTCTGGCGCAGCGTTTCGTCGTACAGGATCACGCCGCTGATGAATTCGCCGGCACCCGGCGCCGTGAACAGCATCTCCCGATAGGTGCGCCGGTTCTCCTCGGTCGACTCCAGCTTGATGCTGCCAAAGCGCTTGGCGATGGTGCCGCTGCTCTCGTCCGCGGCCAAAATCCCTCGAGATTTCGCGACCAACGAACGTGCTGTAGCGGCTAGCTCTAGGGTGTTCATGGATTAAAGTATCTCACTGCTGCATATCGGGGGATAACCCCTACAAGGATAACAAAATCAAGATGGATCCGCGCCCGGGCTGGCACTCGGTCTCAAATAGGACTAAACTAGTCCTACATAAGGGGCCGCTCGAGCAAAGGTGATTCACCATGTTGCGCATGGGCAAACTGACCGACTACGCAACCGTCATATTGGCAAGTTTAGCGCAAGATCCGCTGCGGCATCGCGCCGCAGCGGAGCTGGCCGAGCGCACGCGCCTCAGCCGGCCGACGGTGAGCAAGGTGCTGAAGGGCTTGCAACGCGCCGGGCTGGTGATTTCCTCGCGCGGCTCTCTGGGCGGGTATCGTCTGGCGCGAGATCCGGAACAGATCACCGCGGCGCAAATTCTCGACGTGTTCGAAGGCCCGATCGCCATCACCGAATGCAGCGGGGCCTCGAGCCAATGCGGCATCGAACGGCAGTGTCGGGTCGGCGGCGCGTGGCAGCGGGTCAATGCCGCGATTCGCCGCGCACTGGAGGACGTGACGCTGCGTCAGCTGGCCGGACTCGATTCGGCCTCGGTGCGCGTCACGAACCTGGCTTTCGAAATTCGGCGCCACGCTTCTTGAGAATGCGCGGAACCTGAACTGGAATTCAATCGTGTCAAGCAAATCACAAGACGTCGAAACGCTCATCGGCCAGAAGTACCGGCATGGCTTCGTCACGGACATCGAATCCGACAGTTTGCCGCCGGGACTCGACGAGGGCGTGGTGCGCGCGATATCGCTCAAGAAAAAGGAGCCCGCATTTTTGCTCGAATGGCGCCTGAAGGCGTTTCGACACTGGCAAACCATGCAGGAGCCGAAATGGGCGCACGTGCACTACAAGCCGATCGACTACCAGGACATTTCCTATTACTCCGCGCCGCGCGCGCCGCAGAATGCGCCCAAGAGCATCGATGAGGTGGACCCCAAACTGCTCGCCACCTATGCCAAGCTCGGAATACCGCTGCACGAGCGCGCGCGCCTCGCCGGTGTGGCGGTGGACGCGGTGTTCGACAGCGTCTCTGTGGCCACCACCTTCAAGGAGAAGCTTGGCAAGGCCGGCGTGATCTTTTGCTCGTTCTCGGACGCCGTTCGCGACCATCCGCAGCTGATCGAGCGCTATCTGGGCAGCGTCGTGCCGCCCGGGGACAATTTCTTTGCCGCGCTGAATTCGGCCGTGTTCTCCGACGGCTCCTTTGTCTATGTGCCGCCCGGCGTGCGCTGCCCGATGGAGCTGTCCACTTATTTCCGGATCAACGCGGCCAAGACCGGTCAATTCGAGCGCACCTTGATCGTCGCGGCCGAAGGCGCATCCGTCAGCTACCTGGAAGGCTGCACCGCGCCGATGCGCGATGAGAACCAGCTGCATGCGGCGGTGGTGGAGCTGGTCGCGTTGGACGATGCGCAGATCAAGTACTCGACGGTGCAGAACTGGTATCCGGGGGACGAGAACGGGCTCGGAGGAATCTACAATTTCGTAACCAAACGCGGCGAGTGCCGCGGCCGGAATTCCAAGATTTCGTGGACGCAGGTGGAAACCGGCTCGGCCATCACCTGGAAATATCCGAGCTGCGTGTTGAAGGGCGAGAATTCAATCGGCGAATTCTATTCCGTGGCGGTCGCCAACAACTATCAGCAGGCCGATACCGGCACCAAGATGATCCACATCGGCCGCAACACCAAAAGCACAATCGTTTCAAAGGGCATTTCCGCGGGCCACGCCGAGAACACCTACCGCGGCCTGGTGAAGGTCTTGCCGAGCGCCGCGGGCGCGCGCAACTTTACCCAATGCGATTCCCTGCTAATGGGCGCCAAATGCGCGGCGCACACCTTCCCTTACATGGAAGTGAAGAATCCCACGGCGACCGTCGAGCACGAGGCCAGCACCTCGAAAATCGGCGAGGATCAATTGTTCTACTGCCTGCAGCGCGGCATCAGCGCCGAAGACGCGGTCAATATGATCGTCAGCGGCTTTTGCAAGGTGGTGTTCAAGGAGCTGCCGATGGAATTCGCCGTGGAGGCGCAAAATCTGTTGAGCGTGAGTTTGGAAGGCGCGGTCGGTTGACCGCGGGTTCGAGGAGAAATGTTGCTTAAAATTTCCAATTTGAGCGCCCGCGTGGCGGGCAAAGAGATCCTCAAGGGAATCAACCTCGAGGTGGAAGCCGGCGAAGTGCATGCCATCATGGGCCCGAACGGCTCCGGCAAGAGCACCTTGGCGCAAGTCTTGGCCGGCCGGGAGGATTACGAAGTCACCGGCGGCTCGGTCACCTTCGAGGGTCGCGACTTGCTCGCCCTGCCCGCCGAGGAGCGCGCACGCGCCGGTATGTTTCTGGGCTTTCAATACCCGGTGGAGATTCCGGGCGTCAACAACGTCTACCTGTTGAAGGCGGCGCTGAATGCCAAGCGCAAGGCCGCCGGCGAACCGGAGGTCGATGCGTACGACTTCCTGGCGCTCATCAAGCAGAAAATGAAGCTCATGCAGATGAGCGAGACCTTTCTCACGCGCGGCGTGAACGAGGGATTTTCCGGGGGCGAGAAGAAACGCAACGAAGTTTTGCAGATGCTGGTGCTGGAGCCGAAACTCGCGATACTCGACGAGACGGATTCGGGCCTCGATATCGACGCGTTGAAGGTGGTTTCGATGGGCGTCAACAGTCTGCGCGACCCCAAGCGCGCGGTGGTGCTGGTGACCCATTACCAGCGACTGCTCGACTACATCGTGCCGGACAAGGTGCATGTGCTGTCCGCGGGCCGCATCTTGAAGTCGGGCGATAGATCGCTAGCGCTCGAACTGGAAAGGCGCGGCTACGATTGGGTGAAGGAGACCCAGGTCGCATGATCTCGCCGCAGCCTCATGCCGTCTCGGCGCCGCAATCGGCGGCGCTGCGATCCTTTGAAGCGCAATGGTTTGCGCGCCAATCCGCTTCGACGCGGCACGATCGCTCCTCCCCGAACGATCCTTTGTCGGCGCTGCGCGGGGAGGCCATGGCGCGGTTTTTGCGGCTGGGACTGCCCACCACGCGCGACGAGAGCTGGCGCTACACCAACCTGCGTCGCGTGGCCGCACAGAGTTTCATCGCGGCGCCGTGCACGCCGGCGGAATCGATCGATGCCGCCGGCGCGCTCGACTCATGGGGCCTGGCGGAACGCCTCGCCACGGTGCACATGGTGAATGGCTCGCCGATCCTGTCGGCACCCATGGAAATTAATAACAATTTAACAATCAACCGATTACAAGATTTAGCTCGAGAAAATTCGAACCTGGTGGCGAGCCTTTTTCCGCCCCTGTCGGACGCCGACGGTGCGCGTTGGGCGCTGCTCAACACCGCCTTGTTCACCGACGGACTTTATATCAAGGTGAACGGCAAACTGACCGCCCCGCTGGCCATCGTGCACGCCTCGGCGGCGCAGGGCCCCGGCACCATTGCCTATCCCCGGGTCATCGTCGATGCGGCGCCGGGATCGTATGCCACCATCATCGAATACCACGTACAGCGCGGCGAATGGACGCCGCTGTGCAATTCCGCCACTCAGCTCGCGCTCGGGCAGGATGCCGAAATCGAACACTACCGCATATTCGCCACCGGATCCGGCTGCACGCACATCGATTCGCTGGACGTGCGTCAGCAGCGCGCAAGCCGGTGCAAACAGTTCACCATCGCCTTGGGAGGAGGCTTGGTGCGTGCCTCGCTCGATGCGCATCTGAACGAACCGGGCGCCTGCCTCGACAGCTACTCGCTGCTGGTGGGCCACGAGGAGCGCCATGTCGACTGCGTGAACGTCGCCACGCACCACGCGGCGAATACCCGAAGCCGGCAAACCGCGCGCTCGATCGCGAGCGGCACCAGCCGCGTGATCTTCAACAGCAAGGTGGTCGTCAAGTCCGGAGCCGTGCAGGCCGAGTCGCAGCAATCCTGTCGCGGATTGCTGTTGTCGGACTCCGCCGAAATCGATTCGCGGCCGCAGTTGGAGATCCACGCCGATGAGGTCAAGTGCGCTCATGGTGCGACCACCGGCCGCCTGGACCCGGAGATGCTGTTTTACATGCTCTCGCGCGGCCTGGATCGCGGAACGGCGCAAAGCCTGCTCATCTATGCGTTCCTCGCCGACGTGCTGACCGGCATGTCCTTGGGCCCGGCTCGCGCCGCCATCGAAGATGCGCTGATCGATCAATTGCCGGATTCTCAATTGCTGCGGAAATTCCGATGAACAGCGTGGCCGCGCGAGATCAGCGCTCCTCCTTCGATGTGCAGGCCATTCGCCGGGAATTCCCGGTCCTGCAGCGTTTGGTGCACGGCAAGCCGCTCGCCTACCTGGACAACGGCGCCTCGGCGCAGCGTCCGAATGCGGTCATCGACGCGGTGGACGACTACGAACGCCATCACCATGCGAACATACATCGCGGCGTGCATACCCTGAGCCAGGAGGCGACGGCATTGTACGAAGGAGCGCGCGACCGCCTGGTGAGGTTCATCAATGCGCGCTCGCGTCACGAGGTCGTTTTCGTGCGCGGCACCACCGAAGCGATCAATCTGGTTGCACAAAGCTTCGCAAGGCCCGTGCTCAAACCCGGCGACGAGGTGCTCATCACCCACCTCGAACATCACGCCAATATCGTTCCGTGGCAAATGGCCTGCGAACAGACCGGCGCAAAGCTGCGCGTCGTCCCCATGGATTCGAGCGGCGAGATCCACGTCGAATCCGTCGAAGCGCTGCTCGGTCCGCGCACCCGTTTGTTCGCGTGCGCGCATGTGTCCAACGCGCTCGGCACGGTGCTTCCCGTGCGGCGGCTGATCGCCGCGGCCAAGGCGCGCGGAATCGTCACGCTGATCGACGGCGCGCAGGCGGTGGCGCACACGGCGGTCGACGTGCAGGATCTCGGGTGCGATTTTTACGCGTTTTCCGGGCACAAATTATTCGCGCCGACCGGCATTGGCGTGCTTTACGGCCGCGAAGCGCTGCTCGAGCGCATGCCGCCCTGGCAGGGCGGCGGCGACATGATTCTCACGGTGAGCTTTGACAAGACGACCTACAACGCCCTGCCGTATAAATTCGAGGCCGGAACACCCAACATTTCGGGCGCCATCGGTCTCGGTGCCGCGGTCGAATTCTTACGCAACCTCGATATTCAGGCGGCGCACGCTCACGAGCACGCGCTGCTCGAGTACTCGACACGCACACTGAGCGGTCTCGACTACCTGCGCATCATCGGCACCGCGAGCGCCAAGGCGAGCTTGATTTCGTTCGTGGTCGCCGGCGCGCACCCGCACGATCTCGGCACAATTCTCGACCAGGACGGCATCGCGATTCGCACCGGTCATCATTGCGCCATGCCCGTCATGGATTTCTTCAAGGTGTCGGCAACCGCACGCGCCTCGTTCGCCTTCTACAACACGTTCGAGGAAATCGACCGGCTCGCGGCGGCCATCGCACGCGCCCGCGCGATATTCACCTGATAAGATTCATGGACATCAAAGATCTATACCGCGACGTCATCCTCGACCACAATCGACGGCCCCGCAACTTCGGTCCGCTGGAGCCGGCCGATGTCAGCGTCGAGGGATTCAATCCGCTGTGCGGCGACCACCTGACGCTCAGGCTCAGGATGGCCGACGGCAAGATTGAGGACATCCGTTTCGATGGCCATGGCTGCGCGATTTCGACCGCTTCCGCTTCGCTGATGACCGAAGCGGTCAAGGGCTTGACGCGGGCGCAAGCGCTCGCGCTTTTCGATCGCGTGCATCGCCTGCTCACCGACGAAGCAGCCGGCCACGAGGATCTCGGAAAGCTAGCCGCGCTGTCCGGGGTTCGCGAGTTTCCCGCGCGGGTCAAATGCGCGAGCCTGTGCTGGCACACCCTCGCCTCCGCCCTGCACTCGGCCGCCGCAGGGGTTTTGCCGGCGGTGTCGACCGAATGAGACTTTAAGCCATGCATTCGCACGACAACGAACCCATCGTGGTGCAACGAGACGTCAAGGCGGTCGCCATTCCGGCCGGCGTCGAAGTCAACTTGAAGCTCGGATCCGTCGGCTACATCACGCAGGCGCTCGGCGGCAGTTTCACCGTCTACATCGACGGAAACCTGTTCCGCATCGCCGGCCAGGATGCGGACGCGATCGGCAAGACCGCCGCGAAGGCTCCCGAGGTACCGCCCGGCGCCTCCGAAGAGGACATCCGCCACGTCGTTTGGCAGCAGCTCAGGACGTGCTATGACCCGGAGATTCCGGTCAATATCGTGGATCTTGGTTTGGTCTACGAATGTGACGTCGCCAAGAACGAGGATTCGACCCGCACGGTCGCGATCAAGATGACTCTGACGGCTCCCGGATGCGGCATGGGCGAGATCCTGGTGCAGGATGTGCGGGACAAGGTGCAGATGGTGCCGACTGTCACCCGCGCCGATGTCGAGCTGGTTTTCGATCCGCCGTGGAACCATACCATGATGTCGGAAGAGGCTCGTCTGCAAACCGGGATGATGTGAACAAATCGACGACCTGGATCAATGCCGGACCCGCTTCGGCCCTGGACGAGGGGAAGACCATTTGCGTCGCAGTGGGGCGGCACATGGTGGTCGTGGTGCGCAGCGGCGGCGCGTATTTCGCGGTGGAGGACATCTGCACGCACGACGGCGCCGAACTCGCGGGCGGTACGATTGAAGGCGCCGAGATAATTTGCCCGCGCCATGGCGCCCGATTTTGTCTGAGAACCGGAGAGGCGCTGACCCCGCCTGCCTACGAGCCCATTCGAGTGTTCGCAACCAAGGTCGATGACGGGCAACTGTGGATACGCTCAGACTGACGCTGCTGCGGCACGCGCAGGCGGAACCCGTCGATGCCTGCGCGGAGGACTTCGAGCGCGCGTTGACGCATCGGGGCACGATCGAGGCGAAGAAAATTGCGGCGCGCATCCTCGCACGCGGCCTGGCGCCGGATTTGATCCTGGTGAGCCCGGCAGAGCGCGCATGGAGCACCGCCGAGATCGTCGCCGACGCCTGCGATATCGATGTCTCGCAGATACGTTGTGCGCGTGAACTCTACCTCGCGACTCCCGAAGCGGCTTGGCGCCTGGTCGCGCGGCAAGACGCGCGCATCGGTCACATCCTCATCTGCGGCCACAATCCGGGCTTGAGCCGCATCGCGAGCCGCTTGGGTCCGAAGCCGCAGCGGCGCAGCCTGCCCACCGCGGGGTTCGCCACGGCGGTTTGGCACAACGCCCATTGGGACACGTTGCAGCCGGAGACGGCCCACAGCTGCAATATGGATGACCCCGACAGCGAGGCTGATCCGTGGGATTGAGGGTTGCGCTCAGGATTGCCCGCGCCGCGGCCTCATATCCGGCCACGACGGCGCTATACTAACGGCTTGCGGCCACACCGATTATTTCAAGGATACAGTGCTCAAGGAATTTCGTGAACGACTCGAGCGCGAGACTCGAGCACTCGACGCCGCGGGCCTTCTGAAGCGCGAGCTGGTCATCGGCTCCGCCCAGGGCCCGGTCGTGAAACTGGCCGATGGCCGCGAGATGATCAATCTTTGCGCCAATAACTACCTGGGCCTCGCGAACCATCCGGCCGTGCTGCAGGCGGCCCATGATGCGCTGTCCCGATTCGGCTACGGCGTCGCATCGGTGCGCTTCATTTGCGGCACTCAAAGCGTGCACCGCGAGCTGGAGCAGCGCCTGAGTGCCTACCTCGGGATGGAAGATACGATTCTGTATTCGTCCTGCTTCGACGCTAACGGCGGCCTGTTCGAGACGCTGCTCGATGGCGAAGATGCGGTCATCAGCGACGCGCTGAATCACGCCAGCATCATCGACGGCATACGCCTCTGCAAAGCGAGGCGGCTGCGCTACGCGAACAACGATATGAACGAGCTCGAGCAGGCCTTGATTGACTCGCAGGACGCCCGGGTGCGTCTGATCGCGACGGACGGCGTTTTTTCCATGGACGGCTCGATCGCCAAGCTCGGGGAGATTTGCAACTTGGCCGAGCGCTTCGGCGCCCTGGTCATGGTGGACGACTCGCACGCCACGGGATTCATCGGCGCGCGCGGCCGCGGCTCGCACGAACTGCGCGGCGTCATGGACCGGGTCGACATCATGACCGGCACCTTGGGTAAGGCGCTGGGCGGCGCGAGCGGCGGCTTTGTGGCCGCCCGCAGGGAAATAGTCGGTTGGCTGCGCCAACGTTCCAGGCCTTATCTGTTCTCGAACAGCATCGCGCCCCCGGTTGCGGCGGCGACCCTGCGGGTGCTCGATTTGCTGGAAGGCTCGCCCGAACTGCGCCAGCGCCTGCATTCGAACGCGCGGTATTTCCGCGAGCGGATGCTCGCCCTGGGCTTCGAGCTGCTTCCCGGGGAACATCCCATCGTTCCGGTCATGCTGGGCGACGCGCCGCTCGCGGTGCGTCTGGCCAAGCGCATGCAGGACCAGGGAATCTACGTCGTGGCGTTCGCCTTTCCGGTCGTGCCGCACGGCAAGGCGCGGATTCGCACCCAGATGAGCGCCGCGCATTCGCAGGCGCAGCTCGACCAGGTGACCGAGGCGTTCGCGCGCGCCGGTCGCGAGCTCGGCATCATTCATTGAGGACAGGCCATGAAGGCGTTGGTTAAAGCTCGTGCCGAACCGGGGATCTGGATGCAGGACGTTCCGGAGCCTTCCGTGGGGCACAACGACGTCCTGATCAAGGTGCACCGCTCGGCCATTTGCGGCACCGACATGCATATTTTCAATTGGGATGCCTGGGCGCAGAAGACGGTGCCGGTGAACATGGCCGTGGGTCACGAGTATTCTGGCGAGATCGTCGAAATGGGCAGCGAGGTGCGCGGTTTCAAGATCGGCGATCGAGTCTCCGGCGAAGGGCACATCACCTGCGGACATTGCCGTAACTGCCGCGCCGGGCGCCGTCACCTGTGCCGAAACACCCTTGGAGTCGGAGTGAATCGGGCGGGCGCCTTCGCCCAGTATCTGACGATCCCCGCGGCCAACGTCTTCAAGCTGTCGCCCGCCATCGACGACGAGGTGGCCTCCATCCTCGACCCGTTCGGCAACGCCACCCACACCGCGCTCGCATTCAATGTCGTCGGCGAGGACGTGTTGATCACCGGCGCGGGTCCGATTGGCATCATGGCGGCGGCCATTGCGCGCCATTGCGGAGCGCGCCACGTCGTGGTCACCGACGTGAACGATTACCGGTTGAATCTTGCCGCCACCATGGGCGCGTCGCGCACCCTCAACGTGGCGCGCGAGTCGCTCGACGACGCGATGCGCGAGCTGGGCATGGAAGAAGGCTTCGACGTGGGGTTCGAAATGTCGGGCAACCCCGCGGCGCTGCGCGAGATGCTGCGCACCATGAATCACGGCGGCAGCATATCGATGCTCGGCATCCCGCCGGGCGAAACCGCCATCGATTGGAATCTGGTGATTTTCAAAGGCCTGGTGCTCAAGGGCATCTATGGACGGGAGATGTTCGAAACCTGGTACAAGATGGCGGCCATGCTGCAAAGCGGTCTGAACGTGCGGCCCGTCATCACGCATCGGCTCGGCGTGAACGATTACCTGAAAGGATTCGAGATCATGAATTCGGGAAAATCCGGCAAGATCATCCTTGACTGGTCGGCACTCTAACAGGCGGATCCCATGGCCGATCATCAATTCGCGTATTTGACTTCCACCACCCATCCCGGCTTTTTGAACGCGCCGCCGCTCGCCGGCCGCCCCAACGCGCAAGTCGTGGTGGCCGGAATCGCATGGGACGGCTCGACCACCAATCGCCCCGGCAGCCGCTTCGGGCCGTTCGCCATCCGCCGCGCCAGCCACATGCTGTGCGATGGGTGGCATCCGCTGTTCAAGGTCTCGCCGGTCGAGGCGATTGCCGATATCGGCGATCTCGCCCTGCCCAACACCTCGTTGTCCGCCATGCGCGCGGCGCTCGAGCCGCAAGCCTCCGAGCTGATCGCGCGCCATCACATGGTATGGCTGGGCGGCGATCACTCGATCACCTTGCCGCTGCTGCGCGCATACCGTGCGCGGCATGGCCGGGCGCTTGCACTCGTGCATTTCGACGCGCACTGCGACACCTGGCCGGATCACGCCGGCGAACCGTCCGGGCATGGCACATGGGTTCGCGAAGCGATTCTCGAGAATTTGGTGGATCCGCGGCTCACGGTGCAGTTTGGAATTCGCTCCTCGGCGCATCCCGAGGTCGGGGAGTACGTGCGCACGCGGGGCGGATTGATTTACACCGGTCGCGACCTGCGCGGGCGGACCAGCCCGGCCGAGCTGCGCGAGATCTGCACCGAGGTGCGCACACGCCTCGCCTCCGTGGCCGACGCGCCGGTCTATCTGTCGCTCGACATCGATTGCCTGGATCCGGCCTATGCACCCGGAACCGGCACGCCCGAGCCGGGCGGCCTCGCTACGGACCAGGTGATGACGCTGCTGGAGGAACTGCACGATCTCGGCTGGATCGGGATGGACCTGTGCGAGGTCGCGCCGCCTTACGATCACGCCGAATTGAGCAGCAACGCAGCCGCGACGCTGGTGTGGACTTATATGTGCGGCCGCATGGCGCCGCGCCGCCCGCCGAGCTAACGCGCCGAGCTAGCGCGGAGCGAGCACCCGTCGCGTGCCGGGCGGCTCCTCGCACCAGCAATAGGCGTAAAGCCCGCGTGGATCGTTCAGCCGCGCGATGGCGCGCGCCTGCTCGAGCAGAGGATCGAGCGCCTGCTCGATGCCGCTGCGCGGCGCGGCGAGGCCGGCCATCCATCCGAGGCGCAGCGCTTCGGCGCGCAACTGCATCATCAGCTGTTCTCGCAGCGAAAGCTCCGACTCGATGTAGTCGACGTCGTAGTCCGCGCCGAGTTCGGCAAGCTTTGCCGCGGCGTCGGTCGCATCCTTGAGACCGCCAAGATGGTCCACCAGACCGATGCGTTGCCCATCGACGCCCGCCCAAACGCGGCCTTGCGCGATCTTGTCCACATCTTCCACGCTTTTCTTGCGCCCTTCGCCGACGCGGCGCAGGAATTCGGCGTAGGCGTGATCCACGGAGCTTTGCAGGATCTGGCGCGCCGGGGCATCCAGGGCGCGATCCAGGCGCAAGTTGCCCGCCATCGGGGTGGTGCCAATGCCGTCGACCTTGACGCCGAATTTCTCCAGCGTGCGCTGGAAGGTCGGCACCACCGAGAACACGCCGATGGAACCCGTCAAGGTGGTGGGGCTCGCGAATATTTGATTGGCGGCCGCGGAAATATAGTAACCGCCCGATGCCGCGTAAGTGCTCATCGACACCACCACGGGTTTGCCGGCCTTGCGCAGCGCCTGTACCTCGCGAAGTATTTGTTCCGAAGCAAACATGCTGCCGCCCGGGCTGTCGACGCGCAGCACCACCGCCTTGACGGTGCGGTCATAGCGCGCCTGGCGCAACAGGTCACCGGTGCTTTCGCCCCCGATTCTGCCCGGCGGTTGGCGGCCGTCCAGAATCGCCCCGGCGGCAACCACGATGCCGACCTTTGCGTCGGATTTGGATTTGAGCACGCGCTTGGCGCGGATTGCCGCCAGATACTGATTCATTCCAATGGAATTGAAGGAATGAGTGTCTTTATCCTCGCCCACCAGATTTTTCAATTCGTCGGCGAGCTGTCGACGGCTCTTCAGTGCGGTCACCAAGCCGCGCTGCATCGCCAGCTTCGCGGCATCGCCATTGACGGCTGCCAGCGCCGCCGGCGCTTCCGCGACATACTCGCTCAAGGCGTTGGCGGGCAAGGAGCGCGCCCGAGTGACGTCTTGGGTGTAGGCATTCCACAGCGCCGCAAGCCACGCGGAGCTTTCCTCCCGCTCGCTCGGCGCCATATCGCTGCGCGAGAATTGATCGGTGAAGCTCTTGAAGGTGCCTGCCTTGAAGATGTTGACGTCGACGCCGAGCTTCTCGATCGCGTCCTTCAGGAACATGCGGTAGTAGCTGAAGCCGTCGATGTAGACGAACCCCAGCGGATCGAGGTACACCTCGCCGGCCTGGGCGGCGAGATAATATTGCCCCTGGTCGAGGGAATCGGCGCCCACCACCACACGCTTGCCGGCGGAGCGAAAATCGCGTAACGAAGCGCCGATCTCCTGCAGCTTCGACAGCCCCGAGACGTCCAGATTGCCGAGATCCAGCACGATCAACTTGATGCGCGAATCGTTCTTGGCCGACTCGACCGCATCGATCACGTCCTTGAGCAGGGTTTCGGGCGCCGGTCCCCCGGAGGCCTGGCCGATCGCGCGGCGGACCGGATCGCTCGACAGCTGCTCGACCAGTTCGCCCTCGGGCGCTATCACCAGTGCCGAGCTGCGCGGCACCAGCGGTACCGAGGTATGCAATGCGGCGAGGATGAAGCCGAAAATGACCAGCAACAGGATCAGGTGAAGGGTCTTGCGGACGCCCTCCAGAATTCGCAAAACGAGTCCGAAAAACCCCATCAGAGCCGCACCGACAGCCATTCAATGCCTCTCAACATGTCCAACGTGTCTACGAGGCGGCCGGCGCAAGACAGCCGCCGGGCGTCAGATCTTTTCGTCGATCCGCGCCGCCTTGCCGGACAAGTCGCGCAGGTAATACAGCTTTGCGCGCCGCACCGCACCGCGGCGCTTCACGCTGACCTCGCTGATCGAGGGGCTGAAGGTCTGGAACACGCGTTCCACGCCCTCGCCGTGCGAAATCTTGCGTACCGTGAAGGAGGAATTGAGGCCTCGATTCTTCTTGGCGATCACCACGCCTTCGTAGGCCTGAACGCGTTCACGATCGCCCTCGGTCACTTTGACCTGCACCACCACCGTATCGCCGGGATTGAAGTCCGGAAGCTGGCGCGTCGCGCGCTCGCCGTTCAATTCTTGAATGATCTTGTTCATAGCTATCGACCTCACCGTAACAACCGTCTTGTGACCGGAACCCCTTACTTTCCGCGCGCGCGCTTGAATTCCTCCAAGAGCGCCCGCTCCTCGCCGTTCATACCGCGCCGCTCGAGCAGCTCCGGCCGGCGCAGCCAGGTCCTGCCCAGCGCCTGCTGCAAGCGCCATCGCCGGATCGCCTCATGATCGCCGGATACCAATACCTCGGGCACCGCATGGCCTTCCAACGCGGCGGGCCGCGTATAATGCGGCCAATCCACCAGCCCGTCGGTGAAGGATTCCTGCACCGCCGACTCCGCACTGCCGAGCGCTCCGGGCAGCAACCGCACGATCGCGTCGATGACCGTCAGCGCGGGCAGTTCGCCCCCGGTCAGCACATAATCGCCGATCGACCACTGCTCGTCGATCTCCAGCTCGATGAACCGCTCGTCGACACCCTCGTAGCGGCCCGCCACCAGGATCAAGCCCGGCCAATCGCGCGCCTCTTGCGCCCTGCTTTGCTCGAACTTCGATCCGTCCGCCCCCAAATACACGCGCCGGCTTCCCGCCGGGAGCGCCGCCTGCGCGGCCCGCAACGCGGCCCGCAACGGCTCGACCTTGAGCACCATGCCCGGTCCGCCGCCGTACGGACGATCGTCCACCGTACGGTGCAGGTCGGTGGTGTAATCGCGCGGATCGAAACATTCGACCCGCGCCACTCTGCGCTCGATCGCCCGCCCCACGACGCCGTGCGCCAACGCATCGCGAATCATGAGCGGAAACAAAGTCACCACCGCAATACGCATGCGCTTTAAAACCTACCGCAATCAGCGGGCCGCCGTGTCCCAATTCACGATGATCCGCCGTGCCTGCAAATCCACGCGCCGCAAATGCTGCGGCACGGCCGGCACCCAATATTCCTTATCACCGCGCACCACCATCAGCGTATGCGCCGGTATCTCGACGAAATGACTCACCACTCCAAGCCGATCGCCCTGCAGATTCATCACTTCGCAGCCGATCAGATCGGCGCGGTAAAAATCCTTTTCATCGCGCGGCGGCAACTCGATGCGCGGCACGCCTACCGTCGCGCCCTTGAGCGCCGCCGCCGCGTCGCGATCCTCCACACCGGCCAGCTTGACGGTCAGCTGCCCGCCGCTGCGGCCGCTCGCCTCGATTCTGTACGCCCGCCAGGCGTCTCCCAGGCGCAGCTGCAGACTGCGATGTTCCAGCAAGCGTTCAGGGGGTTCCGTATGCGAGCGAACTTTGACCCAACCGCGTACTCCAAAGGGCGCACCCACGACTCCAAGCTCGATGAGCGCCGCAGATTCGATGAGCGAGGAAGCTTCGCCGCTCATCCCCGCACCCGGTGTTCGCTTTGGGATTCCTTATGCCGCCTGTTTGCGAAACACGGTCAACAGATGCTTGACCCGATCCGACATATGCGCGCCCTGCTTCAGCCAGTGCTCGATGCGAGCCACGTTCAAGCGCAGCTTGATTTCCGCGCCGCGCGCGACCGGGTTAAAGAGCCCAACACTCTCGAGGCTGGTGCCGCCTTGGCGTTTGCGGCTGTCGGTCACCACAACGTGATAGAACGGCGTCTTCTTGCCGCCGCGTCGAGTCAAACGGATCGTCACCATCTTTTATTCACCTTGCAATGCCGAGCCGTTAATTGTAATGAATTCGATGCCCTAAGGGCAACAAAAAGCATGCTCCGGACCTCAAATTACGGCTTTGGGCCAAATCCCTGGGGCAACCGGCCGCCCATGCCGCGCATCATATTCTTGAGCATTCCGCCCTTGGCGAGCTTTTTCATGGTCTTTTGCATCTGATCGAACTGCTTCAGCAGGCGATTGACGTCGGGCAATTGCACGCCCGCGCCTGCTGCGATGCGTCGTTTTCGCGACCCATCGATCATTTCCGGGCGCCGGCGCTCGCGCGGGGTCATTGAATCGATGATCCCCATCTGGCGCTTGAGCATCTTCGGATTCACGGCGCCGGCCGCGGCGGCGGCATTCGCCTGCATTTGCGCCGGCAACTTGTCCAGCAGCGCGCTCATGCCGCCCATCTTCTGCAGCTGACTCAATTGGTCGCGCAAATCCGCAAGATCGAATGATTTCCCTTTGTTGATCTTCTTGGCGAGCTTCTCGGCCTTTTCCTGATCGACCTGCTCCCGGACCTGCTCCACCAGCGACAGCACATCGCCCATGCCGAGGATCCGGGAAGCGATCCGCTCCGGCAGGAACAGCTCGAGGGCCTCGGATTTCTCGCCGGTACCGACAAACAGTATCGGTTTGCCGGTGACTTCCCGCACCGACAGGGCCGCTCCGCCGCGCGCATCGCCGTCGGCCTTGGTGAGTATCACGCCGGTCAGGCTCAACGCTTCGTTGAACGCCCTGGCCGCGTTGACGGCATCCTGCCCCGCCATGCTGTCGACGACGAACAGCCGCTCGTGGGGCTTGATCGCGGCTTCCAACGCCGTGACTTCGGCCATCATTTCGGCATCCACGTGCAGGCGTCCGGCCGTATCGAGCAACAGCACGTCGTACGCCTGCAGCGTCGCCTCGCTCAAGGCGCGCCTGGCAATCTCCACGGGCGCCTCACGGGTATCGCCGCTGGCGAATCCGGCACCCACCGAAGCAGCGAGAGTTTGCAGCTGCAGGATCGCAGCCGGCCGGTACACGTCGGTGCTGGCCAGCAACACCTTTTTATTCTGCTTTTCGATGAGCCAGCGCGCGAGCTTGCCGGCGGTCGTGGTCTTGCCGGCCCCTTGCAGGCCGGCGAGCATGACCGTGACCGGCCGCTGCGCGCGCAGGTTGAGGCCCGCACTGGGCTCACCCATGAGGCGCACCAGCTCCTCGTGCACCACTTTGATGAAGGCTTGCCCGGGGGTGAGGCTCTTGCTGACTTCGATCCCGATCGCGCGAGCCTTGATCGCGTCGGTGAAGCGTTTCACGACGGGAAGTGCGACATCGGCATCGAGCAGCGCGAGCCGGACCTGCCGCACGGTGTCGGCGATATTGTCCTCGCTCAGATAGCCGCGGCCGGACAATGCCTTGAGCGCGTTTGATAGGCCGGAAGTAAGACGGTCGAACATGGTGGCCATATTATAATGGGATTCGCGCCCGGAATCCCGCGAGCCGCTAGGCGCACTTGCATCGTTGTGTCATTATTTCGCGGCCGTGACCCTCGCCATCACCCTGTTTGCGCTCTATATCGCCGGCGCTTGGCTCATGCTGCGAACGGTGAGCAATCCGCGCTTGGAACCCCTCGCGTGGGCGATCACCCTGGCGGCGATATTCGCTCACAGCGACGCCATCGTGCACATGATGCGCGCGCACGGACAGTTTTCGATCGGCTTGCTCGAGGCCCTCTCGCTGCTCGCGTGGACCTTGAGCGTGCTGGCGTGCCTCATCGCCATCGAAAGGCAGAATCGGGTGCTGGGGGCCATCTTGCTGGCCTGCGCGGCGTTCGGCGCCGCGGCGTTCGGTGCGGCCGCGGTCGGCTCCGGACACCTTTACGTCGGGGAGACCGCGCCCGGGTGGGAGCTCACCGCGCACATATTGCTTTCGATGGGGGCCGCGGCACTGCTGTTCGCCGCCGCCGTCACCGCACTGCTGCTGGTGTTCCTGGATCGCCGGCTGCACGCCCGGCGAATCGCGGATCTGCCGACCGCGCTTCCGCCGCTCGATTTGCTCGAGAAGGTGATGTTCAGGCTGATCGGCGCCGGATTCATTCTGTTGACGCTCGCGCTTCTGACCGGCTTCATCTTCGTCACTGATCTGTGGGCGCAGCACCTGCAACACAAAACGATCCTGTCGCTCATCGCCTGGGTGATATTCGCCGTCTTGCTGCTCGGCCGCGTCCGCTACGGCTGGCGCGGACGCGCGGCGGTGCGCTGGACCTTGTGGGGACTCGGCGTACTGGTCCTGGCGTATTTCGGCTCCAAGTTCGTGCTCGAATACCTGCTCGGGCGACATTGGGGCTGACCGCGACGACGAATGACACAAATCCCTACCGGTGCATTGTTCGCTGCGCTGGGCGTCATGCTGGTTCTGGCGGCGTTTTTCGCGGGCAGCGAGACCGCGCTGATGAGCCTGAATCGATACCGGCTGCGGCATCGAGCCAAGGCCGGCAATCGGTCGGCGAAACTCGCCGAAACCCTGCTCGCCAAACCGGACCGGTTGATCGGGCTCATCCTGCTGTTGAGCACCGTCGTCAACGTGGCGTCGCCCATGCTGGTCGGCTTCATCGCGCTGCGGCTCGGCGGCGAATTCCTGGTTGCATTCGGCGCGGTGATGCTCACGCTGGTGCTGCTGATCTTCTGCGAGGTCGCGCCCAAGACCTTCGGCGCGCTGCGACCGGAGCGTCTCGCCCTGCCGGCGGCCTATGTCTACACGCCGTTGTTATGGGCGCTGTACCCGTTCGTGTGGGCCACCAATGTGCTCGCAAACGGTGTGCTGCGCCTGCTCGGCGTCTCGCAGCAGCAGGCCTCGCATTCCCTGAGCAGCGAGGAGCTGCGTACCGTGGTCGCGGAAGCGGGCGCCATGATTCCGCACCGCCACCAACAGATGTTGGTGAGCATTCTCGATTTGGAAAAGGCCACCGTGGAGGACATCATGGTGCCGCGAACCGAAATTGTCGGTATCGACACCGACGACGCCTGGGACCAGATCGTCGAACAGCTGCGTCAAAGCCAGCACACGCGCCTGCCGGTGTTTCAGGGCGACATCGACCGCATCATCGGCGTTTTGCACATGAAGCGCGTGGTGCACGAACTCGCACGCGGCCATTTGGACCGGGAGGGGCTGATCGAGGCCGCCAGCGTGCGGGACGCCTACTTCGTTCCTTCGGGCACGACGCTCAACACGCAATTGCTGAATTTTCAGCGTGACAAGCGCCGCATGGCGTTCGTCGTGGACGAGTACGGCGACATCCAGGGTCTGGTCACGCTGGAGGATATCCTCGAGGAGATTGTCGGTGAATTCACCACCGACCCCGCCGCCATGATGCACAAGGACGTGCGTCTCGACGTCGACGGCAGCTACGTCGCGAACGCCTCCACCACCATCCGCGCCTTGAATCGCTCCATGCGCTGGAACCTGCCCACGGACGGCCCCAAGACCTTGAACGGACTGATCGTCGAATTCCTCGAGACCATTCCGGAGCCGGGCACCACCTTGAAGCTCGCGGACTACATGCTGGAGGTCTTGCAGACCGGCGATAACGCCATCAAGACGGTGCGCATCCGGCCGCCCGCGCCGCATTGACTTATTGTGCGGCTTCACGAGGGACAATGATGGGTTTCGCGAATTCCGTTGCCTTGATCGGACAGCAGGTTTCTCTGGTGCCTCTTTCGCAGGCCCATTGCGCCGAGCTCATCGAGGCGGTGAAGGACGGCGAGCTGTGGACATTGTGGTACACCTCCATTCCCTCTCCCGATGGAATGGCCGCCGAAATCGACCGGCGGCTCGAGCTGCACAAAAAAGGCACGATGACCCCTTTCGCCGTCGTTGAAAAATCCAGCGGCGCGGCGGTAGGGATGACGACCTACATGAACATCGACGCCGGTAATCGGCGCGTGGAGATCGGCTCCACCTGGTACCGCAGGCGCGTGCAGCGCAGCGCTCTGAACACCGAGTGCAAACTATTGCTGCTGGCCCACGCCTTCGAGCAGATGCGTTGCATTGCGGTGGAGTTTCGCACCCACTTCTTCAACCGGCAAAGCCGCGCCGGCATCGAGAGATTGGGCGCGAAATTGGACGGCATATTGAGGCAGCATCAAATCGCCGGAAACGGCACGCTGCGCGATACCTGCGTATACAGCATCGTCGATCGCGAATGGCCGGCGGTGAAGGCTCATCTCACGCATGAACTCGCCAGGCGGAGAGGCCGGCAGGGCGATGCTCAGCCAGGGAATGCCGGAGCGTGATACGTGAGCGTCGCGCCCAGAACCCACAGCAGCCCGAGCACCAGCGGCAAATTGATCACGAACTGAACGAAGGTGAAGCCGATCAAATCGCGCGCGCGCAATCCCAGTATGCCGAGTATCGGCAGCATCCAGAACGGATTGATGAGATTGGGCAGCGCTTCGGCGGCGTTGTAGATCTGCACCACCCATCCCAGGTGATAGTGCAGAGCGTTCGCGGCTTGCATCACATATGGTGCCTCTACGATCCATTTTCCGCCGCCCGACGGCATGAACAGGCCGAGCAGCGCCGAGTACGCGCCCACAATGGGCGCAAAGGTGCCGTGACTTGCGACTTGAGCGAACGCGGAACCCAGCATGCTCGAGAGGGATTGCCCCGCCGGATTCTTGGCGCCGGTCAGGATGGCCGCAATCGCCCCGAGGAATGGAAACTGAATCAGTACGCCGGCGACGCTCGGTACGCTGCGCGCAATGGAATCGATGAAACGCCTCGGCCGCCACTGCAGCAGCAATCCCGCCATCAGAAAAATGAAATTGTAGGTGTTGAGATTGGCTATCGCCGCGGCGGCGCCCTTGGCCGCAAATTCGTGCGCCAACCATGCCAGTCCCAATGCGACGATGAACAGCGACGGCAGCGGGCTGTACTCCATCCACTCGCCCGGCCGGGTACGCTTCGATGTGTCGCGCACGGTTTGCGCCAAATCGATCCCCAGCTGCCGGGCCGTCCGCGCGTGCGTTTCCTCCGGCGCCGTTTTCCAGGCGATCCAGGTGCTGGTCACCGCCAGAATCGCCGCGCACAGCATCGACTGCCATAGGAATATGGTCTCGCTGAACGGAATCACGCCGGTTTCGGCTAGCAGCGCCGCCGGCATGCTGGCGGGGTTCGCCTGCAGCTGCGCTGCGGACGAGGACAGACCGAGCGCCCACACCGAGCCCATGCCCGCGCAGGCCGCCGCTCCGGCGGCTCGATAGTCCACCCGCAAATCGCCACGGCCTGCGACGGCCCGTGCCAGCAGGCTTGCGAACACCAGACTCAATCCCCAGTGAATCAGCGATACCAGGACTGAGAACAGGGCCACCAGCGCCACCGCCGCGCGTCCGGAACGCGGCACCTCGGCCAATCGGCGCACGATTCGGGCAACCGGCGGCGAGTCGGCGGTGACGTAGCCGCCGATGATGATGAAGCTCATCTGCATGGTGAAGGGAATCAAGCTCCAGAATCCCGTGCCGAAGCTCTGTGCCACCGCGAGCGGCGCGGCCCCGATGCCGACGGCTCCGACCGCGACCACAGCCACGGCGAGCACCGCGAATGCGAAGGCGTCTGGGAACCAGCGCTCCGACCAGGCGCAGCAGCGCAGCGCGGCCGCAGACAACAGCGAACCTTGCCGCGTTGAATTGCTCATCGGATTCTCCCGCGGCCGGCGGATGCCGCGCCGCATGCGTCAAACGGACTGAGCTACTCGGGCAGGGATACCCCTGAGCCGCCCATTTCCTTGGGCATATCCTTGAGCTTCGGCTTGCCGTCGTGGATACGCAGCACAGTGTCCTGGTAATGCACGTGCACGCCGGGTTCGAAGTGCAGCTGCGGAATGAGGGCGGCATAAATGTCGACCAGCCCCATGGTCGGATGCTCCGTGAACAAATGGCCGCCGCACAGCTTGCACCATTTGCGGTAGCTGCCGGGCGTCTTGTGGTACGTACCGATGTTCGCCGCACCGTGCGTTACCACGAGCGCCTCCGGCTTCCACAATGTGAACGCGTTGACCGGCCCGGCGGACCAGTGGCGGCAGGATCCGCAGTGGCAATACCCCATGGCCACCGGCTGACCCGTGACCTTGAATCGAACCTCACTGCAAAAGCAGCTGCCGGTGTACACCTTTTCGCTCGCCATGGCTCCCTCCCGTCCGTTGATTTTTCTAATGCGGAACGCCGCCCGACGGCTGATCGATCAGCTCGCGCCAGGATACCTCAAGCGCCTCACTGAGGCGCGTCACGCCGCGCACCGTCATGCCTTCGGGCGCACGCTTCGGGACGTTCGCCTGCGGCACCAGCGCGAGCTTGAACCCGTGCTTGGCCGCCTCGCGCAAGCGTTCCTCGCCGAACGGCACGGGGCGAATCTCCCCCGCGAGCCCCAATTCGCCGAACGCGACCAGCGAATTGGGCACGGGTAGATCGCGCAAACTCGAGCGCGCGGCCAGCACGATCGCGAGATCCCCGGCGGTTTCCGCCAGCCGCACGCCGCCGACCACGTTGGCAAACACATCTTGACCATGCAGCAACAGTCCGGCGTGGCGGTGCGCCACAGCCAACAGCATCGTGAGGCGGTTACCGTCGATGCCGACGGCCACGCGGCGCGGATTGGCGCCGAGGCTGGCATCGGCGAGCACCTGCACCTCGATCAGCAAAGATCGCGTGCCCTCGCGCATCACCGTGATCACGCTTCCCGGAACCGGCTCGGGGTGGCGCGACAGAAAAATCGCGGATGGATTGGCCACTTCGCGCAGCCCCTGCTCGACCATGGCGAACACGCCGATTTCATTGGCGGCGCCGAAGCGATTCTTGACCGATCGCAGCACGCGAAAGCGGCTGCCGGTATCGCTTTCGAAATACAGCACGGTATCGACCATGTGTTCGAGCACGCGGGGTCCGGCGATCTGGCCTTCCTTGGTGACGTGACCGACCAGCAACACCGCGGTGCCGCTGCCCTTGGCGAAGCGGACCAACTCTGCGGTGCATTCGCGCAACTGGGAAACAGCGCCCGGCGCCGCCTCGATGCGCTCCGAATACATCGTTTGGATCGAATCGACGACCAGCACGCACGCCTTCAAACTGGCGGCGGCGCCGACGATCTGCTCCACTTGTGTTTCGGCGATGAGCCGAGCGGTCGCGGCTTGAAGGCCCAACCGGCGCCCGCGCAAGGCGACCTGTTTGAGCGATTCCTCTCCGCTCGCATAGAGCACAGGGCCCGCTTGATTGAGAGCCGCGGCCGCCTGCAGCATCAGCGTGGATTTACCGATCCCGGGATCGCCGCCGATCAGGGTCACAGAGCCGGGAACCAAGCCGCCGCCGAGCACCCGGTCGAGTTCCGCCGAACCGGTGGTCAGACGCGGCTGATCGACGGTGGCTTCGGCCGCCAAGGACGACAGGCCGGCTCGGATCGCTCCTGCCCGCGCCGCCGCGGCGCTGCGCGGGCCCGGCGCTTGGGCTTCGGCCACCAGAGTGTTCCACGCGCCGCAACCGGTGCATTGACCTTGCCACTTCGGTGAAGCGATTCCACAGTTTTGGCAAACGAAAACCTCTTTTAATTTGGGCATTCTGCTACCTTGGGGGCCGATTTTGTGAGCTTAGCATTGCAGCCTGGGCGTCCCGATCACCTATACTGCAAGACTTCAGTGGGCGGATTATGTCTATTGCATGCGCAAATTCGGGCTGATCGCGGCAATTGTGGGCTTTGGCATCCTTGGGCTGGACCTGCTGCTCCGAGTAATCGCTCATTTGAGCTCCTGGCTGTGGCTGCCCGGCAGCGCGCTCCTCTGCGGCGGCAGCGGAGTTTACCTGTGGGCGCGGGGCTCCTCGGCGGCGCCGGTGATTCCTGCGCCGAAAGCGCCCGCCCCTCTGGGAACCGACACCGCGCGGATATTGGACAACTTCGAGCAGCGCTTCGCCGAACTCAAGGGACGCAAGGCGAGCGACACGGTGGCAGGGGAGCTGTACGCGCTCGGCACGCAGCTGGAGCGGCGCGGGCGTGCCCTCCAGGCCACCGCCGTGTACCGCCATCTGGCGCGCATCGACAATACCTACCGCGATGTGGCCCCGAGATTGAGGCGTCTGATGGACGCCGAACGCACCAAATCGACTGCGGCCGCCGCACCGCGCCCGGCCGGCACCGGGGCGAACGACCAGGCGGCGCGGAAGCCCGCCGGCTCCGCCGCCGAGACCCAGCGCCTTGGCCGCTACCAACTGGAGCGCGAAATCGGTCGCGGCGCCATGGGCATCGTCTACTTGGGCCGCGATACGGCCATCAATCGCTTGGTCGCGATCAAGGCCATCCCGCTCGCCAGCGAATTCAGCGATACCGAACTCGCCGAAGCGAGAACACGGTTCTTTCGCGAGGCCGAAACTGCGGGGCGCCTCAATCATCCGAACATCGTCACCATCTATGATGTCGGTGAGGAACGCGGACTCGCGTATATCGCCATGGAGTACTTGAAGGGCCGTCATTTGAGTGAATTTGCAACGTCCAATACGCTTCTGGAGGCGCGAACCGTGCTCGAACTGATCGGGCGCACGGCGCAGGCTTTGGGATTTGCGCACAAGCAGCAGGTGGTGCACCGGGACATCAAGCCCGCGAACATCATGTACGACCCGAGCGCCGATGTGCTCAAGATCACCGATTTCGGCATCGCACGGTTGACGGGCGCCGGCAGCACGCGCACCGGCATCGTGCTCGGCACGCCCTCGTTCATGTCGCCGGAGCAGCTCGAAGGGCGAACTGTGACCGGTCACTCGGACTTGTTTTCCTTGGGTGTTACCTTGTTTCAATTACTGACCGGCCAGCTGCCCTTTGCGGCGGATTCGATGACTGGGTTGATGCAGCAAATCGCCGAAGCGCCGCACCCGCCGTTGCGCGCCTTCCGGCCGGATTTGCCGGCGTGCGTCGAAAGGATCGTCGATCGCGCGTTGGCCAAGAATCCCGAAGCGCGGTTCGAGTCGGGCGGTCAAATGGCGGCCGCTTTGGATGAGTGTCGCGCGAGCATGCCGGGCGTGCCGCAATGACCCGGTATCACGCCAAGTATTCAAAAGCGAAGTTGCGATCATGAATTTGCGGGGGAAAATCACCAGCGTAGCGCTCACCGATACCGGCAAGGTCCGCGAGCACAACGAGGACATGATCGGCGCGGAGGCCGATATCGGCTTGTTCGTCCTGGCCGACGGCATGGGTGGCTACAATGCGGGCGAGGTTGCCAGCGGAATCGCGGTCAAGACCATCATCAATCTGGTGCGCGATGCGCTGAGCCGCGAGGATCTCTCGGTGCGCGACCCGGAGACGGGATTGACGCGCCCCAGCATCATCCTGCGTGACGCGATTCACAGAGCCAATAAAATCATCTACCACACCTCGAAGACCCAGCCGCAATGTGAAGGCATGGGCACGACCGTGGTGGCCTGTCTGTTCCACGACAATAAGATGTCGATCGCGCACGTCGGCGACTCGCGCCTGTATCGGCTGCGGGACAACCGCTTCGAGCAGATGACCCTGGACCATTCGCTACTGCAGGAACTGGTCGATCGGGGCTTTTATTCACAGCAAGAGGCGCAGCGCGCCACCAACAAGAATTATGTTACACGGGCGCTCGGAGTCGAGCAGAATGTCGAGGTCGAGATCCACGAGGAGCCGGTGCAGAAGAGCGACTATTACGTGCTTTGTTCAGACGGCCTTTCGGACATGATTGAAGATGAGGATATTCACTTAACAATCAGCACCTTTAGTGCTAATCTTGATACGGTTGCTAAGCAATTGATTCAGCTGTCGAACGACAATGGCGGGCGGGACAACGTGTCGGTCATCATGGCGCACGTAGCTGAGCCGTTCCCCGCACACCGGCGTATATTTGACAAAATATTGGGATGGTTCGGCTAGCAAATTGGAGTCTGAATGGCACGCCTGATGCTCAGCTTGGATGGTCAAGTCCTCGCAGAATACAACATGAACAAGGAGCGCTACACCATAGGGCGCCTTCCGGATAACGATATTCGCATCGATAATCCGGCGGTGAGCGGACATCACTCGCTCATCATCAATATTCTCAATGACTCCTTCCTGGAGGACTTGAACAGTACCAACGGCACCTACGTCAATGGCAAGCTGATTAAAAAGCACGCCATGCAGCACGGCGATGTCATCACGGTCGGACACCATCAGCTGCGCTTCGTCGACAGCCAGGATGTCGAGGCCGAGCAAGACGAATTCGAAAAGACGATGGTCATCACGCCAAGTTCACAGGGCGAAGAGCGGATTCGGCGGGTCGGCGTCGCAGTCGATCAGGCGGCCAAGGCCATCGCGGCCAAGCGCCCTGCCGGCCCGGGCGGCGTGCCGGAGAACGCCACCGCCCTGCCGAAGGCGAAACTACAGGTGCTGAGCGGCGCTTTCGCCGGCCGCGAGCTCGAACTGACCAAGGCGCTCACCACCCTCGGCAGGCCCGGCGTGCAGGTCGCCGCCATTACGCGTCGCGCCGAAGGCTACTTCATCGTGCACGTCGACAGCGACAAGGAAGGCGACTATCCGCACGTCAACGGCGTGCCCATCGGTCCGCAGGCCCGTCGGCTCAACGATAACGATGTGGTGCAGCTCGCGGGCGTGAAAATGGGGTTCTTCGAAAGCTAGCCTTTGCATTCAGGGCCAAGCACCGGCGCGCTCTTCGTCACCCGCACCACCGCCGTGCCGGCGATCTTATCGTGCCAGGCCTGTTTTCCCTGATCGAAGGCGATCCAGAAGAATCCCAAGCCGGCGACCGCCAGGGAAAGAAAGCAGCCGAGCGCACGTATGATCGCCGTCTCCCAATCGAGGGGCCGCCCATCCAGCCTAACGACCCGCAAATCGAACACGATGCCGCCGATCGTCGAGCCGCGCAATTTCCACATGACTGCTCCATAGGCGGCGAGCACCAGAAGTTCGAGCTTGAACACATGATGCAGCACGCCCATGAGAAACCCGACCAGCAGTGCGTCGAGCATCAATGCCAGAATGCGGACCCAAAATCCGGCGCGCGGCAGCGCCGCCGTGATGTCCGGTGCGCCAGCCGCCGTGACCCCTCCGGCTGCCGCTGTTTCCGCCGCCCCAGATGCTTCGGCTGCCGCGGCATGAGGTGCGGCGGGGCGCGCGGAGTCAGCCTGCCGCGCAGAGTACGGCTGCGGTGTTCGTCGCGCCTGCACGGCCAGCATCAGCGTGTAGGCCACCGCACCCAACCCGAGCAGACCCAGCAGCTTGTAAACCACAATGCCGAGCACGGGCACGCAGTACAGCGCCAATACGATTGCACCGCCGATGAGCACCGCAAATGCCGGATGCCCGAGCGCGCCCTCGCGCTTCCCGCCCAGACAGCGGCGGCCCAACCACGCGAGCATGACCGCCTTGCCGAACAGCCCCGCGCAGAACAATGCAAGCCCGAGAAACGGCACGGCGACTAGGCCGATCACCGTGAGACACAACAACACCAACAGCACCGGTATCAGCAGCAGAGTGAGCAGCGCGGCCAATGCGGTCGTGCCGGGCTGCGTCTCGAGGGTGTTCACGCATTCCGTAATGGCCTCGCGAAACAGCAGTGCGAGGCCGAGATACAGCCCCCAGAGGGCGAACGCCAGGCCCCAGGCCCAACCGATCCCCGCGACCAGAGCCAGCGGGCGTGCGTAAAGCAGGCAATTATCGATCCACGGCCGCAGCCAAGCGGCGCCGGCGGCGGCGCCGGCAATGCTGTTGACGTTGCCGTGAATGATCGAGGCCGCATCGCGCGTCACCGTGCCGCCGACCGCGACCACATCGCCCCTGATGTCGGCATGAGGCCCCAGTTCGACGTTCCCCAGGACGGCGACCACACTGCCGTCCACCGGGCTGTCAACGTAGGTGTTGCCCAACACCGCGACCGCGCTGTCTTTGACCGGGCCGCTGACCCGGGTATCGCCAAGGATCGACACCACGGAGTCGGCATGCTCATCGGGGCGCAAAATGGAATCGCGCCCCACGCTCACCACGCTGTTGCCGTGGCGGTGACGGCGGCCGAGCCGCGCGCCGCCGGCACGTTCGTCCGAATCGAGATCCGAGGGCGCATCGCGCTGCGGCGAGTCCTCCGCCGGCGCGGTGGCGCTCGGCGAACTGTCGTCGGGCGGCGGCGCGGCCTGGACGCGTTCGATCGCACCCCAGGCGGGCAGCAGCAGCACCAGCCATATTGCGAGTCGTTGAGAGCGAAATGTATTCATGAACTCTGCCCACCTGCTAATTCCTGATTGAGATAAAGCGTGCGATAGACGGCGACGCCCAGTCCGAACAGCGCCGCGTACAGCAGCGCGCCCGCAGCCAGGCCGCCATAGATCCAATCCGGCGGAATGGCGCGGGCGAGCTCCCCCGACAGCGATTGCGCGACCCCCATGACCGCCACCGCCTCGCGCGCCCAGGAAATCGGCCACACGCCGACCGCATGCAGCGACTTCAAGCCCGACGCGGCCCAGCCGCCTGCGGCGAAGGCCAGACCCGCAAGGATCAGGCACATCGACGCGAACACGGCACGTGCCGCCTGCGGCCAGTGCACGAAGCTTCGGCGCCACCACGGCAGCGCGGCGCGGCGCGCCAACTCGGCGAGCACGCGCGACTCCAAGGTGGCGGGCGCCCGGCGCACCGGCAGTCCGTGCAGGGTGCGGTCGAGCAAACGCTCCAATCTCCGTTCCGCTTCGAAAGGCTCGCTCATGAGGCACCCTGCGACTGCAGCATCGGCAGCAGCGCGGCGCGGGCGCGCCGAATATCGGTCTTGACCTTGGCGAGCGAAACGCGCAGGCGCTGTGCGATTTCCTCGTAGGACATTTCCTCGAAGTGATACAGCACCATCGGCAGCCGCTGATGCGCGGGCAGGCGTTTCAGCGCGCCGTCGATCGCCGCGCGCCGCTGCTCGGCGCCGAGATCCGCGAGCAGCGTGTCCGGCGGCGGCTCCGGCTCCGGCGCATCCGCCGTCGCCTCATCGCCTTCACCAGCGGGCCTCATCTCGGAAAACAACCGCCAGCGCCTGCGGTAGCGCGTGAGGTGATTGAGCGCGAGATTGGTGGCCACGGTCTTGAGCCAGCCGCCTGCCGTAGGGCTCGTGCGCAGATGATCGAAGTTTTCGAAGGCCTTGAGGAACACCTCCTGCGCAATATCCTCCGCCTGCGCGTCGTCCCCCGTCAAGCGGGCCGCGGTCGAGAAAACCATATCCTGATAGGCACGCATAAAGGTCGTGAACTCGATCGAGCTGCCGGGCTCCGGGAGGGGTGTTTGCACTTGAGTGTGTTCGCTTAGACCCATAACACGGCTGGGCCGAAAAAGTTGCAAACCCGCCTTAGCGCAACGGTACGCGGCAGGCCGAAGGCGTGCCGCATCAGGGGCCTAGCGCATCAGCGGTAGCGTCCCATCAACTTGTCGAGCTCCGCGCTGCCGGGAGACAGCGTTTCGTACGGGATTCGATTCAGCGGCACCGCGCTCGACTTGTTGAGCGTGTGAAACTCGGTGGTGCTCGATTCGTTGATATGGATCAACCCGGTCACGAATTCCTTAAGCTTCAGCTTGCCTTCGATGAAGGCATAGGCCGCGCGGCGATCGGTCGGGTCGTAGCTGGCATCCAGTTTGCGCAAAACGACGCGGCTGCCGTCGTGCAATTGCACCGGCATCGACTCTCCGATCGGATAATCGACGGATATCTCCTCCGCCGGAGGCACGAAGTCCGCCTCTATTGCCGCGTGATAGTGCTCGCGCGTGAAGGTGTAGCTCTTTGTGGAGCCCTCGTGATCGTTGAAGGTGACGCACGGCGAGAGCACGTCGATGAGCGCAAATCCGTTGTGGCGCAGTCCCGCCTGAATCAAGGGCACCAGCTGCGCCTTGTCTCCGGAAAAGCCGCGGGCAACAAAGGTGGCGCCGAGCGAGAGCGCGAGCAGCACCGGATCGATGGGCGGAGTCTGGTTGACGTCGCCCTTCTTCGCCTGAGTTCCGATATCCGCCGAGGCCGAGAACTGGCCCTTGGTGAGTCCGTAGACGCCGTTGTTCTCGATCAAATAGAGCATGCTCACGTTGCGACGAATCACGTGCACCAATTGTCCCAAGCCGATCGACAGGGAGTCCCCGTCTCCGGATATGCCGAGATAGGTCAGCTCCCGATTGGCCGCGTTCGCACCGCTCGCGATCGATGGCATGCGCCCGTGGACGGCGTTGAAGCCGTGCGCACCGCTCACGAAATACGCGGTTGTCTTGGACGAGCAGCCTATTCCCGAGAGTTTGACCAATTGTTCGGGCCGCATGGCGAGTCCCCAGCACGCTTCGATGATCGCGGCGGTGATCGAGTCGTGTCCGCAGCCCGCGCACAGGGTGGACATGGCGCCCTCGTACTGGCGGCGAGTCAGGCCGAGCGCGTTGGTGGGCAATGAAGGGTGTGCGACCTTGGGTTTGTTGATGAATGACATGATGCTCTCGCCAATACCCTTCAGCGGGTACTCTTGGTGGTGACCGCCGACAATCGCGGCTCGTCGGCCAGCGCCGCGCGAATGCCGTCGACGATGGGTTCGCAGGACATGGGAAACCCGCTATAGCTCAAGATGGATTTGAGTTTGGATTTCTCGACCGCGGTCTCGAGTATCAGGAGCGAACGCAATTGCGCGTCGCGATTCTGCTCGATCACGAAAATCGTGCTGTGCGAGCTCAAGAACTTCTCAACCTCGCTGCCGAATGGGAATGCCCGCACGCGCAGATAATCGAGATGCAGCTTCTGGCGATCGAGCACATCGATCGCCTCGCGCACTGCCCCGTCGCAGCTGCCGACGCTGACGATCCCGATCTCGTTGTCGCCCTTGCCGGTCAATTCGGCCCTTGGCACGTACTTGGCGGCATAGGCGAACTTGCGCTTCAGTCGATCGAGCACTACTTGGTACTCGGTCGAATCCTCCGTATAGCCGCCGTATTGATTATGGCCCGAACCGCGGGTGAAGTAGGCGCCCTTCGGATTCACCCCGGGCAATGTGCGGTAGGGAATCGCGTCGTCGTCCCGGTCCACGTAGCGGTAGAACTTGTCGAGACCGGCCAATTCCTCCGCCGACAGCATCTTGCCGCGGTCGGGTCGATAGGCGTCGTCCCATTTCAGATCGCGGCACATCCAATCGTTCATGCCGATATCGAGATCGGAGAGTACGAACACCGGAGTCTGCAGGCGCTCGGCCAGATCGAAGGCCTGCACCGCCATGTGGAAGCATTCCTCCGGATTCGCAGGAAACAGCAGCACGTGACGGGTGTCGCCGTGCGAGGCGTAGGCGCACAGCATGATGTCCGATTGCTGGGTGCGCGTCGGCATGCCGGTGGACGGACCGACCCGTTGCACGTCGAAAATCACGCAAGGCACTTCGGCGTAGTACGCGAGTCCCACGAATTCGTTCATCAGCGAGATTCCCGGCCCGCTGGTCGGGGTGAAGGCTCGAGCGCCATTCCAGGCGGCACCCAACACGATGCCGATCGCCGCCAATTCGTCCTCGGCCTGGATCACCGCAAAATTGCGCGCGCCGGTGGCCGGATCAACCCGGTAGCGTTCGCAGAAACCCTTGAATGCGTCCATCAGGGAGGTGGACGGGGTGATCGGATACCAGGCCCCAACGGTCGCGCCCGCATACACGCAGCCCAAGCCAGCGGCGGTGTTGCCGTCGATCATGATGTGGCCGCGCGTCTTGTCCATGTGCTCCACCCGCAGCGGCAGCGGGCACGAGAGGTGCTGCCTGGCGTGGTCGTATCCCAGACGCAGCGCCTTGGTGTTGGCATCGAGCAGCTTCGGCTTCTTGCCGTAGTTTTGACGCATTAAGCCGTCGATGACTTCAAGGTCGAGGTTGAGCAGCGCG
>JBBIUT010000031.1:0-22090 GCA_037440085.1 Gammaproteobacteria bacterium
ACTGATCGCGATCAGCCTCGCCGGCCAGGCGTCGATCGACAAGGTCGCCGGCCCGATCGGCGAGGCGCTGATCATGACCGCCATCGGCCTGTTCGTCGCGGTTCCCGCGGTGCTGGGCTACAACGTGCTGCTGCGCCGCAATAAGGGTGTGCAGGAGCGCGTCAGCCACTTTGCGCACGAACTGCAGGCGTACCTGATTTCCGGCGCCAAGCTCGGCCTGGGACGCGACCGCGCGCCGGCTCCGATGCCGGGTGCGAAGCCCGCAACGATCCAGCCGAAGTAGGAATCCAGCGCCATGGCCATGAATGTCGGGAGCAATGAAGAAGGCTCCGCGATGGCTGCTGATCATCTTCATCATCACCATCCCCGTGATCGTGGCGCAGGTTCACCTGGATCTGCCGAAGGCGACGAATCTGCCGACGCAGACGAAGCCCGAGAACATCACGATCTCGGTCGACAAGGATGGCGAGCTGTACTGGAACATCAAGAAGCTGGCCAGCCGGGACGACCTGCTGACCGAACTTCGCGGCATCGCCCGGATGGATCCACAGCCGGAAGTGCACATCCGCGGCGACTCGAACGTGCGTTACATGTACGTGGGCCAGGTGCTCGTGGCCGCCCAGAGGATCGGTATCCGCAAGGTCGCGTTCCTGACCGAGCCGGATGTGCTTGGCGCAGTGAGCCGCTAGGAGTTATCAGAACATGGCGATGAATGTAGGCAGTAACGAGGGCCAGTCCTATTCAGACATCAACATGACGCCGTTGATCGACGTCATGCTGGTGCTGCTGATCATCTTCATCATCACGATCCCGGTGATGACACACGCGGTCAAGATCGACAACCCGCTGCCGCCGCCGCCGAATTTCGTGCCGCCGCCGCCGCCGGAAGTCATCGATTTATCGATCGACTTCGACGGCACGTTGCTGTGGAACAAGGCGCCGGTAGATCGTGCAACGCTGCAGAGCTATATTAGTCAAGAGGCGAGCAAGAGTCCGCAGCCGGAAGTGCACATCACCGTCGACAAGTTCGCGAAATACGAAATCGTGGCTCAGACGCTGGCCGACCTGCAGCATCGCGGACTGAAGAAGATTGGATTCGTCAACAACGACTATTTCTAACTAGGATCCCGAGCGGGTATCGCGGCGCGTCGACCCCCAAGAGATCGAGGGTTCACGCGCCGTTTGTTTGAGCGGCTGCCCGCAAATACAATTTGAGATCGCAAAGCAGCGAGGATGTACTCATGACTCAATCGATTAATAACAAGGTTACTGGGGCGTTCGAGCGCTGGACTCGCAGCGCGAGCCTGGGGCTTCTGCTCGCCGCGGCCTGCGTGGCCACGACTTCAGCGGCCGCGGCGGCGGAAAAGACCAAGGGACCGGAAATTAGCCGCGTCATAGCCAAGGAAATGACCGCGGCGCAGAAGGCGCTGCAAGCGGGACAGTGGAGCGAAGCGCTCAAGAATTTGGACGAGGCGGAGACGAAATCCCCGCTCACCGCGTTCGATAAAAAGACCATCTACAACTTTAAAGGCTTCGCCGACGTCAAAATGGGCAATTTGAAGGCCGCTCAAGTCGAATTCGAAAAGGTTCTGGCCACGGGCGCGGCGACTCCGGAAGAGGTTGCCAGCATCAACCGGACGCTGTTCGGCATCTCCGCGAGCACCAACCAGTATCAAAAAACCATCGATTACGGCAAGCAGATGGTCGATGCGGGGACCGCAACCCCCGACAATGTCGCGATCATTGCGCAGAGTTATTACCAGTTGAAGGACTGCAAGAACGCGAGCGCGTGGGCCGACAAGGCGATTGCCGCCACGCGCAAGGCCGGCGAGACGCCCAAGGAGAATGTCTATCTGTTCAAATTGCAGTGTGCCTCCGATTCCGGCGACACGGCGGCCATGGACGTGGTGCTTGTGGATCTGATTCGCCTGAACAACAAGACGACGTACTGGAACACGCTGCTGCGCATAGAGCGTCAGGACGAGCGGGTAGACCGCAATACGCTGATGATCTACCGGGTCATGTACAACACGAACTCGATGAATGCGGACACCGATTATATTGAAATGGCGCAGCTGCTGGCCGATGCCGCTCTGCCGGGCGAAGCGCAGGCGGTTCTCGAGAAGGCCATGTCCGCCGGCGTGATCAAGGAAGAGCATAAGGAGCGCACGAATCGCCTGTTGACGGCATTGAAGGCCCGTGCGGATACCGATAGAAAGGGGCTGGCGCAAGAGGATGCCGAGGCGTCCAAGAGCCCGGCGGGCGAGCTCGACGTCAAGCTTGGCGAGGTGTACTACGGCTTCGGCGAATATCAAAAGGCGGTGGACGCCATCAGTCGCGGTATCCAAAAGGGTCAAATCAAGCATCTGGATGAGGCGTACGTATATCTCGGACTCTCCGAGGCCCAGCTCAAGAATTACGCTGAGGCCAAACGGACCTTCGCCAGTTTGAAAATCGTGCCGGACGTCAGTCCGCGAGTGCTGAAATTGTGGTCGCTTTACGCCGAAAAACTCGGCTGATGAGCGGCCGACTCAGGGGAGAAATGCAATGACACTCAAAGCCGGCGATAAGATGCCCGACGGTAAATTCAGCCGCATGACCAAGGACGGCCCGCAGAAGCTCACGACCGACGAACTGTTCAAGGGCAAGACCGTGGTGCTGTTCTCGGTTCCCGGCGCGTTCACGCCGACCTGCGATGCGAAGCATCTGCCGGGATACGTCGAGCTGGCCGATCGGTTCAAGGCAAGGGGTGTGGACACCATCGCCTGTACGGCGGTCAACGATGTGTTCGTGATGAATTCGTGGGGTAAGTCCGGCGGCGTCGGCGACAAGATTCTGATGTTGGCCGACGGCAACGGCGAGTACGTCAAGGCGCTGGGACTCGAATTGAACGCCACCGGCCACGGCATGGGCATGCGAGGCCAACGCTTCGCCGTGATCGTGAAGGATGGGATCGCCAGTCACGTGAACGTCGAAGCGCCGGGCGAGTTCAAGGTATCCGCGGCGGAATACGTCCTGAAGCAACTCTAGCCTGAAACATTCATGAATGATTCAACCTCCGGCGAGCCATGGTCGATCATGAATAATTCGGGCTAGGCGGCGCGCCTTGCTGGCTCTGCGGACTTCGCCGCCGGTTTTCGCAGTGGCGGAAGCCGAGCGGATCGCGCGCGAATTTTATGGTCTCGCGGTTGCGGTGCAGCGGTTGTCCGGGGAACGCGACTGCAACTTTCGCCTGCGCAGCGCGGATCAGCACGAGTACGTGCTGAAAATCATCGATCGCGAAGCCACCCCCGAAGCGATTGACTGTCAAATCCGCGTGCTGCGCCATTTGGCTGAAGCCGATCCCGCGCTGCCGGTGCCGCGCGTCCATACCACGGCGCAAGGTGCGGATGTCGGCACCATCCAAAGGGACGACGGCAGCTACACGACCTGCCTCATGGGATACCTGCCGGGACAGTTGCTCGGGCAGCGCGCTCCCGCCGCGGCGCTGCTGCACAACCTCGGCGACATGCTCGCGCGTCTGGATCGCGCATTGCAGGGGTTCTTTCATCCCGCGCTCGCGCAGCGCCTGGCGTGGGACGTCAGGCGTCTTCCCGAACTCGTGGAATTCGCCCCCTATATCGAGTCCGCTGCGCTCAGAAAGCAGGTCGAGGAGGCGTCCGCGGCGCTCGAGAAGCGCATGCCCGCGCTGCGTGCGCTGCGCAGTCAGGCGATTCATGGCGATTGCCATGGCCACAATCTGCTGGTCGACGCCGAGGGGGTCGCCATCAGCGGCATATTGGATTTCGGCGACATGATTCATGCGCCTCTGGTGTTGGAGCCCGCGGTCGCCATGTCCGAATTGCTCACCGATGATCTCGCGCCGCTCGACGCGCTGTCGCTGCTACTGCGCGGCTACGCGCAGCGCCAGCCGCTCGAAGCCGCCGAGGTGGAGGTCCTCTATGACCTGATCGCGGCGCGCCACGCCGTCACGGTGCTGGTGCACGCCTTCAGAGGGCGGCAAGAGGACCTCGGGGCGTCCGTTCTCGATCGATCGGCGGCCCTTGCCGCCCGTTCCCTCGATGTCTTGACGCAGGCGGGCCGCGATTCCTTGACCAAGACCTGGTACGACGCGGCGGACTCGACGGCGGCAAGCGGGGTGTGGACGGCGACGGCAGCGGTCGATCTGTCGCGCCGCCAGCGGCTGATGGGTGCCGGGGCGGAGCTTTTCTACGAGCAGCCGCTGCATATCGTTCGCGGCCGCGGCGTTTGGCTCTACGACAGGATGGGCCGCTCCTACCTGGATGTGTACAACAACGTGCCGCACGTGGGCCATGCGCATCCGACGGTGGTCCGGGCGATACAGAAGCAGACGGCGATCCTATCGACTCATACGCGCTATCTGCATGGCGGCATTCTCGAGTACGCGGAGCGCCTGACTGCAACCCTGCCGGCCCATCTGGACGCCTGCATTTTTGTCAATTCCGGCAGCGAGGCCAACGACGTTGCGTGGCGGATCGCGCAATCGGCCACCGGCCACAAGGGAGGCTTGGTGATGCAAAACGCCTATCACGGCATTACCGATGCCGTGGCGGCGCTCACGCCGAGCACCGGCGAACCGCGCGACGCGCGGGTGGTGACGCTGGCGATTCCCCCGGTGGGCTCGAGCGCGCAGCGGGTGTTGGCACCCGCCGAACTCGAGGCGGCGGTGCAGGACGCGGACCGCGCCGTTCAAACCCTGGCGAACCGCGGGTTCGCTCCCGCCGCATTTTTCATCGACTCAGCCTTGACCAGTTCCGGAATCGTCGATCCGCCGCCCGAATGGGCTGCGGCAGTGGCCGCACGCGTGCGGGCAGCCGGCGGTCTCATCGTCGCCGACGAAGTGCAGTACGGGCTCGGCCGCTCCGGGTCGCATTTCTGGGGGTTCGCGCGCCGCGGTATCGAACCGGATATCGTCACGCTCGGAAAACCGGTGGGCAACGGCTATCCGATGGGGGTGGTCGTCGCAAACCGGGTGCTGATCGAGGCATTCCAGGCGAAGTACGGCTTCTTTTCCACCTTCGGCGGCAATCCCGTGGCGGCAGCCGCGGGGCTCGCGGTGCTCGAGGTGCTTGAGCGGGAGCAGCTCATGTCCAATGCGCGCACGACGGGGGACTACCTGCGCCTGCGATTGACCGAATTGGCCGCTCGGCATCCATGCCTGGGAGCGGTGCGCGGCGCGGGCCTTCTGCTCGGGTTCGAGGTGATCGGGGGCGGAGCGCACACGGCGCGGCGGCGTGCCAAGCGGATCATCAATATCCTGGCATCCGAGGCGCGGGTGCTCATCGGCTACGAAGGGCCCGAGGCCGATGTGCTGAAGCTGCGGCCGCCGATGCCGTTTCGTACCGAGCACGCCGACGTTATGGTGGATGCGCTTGATGCCGCCGCGACGCGGGTCGAGGCGCACGCCGCGGAGGCATGACCGGCTTTGCGTACCGCCGGCCGTTCAGGACAGCGAGGGCTTCAATCAAAGACCGTCCGGGTGTCCCGACGCTTCGATGATTTGGCGCGAGTTATCCGGTGAGCGAAACAGCAAAGGTCGTTCCCGAACCCCGTCTCCCGCCGCAATGGCCGCCAAAACGACGCTGTGGCGAGGCGATTTGTCGCATGCGGGGTCCGTGGCACCGATATCGCCCGTAAGAAGATACGCCTGGCATCGGCAGCCGCCGAAGTCCGTGGTCCGTTCCGGACAGCTGCGGCAGGGTTCTGGCATCCATGCCTCGCCGCGAAATCGGTTGAACGCCGGCGAATCGAACCATATTTCGCGAACGCTAGAACTGCGGACCGAAGGAAACGCAAGATTCGGCAGCATGCGGGCCGCATGACAGGGCAGCGCCGTGCCGTCCGGACTCACGCACAGGACGGTGGTTCCCCAGCCGTTCATGCAGCGCTTTGGCCGACCTTCGAAATAGTCCGGAACCACGAACAGAAGCCGCAGGCGATTGCCGATGGCCGCGCGGCGCGCGGCCACAACGGCTTCGGCACGCTCGAGTTGCGCGCGGCTCGGTATGAGATGATCGCGGTTGAGCAGCGCCCATCCGTAATACTGCGTGTTGGCCAGCTCCAGATATTCGGCCCCGATGTCGAGCGCCAGATCGATGATGCGCTCGACATGGTCGATGTTGAGCCGGTGGATGACGCAGTTCATGACCATGGGAAAGCCATGGCCCTTGATCAGCCCGGCGGCGCGCCGCTTGAGGTCAAAGGTGCGGGTGCTCGACAGGAAGTCGTTCACCTCGCGAGTGGAATCCTGGAACGAAAGCTGGATGTGATCGAGCCCGGCCTGCTTTAGGGAACTAATGCGCGCCTCACTGAGGCCGGCCCCCGACGTGATGAGATTCGTGTAGTACCCGAGCCCGTGCGCCTCGGCGACCAGCACTTCCAAATCCTTGCGTGTGAGGGGCTCGCCGCCCGAAAAGCCGAGCTGAACGGCACCCAAGGCACGTGCCTCTTTCAGCACCCGGATCCAGTCCGCCGTCGAGAGTTCGCCGTTCTGTGCCGCGAAATCCAAGGGATTGGAGCAGAACGGGCAGTGCAGCGGACAGGTATACGTGAGTTCGGCAACCAGCCATAGCGGCGGCGTGATAACGGCGGACGCACCGGGATTTGCGTTCATCGGTCGACCCATTCGACCCAGCCCTTGTCGGTCGCGAACCTGAGAAACGTCTCGACATCCGCGCCAAGGCCGGTGGTTGCAAATGCATTCTCGAGCTCTGCAACGATCGTTGCCGTGGATTTCGTGCCGTCGCAGCGAAGCAGAATGTGCCCGGCGCTCGCGTTGAGCTTGACCATGCCCTCCGGAAACAGCAATACATGAGCCTGCTGCGCCTCTTCCCACTGCAGCCGATACAGACGGGCGACGCGCGGATGCGCGGAATTTGCGGTCGGCGCCGAATCAGTCATGAGCGGATCCGAAGCGCAGCTGAATGGCGTCGAGCATCGACCACAGGATGTCGAGCTTGAATTGCAGAATCTCGAGCGCCCGGTCCTGTGTTTCCCGGGTCCTGAAGTGCGAAAGAGTGAGCTTGAGACCGTGTTCGACGTCGCGGGCCGCGAGAGGGATGCGCGTTCGGAAATACTCGAGGCCCGCGGGGTCAATCCACGGATAGTGAATCGGCCAGGTCGCGAGGCGGTCTTTGTGGATCTGCGGCGCGAACAGTTCGGTCAGCGAGGCGCATACCGATTCCTGCCAGGGGCGCCGCCGCGCGAAGTCGACGTAGGCGTCGACCGCAAAGCGCACGCCGGGGACGAGGTCGCGCAGCGACCACAAATCCCGGCGCGGGATTCCGACCGCTTCGCCGAGCTTGACCCATGCTTCGATGCCTCCGGGATCCTGATCGGTGCCATCGTGATCGAGGATGCGGCGTACCCATTGGCGCCGGACCTCCCGATCGGGGCAGTTGGCAATCACCGCGGCATCCTTCAGCGGGATATTGATTTGGTAGTAGAAGCGATTGGCCACCCAGCCGCGAATCTGTGCGGCGCTTGCGCGGCCCTCGTTCAATAGAACGTTGAACGGGTGATGAATGTGATAGGAGCGGCCTTTGGCCCGCAAGGCTTGCTCAAAGTCCGCCGCGTTCCAGGGTTCACTAGTACCGGATGCTGAGCTCACAGTCGGATCTCCAATCCGTCGCATGCGACCTCGATGCCGGCGTCGGCGAGCGCCGCTCGTTCGGCGCTTTGCTCGTCGAGTATCGGATTCGTATTGTTGACGTGAATCAAAATACGCCGCACCGCGCGCGGCAGCATGGCCAAAGCCTCAATCATGCCGCCGGTGCCGCTTTGCGGCAAATGGCCGAGTTCCGATGCGCGTTTCGAGGATACCCCGGCGGCGATCATCTCATCGTCGCGCCAAAAGGTGCCGTCCACCAGCACACACTGACTCGCGTGCAGAGCTTCGTTGACCTGTACGCCGATCGCCGCGAGGCCGGGTGCGTACAAGGCTCGACGGCCGCTCTTCTTATCCCGAAATGTGAGCGCAATGTTGTCGCCGATTATGGGGCTCCGGCGATTCGGCGAATACGGCCCGGGCTTGCCCTCGACCGGGAGGGCGGTGATGTCGATACCGGGCAGCGAGGGGATCTGAAACGGCCTGTCGATGCCGATCGGATGCCACTCGACTCCACAATAGTGTTGCAGGACCGGCAGCAGGGGAAGCCCGGTGCTCAGGTCGGTACGAACCGCCTCGGTGGTCCAGATCTCGAGCCTTTGGCGATGCTCCCGAAGCAGCAGCAGGCCGATTGAATGGTCGATCTGCCCATCGACGAGCAGAACTGCCGAGATCGGGGAATCGCGGACTCCGCCGCGCGGCTGCAAAGGCGGATTGGCGGCAATCTGGCGATGCAGATCGGGAGAGGCATTGCAAAGTACCCATCGGTCGCCGTCGCTCGAGACCGCGATCGAGGATTGAGTTCGGGGGGTGGCCGTTACCGAACCGTCGCGCACTCCGCGGCAGTTGCGGCAATTGCAATTCCATTGCGGAAAGCCTCCGCCGGCGGCCGCGCCGAGAACACGGATCAACACGATCCGCCAACTATGGCCGAGCGGCGAGACTGTGAACCGGCAGCGCCCCGCAGACTCGGGGTGCTACCGCAAAGGTGTCAACGAACCGAGACGTAGGAATTGATTTCCATACCAAGTCGCAATTCGACCGCCGCAGGCGTTTCCCACTTCATGGTTGGCATTCCTCCAGTACGTATATCGGTTCCCAAGTCCAGTATGTCGCGCCGGTACGGTATAAGCAATGCCATGGAGGCTCGGCGGGCTGCAAATTGCCGGGATCGGACATAATACCGGGGCGCGCCGACCTCAAGCGCTGACCAGACGCTCAAGTTCCGGCACGACTTGAAACAAATCGCCCACCAATCCCACGTCGGCCACTTCGAATATCGGCGCCTCGCCGTCCTTGTTGATCGCGACGATGGTGCGTGCGTCCTTGATGCCGGTCAAATGCTGGATGGCGCCGGAGATGCCGATGGCGATGTAGATTTCCGGAGAGATGATCTTTCCCGTCTGGCCGACCTGCATCTCGTTGGGAGCGTATCCGGCGTCGACCGCGGCACGCGATGCGCCGACGGCGGCGCCGATCTTGTCGGCAAGGCTGAACAACAGGTTGAAATTCTCGGCGCTGCCGAGTGCGCGGCCGCCGGATACCACTCGCGATGCGGTTTGCAAGTCCGGCCGATCCGTCGATCCGGATTTGGCGCCGACATAGCGGGTATGCGAGGGCAGGGCGACGCTCAAGGCCTTGGACTCGATCGCCGCATTGCCTCCGCCGCCCGCGGCTTCGTAAGAGGCCACGCGCACCGTGGCAATCAATTTGCGGCCCGGATCCGCCTCCACGGTCACGATCGCATTGCCGGCGTAAATAGGCCGGCGAAACCGATAGGCACCCTCGACCGCCATCAGGTCGCTTATCTGGGGCACACCAAGCAACGCTGCGACGCGGGGCATGAGGTCCTTGCCGAAGCTGGTCGAGGGGCCGAGGATGTGGGTGTAACCGGCCCCAAGGACGGCGATTTGCGGCGCGAATGTGGCCGCGAGCGGATGCGCGTTCTCGGCGCGATCAATCCGCAGCACCGTCTTCACGCCCGACACTGCCGCGGCCTGCGCCGCAACGCCCGAGGTATCGGCACCGAGCAGGACGATGCTGATCTCGCCGTCCGGAATGGCTTTGGCGCAAGTCACGCATTTCGACGTTGCGGGATTCAGCGTCTTGCCGTCGTGTTCGCCGATGATGAGTAACTTGTGCATTAGATCAAGCCCTTTTTCTTGAGTACGTCGACGAGTTCAGCCACATCCTTGACCATGACGCCTTTTTGGCGCTGAGGGGGCGGTTCGGTCTTGATGACCTTGAGCAGTTGACCCGCAACCACACCGAGCGCATCGAGCGAAGTGACATCCAACGGCTTTTTCTTCGCCTTCATGATGTCGGGCAGTTTCACGTATCGCGGTTCATTCAGGCGCAGATCCACGGTGATGACCGCGGGCAAATCCACTTCGATGGTTTCGAGGCCGGCATCGACCTCGCGGGTGACCGCCGCTCTGGAACCGTCGATCTCGACTTTGGAGGCGTAAGTGGCCTGCGGTCGCTCCCAAATCGCCGCGAGCATCTGCCCGGTTTGGTTCGCATCGTCATCGATGGCCTGCTTACCCAAAAAGATCAAATCGGGATTTTCCTTTTTGGCCACCGCGAGAAAAGTCTGCGCGGCCGTCAGCGGCTCCACCGGCAGGTCGGTCTGCACCAAAATCGCCCGGTCGGCGCCCATCGCCAAGGCGGTGCGCAATTGTTGCTGGGTATCGGCCACCCCGATGCTCACCGCCACCACTTCGATATTCGAGCCGCGCTCCCTGATGCGAAGCGCCTCCTCGAGCGCGATCTCATCGAACGGATTCACGCTCATTTTGACGCCATCGAGCATCACACCGCTGCCGTCGGGTTTGACGCGCACTCGCACGTTGTAGTCGACGACGCGTTTGATGCAAACCATGATCTTCTGCATTAAAGGCTCCTTAGTCAGCCGCTTGCGGTGCGCCCTTGCGTTGTTGTTCAGAAAAAGAAAGACTGATCTCGGCCGCGCACTGGCGCAGCTTGGGTAATAATCGTTCGATCGCGGTCTGCAGCGGCACGGCGGTGGCGGCGAATCGCACGCACAGGCACGCCAGCACGCGCCCGTCCAGCGTTACCGGCACGCTCAGGCTGATCTCTTCGACCGATCGCCGTGCGCTCGATGTGATCGCGTAACCCTGCGACGTGACTTCAGAGAGTTTGGCCCGCAGCTGTGTCTGCGGCGGACGCGCAAGCGCATCCTCCTCCTTGGGAGAGCGCGCCAGGATGTCGATGAGCGCCTCGCGTTGCGGCGCCGGACAGAAGGCGAGGTACGCGAGACCGGCGGCGCTCGCCAGCATCGGAGCGCGAAAGCCGGCCGACAAGCGCTCGACGGCGAGAGGGCTCGCGTGGTCGGTGGTTTCGCGCGCGATCATGGCGCCTCCCGAGGGCGTGTAGAGCGCGATCGGCCATACGATGTCCCGGCACAACGCGTGAATCAACGGATAGGCGATCTGCTTGACCCAGGCTTCGTCGTCGAATCCGCCGCTCAAAGCGCGCACTCTGAGGGTCAGGCGATAGCGGTCGTCGTCCTCGTCGCGAAACACGAAGCCCGCATTGCACAGAGTTTCCAAGATTCTGTAGACGGTCGTGCGCGGTAGGCGGATTTCGTGCGCGACCTCCGAGACCGTCGCGCCGTCGCGCAAATTGAGTACCGTCAGCGCATCAAGACCGCGCATGAGCGCGCGGATTGGGCGTGTTGATTCCATGAAACCTCGATCAGGTGATCGCGATAGTTTAGGGATCACGCCTGCGCTTGTCCACCTTGCGGTCAACCGATAGACTCGCCTCGATGACCCGCTATTTTCTCATGCGTTTGGGTGGGGCGATTCCCACGCTATTTGTCATTGTCACGCTGGCCTTTTTTCTCATTCGGGCGGCGCCCGGCGGTCCATTCGACCGGGAGCAGTCGCTGCCGCCGCAAATCATGGCCAATCTGCAAAACGCCTACGGCCTGGATCAACCCGTGTGGGTGCAATACGCCCGCTATGTGCGCGCCTTGGGACATGGGGATTTCGGTCCCTCGTTCAAATATAAGGACTTTACGGTCACCGAACTGATCGGCCAGGGACTTCCTGTAACCCTGGAGCTCGGGACGATTGCCTTGTGCCTCGCCTTGGCTCTCGGCATTCCGGCGGGCATTTTCGCCGCGCTTCGCCACAACTCCCCCGCCGACTACGCCACGATGTCGCTCGCCGTGGTTGGCATCGCAATACCGTCCTTCGTGGTGCTGCCGTCTCTCGCGTTGTTTTTCGGGGTCCATTTGCGCTGGTTGCCGGTCGCCGGTTGGGAGCCCGGTTCGATCCGGCATCTGGTGCTGCCGGTGGCCGCGTTGGCTCTGCCGCCGCTTGCGTATATCGCGCGGCTCACCCGCGCGGGCATGCTCGAAGTCCTGCACAGCCGCTTCATCCGGACGGCCATCGCCAAGGGTCTGCCGTTACGCACGGTGATTGTGCGGCACGCGCTGCGCCCGGCGCTGGTGCCCGTGGTGGGGTACCTGGCGCCGGCCGTCGCGTCCATCATGACCGGCTCCTTGGTGGTGGAATCGATCGCAGGATTGCCGGGCGTCGGCCGCTATCTGGTGCAAGGCGCGCTCAATCGCGATTACACGCTGGTGATGGGAATGGTGATCATCTACTCGGCCGTGCTGATCGTCATGGGGCTGGTCGCCGACCTGTTGTACGCGCGGCTCGATCCGCGCGTCCGGTTCGGCCGGTGAACGTCGCCCTGTGGCGCGAATCCGGCCGGCGCCTGCGTGCGAATAGCGGCGCGGTCATTGCGCTCTGCATCGTGGTCGTCCTCGTGGCGATGGCGCTCGTGGGGCCGTGGTTGAGTCCGAACAACTTGGAAGCGCTCGATTGGGCGCATGTCGCCGCCCGGCCCGGCATGGCGCACGCGCACTGGTTCGGCACCGACCGTCTGGGCCGGGATCTGTTCGTGCGTACCCTCGATGGCGCCCGGGTGTCGCTGGCGGTCGGCCTCGTCGCCAGCGCGGTGAGTCTGAGCGTCGGTGTGAGCTACGGCGCGGTGGCGGGATATCTCGGCGGGCGAACCGATCGCTTGATGATGCGCATCATCGAAATCCTTAGCGGGTTGCCGTTGATTTTCTTCGTCATATTCCTGACGGTGATCCTTGGCCGCAGTGAGACCCTGTTGTTCGCTTCGGTCGGCGCGGTGGGCTGGTTGACCATGGCGCGAATCGTGCGCGGCCGCACCTTGAGCATACGTCAGCAGGAGTTCATCGAGGCGGCGGTCGCCTCCGGCGCGAGCACCGCGCGCATCATAATCAAACACGTCGTGCCCAACGTATTGGGTCCGGTGATCGTGTACGCCACGCTCACCGTGCCGCAGATCATATTGTTCGAAAGTTTCCTTAGTTTCCTCGGGCTGGGGATCCAGGAGCCGCACGCCAGTCTCGGCACGCTGATTGCGCAAGGCGCGGGTGAGATGGAGGCCGCGCCTTGGATATTGCTGGTTCCGGGCGGGTTTCTCGCTCTGCTGCTGCTGAGCCTGAATATACTCGGCGACGGGCTGCGTGATGCGCTCGATGTGAAGGAGGGCGGATGACGCAGCCAGCCGCCTCCATGCCGACTCTCTGCATTGAGAATTTGCAGGTGACCTATGCGCTTGCGGGCGGCCCCGTAGCGGCCGTGCGCGACGTGTCGTTGACGGTGGCTTCGCGCGAGTGTCTCGGCATAGTCGGCGAATCGGGCTCCGGCAAGACCCAGGTGTTCATGGCGGCCATGGGTCTTCTGGCGGGGAATTCCCTGGCGAGCGGCAGCGTGCGCTTCGAGGGGCGGGAAATTCTTGGTCTGGCGCCGCAGGCGCTCAACCGGATACGCGGTTCCGAGCTCACCATGGTCTTCCAGGATCCGATGAGCTCGCTCACCCCGCACTTGAAAATCGGCGTGCAGCTTGCCGAAGTCTTGGTGACTCACCGCGGCTGCTCATGGCGCCATGCGATGCGTGCAGCCCGGTTCATTTTGGAGCGCGTGCGCGTGCCGGAGCCGCAACGCCGCCTTCAGCAGTACCCGCATGAATTATCCGGCGGTATGCGTCAGCGCGTCATGATCGGCATGAGCCTGCTGTGCGAGCCGAAGCTGCTGATCGCGGACGAACCGACCAGTGCCCTCGATGTGACCGTCCAGGCGCAGATCATGGGGGTGCTGCGCGCCGTGAGGCTCGAAGCGGCGATGGGCATGGTTCTGATCAGTCATGATCTTGGGGTGGTGGCGGGACTGGCCGATCGAATAATCGTAATGTACGCCGGTCGGGTGGTGGAAGATGCGCCTGCAGGCGAGATGTTACAGCGCGCCCATCATCCCTATACCGCATTGCTGCTGCAGTGCGTGCCGAATTTGCGCAGCGCCCGGCTCGAGCGCATGCCGTGCCTGCCGGGACAGGCCCTGGGGGCGGGGATGCCGGAATGCGGCTGTGCGTTTGCGCCGCGCTGCCCGCGGGCGACCGAGCAGTGCCGCTCGGAACGGCCGCCCTTGCGCAGCTTGCACCACTCGGCTCAAGTGGCATGCCACCATCCGCTGTCCCCGTGAGCGATTTCTCGCTCGAGGTGCGCAATTTGAGCGTGAGCTTCGGCGCGTTCGCCGCGCTGGCGGAGGTGAGCTTCTGCGTGGGCGCAGGCGAGACCGTGGGATTGGTCGGCGAGTCCGGGTCCGGCAAATCGACGCTCGCGCGCGCGCTGTTGCGTCTGATACCGGCTGCGCGCGGTAGCGCCGTATGGGGCGGCATGGACTTGTTGTCATTGGATGCGCCGACCTTGCGCCGGCAGCGCCGCACCCTGCAAATGATATTTCAGGATCCGTTGGCCAGCCTCGATCCGCGTATGACCGTGGGCGCGGCGCTGGCGGAGCCGCTCGAGATCTTCGAACCCGGTCTCTCGGCGCAGGCCCGCCGGTCGCGGATCGAGCAAATGTTGGAGCGGGTCGGTCTGGCGCACGCGGCGGCCGATCGGTATCCGCACGAATTCAGCGGCGGCCAATGTCAGCGCATCGGCATCGCGCGTGCCATGATGCTGCGCCCCAAGCTGTTGGTATGCGACGAACCCGTCAGTTCGCTGGACGTGTCGATCCAGGGCCAGATCGTCAATTTGTTGATGGATCTGCAGCAAGAGTTCGGCACCGCGATGCTGTTCATCAGCCACAATCTGGCTGTTGTCCGGCATATCAGCCATCGCGTCCTGGTCATGTATTTGGGCAGAATCGTCGAGCACGCGGCCCGCGACGCATTGTTCGCCGCACCCGCCCACCCCTACACCCGGGCACTGCTCGCGGCCGTGCCCGATCCGACGCGCGCGCCGGCGGGCGGCGCCGTCGCCGCGGACGAAAGTATGCTCGCCGCCGGCGAGCCGCCGATGGGTGGCGCTGTGCCTTCCGGGTGCGCATTTCGCAACCGCTGCCGCTATGCGGAGGGTATTTGCGAGCGCGAGATTCCGCAGCTCGAGGCGGTGAGCGCACAGCATGCGGTCGCCTGCCATCGCTGGCGTGCGATCGCGAGTAATCCATGAATCGCGCGCTGCTCGAGGCTGCCGGCGCGGGACGCACGATCCTCGCGCCGAACACCGAACTCGCGGCGGCGCTGTTCGACGCGCTCGAACGGGCCCATCGGGATTCGGGCCGCAACATATGGCCGACGCCGCGCGTGCGCGACTTCGGCGGCTGGTTGAGGGAACAGCATATTCAACGGCAGCTCGCCGACTCATTCACGCCGCGCTGCCTGACCGACGTGGAAGAGCGCGAACTGTGGCGTACCGTGGTGCTGGAGCGTGAACCGGGCGAGGGGTTTTTGGATCCGTCGGGCGCCGCGCGCGCGGCACGGCGCGCCCGACGAGCCATGCATGAGCATGCGATACCCGCGGGCGCGGTCGCCGCCGACGGCGGCGAGGAATCGCAGGTGTTCCTGGATTGGAATGCGCGATTCGAGGAGCGCTGCCGGGCGGTTCGCTGTATCGATGCCGGCTGCTTGCCGATGTCCTCGGCTCGCGCATCGCATGCGCACGAGCACGGGGCGGAGTCCATCGTCTGGATCGAAAGTCCCAACTGGCGCCCGGTCGCGCGGCGCTGGCTGCAAACCGAGGCCGGACCGGCGCTGCAGGCGCCGGCGGCTTCGCCGGCCTCCTCGCGGTTGCTCAACTTCGGCTCGCGCGCCGCGGAATTGGCGGCCATGGCCGATTGGGCGCGGCAGGGTCTGCTGGCGAATCCGGGGTTTCGCGCCTGGATTTGCGTCCCCGATCTGGCCCAGTGCCGAGACGAATTGGTGGATGCCTTCGACGCCGCGTTGGCGCCGCAGCGCTACTCCCTCAATCAGCGCTCAGAGGCCGCGGAGAGCACGCCCTATGCGGTGGCAGGAGGTACGCCGCTGTCCGCCTTTGCGCCGGTGCGCGCGGCGCTCGATCTCTTGGCGGTGAGCGCCGGGCCGGTCTCGTTCACGCGATTCAGCGCCTTGCTGCGCTCGCCGGAGCTGCAGGAGTCGGCCGCCGAGGCGGCTGCGGCCTCGACTCTGGACGTGGCATTGCGCAGCCGTGCGCCGAGCCAAAGTGCGCTCGGGGATTGGCTGCAGCTTGCGCGGCGCGTGGTTCGCGCGGCGTGCGCGGGCCCGGTCGGTGCATTGCAGCGCCTGCAGACGAGCGCACGGATCCTCGGGCAACTGTCCGGCCAGCACCCGATGAGCCGCTGGGTTTCTCTCTGGATCGGCGCATTCGAGGCCGCGCCGTGGAGCTTTCGCCGTCGGTGGTCGAGCGGCGAATATCAATCGGCCGAACGCTTTCGCGAATTGCTGGCCGCGCTTGCCGCGGGTGATTCGGTGTTCGGCATGCAATCACGCCGGACCGCCGAGAGCATTCTGCAGCGGGCCGCGCGAGATACGGCCTTTCAAATGCAGACCGGGGTTCCGGCGATCTGGGTCAGCGGTCAACTGATCGATCCCTGGCTGACTTACGATGGCTTATGGGTCACGGGCTGCCATGAGGCAAGCTGGCCGCCGCCGGTCGATCCGATTCCCCTGCTGCCGGTTCGCCTTCAAAGTGAGTATGGCGTGGCCGCCGCCGCCGCGCATCTGCAGCTGCAATTCGCCGAGGACCTGCAGCGGCGTTGGCGCGCGCGCGCGCGGGCGTGCGTATTCAGCTGCGCCGATTCCGGCGACGGTCGGCATGCGGCGCCGAGTCCGCTGTTGTTGGCGGGCGATGCCGGCCCGATACCGCCGCTCGCGGCGCCGGCACCGCCATTCATGCCCGGTCCGCAACCGCATTGGCTGGCGCAGGCGAACGGCGCATCCGAACTCGAGATCCTCGTGGACGAGTGGGCACCGGCATTCGCGGCGGACGAGCGCACGCATGGCGTCGCCACGCTCAAGGCCCAGTCGCGCTGCGCATTTCGAGGCTTTGCGGAAACCCGACTGAGGACCGGGCCACTCGAGCGGCCCATTCCGGGTTTCAATGAGCGCGAACGCGGCGAGATATTGCACGGCGCATTGGAGCGCATTTGGTCCGAACTGCGTGACTCGAAGCGATTGGTGGCGCTCGGCATGGAGCAGCGCGCGGAGTTGCTGAACCGCTGCGTGCGTGCGGCCATCGCAAAACAGTGCCGGCGCCGCGATCCGGGTGCGCGCTGGCGCGAGCGCGAGCGAATTCGCCTGAATGCCGTCTTGAGCAGATGGCTGGAAATCGAGGCTGGGCGCGCGCCCTTCGACGCCGAACGTCTCGAAGGGGGAGCGCAGCGCGCAAGTTTCGGCGGCGTGGAATTCACGGTGCGCATCGATCGGGTCGATCGGCTCGAGGATGGTGCGCGCGTATTGATCGATTACAAAAGCGGCGCGGCCGGCGTCGATTGGCGCGGCGATCGACCGGATAATCCGCAGTTGCCCATCTATGCCCTGCTGCTTCCGCAGGCGCTGGTGGCCGTGGCGTATGGGCGGATCAATGCATCCGAGTGTTCGTTCGTGGCGGAGGCCGAGCGCGACGGAATATTCAAGCCGAGGGCAAGAGCAACCCGGATGGAGGGCATGGAAAGCTTCGCGGCCCTGATGGACGTGTGGTCGCGGCGCATCGCGAAGCTCGCTGCGGAGTTTGCCGCGGGGCGCGCCGTGGTGGATCCGCTCCCGCGGGCGTGCGAGTCCTGCCATTTGCAGGGCCTGTGTCGTGTCCGCTGATCCGATCGAGGTTGCCAAGGACGGCGCGGCGCGCCGTCGGGCCATCGCCGCGAGTGGATCGGTCCTGGTGCAGGCTCCGGCGGGAAGCGGCAAGACCACCCTTCTGGTGCAGCGCTATTTGACCCTGCTCGCATCGAGCGATGCGCCGGAGCGCATTCTGGCGCTGACCTTCACCAACCGCGCGGCGCAGGAGATGCGCGAGCGCGTGATTGATGCCTTGCGAACCGCATCGCTCCCGGCCTGCCCGCCGCACATGAACCGGCAAACCTGGTCGTTGGCGGCGACCGCGAAGCAGCATCTTCAGGCGCGGCAAGTCGATGTCGAGCGGCAGCCGTCCAGGCTGCGAATCGAGACCATCGACGCGTTCAACGCCTGGTTGGCGGGCCAGCTACCCATCACGGCAGGAGCGGGCGGGCGTCTCAACACGGTGGAGAACGCCGCGCCGATGTACGAGGAGGCGGCGCGGCGCGCATTGGCGCACGAAGGGGCCGATTCGTTCGGATCGGCCGTCGACCGGCTGCTTGCGCTCGACGATCAGCGCTGGCGCCGATTGGTCGATTTGATCGCCGGGATGCTGCCGAGCCGCGATCACTGGCTGCCGCTGCTCGCGGGACCCCTGCAGGCCGCGAGTTCGCTCGATGAGGTGCAGCTGCGCCGCGTGCGGCAGCGCTTCGATGAAGACCTCGAACTGCTGATCACGCGCACTCTGCGCAGCGCCTACGAGGCGGTGGGCGGCGAGCGAATCGCCGCCTTGTCGCCTTTGCTGCGCGCCGCGGCGCAGCGGCTCGGCGATGACGGCGCGGACATCGCCGCATGGCGGCAAGACCAAGCACCGTTGCAGCCGGAGGCAAAGCACGTCGGCCGTTGGCGCGGCATGGCCGCCCTGTGCCTGACGAACGGCGGCGCAGCGCGCAAACGGCTCACCAAGGCCGAGGGGTTCCCGCCGCAGTGCGCGGAGAAGCCGTTGATGCTGCAGCTGCTGGCCGAACTCGCGAACCTGCCGGAGGCGCTGCAGGCACTTGTGGAAGTTCGCACGCTGCCGGCGCCGAGGTATGGCGACGAGGACTGGAAGCGCGTGCGCGATGTGGCACAGGTTCTGGTGCTTGCGGCGGCCGAATTGGAGCGGGTGTTTCGCGAGCAGGGCGCGGTCGACTTTCCCGCCGTGTCCATGGCGGCGCTGCGAGCGCTAGGAACCGCAGCGGCCCCGACCGACCTCAACTTGCGGCTCGACTATCGGCTGCAGCACATTCTGCTCGACGAGTTTCAGGACACCTCGAGCGCGCAGCTCGAAATGGTGCGGCTGGTCACGGCCGGATGGCAGCGCGGTGACGGGCGCAGCGTGTTTTGCGTCGGCGATCCCATGCAGTCCATTTACGGATTCCGGCAGGCCGAGGTGCGGGCGTTTTTGGAGCTGGCCGAGGACGGTATCGGCGACCTGCGCTTCGAGGTGCAGCGACTGAGCAGCAATTTTCGCTCCGATCGAATCCTGGTCGATTGGATCAACGCCTGCTTCGCCCGAATCATGCCGCGAGATGACGACCGCGAGCGCGGCGCCATCGCGTTTCGGCCGAGCGATTCGGCGGTGCAATCGCCGGCTGCCGCCGAGCCTGGGGTCAAAATTCAAGGCTACCGGACCCGCGGTGCCGAAGCGCTTGCGGTCGCCGGGTTGATCGAGGCGCGGCGCCGGCAACATCCCGAGTGGAGGATTGCCGTGCTGGTACGTGCCAGAGTATACGCGCGCGATATCGCGGAATGCCTGCGTATGCGCGGGATCGCATTTCGCGCCGTGGACCTCGAACCGCTGCAAGATCGCGAGGCGGTGCGGGATTTGGTCATGCTGGTCTGTGCGCTGCTGCATCTCGGCGATCGCACGGCGTGGTTGGCGGTGCTGCGTGCGCCGTGGGTCGGGCTGAGGCTCGCGGATCTGTTGATCATGGCCCGCGCCGGACCGGTGGTTTGGGAGTCCGTAGGCAACGAAGCGGTGCTAGGGCAGTTGAGCGCCGAGGGCGGGGCGCGCTTGAAGCGGCTGCGTACCGTGCTCGGGGCCGCTTTCCGCGTGCAAAGCCACGGGACCATCGCCCGCTGGGTGGAACGTACCTGGCTTGGGCTCGGCGGCCCGTCGTGCGTGGCGGAGCAATCGGAGCTGGATCACGTACGCGTGGTTTTTGCCCGGTTGCGTGAGCTCGAGCAGCGGGGGCTGCCGGATGCGGCGGATCTCGCGCAAAGCTTTGCCGATCTGTATGCCGATAGCGGCGTCTCGAACGCCGTCGAAATCATGACCATCCACAAGGCGAAGGGTCTTGAATTCGACATGGTGGTGCTGCCGGCGCTCGAGCGGTGCCCGGGAGCGAATCGCGATCAGCTGCTGTTCACGCACCGGTTTGCACGTACCAGCCGCGACGGCATGGTGATGGCCGCGCGCCCCGCGGTCGGTGCCGACAAGGATCGGCTGTTCGAATTTCTGCGACGCCGGGCTCAGGATGCCGCGGGACTCGAGGCCGAGCGGCTGCTGTACGTGGCGTGTACCCGCGCGAAGTGGCAACTGCATTTGACCGCGACCGTCGATTCGGGCGGAGAAGATCGCGACGAAGAAGCCGAACAGGCGGGCGGCGAGTCGGCCGAGGAGGCCGCCGAGGAAGCGGACGCCACGCAGCGATGGAAGCCCCGCGCGGGCAGCCTGCTCGCGGTGCTGTGGCCCACCGTGGCCCCTGAATTCGCCGCCGCTGCGCGGCCGTCGGCCATGGATTCCCCTTCGGCGCCGGATGCCCCGGTGACGCGCGGCCGGCCGCTGCGCCGCGTGCCCCACGACTGGTCACCGGTCAATGTGTTCGCGCAGATCGGCGTGAATCCGCCGGTATCCGTCACCCTTCGCGAGGAGACTCCGGTGTTCGACTGGGCCGGGGAAACGGCGCGCCGCGTCGGCAGCCTGGTGCACGCCGAACTTCAAGCAATGGATGTCGAGCGCAGCGACGAGGCGGCGATTCGCGCATCGGATGAGCATTTCAAGCGCTGGCTGGCGCTGCACGGCGTACCCGAGGAGTTGCTGCAGGACGCCAGTGCGCGGGCCGTGGAGGCGCTGATCGCGGTACAAAGCGATCCTCGCGGCCGCTGGATATTGCAGAGACGGGGCGGGCGCGACGATGTGCGCGAATTCGCCGTATCGGGACAGTGGCGCGGCGAAGTGCTGCGCGCGGTGTTCGACCGAAGTTTCATCGATGAGCGCGGCACCCGCTGGGTCATCGACTACAAGACGAGCCAGCACGGCGGCGGAGCTGCGGGGGAATTCTTGGATCGGGAGGTCGAGCGCTACCGACCACAGCTACAGCGCTATGCGCTGTTGGCCCAAAGAATGGGGCCGGAGCCGGTACGGGTCGGACTGTATTTCCCGCTCATGCGCGCCTGGCGCGAATGGGCGCCGGAGAATTCGTGATGCCGTGTCAACGCGAATCGCGCCTGAGCGCGCCAAATCGCCGCTGGCGGCCGGAGTATTCCTCGAGTGCGCGGCGGAGTCGCTCCTCGTCGAATTCCGGCCAAAGACATTCGGCGAAGTACAGCTCCGCGTAAGCGCACTCCCACAACAGAAAATCGCTGAGCCGCTGTTCGTTGCCGGTGCGAATCAGCAGATCGACTTCGCTCGCGGGATACAAGGAGTGATCCACCTCGTGCAGCAAGCGCCGAAACCCTTCCTGATCGAGATCAGGAAGGTCCCTGGCCCGGCGCGCGGCCTCGACGATGCTGTGCTGGGATGAGTAGTCGACCGCAATGCGCAAGTGCATCCCGGAGCCTCCCGCGCTTAACCGCTCGCTCTGCTCGATCGAGCGCAGCAGGCTCTCGCTGAGCCGGTCGCGCCGGCCGATGACATTGATGCGGATCGACTGCTCGACGCAGCGGCGCGTCTCCGTGAACAGATATTGCCCGAACAAGCGCATCAACGCCGCGATCTCCGCGGCGGGACGAGCCCAGTTGGCGGCTGAAAACGCGTACAGCGTGAGGGTTTCGATTCCGGCACGGGCCGCCACTTCGACCGCGTTGCGCACCGCTTTGGCGCCCTCGGCATGGCCCGCGGTGCGCGGCAGTCCGCGTTGCGTGGCCCAGCGCCCATTGCCGTCCATGATGATCGCGACATGCATGATGATTTACCGGTGGCTTTGCATCACAAAGCTAATGGACAAAAAAATCGCATTAAACCGACCTTGCGTTAAACCGTCCCTGCACTAGACCCGCCGCGTCGCCTTGATCACCGCCTCGATGTGCTCGAGATAGCGTAGCAAGGCTTTTCGACCGAGAACCGTGATGCGGTACAAG
>JBBIUT010000031.1:22100-32272 GCA_037440085.1 Gammaproteobacteria bacterium
CGTTCCTCGAACGATTTGGTGCAGGCGACGTAGCCCGCCTCTTCGAGTTTGCGTGCATGCGCCCCGAGGTTGCCGTCGCTGGCATTGAACAGCGACTTGAGCTCGTTGAAGGTCAATTGATCGTTCATGGCGAGCGCGCTCATGATGCCGAGACGCACCCTCTCGTAGATCAGCCGGTCGAAACCTGCGACCTTGTTCATGCCGGCGACATTCGGCACCGGCACTGCCATGGGTCGCGGCGCCGCTTTGAGCGGCCCGTCCCCAGCCGGCGATTCATTGCGTTTGGCGGCCAGCGGCTTATTGGCCATGGCTCAAGCGTCCGATGAGAAGGCCGAATACGATGTGCAGGGCGCCGAACCCCGCGCCGAGAATCAGTGAATGGCTTTGCGCCGGCATGACGAACGCGAAACACCCCAAGACAGCGAACAGCGCGCCCATGATGCATATGAGCCGCATGGTGCTGGCGACGGTCACGGTGCTCGCCGACAGCACCGCGCAGCCGTAGAGCAAAAGCCAAGTGCCCGGCACCAGGCGTTCCATGCCCGCCCGCCACAGGACGAAGGTCAGCACCGCGCCGGCGAGCAGTGCGGGACACAGGCACAGCAAAAACTTACGCACCGGCCCGAGGTAGCGCGCATGCCCGGATTGCGCGGCCTGCCTTGCCATGAGAGCGCCGCCCAACAGGAATGCGGCGGCGCCGGCGAACACCCAAATCGCCAGCCAGTGAGAGGCCCATCGGGGCATCATGGCCGCTATCGCGGCCATGATGCCGACGCAGCCCATGAACACGCCCGCCATTCCCGGCACGACCAGTGAGCTGGACAATTCGATGGACGTGCGGATGTACGCGAGCGTTCCGAGCGCGTGGGTCTGAATCGACACCGGAACATCGGATCGCATGCGGGCAACCGGAATATAGCCTTACACGGACCCAATCTAAGTGGTTTGCACTGCATCGTCAAGCACTCTGCAATTCAGAGCAAAGTGATCGCGGAGGCTGCGTTCGGGCTGAATATTGCCCCCGCCTCCGCTAGAAAGTGAATTCGAAATCGACGGGTAGGCGTCCTTGCGCATCGCGCGCGTGCAGACGCGCAAGTTCATCCACCTGACTGCGCAGGGCCTCCGGTGCGTCGGCGCGTTGCTTGAGGGTCCCGGAGAGCATGGCGCTGCGTTGCCTGGGGGAAAGGCGAATTTCCGCATCGACACTCAGTGGACCACCGGTGTCGGCGATCCGGCCGGTCGCATCGGAATCGGGGGTCAGCGTCGAGTCGGCGAATTGCAGCGAGTAGCCGCCCAAGTTCGCGCCTTCCGCCACTTGCGCAGAAGACAGGTCGGCTACGGTGATTTCGCCTACCGCGGCTTGAAGGGTGGCGGCAGTGCCGGAAAAGGCCGCCCGCAGTTCCTTGATGTTGATCCGAGCGTTGCCGCGCCATCCCGCGGGCAGCCCCAATCCCTGCAAATCCTCGATCGGACCGCCGCCCCGGACGTCGGACGCGGTCACGCCGTTGCGGTCGAAGCTCGCGGTGCCGTCGAGTACGAACCCGCCCCGTACCCAGCGCAAGTCTGCCGCCGCACGCAGATGCAGCAGAGCTTCGGGATGGAGACGCCATTCGATCGAGCCGGCATCGCGAGCATTGACGCTGATCCTGCCGGCCGAGCCGTGCCAGATACTGCCCGAAAAATCCTCCGCGTGCACCGCTGCGGGAAGAAAGCGCGCGAGCAGGGATGCCGGCAGGGCGACCACGGCAACGCTGAGCGCCGCCAGCACGAACATCGGCAGAACGATGGACCAGAAAGGGCGTGCCGGCGGGAGCGGCGAGGCCGGCGTTCGTCCGCTAGCGCCGCGGCGAGGCGAAGGTGATGTTCGCATTGACCACTCCCGGTCTGTCGGCGCGGTCGATGGTGATGGATTCGATCGCAAGACCGTAGCGCTGATCCAGCGCGGCAATCCATGTGATCAAGGCGTCGAACGGCGCGTCCCCCAGCTGCACCCGCACGCCGTTGCCGCTCGGTTGCGTGCCCTTCATCGCACCGCCAAGACCGCTCTCCCGGCCCACCCTGTCGACCACGACCACCGGCGCTTCCGCGCTGTCGAGCATGGGCGTCGCGCCGGCCGCTTGGATTTCGGGCGCGTTCACGCGCATCCATTCCAGATCCGCGCGCCTGGTTTCAGCGCGCTTCAGCGCGGTCGATACGGCTGCTTGCAGCGGCATCAATACGCCGCCCACCAAAAGCAGCAAACCGACCGCCACGGCACCCAGCCGGACCATGCGTTGTTCGCGCGGCTGCAGCCCGGCGTAGCGGCGCTTGAGGTTGGCGACAAACTCATTCATCGGCGCGCCTTTGGGGCCGCGGATCTGACCTGCAAGTGTGCCTCCACGGCGGCGCCCGCCGGCGTCGATGATTGAATTTCAGCCGTCAAACCTTGTTTAGCCATCAGTTGAGACAACTGGGAAAGCGCCGCGAGGCTCGGTGCCGTCACTTTCAAATCGAGCGTTTGCTCGCGATAGCTGAGGGTATCGATGATGGTGTTCGGTATCGCCGAAGTGGCGCTGCTCAAGGACTCCAGGCTGCGCAAGAAGTATTCCGGCCCGGCTCCGGAGCGGCGAATGAGCTCGAGTCGCGATTGCATCTGGCGGCGCGGATCACGCATCGCTTCGGCAGGCATCGTCTGAGAGAACACCCGGGAAATCTCGCCGTCGAGGGCGGCCGTCTGGCGGTTGGCCCGGTGAATGGCGAGCGCGGCCGCCGCCACGTGCACCGCGAGCAAGGTGATCGCGAGCAGCGCGGCGGTTCGCCATCGGCGCCAACGTTCGCCGTAATCCGTCGAGCGAGCGAACTCGCCTTGCAGCAGATTGACGGCGTCGGTGGCGGTCAGATTGCGCGCCAACCACGGCAGCGGGCCTTCGGGCAGGAGCTGAATCTTTAAAGATGCGAATTTATCCGCGAGCCGCTCGAACTCATTCTGCACTCGCGTCCAATCCTCGCGAGTCGCATACAGGATGGCGCTCTCCAAAGTCTTCGGTTCCGGCGATTCCTCGAGAGGGTCCGGAATGACCCCGGCGACGGTCAGCGCTTCCGAGACCGGAGTGAGCTCGACGGCGAACGGCGAGGTTCCGGGGCGCCGCACCGCAAGCCGCGCCCCTTCCAGCCATAGCACGGTTTGACCCGGATTCTCCGCAACCAAGGCGATGTCGGCATACACTGCGGATGGCTCGATACCGGCACCGCTCAGCGCCGAAATCCAAGCTTGCAGCACGTTGCGCGCCACCACCGCAACCGGGGTGCGTCCGCCGGCACGGCGCCGACCGAGCGCAAAGCACAGCTCATCGATGTCCTCGGTGAGCTGCTCCTCGAGCGCGAACGGAACCGCGCGCGCCAGCTTGACCCCGCTGCCTGGAGGCAGTTCCGGCTCCGCCAGTAGAATTTGCGTCGCCGGCGCAAGCACCACCACTTTGGCGGACCGAGCCACGGCAGCCGCCAAACTCAATGGCCCGCGCTGCTTCGCGGCCGTTGGTTGACCGGTCTCATCGATGCTCACCCACTCGGTGTCTTCTTGGCCGGCGGCGGGGAGGCGTAACAGCAGTGTGTGCGGCATGTGATCTAGAGTGTTCCGAATGTGCGCAGCAGCGGCGTCACCTTGCCACCATTACCCCGCCACAAAAGACTGTACAAGGTGAACTGCGTAGTGCCAAGCGTCACCCGGGTGGTGAGCCGGAAATAAGCGCTCTGGTCCGAGAACAGTTTGGCCACTTTGGGGGCGTTGGGTCCCAAGATGTTCGTGAACGTCTGAACATCGGGAAAACAGCCGCTCGTGCGCGTGTTGGTGAGCAGATCAGGGTTGCCGGAATACTCGCCGCTCAGATTGTCGGCGAGACTCTCGAGCACGATCGCCGGCGCGGTGCAGATATTGATGGTCGCGGTGGCGATCGGTAGGGCGGTCACGTAAGGGGCGATCTTGCGATAGCGGTCGGCGCCGAACCCGGGAAGGTTCATCAGTTCGCTTGGACTGCTCATGGGCCAATTACCGGTTCGGTAAGGCGGCGATTGCGCCGTGTACACCGCATCTTCCGCGCCGTCGGGGCTTCCCGGCTGATCGTCCGCATCGATCCAATCGCGCGCGATGCCGGCCCATTTGGCTTCCAATCCCGCCGCTACCAGCAGGCGCTGAAATTGTTCCAGCGGTTGCGGGTCCTGTTCGATTTTGCCGTTCACCTGGATGACATGGCCCAGATTGTTCAAATTGAAGCGGCCCTGCATATCCTCCAACTGTCCCTGCAGAGTGCCGATCGGCTCTCCTTCGGGATCGTTCTCCGGGGTGATGGGCAACGGTTGGGTGGGTTGCGCCCACGGCTGGGCCAGCGTGACCTGCGAGGCGTTTTGCGTGTTTTGCGCAGTTTGCGCGTTCTGGCCGGTCTGAGGGTTTTGCGGCTTTTGCCCGATCTGACCGAGCACGTCGGCCGCCAGCGCTTCGGCGCCCATACCGAATTCGAATGCCTGTTCCGCAGCCATGACACCGCTGGCGCGCCGCCGTTCCAGCCAGCCGTCGAATGTCAGCTTGGTGGCGAGAATGGCCGCAAGCGCGACCAGCACCAGCGCGATGATCAGCGCCACACCGCGCTGTCGCCGCCGGCTCACCCCGCCACCTCGATCAGCCGGCGGACCCGGCCCCAGTCCTTGAATTCGATCGTGATTTCCACCGCGACCGGCCGGGTCCACAGCGCTTCGGGCTGCGGCAAGACCGCGGGCGGCCATTGGTTCTGCCAGGTTTGGTTGCCATCCAGATAGCGAAACTGGACGGTCTTCACCTGGCTGAACAAGTCCTGAATCACGGGTTTAGTGCCCTGCACGGTGTCGAGTGCGCTGGTGTAGCTGCGCTTGAGCACATCGCCGACCAGAGCATAGGCCACGCGCTGCAACGTGCCGCGCTGCTGGCCGGCGGTATTCGACCAGCCCGCGCGAGTGAGCTCGGCCAACGGGAGCGCGGAGGCGGAGGATGAATCGGCGAAACCGGATTGGAATCCGGGATCCGAATTGAAGTGCATGGTCGAGGAACTCGATGAAGTGCTTCCAAATCCCCCGCCGGCCGCCCCGGCGCTGGTGCCGTTGCCGGATAGACCGTGCAGCGCCGGCAGTCGTGACTGACCGAGGGGGTCACGCACCGGCCGGGGCACCATTTGCGCAAAATCCATGACTACCACCCGCATGCCGAACTCGATTTCGCGCGAGCGTTGCAATGCCTCCTCGGTACGTTCCGCCGAGATGCGCGCTTGGCGATAGGTGCCGTAGCCGAGCGCCGACATGATGCCGAGGATCAGCAGCGCCACCAGCACTTCGACCAGCGTGAAGCCGTGGAATCTTGAGCGCACCGGGGTTCGGCCGGGCTTGCTCACGGCGTCGTCGTCCGACCGGTGCCGGGCGGACCGCCCGGTACGGGGGTGGGGGGAGTGCCGGTCGGCGCGGCCGCGGGCGTGCATGGCGGTGTGGTCGCGCCGGCGGGCTGTGCCCCCACCGCTCCCGGCGGGCAGGGCGCCGCGGCGGCGGCGGTGGTACCCGCCGTCCAATCGACGTTGGAACTGCCCGGCGTGGCGACCGAGGAACCCATGAAGGCATAGGATTCGGCCACGGGGTTGCTCTTGGTATTGGCGGACCCCAACCAAACGCGCACCACCACGCGCTTCATGCCGCCGATGCTGGTATCGAAGTAGCGTGTGTCGTAATGCCAGGTGCGATTGGCGAACTCGAGCTGGCCGGTATCGGTGTTTTGGCCGAGTTTGTTCACCGTCAGGCGCACTTCGGTCAGACGATTGAGGGCGATCCATTGGGCCAGCGTTTTATCGCGCAAATAGCCGCTGGTGCGCGCCGTGGCGCTCACCGCCGTCATCAGGGCGGCCAATCCGATCGCGACCACCATCAGCGCGACCAGCACCTCCACCAAGGTAAAACCGCCGCTTCGCAAGCGGCTCACGTGGGCTTTCCCGGTTGGCTCGAATTCACGATCGTCGTCTTGCCCAGCGCGTTACCGTCCACCAACGCTCTGGCCCGCGTCGCCTCGCGCAGCAGCGTGAGGCGAAACGGCGTTCCCTCGCCGCTTGCCGCGATCGCCACTTGGGGCGCCGGCGGCGCCTCATCGCCTGCGAATTTTCGCTCAATGGGCTTGAGCACGACGATTTGAGAGTCCAATTCCAGTTGAAAGGTCACGCCTTTGGGCAATTCGCGGCGGCGAAACTCGTGCTCGTCATCGAACGTCAGCCAACGACCGCGAACCGGGTCGTATACCAGGAATTTGTACGCGGTCGGTTCGATCAGCAATCCGAAATCCCGCCCTTCGAGCAGCGCACGCTCGTGCAGCAGGTCAACCAAACCCTCGATGCGCCGGCTCTCCTCATCTAGTTGCGAGTCGCGCCCGGTGACGCCGATGGACAGCACCGCCAACGAGATGACCACCGCCATGATCACCACGACCACCAAGATTTCGACGAGCGTGAAGCCCTTGCTGCGCATGGCGCGGCACCCGCAAGCGAGCGGCCTACCGTTGTTCGAGGGTCGAGCTGCTGATGTCCGCGTCGTAGCCGTCACCGCCTGGTTTGCCGTCGCGTCCGTAGCTCGTGATCTCGTAATCGCGCCCGCCGGGGCCCTGATTGACGTATTGATACGGATTGTTCCAGGGATCCTTTGGCAAGGATGACAAATACCCGCCGGAGCGATAATTGGTGATCGAGGGGTCGTTCGGCTGCGTCACCAGCGCCTGCAAGCCTTGTTCGGTGGTCGGATATTTGAAATTATCCAGGCGGTAGAGGTCGAGTGCGGTCTGAATGGCACGAATGTCGCTGGCTGCGCGGGTAACGCGGGCCTTGTCGACGTTCTCCAGGATCTTCGGTACCACGAGCGCACCCAGCACTGCGAGAATGACGACCACGACCATGATCTCAATTAGGGTGAAACCGCGCTGGCGCTTGTGCATAGTGACCTCGAGAATTCCATGAATGATACCAAAATAGGCGGCCGCGATGCCGCGTAACGCAGCAAAATCGCTGGCGCAGTTCGCGCAGGCTCTGCAGTTGGATCGCGGCCGCTGGCTTTGGTTGCTCTTGATTTTGCTGGTCCTCGATCTGCTGTTGGGTCTTGGCGACAGTGTCGGCGAGGCGCTGCGCTACGATCGTGGCGCCATCGCGGCGGGCGCATGGTGGCGGCTGCTCACGGCCCACGCGGTGCACCTCGACCTGCATCACCTGCTGCTGAACGAGCTGGGGCTGGTGTTGATGTGGTCGTTGTTCGCACGAGACTACGATCCGGTGGAGTGGTGCGTAATCGTCCTGTCCGGCGCCTTGGCGATCAGTTGCGGTTTGTGGTGGCTGAGCCCGCGTGTGGGCTGGTATGTCGGCGCCTCGGGTGTCCTGCACTCGGTCATGGCTGCAGGCTGCGCCAAGCACTTGGCGGAGCGCGCCTGGGATCGGTGGCTCCTGCTGATCGGTCTGTTCGGCAAATTGGCCTACGAGCAGTCGACCGGCCATGCGGCGCCCATGATCGTCGTCGACGCCCACTTGTACGGAGCGGCCGCCGGATTCGCGGTCGGGGCTGCACTCTCGTGGCGTATTGCTATAATTCGCCACCGCTGTTGCACTAAGGAGCCTGTCTGAGTATTCCTCGCGGCCCACGCGGAATACTCAGACAGGCTCCTAAAGGCCCATACGCAATGTCACTCGCCTTCGTTTTCCCGGGCCAGGGCTCGCAATCGGTCGGTATGATGAGCGCCTTGGCAAGATTATCGCCGATCGTGGAGGCGACTTTCGCACAAGCCTCGGAGGTCCTGGGTTATGACTTGTGGCAGCGCTGCCAGCAGGGACCGGCCGAAGCCTTGAACGCCACCGAGTGCACTCAGCCGGCGATGTTGACTGCCGGCGTAGCCACCCATCGCCTGTGGAGCGAGCGCGGCGGCCCTCGACCGAGCCTGATGGCCGGACACAGTCTGGGGGAATGGAGCGCGCTGGTGGCCGCCGGCTGTCTCGAATTCAGTACTGCCGTCGACCTGGTGAAGTTTCGTGCCGAAGCGATGCAGGCTGCGGTGCCCAAGGGCGAAGGCGCCATGGCGGCCATTCTGGGGCTGGAGGACGCGGAGGTCCAAGCCGCCTGTCGCGAGGCGGCACATGGCGAGGTGGTCGAGGCCGTGAATTTCAACGCGCCGGGGCAGGTCGTCATTGCCGGAACGGCATCCGCGGTTGCGCGGGCCATCGAGGCCGCCACCGCCAAGGGCGCGCGCCGCGCCATGCCGCTGCCGATCAGTGTGCCGGCGCACAGTTCGCTCATGGCGCCGGCGGCCGAGCGGCTGCGTCTACGGCTCGAAGGCGTACCGGTGGCGGCCGCCGCGGACATCACGGTGTACGGCGTCGACCTGAAAGCCCACGCTGAACCCGCAGCCATCCGCGCTGGTCTGGTCAAGCAGCTGCATACGCCCGTTTATTGGGCCGCGACCGTTCGCGCGATGATCGCCGCGGGTGCCACGCACATCGTCGAATGCGGCCCCGGAAAGGTGTTGACGTCCTTGAATCGCCGCGTCGACAAGAATCGAGAACTGAAAATGCTGGCGCTCGAGGATCCGCAATCCTTCGACGAGGTGCTCGCCCTAAGTGTTTCTTAAGGAGGATTTCACATGCTGAACGGTCCCCCATGTTGAACGGACAGGTGGCGTTGGTGACGGGCGCGTCTCGCGGGATCGGCGCGGCCATAGCCGGCCGCCTGAGTGCGGATGGCGCGCGCGTGGTGGGTACCGCGACCACGCCCGAGGGCGCGCTGCGGATCGAGGAAACGCTGGCCGCGCGCGGGGGACGCGGCGCGGTCCTGGATGTGGTCCATCAAGAGTCGATCGATGCGCTCATCGCCGACATCGAGTCGCACGAGGGGCCGGTCGGCATCCTGTGCAACAACGCCGGCATCACACGCGACACCTTGCTGCTGCGCATGAAGCCGGAGGACTGGGACGCGGTGCTGCAGACGAATCTCGCATCGGTATTCAGGCTTTCCAAGGCGGTCTTGCGCGGCATGATGAAGGCTCGCCAGGGCCGCATCATCAGTATTGCCTCAATCGTGGGGCTCACCGGAAATCCCGGTCAGGCCAACTATGCGGCGGCCAAGGCGGGCATCATCGGGTTTACCAAATCGTTGGCTCGCGAGGTCGGCTCACGCGGCATCACGGTGAATGTCGTTGCACCGGGGTTCATCGACACGGACATGACGCGGGCGCTGAATGAGGCGCAACGCACCGGCCTGAGCGCCCAGGTTCCGCTCGGCAGGCTGGGCCAACCGGCGGACATCGCGGCCGCGGTCGCGTTCCTCGCATCCGCCGAAGCCGCGTACATTACCGGCGAGACCCTGCACGTCAACGGCGGCATGTATATGGCCTAAGTCATGACGGGGCCGGGGCCCGGTGGCCGCGGTGCCTGAAATGCACGCCCTCAATAATGGGCAATTGTCAAGATAGGCTGTGGCCGGCTTTGGGCAATTGCGAGTTCAAGGTAGCCGTCGCGGTTGCGTTCACATAAAATACGCGCCCTGCCGATACCAGAGGGTGGCCACGGGCCCTTGTGCTGTTCGGCGCGCGTTTAATATTTTTTTCCCGACTGGACTATCCCGAAAGGACACCATAACGATGAGTACTGTTGAGCAGCAGGTTAAGAAGATCGTGGCTGAACAATTGGGCGTCAAAGAAGAAGAAGTCACCAATGATGCCTCGTTCGTCGATGATCTCGGCGCAGACTCGCTGGACACCGTTGAACTGGTCATGGCGCTCGAAGAGGAATTCGAAACCGAGATCCCGGATGAGGATGCGGAAAAAATCACGACCGTTCAGCAAGCCATCGATTACATCAATTCGCACAAGGGTAAGGCCTGAACCCATTGGGGCTAACGCAGCGACAAGGGCACCAGGCGCGAAATTCGCGCCCTTTGTCGGCATTTCAAGCATCCCATTGAGGAGTTGCGGTTGAGCAAGCGGCGCGTAGTGGTGACGGGACTCGGGATCGTGTCCCCCGTCGGTAACGACGTCCGTTCGGCTTGGGGATCCATCCTCGCGGGCCGCAGCGGGATAGCTCCCGTGACTCGATTCGATACGGCCAAATTTCCGACGCATTTCGGCGGCGAGATCCGCGAACTCGACCTCGCGCAATACATGAGCC
>JBBIUT010000032.1:0-29341 GCA_037440085.1 Gammaproteobacteria bacterium
AAGATCAACGACAAGCACATCGAGGTCATCGTGCGGCAGATGCTGCGCAAGATCGAAGTGTCGGACACGGGCGATTCTGCGCTGCTGCGGGGCGAACAGATGGATCGCGGGCGGCTGCTCGATGTCATCGCAAAGCAGAAAACCGAGGGCAAGCACCAGTCGACCTGGGAGCCCCTGCTGCTCGGCATCACCAAGGCATCGCTGGCGACGGAATCGTTCATTTCCGCGGCGTCGTTCCAGGAGACCACGCGCGTCCTCACCGAGGCGGCGGTACGCGGCCTCAAGGACGACTTGCGGGGCTTGAAGGAAAACGTCATCGTCGGCCGCCTCATTCCGGCGGGCACCGGCTTTGCGTACCACGCGCGCCGCCGCCGTGCATCTGATGACAGCCGTCGGCGCAGCTTCATGGACGTGAGCGGCGGGATCGGCGAATCGGAGGACGCGGTTCCCGCGGGGGATACCGAAGCAGCCGAATAGCCGATCGGCGACAGCGTAAGAGGCGGCGTCTTAAGGAAGGCGTGTCTCAAGGAAGAATAGGGCCCCGGATTCGCGAGAGTTCGGGGCCTTTTTTTGTGCGCCCGGCAGGAGTCGGCCCCGGGACATCAGTCGATCAAGAAGGTGCTGGTCGCCGGCATCAGCGCGGACTTCACCCAGCGCTGCGCGTTCGAGTGGTCCATGGCGTCGCGGGTCGCGGGTCCGGAACTAGGCGCGACGGTGCCCCGTCAAAGTATCAAGTCGTCGGGGTCAATTGACACTGCATTGTTAACATTGCGCCCTTGTGGTTGTCTCTCGAGGTGCGGTCATGGGTAAAAAGCACATGCACTGGAGCGTCATGGCAAGTCTGGCCCTCGTCGCTGTCGGATCCTCTGGTCTCGCATGCGCCCATTCAGGCGGTGGTGGGAGCGGCGGTCACGGAGGCGGCGGAGGCGGCCATGGAGGCGGTGGCCATCGCGGCGGCAACCATCACGGTCGAGGCCTTTACGGCGGCGGCTATCCGGGGGGCTGGCGCGGCTACCGCGGCTGGCACAGCGGCGGCGGTGGCTATGGATGGTATAGCGGCGGATACTATGGCGGTTCGGGGGGATTTGGATACGGCCTGCTCTTTGCAACGCTACCCTTGTATTGTGAGACGTACTGGTGGGGCGGCGTGCCCTACTATTACGCCGACGATAATTATTATCAATGGAACGATAGTGCTGGCGCTTATGAGACCGTTCGGCCCCCGCCCGGCGTCGTTGATCAGGTGCAGACGCAGGCGCGGCCGCGTGAGTTGTTCATCTTTCCCGAGGCGGGGCAGTCGAACGAGCAACTAGCGCGCGATCGCGAGGATTGCCATCGCTGGGCGGTGGCACAGGTCGGCTTTGATCCGCGTGTGCCGGCTGTCGGGGCGGCCGGGACACCGGCAAACAGTTCGCCATCTGCGGACTCGATGGCGGCGAAGCGCATGGATTACCTTCGAGCCGACGGGGCGTGTCTGATCGGTCGCAACTACACCGTGGAGTAGCGACGCCGACAAGCGGGACAACTGAGTCTGCACAGCGCGCATCGAAGTATCGAGGGACGACGTCACTGATACCGCGAATCAAACCGAATTCCATTGCGGACTCCCGATCGGATCGCCGTTGAAAGAAAAAGAACTGCGGATGGCGCCCGTGTGCTGGAGCCGATTTGCCTCCGCCCTTCTCCCTTTAGGGTCTTAGATACCGGCATTGGTTATGGGTGGCGAGATTCATTCAAAGGGGTTAGGCCATCAGAGGCGGTGAGGCGACCGTGTTTCTGTTTTTGACGTTGATCGCGTTCAATGCGAAGCTCATTTTTTATTCAGCTTCGGGGAGAACAACAGAATGAAACGATTATTCGGCCTATTATTAATTATTGCAGTCGTGATCGGCATCGTTCCGTATGCAGGCAGAGCAGATGCACCGCCCTTGCCTTCTGGTCTTTCGGCAGATGACTGGATTCCGATCGGCGATACTGCTGGATTTGTTGTTACGCAGGGTGATTCGCAAATGGGTTCGGCCAGATCAATGGGTGTAGTGAAGGGATACTTGGTGATTCGCCGAGGAAACTATTGGTTTCGCGTCGATTCCGCGCCGGATTTGGGAATTCACCCGGCGACCCTGAAGTAGTGACCGCGGCGCTGCCGCATGTTGCGGACAAATGGAGGACGAGAGTATGGGTAAAATGGTCGGCTACCAGCGCCCGGATGGCGGAAGCGTGAACGGCTACCTCGCCGAGGGTGCGCGCGGCGCGGCCGCGCCGGGCGTCGTGGTGATTCAGGAATGGTGGGGACTCAACGAGCAGATCAAAGGCGTCGCCGACAAACTCGCGGCAGCCGGGTACCGTGCCTTGGTGCCGGATTTATATCGCGGCAAGCTGGCGCTCGAGGCGAACGAAGCTGAGCATCTGATGCAGGGCCTCGACTTCGCGGCGGCCGCCGGACAGGATGTACGCGGCGCTGTGCAGCACCTGAAGAGCACGGGCAGCGCCAAGGTGGGCATCACCGGATTTTGCATGGGCGGCGCGCTCACAGTGCTGGCGGCGGTCCATGTGCCGGAGGCGGACGCCGCGGTCGTATGGTACGGCTACCCGCCGCTCGAATACGTCGACGCGAGCCGGATCCGGGCGCCGCTGCTGGGCCATTGGGCCACGGAGGACTCGGCGTTTCCGATCGCCAAGGTTGACGAGCTCGAGAAAAAATTGCGCGATGCCGGAGTCGTATTCGAGTTTCACCGATACCACGCAAAGCACGCTTTCGCCAACGAGACGGCGGATTCCAAGAACCTGCCGTACCTGAAGCACGATGCCGCCGCCGCGGAGCGCGCGTGGGGCCGCACCATGAAGTTCCTGGCGAAGTACCTGGCGTAAAATGCGCGCGGCGGCCAATGCGATTCATCAACGCCAGACGCAGTAGGTTTTGCGCAGCGTCTCGTGGATTGTCCAGATTCCGCGCGTGCGCGGCGGGAAGTACGCCGCATCGCCGGCGCGGAATTCGAAGGTCGGTCCGCCCTCGGCCACGAACGTGGCGCATCCGGCAATGAAGTGGCTGAACTCCGCATCCACCACGGCGCGCGCGAAAACGCCCGGGGTGGCTTCCCAAGTGCCAGTGCTCACGGAGCCGTCCGTCGAGCCGAACGCTTCCCTGCTGCCAAGCTTCGGTGAAGGGTTGCTCCCCACCGGCGGGGGTGAAGCGCCCGGCTCGAATTGGGCGGCCGGCAGAAGCGCCGGCGCCACGATGTGAACGATTCCCATGCTGTCACCCTTTTGGTTGATGCCGGCCGCGGCGCGGCGCGGCCGGGGAGTTTACCAGCTCCGCGGCAGCCGGCCCCGCCGCGGCGATTTCGCCAACCCGGACGTTTGAGTTCGCCGTATTCTTGAGGTCATGCGGATCATACGACAGGGCGAGTTCAGGTCGACGCCATGGAAGAACGGCGGCGGCATCACGCGCGAAGCGATCCGCGTGCCGGCGGGCGGCGATCCTTTCCGCTGGCGGGTGAGCGTCGCGCACATCGATCAGCCGGGACCTTTTTCGGAATTCGCCGCCTATAACCGCATCATGGTCCTGCTGCGAGGCGCCGGAGTCGCGTTGAAATTTTCGAGCGGCGGGGAGCGCCTGTTGCGCAAGGTCGGCGATGTGGCGGAGTTCGACGGGGCGCTCGCCACCCTGTGCGAACTGCTCGGCGGACCCTGTGTGGATTTGAATTTGATGGTGGCCAAATCGCTGCCCGGCGTGCACGCGCAGGTACAACGACTGCAACAGCCGCTGGTATTGCCGCCGGCACCGGGCCGGGCGACGCTGGTCTTTCCCATCGATGCCGCGCTGGAAGTGCGCGCCGCCGGCGCAGCGGCAGGGCTCGATCCTTGGGACCTGGCGGTGATTTCGCATATGGCCGGGCAGCCCGGTACGCTCGTGCCGCGCGATGATTCCACAGGCGCCCTGGTGTTCTTGGCGACCTTGCCCCGATCTTGAAATTCGCGCGGCGGCGTGCCGGCTTGCGCTAATACTTATGAGTGGAGAGCAATAGGCTGGTCTCGGTGGTCGAGATTCCGTCGATCTGACGAATGCGTCCCAAGACGCGGTCGACGGCTTCGAGACTGTCGGTGCGCAGTTCGGCGACGATATCCCAACGCCCGTTGGTGGTGTGCAAGGCGCAGACCGCCGGATCGCCGCGCAGGGCCTTCAGTACATCGTCGGTTCGATTGCCTTCGACCGCGACAGTCATCAAGGCGCGGATGCGCTGATCCTCTGCCTCGCGCTTGAGTCGAACGGTGTAGCCGACGATCACGCCATCGGCTTCGAGACGGGCCAAGCGGTTTTGCACGGTGCCGCGCGCCACCCCCAGCGCCTTGGCCATGGCGGCCACCGGCATCCGTGCGTTGTCGCGCAATAAAGAGAGCAGTTGTCGATCGGTGTTGTCCACGGTACGCAACTCCAGCGCCGGCGGCCGGTGTCGAAACGCCAGCTTCTCCTAGCAATTTGGCTAATTTTACATGCTTTTTGATCAGAATTCTGGCTATTAACTAGCGCTGCCGGGAGAGACACTGCCGGCAGGGCGGGCGGGGACTTAGCCGGCCGACAGGAAGCTTTAGGAAACGGAACACTCAAGCGGCGGGGACAGCATGGTGAATTACATTGGGACCGGGCGGATTCGCGAGTTGGTGTCGAAGGGGGGCGTTGCGAGCTTCATGGAAGCGCTGGCCGGGGAAATCGACGCGGACTACCGGCGCTGGAACGAATTCGACAAATCGCCGCGCCATGCCAGCCACTCCGCGGTGGGAGTGATCGAACTGATGCCGATCAGCGACGGGCGGCTCTACTCGTTCAAATATGTCAACGGACATCCGAAGAACACGGCCGCGGGTCTGCTCACGGTGACCGCGTTCGGCGTGCTTGCCGACGTAGCGACCGGCTATCCACTGCTGCTCTCGGAGATGACCTTCGTCACGGCGCTGCGTACCGCGGCAATTTCAGCCCTGGCGGCGCGCCACCTGGCGCGTGCCAAAAGCCGATCCATGGCGCTCATCGGCAACGGCGCGCAGAGCGAGTTTCAGGCCGTCGCGTTTCACCGCATGCTGGGAATTCGCGATTTGCGGCTGTACGACACCGATCCCGGAGCCACCGCCAAACTCAAGCGCAATCTCGAAGCCATGTCGCTGCCCGATCTGGACATCCGAGTCTTTGCCAGCACGGCCGAGGCGGTGCGCGGCGCGGACATCGTGACCACGGTGACCGCCGATAAGCGCAACGCCCTCATTTTGACGCCGGAGATGATTGAACCGGGAATGCACTTGAACGCCGTGGGCGGCGATTGCCCCGGGAAGACCGAATTACACGTCGATATCCTGCACCGCAAGGACGCGCACATCGTGGTCGAGTTCGAACCGCAAGCGCGCATCGAAGGCGAGATTCAGCAGCTCGACGCATCGGTGAGGGTGACCGAACTCGCCGATGTGCTGTGCCAAACGCAGCCCGGGCGGCGCGATTCGAGCGAGGTTTCGATATTCGATTCGGTCGGCTTTGCGCTCAACGATTTCTCCTCGCTGCGCCATTTGCACCGCGTGAACCAGGAGTTCGGCGGTGTGGCAGTGGTCGACCTCATACCCGTGCTCGGCGATCCGAAGGATTTGTTCGGCGGATTGGTGCACAGCGAGCCCGGCGCGGCTCAAGTCAATCGGCGGCGCACCGGCCAGGCGCGCTACCGCCAGCCGCGTGCCAGCGAGGAGACCTTGGCGTGAGCACGCCGGGGCCTCGTGCCGCGAGCCTGATCGGCGCGCCCACGGACGTGGGAGCCAGCCACCGCGGCGCGTCCATGGGCCCCGAAGCGCTGCGCGTCGCCGGACTGCACGCCGCGCTGACCGGTTGCGGTTTGCAGGTCATCGATTGCGGCAACGCGAGCGGGCCGCCGAATCCGGGCCTGCCGGCGCGGGACGGATATCGCAATCTGTCCGAGGTGGCGGCGTGGAATCGCGAGGTGCACGATGCCGTGTACCGGGAGCTGTGCCTGGAGCGGCTGCCGATTCTGTTGGGCGGCGATCATAGTCTGAGCATCGGATCGGTTTCGGCCGTCGCTCGACGGTGCCGCGACACCGGGCGGCCTCTGCGGATTATCTGGTTGGATGCGCACGCCGATTTCAACACCCGCGAATTGAGCCCGAGCGGCTCCCTGCACGGCATGCCGGTTTCGGTATTGTGCGGGATCGGCCCGAGCGAGCTGGTAAACATCGGCGGCGTTACGCCAGCCATCAGGCCGCAGTGGGTGCGGCAGGTCGGGATTCGCAGCGTTGATCCGGGCGAGCGCCGGCTCGTGCACGAGCAGCAGCTCACGGTGTTCGACATGCGCTATATCGACGAGATGGGCGTGAGAAAGGCGATGGAGCTCGCGCTCGCGGACCTGCACCCGGCAGCGCACTTGCACGTCAGTTTCGATGTGGATTTTCTCGACCCCGAAATCGCGCCCGGCGTCGGCACCACGGTCGCCGGCGGAATGTCCTACCGCGAGGCTCAACTGTGCATGGAGATGATCTGCGATACCGGACGCATGGACTCGCTCGATATCACGGAGCTCAATCCCGCCCTCGACGTGCGCAACAAGACCGCCGCGCTCGCGGTCGATCTGGTCGAATCGCTGTTCGGCAAGAGCACGCTTATGCGCCAGCCGGCGGGCGCAAATCCTGCCGCGCGGGTGCACGATGCCCAGGGCGCCGCGCGCACGCGATTCGGAATCCTGTAGATTCGCGCCCGGGGAGGCCGCTGGTATTCGCGGCCGCCCTTGCCGATACTATCGCTCTCACGAAGGGCCCTCACGATGGACTCGGTTTGCCAAGGAAGCTCGCTATGGCCGCCAGCTTGAATGATTCTCCTATCGGCGTCGCACCGGAATTGCTGCGCAGCGCAGCCCGGGAGCACGGATTATGCCCCGAGGAACAGGCGGCCGAGCGTTTGCTGCATGCGCTGGAATTAACCGGCGGCGCCCGCCACCGGGCAGTGGCCGTCGCCCGGGCGCTGGTCGAAGGCGCGCGCGCGCGCCGCGACGAGCGGCCCTTTCTGGATGCGTTTCTGCAAGAGTTCGGCTTGTCGAATCAGGAGGGCATCGCCCTCATGTGCATTGCCGAGGCGCTGCTGCGGATTCCCGACGACGCGACCGCCGACCGGCTGATTGCCGAGCAGCTCGCCACCGGCGACTGGTCGGCGCATGCCGGCAAATCCGAATCGCTGTTCGTCAATGCATCGACCTGGGGTCTGATGTTGACGGGGGGCATGCTGGAACTCGATCCAGACATCAAGAACGATGCCGCGGGATGGATCCGCAAGCTGGGGCGCAAGGCGGGTGAGCCGCTGGTGAGGCTCGCCGTGCGCCGCGCGATGCGCATCATCGGCGGCGAATTCGTCGTAGGACGCAGCATCGAGGAGGCGCTGGCGCGCAGCGCGCGCGAGCCGGAGGTGGGTTTATGCTCCTTCGACATGCTGGGCGAGGGCGCGCGCACGCTTGCGGATGCCGAGCGTTACCTGCGGTCCTATGAGCACGCTATCGATGTCATCGGCGCAGCCGATCCCGGCTGCAGCGCGCACCAGCGCTCGAGCATCTCCATCAAGCTCTCGGCTCTGGAGCCGCGCTATTCGCTGCTGCAGCGCGAGCGCGTCATGCAGCGCTTGGTGCCGAGGGCGCGCGAGCTGGCGCGGCGCGCCGCGAAATTCGGCATACAGCTCACCATCGATGCGGAAGAGGCGGACCGCCTGGATCTTTCGCTGGATGTGATCGAGGCGCTCGCCGGCGATTCCGCCACCCGCGAATGGCCGGGATTGGGCCTCGCGGTGCAGGCGTATGCCAAACGCGCGCTGGACGTCATCGAATGGGTGGCGGCGGTGGCACGCTCGAACGGCAGACGCGTGGCCGTGCGGCTGGTCAAGGGCGCCTATTGGGACAGTGAAATCAAACGCGGCCAGGAGCGCGGGCTCGAGAGTTACCCGGTCTACACGCGCAAGGTCACCACCGACGTATCTTACTTGGCCTGTGCCGGACGGCTGTTCAAACATGCCGATGCGATCCTGCCTCAGTTCGCGACACACAACGCCCACAGCATCGCCTCGATCCTGGAATTGGCCCCGGCAGGCGCCGTGTACGAGTTTCAGCGGCTGCACGGGATGGGGCGGCTGCTGTACGCGGAAGCGGCGCGGCAGGTAGCGGGGTTCCCTCAGGTCCGCGTTTACGCGCCCGTCGGCGAGCACAAAGATTTGCTCGCCTATCTGGTGCGGCGGCTCCTCGAAAACGGCGCCAATACCTCGTTCGTGAACCGCTTCATGGATGAGCAGGTGAGTGTGGCTGAGATCGTCCGCGATCCGATCTCCGAACTCGAGCGGTTGGACGCGTATCCGCATCCGCGGCTGCCGAATCCGCCGGCGCTCTACGCCAACCGCCGCAATTCCTCAGGTATCGATACCGGCAATCCGCAGATCCTCGAGTCGCTGCGCTCAGGGGTGGCGAGCCGCCGCTCCTCGGCGCACGCCGCGGGGCCCATCATCAATGGGACCCTGGAGCCCGGGCGCGCGCGTCCGGTCACCAATCCGGCGGATCGCCGCGATCAAGTCGGCAGCACGCGCGACGCGACGCCGGCCGAGATCGCGGCCGCGTTCGATGCCGCGAGCGGCGCGCAACGGTCGTGGAACGATCGGGGCGGTGCGGCGCGCGCGGAGTGTCTGGATCTGGCCGCCGATCTTCTCGAGCAAACTCGCGTGGACTTCTACGACTTGCTGGTGCGCGAGGCCGGCAAGACACTGCCGGATGCGATTGCCGAGGTCCGCGAAGCCGTGGATTTCTGCCGCTACTATGCGCATCGTGCGCGCGTCGATTTTGCGAGCGGCACGCGGCTCGAAGGCCCCACCGGCGAGCTGAATGAATTGTCGCTGCACGGACGCGGCGTATTCGCCTGCATCAGTCCGTGGAATTTTCCGTTGGCGATATTTGCGGGACAGGTGACCGCGGCGCTGGCCGCCGGCAACGGGGTCGTGGCCAAGCCCGCCGAGCCGACGCCGCTGATTGCAGCCCGCTTTGTGCGGCTGCTGCACGAGGCGGGCGTGGCGCCCGGGGCCGTGCATCTCATTCCGGCGCCGGGACGAGTGTTCGGTGAGGTGGCACTATCGCATGGTGCGCTCGCCGGAGTCGCCATGACGGGATCCACGGAGACCGCTCTTACCATCAACCGGTTGCTGGCGGCGCGCAGCGGCACCATCGTACCGCTGATCGCCGAGACCGGCGGCTTGAACGCCATGCTGGTCGATTCGACCGCTCTGCCGGAGCAGGTGGTCGACGATGTGGTGAGCTCTGCTTTCATGAGCGCAGGCCAGCGCTGCTCGGCGCTGCGGCTGTTGTTTCTGCAGGAGGAGGTCGCCGATACGATTCTGGAAATGATCGTGGGCGCCATGGATGAACTCGTGATCGGCGATCCGGCCAATTTCGCGACCGACGTGGGACCGGTCATCACGGCTGCGGCGCGGGACGGCTTGAACCGGCACGTCGAGCGCATGCGCCACGAAGCCCGCCTCGTCAAGGCGTGCTGCCTCGACGAGGCGCACGCGCACGGCAGCTTCGTCGCGCCGCACCTCATTGAACTCAAGGATGCGGCGCAGCTCAACCGCGAGGAATTCGGGCCGATCCTGCACGTGGTGCGCTATCGATCGGGCGACATCGAGAAGGTGCTCGCGTCCATCCGCGACACGCACTATGGTCTGACGCTCGGGATCCAGACACGCTTGGAATCCTTTTGGCGGCAGGTATTCGACGGCACGTCGATCGGCAACACCTATGTCAACCGCAACATGATCGGCGCGGTGGTCGGTGTACAGCCGTTCGGCGGCAACGGACTTTCCGGCACCGGTCCGAAGGCCGGCGGTCCGCATTACCTCACGCGCTTCGCCAGCGAGCGAACCTTGACGGTGAATACCACGGCCACCGGCGGCAATGCGGCATTGTTGAATCTGGGCGTGTAGGTGCGCCGGCAGGCAAACGCGTAGATGACCGCCGATGGCAGCCGGCGCGCCGCCGGAAGCTTGCGCATCGGCGGCGGCGACCTCAACGGCTTCCTGGGCCTGGTCGTCGACAACCTGTCGGTGCTCGCCTTGCTGGCGGCGGTGCTGATCGGCGGCTTCGGGATTCCGGCAGCGATCGTTTTTGGACGGATGTTCCCCGGGACCGCGCTCGGCGTTTTGATCGGCGATCTGGCGTACACCTGGCTGGCCGTACGCCTGGCGCGCCGCACCGGGCGCGGGGATGTCACGGCGATGCCGTTCGGCCTCGATACCCCCTCGACCATCGGCATGGCGCTTCTGGTGCTGGGTCCGGCGTTTGCGAAATATCGCGCGGCGGGCCTCTCGCCGATGGCCGCGGGACTCGAGACCTGGTACCTCGGGATGGCGGCCACCGCGACCATGGGTGCGATGAAGCTCGCGCTGGCGTTTGCCGGAAGGCGCGTGCAGCGCGTGATACCCGAGGCGGGACTGTTGGGGTCGCTGGCGGGTATCGCACTGATGCTCATCGGGTTCCTGCCCATCGTGGAGATTTTGCGCACTCCGATCGTGGGTATGCTCACGCTGGGTCTCGTGCTGTACGCGCTCCTCGCCAAGGGCGGGATTCCGGGCCGCATGCCGGGCGTGCTGTTCGCGGTCATCGTCGGCACCTTGGTGTATTACCTTTTAGGCGGCCTGGGATTGGGGGGCATGGCGATCAAGGCGCCGATGCTTCCCACTCTGCGTCTGGCGCTGCCGCATCCGGACCTCGGCATTTTACGGGGCGTCGCGGCAGCGATGGGTTACTTGCCCCTGCTGCTGCCGTTCGCGCTGCTCACCGTGGTGGGCGGCGTGAACAATACCGAAAGCGCCCGGGTCGCCGGCGATGACTACGATGTGCGCAGCATCTTGCTGGGCGAAGCGGCGGCGACGCTCGCCGCGGGATTATTTGGAGGGGTTGCGCAGACCACCCCCTACATCGGCCATCGCGCTTACAAGCAGATGGGCGCGCGAGCCGGATATACGTTGCTCACCGGCATTTTCATCGGGCTGGGCGGAATGCTGGGTGTTCTGTCGAATCTGATCGAGATGATACCGATCGCGGCACTCGCGCCGGTGCTTGTCTTCGTGGCGCTGGACATCACGGTACAGGCCTTTCACGCGGTGCCGGTGCGCCACGCGCCGGCGGTTGCGATCAGCTTCTTTCCCTCGATCGCTCGGCTGGTGTGGATCGAGTTGAGCAATCCCGAGGTGGTGCCGGCGGCGCGGCTGGCGCAATTGCTCACGGTGTCCGGAGAGGGATTGCCCGCCCTCGCGGTGATTCTCGCGCTTGGCAACGGATTCATCATCACCGCAACGCTTTGGGGGGCGTTCATGGTCGAATTGACGGAGCGCAGGCTGCGCGCGGCCGCCGTGTATCTCGCCGCAGGCGGCGCGCTGAGCTGCTTCGGGATCATCCACTCGGTGCGCACCGACGGCAGTGCCTATGCGCTGTGGCAGCTCGAGGGCACGGCCCGCGTCGTGGCGACGCAGTTCAGCCTGGCCTACTTCATCCTGGCGGCCGCGTTGCTGCTGTTGTCATTGCAGCGGCGCGCGGAGGTTGCGCGCATCGACGATTAGGTTCGATCAGTCGCTCCGCCGGCGCTCAATGCGGGGTGAGTTCGCGCTTCAACTGCTGCGCATCGGGATCATCCGGGTAGCGTTCGATCAAGCGCTCGGCATATCGACGTGCGCCCGCGACATCGCCGCCGTCGCGCCGGAATGCGAATGCTGCATTCAGAAGATCGCGATTGTCGGGCTCGTGCGCGAGCGCGCGGTCGAGCTCGGCGAGCGCTGCCGCAGTCTTTCCGGCGCCGTTCAGGGCGACCGCGTACACGTAGGCCAAACGGGCATCATCGGGTGCCAGTTTCGCGGCGCGCTGCAGTTCGGTCAGCGCGTCGGCATGGCGTCCCAGCCGCACCAGGGTCAAGCCGAGGGCATAGTGCAATCCGGCCGCTCCGGGTGCCTGCCGTAATCCGTCGCGCAGAACCTGCTCGGCTTGCGCATCGTGCTGCTGCGCGCGCAACAGATCGGCGAGATTCACATAGGCCGGCGAGAATTTGCGATCCAGCGCCAGCGCCGCTTGCATCTGCGTCTCGGCATCTTCGATGCGACCTTGACGCGCATAAAAATTGCCGAGCGCCGCGCGCGATTCCGGACGATCTGAATTGAAATTTTGTGCCGATTCGTACTCCGCCGCCGCGCGATCGAAGGCGACCCGTTGGCTCGCCGGGGCGCCGGCCATCGCGTCGGCGAGCGTCGATGCGGCCTCCATCCGCACGATGCGCACCGGGTCCTCGAGCAGCGGGGCGAGCAGCGGCAGCCGCTCCGCGGGGGGCAGCATGGCCAAGGTGCCGACGCTGGCGCGGCGCACCAGCGCGTCCGGGTCGGCGAGTGATGCCTGCGCCGCGTCGGCCGTCGGGCGCGCCGGGTACCGCGCCAACGCTTCGAGCGCGCTGGCGCGCGCGATGGCGGGATTGGAAGGGTCAAGAGCAAGACTCGCCAGGCTCGGGCCGGCTTGCGCCGATCCTTGCTCCGCGTAAGCGAAGGCTTCGGCGTAACGTTGGAAACCTTCAGGACGGTGCCCGTACCACTGCGCGACCTTCTGTGCCGCCCACTGGGCATCGGTTTGCGCATGGCAGCCGCTGCATGGGTTCGGCACGCCGAGCTTGACGGTCAAGTCGGGCCGCGGAATGCGCATGCTGTGGTCGCGCCGCGGATTGACCACCATGTAGGCCCGCTCCGGCATGTGGCAGTCGACGCAGCGCGTGCCGGGTCCCGTGCCCGCATGATGATGATGCGCCGGGGTCTGGTACTTCGCCGCCAGGTGGCAGGTGCCGCAGATCGCATTGCCCGCGGCGCGCAGCCTATGGCTGTGCGGCTCATGGCAGTCGCTGCAAGTGACGCCGGCGTGATACATGCGGCTCTGCAGGAACGAGCCCCAGACATAGACCTCGTCGCGCTGCTGTCCGTCGACGTAATACAGATCCTGCGACAGCAGTGCCGGCCGATAGAAGTCGAGGAAAGGCAGTCCGGCCCGATACCCGTCGGCGATTTGGCTGCGCCGAGAATGGCATTGGGCGCAGACATCGATCTCGGTGTCCTTGGCCCGGGGGCTGCTGCGCACCGGCCTGCCGGTCGCCGCATCGAAGGTCCAGCGAATGCCGTCGCGTTCGGTCAGGGCGACGGCGAGCCCCAGCGTGGCGTCCTTAGGCTTGGTTCGCGCCCACTCGAGGTGCGCGGATCCCGGCCCGTGGCAGGCTTCGCAGCCGACGGAAATTTCCTTATATGTGGTGTGAAATGTGTTGCTGGCGGCATCGTAATTCTTGCGCACGTCGGTCGAGTGGCAGTCGGCGCACATGAAATTCCAGTTCTGCGAATACCGGGTCCAGTGCAGCTCGTCGCGGGAATCGACCTTGTCGTTCGGATAGAGGTGGAACCAGCGCTGTCCCCCCTGCGCCGCCGGCCGGCTGTCCCACGCGATCGAGAGCGCCTGGATCCGGCCATCCGGGAATTCGATCAGGTACTGCTGCAGCGGGTCGATGCCGAAGGTGTACTTGATTTCGAAGTCCTTGAGCTTGCCGTCGGCGCCGTCCGTGTGCACGAAGTACTTGCCGTCGCGCTGAAAGAAAGTCGACTCGACGCCGGCGTAGCGGAAGGTGGCGTGCGCGAAGTTGCCGAGCACGGCGTCGGCGTTCGCATGCTGCATGGCGCGCGCGTGGTGCGAGTTCTTCCACGCGGCATACGCCTGGTCGTGGCAGCCGGCGCAGGCTTCGCTGCCGACGAAGCCCGCGGTCACCGCGGGCATCGGGGCAGGACTGGGCCGCTCTGCCTGCGACGCGGCGGGCGGTGCCGGCGGGGCAGGCCGCCAAATCCACCAAACGCCCGCTGCCGCTGCGATCGCGATGATTGCCCCGGCGAGCAGGTAGCAGCGAGGGCGCGATCCAGCCGCAGCGGGTGCTTGCGCTGCCGAGTTCTCCGGTGCCGGCGGCGGCCGGCGTTTACGGCGGGACATGGGTCAGCGCTTGGTGGGCGGCTTACCGAGGGCCGTAATCGCATCGAACAGGCTCTCGTCCGGGTGCTGAGTACAGCGTGCTTGAAGGGCCGAGGTAAAATGCGTGAGTCCGCTCGGGTCGAACAGGTGGCTTCCGGATCTTCCGACCGAGTAACCGAACACCCACATCATGATGGTGCCGGCGCTCTCGGGATCGGTGCGATTCAATTCCACGTGCCGCGATTCGAAGGTCGCGCAGGTCAATGTCGTGAGGTCCATCGGGTTGTCGCGCTTCGGCTGGATGGAAGTGACGGCTTCCAGCAGGCTCACACTCGGATAGTTCTTGCATTCGGCGTCGAGCGCGAAGCCGAAAGACATGAGGGCGTCCCCATACATGTGATGCTCGCCTTTCGCGCCCACCGCATACCCGAAGAGCCACATCACGGTATTGATGGTATCGGGGTTCTTCGCCGACGACGCGATCGTCGACGGCTCCGCATTCTGCGGCGCGGTGGCGGGCAATACTTCATTTTCGTACTTGTCGCAACTCACGGCGGCGAGATTCAGCTCGGCGGCCCGGCCGGCGATGGGCATCAAGAAGACAAATAGCGGCAACAGGCGGACGGCTTTCATGGTTCAGGCTCGCGAAGGCAGTAGATGTTTGACCACGGGGGCAAAGCGCCCCGACGTGACCCAAAGTTTGGCCGCTTCGATATCCGGGGCGAAGTAGCGGTCGACGGCATAATAGCCGACCTCATTACGAATGCTCGCGTGCACCTGCTCCAAAGCCGCGGACGAGCGGGCCGGGCGGTGAAAGTCGATGCCCTGTGCCGCCGCCAGCAACTCGATGCCGACCACGGCAGCCGAGTTTTCAACCATGGCCCCCAGGCGCCGCGCGGCGTGCGTGGCCATGCTCACGTGATCCTCCTGATTGGCGGAGGTCGGTATGGAATCGACGCTGCAAGGGGAGGCGATCGCCTTGTTCTCGGACACCAGCGCGGCCGCGGTCACCTGAGCGATCATGAAGCCCGAGTTCAGGCCGCTGTTTTCGACCAGGAACGCGGGCAGTCCGCTCATCTTCGGGTCGACCAGGACCGCAATCCGGCGCTCGGAGAGGCTGCCCATCTCGGCGATGGCGAGCGCCAGGGTATCGGCGGCGAAAGCCACCGGCTCGGCGTGAAAGTTGCCGCCCGAGAGCACGTCGCCCTGCTCCACGAACAGGAGCGGATTATCGGTAACCGCGTTGGCCTCGATCTCGAGCGTGATACTGCACTGGCGGATGAGATCAAGACAGGCGCCCATCACCTGCGGTTGGCAGCGAAACGAGTAAGGGTCCTGCACCCGGGTGCAGTCGCGATGCGAGGCGCGAATCGCGCTGCCCGCCACCAGCTCGCGGTAGGCGCGCGCCACCGCGATTTGACCGGGCTGGCCGCGGACCTTGTGAATACGATCGTCGAACGGCGCGTCGCTGCCCTTCAGCGCGTCGACCGACATGGCGCCCGCGACCACCGCCGCCGCCAGCACATCCTCCGCGCCGAACAGGCCCGCCATGGCGAGGGCGGTGGAGACCTGCGTGCCGTTGATCAACGCCAGTCCTTCCTTGGCGCGAAGCTTCGATGGCTTGAGACCCGCCAGCGCCAAGCCCTCGGCAGCCGGGAGGGTTTTGCCGTTCGCGCGCACTTGTCCGATGCCGAGCAGGACCGCGCTCAAGTGCGCCAACGGTGCGAGATCTCCCGAGGCGCCCACCGACCCTTGCGCGGGAATCACCGGATAGACTCGGTGGCGCAACAGCGCCAGCAGCGCCTCGATCAACTCCAAGGAGATGCCGGAATGGCCGCGTGCCAGCGCGTTGACCTTGAGGGCAAGGATCAACCGCACCACCGGATCAGGCAGCGCATCGCCGACGCCCGCCGCATGCGACAGCAGCAGGTTCCGCTGCAGCAGCTCGAGCTGCTCGGTCGGTATGCGGGTCTGCGCCAGCAAGCCGAAGCCGGTATTGATGCCGTACGCCGCATCGCCTGTCGCCACGATCTTGTCCACCAGGGCAGTGGCCGCCGCGATGCGAGTCCGGTCCTCCTGCCTAAGCTCGAGCGCGACCGGCTCGGCGTAGATCCGCCGCAGCATCGGCAGGCCGATCTTGCCGGCGCGTATCTCGATCGCGGGCCGGTCGCTGCCGGTCACTTGGAGAGCCGCGCGTTTTTCGGCAGGACCATGGGCAAGTCCAGACCTTGCTCGCGTGCGCATTCGATGGCGATTTGATACCCGGCATCGGCGTGGCGCATGACCCCGGTGCCCGGATCGTTCCACAGCACGCGCCGAACGCGGCGGCCGGCGGCCTCGGTACCGTCGCACACGATCACCACGCCTGAGTGCTGGGAGTAGCCCATGCCGACGCCGCCGCCATGGTGAATCGAAACCCAGGTCGCGCCGCTCGCGGTGTTCAGCAGCGCATTCAACAAGGGCCAGTCCGACACGGCGTCCGATCCGTCCCGCATCGCTTCGGTTTCGCGATTCGGGCTTGCCACCGAACCCGAATCCAGGTGATCGCGGCCGATGACGACGGGCGCGGACAGCTCGCCGCTCGCGACCATCTCGTTGAAGGCCAGCCCCAGGCGATGGCGCTGCCCGAGGCCGACCCAGCAGATGCGCGCCGGCAGTCCTTGAAATTGAATCCGCGAGCGCGCCATGTCGAGCCAGCGGTGCAGATGCGGATCGTCAGGGATCAATTCGCGAACCTTCGCATCGGTCTTGTAAATATCCTCGGGGTCGCCCGAGAGCGCGGCCCAGCGGAACGGCCCGATTCCGCGGCAGAACAGCGGGCGGATATATTCCGGCACGAAACCGGGGATATCGAAGGCGCGCGTTACGCCCGCGTCCAAGGCGACCTGGCGAATGTTGTTGCCGTAGTCGAACACCGGCAGTCCCATGGCCTTGAAGCGCAGCAGGTACTCGACGTGCTTCGCCATGGAGCGCGTAGCCGCGGCGCTGGTTCCCTTCGGATCGCTGACCCGACGCCGGTCCCATTGCTCCACGCTCCACCCTTGAGGCAGGTAGCCGTTGACCGGGTCATGAGCCGACGTTTGGTCGGTCAGCGCGTCGGGTTTGATGCCGCGCGCCAGCAGCTCCTCGAGGACGTCCACGATATTGCCGAGCAGCGCCACGGAGATGGGCTTGGCTTTTTTCCTGGCGGCGTCGAGCAGCGACAGCGCCTCGTCGAGCGAGCGCGCCTGCGCGTCGACGTAGCCGGTTTCCAGCCGCTTGGCGATGCGGCTCGGCCGGCATTCGACCGCCAGCATGCTCATGTTCGCCATGGTCGCGGCCAGCGGCTGCGCGCCGCCCATACCGCCCAGGCCGGCGGTCAAGATCCATTTACCGGCCAGCGCGCTGCCGAAATCGCGGCGGCCCATTTCGGCGAAGGTCTCGTAAGTCCCCTGCACGATTCCCTGGCTGCCGATGTAGATCCAGGAGCCGGCGGTCATTTGTCCGTACATGGCAAGCCCTTTGCGGTCGAGCTCATGAAAGTGTTCCCATGTGGCCCAGTGCGGCACCAGATTGGAATTGGCGATGAGCACGCGCGGAGCGTCCGGGTGAGTCGGAAACACGCCGACCGGTTTGCCGGACTGTACCAGCAAGGTTTCCTCCTCGGTCAAGCGCTTGAGCGTCTCGACGATGCGGTCGTAGCAGTTCCAATCGCGCGCGGCGCGGCCGATGCCGCCGTACACCACGAGCTCGGCTGGGTTCTCCGCGACTTCCGGATCGAGATTGTTCATCAACATGCGCAGCGGCGCCTCGGTCATCCAGGAGCGGGCGCTCAAGGCGCTGCCGCGCGCTGCGCGGATGATGCGGGGCTTTGCGGGAGCGAGCATGGCTATATCCTCTAGAGCGGCATTAGGGGCGGAAGCGCCCGGACATTTCGTAGCGGGAACCGGGATAGTATAAACGCGCCACGGAGGCGATCTGACCCGCGGTCCAGGTGCGGCGGATCACCAGCAAACAGGGTTCATCGCGCTTCATCGCCAGGAGCTTGCGGATGCGCTCCTCGGGCATCGCCGCGCGCAACAGATGCTCGGCTTGCTGCAGAGGCGCGACGCTGATCAGATAGTCATGCGCGGTGTTGCGGCCGAAATCCACCTTGAGGTAGTCGGGCGCCAGGGCCGGGAGCACGTAGCGCTCCTCCAGCTGCATGGGGCGATCGTTCTCGAAATGCACGATCACCGAACAATACAATTCGCTGCGCCGCGCGATGCCGAAATCCTCCGCGAGCTCGGCGGTCGCGCGAATTCGCTCCAGCGAGACGGTCTCGGCGCGATGAACGTGGCCGCGCTCGCGGATCTCGTCGGCGATGCTGCGGATCTCGAGCGGGTGGGCGCGGGCGTGCCGCTCCGCGACGAAGCTGCCCACGCCCGCGATGCGCACCACAATCCCTTCGTCGCGCAATTCCTTGAGCGCGCGATTGGCGGTCATGCGCGATACGCCGAAGGATTTCACCAGTTCGCTCTCGGATGGGACGCGGCTCGATGCGGCCCACTTGCCCGAGCCAATGTTCTCCAGAATGTGCCGCTTCACCCTTAAATAGAGCGGCTGCAGCGCGGCGGGCGACTTGTCCATGGCCGTAGTCTAAGTTGTATAGACAGGTACAGTCAACTACGACATCGTCGGGGCTGCGGGGACCCTAGACCGGCGCCGCGAGCGCGGCCATCAACTCGAGAAAGCGGCCCCGCAGAGGCTCCTCGGCGCGGTGCCGCCGGCCCTCGACGACCCAACGTCCGGCGACCATGACATCGCGGATCGCGGCGCCGCCGCCCGCGAACACCAGGTGATCGAGAGCGGTCGCGGCGGTTGCGCCCGCCATGCAGGGGTGCGACGCATCGAGCACCAGCCAGTCCGCGCGCCGGCCGACGGCGAGTGCTCCGGCCGGCTGGCCGATCGCGGATGCGCCGTGCTCCGCCGCCTCGCGCCACAAGCGAGTCGCCACGTGCGGCTCGCCCTTCTCGGCAAGCACGACGCGCCGCCGTTTGCGCAGCCGCTGCTGATATTCCATCCAGCGCAGTTCCTCGGCCGGGCACACGGTGGCTTGGCTGTCGGAGCCGACGCAGACTCTACCGCCTAATTTCAGGAATCGGGAGGCGTCAAAAAAGCCGTCGCCGAGATTTGCCTCGGTGCTGATGGAGACGCACACGGCGGCGCCGGCCGCGACGATGCCATTGAGCTCCGCCGCGGTGGCGTGGGTGGCGTGCACCAGGCACCAGTGCCCATCGATGAGTCCGGTGTCGAGCAGCAGTTCGATCGGCCGCCGGCCGGTGTATTGCTTGCAGGCCTCGACTTCCTTGGTTTGCTCGGCGACGTGGATATGCACCGGCATGCGGGCGTCGATGCGGCGCAGGCCGTTCATCGCCTCGCGCAAGCTGTCGAGGGGCACGGCGCGCAGGCTGTGAAACGCCGCCCCGGTGCGCCTCGTGGCGGAGACGGCGCGCCGCTCGGCGCCGCAGCGATCTTCGATCCCGCGCAGGAACCATTGGGTCTCGGCCGCGAAGCGCGCCTGTTCAGCCCTGAGCGGCTGCGCGCCGAAATCGCTGGTCTGGTAGAGCGTCGGCAGGAACGTCAAGCCGATGCCGGTGGCATCCGCGGCGGCAACGACGGCCTCCCACAGGCCGTTCGCGCCCGTGTAAGGTTCGCCCCCGGGTTGGCGGTGCAGGTAATGAAATTCCGCGACCGAGGTGTAGCCGGACTTGAGCATTTCCACGAACAGTTGGGTTGCCAGCACCCGAAGATCATCGGGCGTGATGCGATTCGCCAGGGCATACATGGCGCGGCGCCAGGTCCAGAAGCTGTCGCGCGCCGACAGCCGGTGCTCGGTGTTGCCGGCCATGCCGCGCTGGAAGGCATGGCTGTGCGCATTGGCCATGCCGGGCACCACGAATCCTGACACGCGCTGCGCATCGGGGTGCGCCGCCGGCGGTCCTGCGGCCGCGTCGATGCGGCTGATGTGTCCGTCGTCCGCCACGGTCACGAGCGCGTCGCGCGCCCAGCCTTGCGGCAGCAGAACGGATTCCAAATGGTACTGTCGGGTCATTGCCTATACCTGTATAGGCAGCCTAGCTTGCCGTATCATTCGACCCACAGCAAACCATCGGGTGCGGCGTGCCTATAAAAGAGTGGGACCGGGTGTGGATCGGCGCGGACATCGCCACGATGGTCGCGGGTGGCGAGCCGTATGGCAAGTTGAAAAACGCCGCCCTCGCGGTGAAGGGCGAGCGCATCGCCTGGATCGGGCCGGCCGCCGAGGCCCGGCGCAGGGCCGCCGCCGAGGACATTCAACTCGAGGATTGCCAAGGCCGGTGGATCACGCCCGGGCTGATCGACTGCCATACGCACCTGGTGTACGGCGGCGATCGGGTGGAGGAGTTCGAAAAGCGCTTGTGCGGCGTGTCCTACGAGGAGATTGCGCGCGCGGGCGGCGGCATTCAATCCACCGTCAATGCAACCCGTGCCTTGGATTCGGATTCGCTCGCGCAAGCCACCGCGGTTCGGGCGCGCCGCCTGATGTCCGAGGGAGTGACCACCATCGAAGTGAAGTCCGGCTACGGACTCGAGCTGTCAACCGAGCGGCGCATGCTCGAGGTGGCGCGCGGGCTCGAGCGCGACCTGCCGGTGTCGATCAAGACGACCTATCTCGGCTTGCACGCCCTGCCCAAGGAATATCGCGAGTCCCGCCATGCGTTCATTGCTCTGGCGAGCGGCGCCTGGCTCGGGGAGCTCGCCGCCGCGGGCTTGGTGGATGCGGTCGATGCGTTTTGCGAGAACATCGCCTTCTCGCTCGCGGAGACCGAGCAATTCCTGCGCGCGGCACGGAACCTGGGATTGCCCGCGCATCTGCACGCGGGCCAATTGAGCGACATGGGAGCGGCCGAATTGGCGGCGCAGTACGCCGCGCTGTCGGCCGACCACCTCGAGTATTTGAGCGAGCACGGCGCGCGTGCGCTTGGGCGCGCGGGCACGGTCGCGACATTACTTCCGGGCGCCTACTACACGCTACGGCAGAGCACGCCGCCGCCGGTGCCGCTGCTGCGCGGGGCGGGTGTGCCGATGGCGGTCGCCACCGACTGCAATCCCGGGACCTCGCCCTGCACCTCGCTGCTGCTCATGCTCAATATGGCCTGCACGCTGTTCGGGTTGACGCCCGAAGAGTCGCTCAGCGGTGCGACCCGGCATGCCGCGCGGGCCCTCGGGCTGCAGGATGAGATCGGTACGCTCGCCGCGGGGAAGCGCGCCGATTTCGCGCTGTGGAACATCGGGCGGCCCGCGGAACTGTGCTACGCGCTCGGCGCAAATCCTTTAGCAGGCGTGGTGTATCGGGGCATGCCGCGAAGCTCGTGACGCGATTGGAATTTGAACTCGAGGCCACGGCGGCCGGCTCGCGGGCCCGCGCCGCGCGCTTTCGTACCCTGCACTATGAGGTGTTGACGCCGACATTCATGCCCGTGGGCACGCATGCGGCGGTGCGGGCCCAGAGCCGCGAGGATTTGCTGGCGAGCGGCGCGCAAGTGCTGCTCGCCAATACCTATCATCTGCTGTTGCGTCCCGGGATCGAGATCTTCGAGAAATTCGGCGGTATACATCGATTCATGAACTGGCCGCGCGCGGTGCTCACCGACTCCGGAGGCTTTCAGATCTTTTCGCTGCCGGGCAGCCGCATCCTGCGCGAGGAGGGCGCCGAATTCAGAAGCTACGTCGATCAGTGCACGGTTCACTTGAGCCCCGAGCGCAGCATCGCGACCCAGAAGGCGATCGGCGCCGACATCATGATGGTGCTCGATCACTGCGTGCCGTCGACGGTCGAGCGCAGCGTTGCCCGCGAAGCGATGGAGCTCACGCACCGATGGGCGCATCGCAGCCTGGCTGCGCGCGGCGACGGGCCGCAGGCGCTGTTCGGCATCGTGCAGGGCGCGAGCTACGACGACCTGCGCGTGGCCAGTGCGCACGCGATCGCGCAAATGCCGTTCGACGGCTTCGCGATCGGCGGTCTCGCGGTCGGCGAGAGCGCCGCGCAGCGCGAGGATTGCACCGCGCTCGTGACCGAGCATTTGCCCGAAGGCCGGCCGCGATACCTGATGGGCGTCGGCACGACGCGCGATCTGCTCGAAGCGGTGCATCGCGGAGTCGACATGTTCGATTGCATCCTGCCGACCGCGCTCGCCAAACAGGGAGTCGCCTTCACCAGCGTGGGCCGGCGCGATCTGCGGCGCGCCGCCTATCGCAGCATTGACGGGCCCATCGATCCCGCCTGCGACTGCTACACCTGCAGGACCTTCTCCATCGCGTACCTCTATCACCTCAACCTGGTACGCGAAACCCTCGGCTGGCAGTTGCTCGGCGTGCACAACATCCATTTCTACATGCAGCTCATGCGCCGCATGCGCGAGCACATTCTGGCGGGCACCTGGCTAGACTTCTATCGCTCGCAGCGCGACGTGCTCGACGCTCGCGACCGCTACGGACGGGCACCGACGCACATCACCAAGGCGCAGCGCGCGCAGCTCTCGATGCAGCTCGGCCGCTATGAGGTCATGATTCACGATGGCATCGGGCATATTCGCGACAGGATTTCCGGCGAAGTCATGCACCCGGTGAGCGACCCGTCGGAGGAAGCGCGCCTGCTCTATGTGGAGCAGGCGCGCTTGATCGAACGGCTGCGAGCGGCGGACCAAACGCCGAATGCCGCGCCGCTGGTGGTGTGGGACGTCGGCTTGGGCGCTGGGGCGAACGCGATGGCCGCAATTCACGCGGTCGAATCGGAAGCCGATGTCGAACGCGCGCCGGCGGGCGCAGGCGCATTGCACCGCGCGGACCGGCGGCGCCTCACCTTGGTGAGCTTCGAAAACAATTTGGATGCTCTCAATCTCGCGCTGCGTCACCCGAAATGGTTCAGGCACCTGCGCCACGCCGCTCCGCGGCGGCTGCTGGCTCAGGGAAGCTGGAGCAGCCGGGCAGGCATCGACTGGCGGCTGTTGCACGGCGACTTCGCCGTTTGCAAGAGCGATGCGCCGCGCCCGGACATCATCTTCTTCGACCCCTTTTCATTCAAGACCGACCGTGAACTGTGGACCCTGGCGATGTTTCGCGCGCTTGCCGAGCTGTGTGCGAACAGGGAAGTGGAGCTGTTCACGTACAGCTACTCCACCAGCGTGCGCGCCGCGATGCTCGCGGCCGGTTTCTTCGTGGCAAAGGGCATGGGCACGGGGCCGAAGGCCGAGACTACCATCGCGCTTTCGCCGCGCGCGGCGGCATCACCGCATCGGCATGAGTTATTGGGGCGCGATTGGCTGGGAAGATGGCGCCGCAGCGACTCGCAAACCCCATTCGGCGCGCCGCCGGGAGAGCAGCGCTGGCGCGACTTGGTCATCGGCCATCCGCAGTTCCAGTAGATCCGTCCGGTCTGTGAGCCGATTCACAATCGACATCGAAGCATCGGCCCGATACGTGAATTGGCGCAAACCGCGGGCCGTCCAACGGCCGCTATCATTATTGTTCAATGGATATTTATAGTAATTTACCAGCCTGCGCCCGGCGCAGCCAACGCCTGAGGAGATGACATGTCGATGCTTTTCCGCAAATTAGCCTTCACCGGGGCCACTGGTTTGATCATGGCGGGCAGTGCCATTGCCGGCCCGACGCCGCAAACCACCACATTCCTGGTTTCCGCCAACGTGATCAAATCATGCATCGTGTCCGCAACCGCGCTGGCGTTCGGAAACTATGATCAATTGGCCGCCGCCGCTACCACGGGGACTTCGACCGTGAATATTCAGTGCACGAACGGCACGGTGGCCACCATGGCCCTGAACGGCGGCGTGAACGGCTCCTTGGCGCAACGCAAAATGAAGGACCCTACCGTTAACCTGCTGAACTACCAGCTGTATACGACAGCGGCCAACACGACTGTCTGGGGCGATGGAAGCGGCGTCACGGCCACTCAGAACTACACCAGCGCCGCTAACGGCACGATCACGCCGTTCACGGTGTACGGCACCATTCCGGCGTTGCAGGCGGTTCCACCCAATGCAACTGCCTACCAGGACACCATCACGGTCACCGTGACGTTTTAAGGGAGTACGCGTTGGGGCATGAGGGGCCGTTGTTGCGACTGCTCGGGATTCTCCTGGCACTGGTGTTGCCGCTCGGTGCGCAGGCCGGTTCCTTTGCAGTCAAACCCATCGGCTTGACGCTGTCGGCCGCCCGCTCCACCGGGGTGGTGACGGTGACCAACGGCAGCGACTCGCCGACCGTGGTGCAGCTCGAGGTTGTGGCGTGGTCGCAGGAGAACGGGCAGGACCTCTACACGCCGACCCGTGACCTGCTCGCCACGCCGCCGATTTTCACGATTCCGGCCGGCGCGCAACAAACGGTGCGGTTGGGGATGATGGCCCGGCCTGACGCCAGATCGGAAACGGCTTACCGGTTGTTCCTGCAGGAAGTCCCGCCGCCCACGGATTCCAAGGATCTGCAGGTGCTGCTGCGCATCGGCATCCCGGTATTCGTGGAACCTGCGGCGGCGACCGCGCCCGAGGTTCGTTGGAGCGCAAAGCGGCTGTCGGATACCGAGATCAGCGTGGAGGCGGTGAATGACGGCACCGCCCATGTTCAAATTCTGAACCTGAAGCTCGGCATCGGTTCCGAGGCAAAGCCGCTGGCGGATCGTACGGGCGGCTACGTGCTTCCCGGACAGCGCGCCAGCTGGATCTGCACGCTGCGCATGCCGCTCGCGGCCGGGGCCCCGGTGATGCTGACCGCAGCCACCGACCGGAGCACGCTCCATGCGCAGCTGGTCCCGGGAAATTAGCGGATCGCTTCGATTCATTGGCGCCCATTGCGATGGGAGGTCATTGCACGCCTCGTCATGCGGGCGGCATTTTGTCTCGTGGGATTGATCCTTGAATCCCACCCTCCAGAACTGGGGACGCCGGTTAACCGGCGCGCTGCGAAGCCCTCTATCCCTGGGCCTGATGGCGCTGATCCTCCTTGCATTGCTGTTGCTGCAGACCTGCCATTCACAAAAAGCGGCGGCGCCGGCGCACGGCACGCCCGGGCCATCCAAAACTGCCGGCAGCAGCATGCCAACGGTCAACCCGCCGCCGGCCGCCACCCAAGCCCCAGCTGCGGCGGCGCGCGATTCACAGCCCGCCGCGTCGCCCGAAGGCGGTTCCGCGGCGGCGAGCGACGGCCGGTCCGCCATTGCCGGCGGCATCGCGGGCGCCGCGGCCGCATCTCAGGGAGCGCCGCAGATATCCACCAAAGCGGTATTGCCGGTTGCCCCTCGGACCGCGGCAAAAGCGGCTCCCCATGCGGCTCCGCGGGCCGCATCCGAAGTCGCGGCCGGCGCCGCTCCCGAATTGCTGCTCGAGGTGCACATCAATCAGCAATCGGAGCACGACACGGCAGTATTGCTCGGCACTGAAACTTCGCCCGACAAGGGCTTGTACGCCAAAGCCTCGGATCTGGAGCGCTGGCGCCTGCGCTTGCCGAGCACCCAGCCGCTCGTACATCAAGGCGAGCAGTACTTTGCGCTCGACTCGATTCCGGACCTCCACTATCGCGTGGATGGCGCCACGCAGACCCTGTGGATCAGCGCGCCGCCGACGGCCTTTACCGGCACATTCGTCGACGGGCTGTTCCCCCAGAATCCCCAGCCGCAACATGCACCCTGGGGCGGATTTTTGAATTACGATTTGCTCGGCACGCGCACCAGCACTCTCAACTCGGCCAACGGCCTGTTCGAAGCCGCTGTGTTCAATGACTGGGGCGTCGGTACCAGCAGCTTCCTGGCCCAGAATATCAATCAGGCCGATCGGCAGTGGGTGCGTCTCGATACAGTCTGGACGCACGACGACCCGGCTCGGATGACCACGCTGAAAGTGGGCGACAGCATCACCGACGGCGGCATGACGGGTCTGGCGACGCATTTTGGCGGCATCCAGTACGGCACCAACTATTCCACTCAGCCGTACTTCGTTTCACTGCCACTGCCCACCTTGAAGGGCGAAGCGGCGTTGCCCTCGACGGTGCAGCTGTACGTGAACGGGGTGCTCAAAAGCACTCAGCAAGTTCCGCCGGGCCCCTTCACGGTGCCGGCGGTGCCCGTGGTCACCGGCGCGGGACAGGCCACCATGGTGGTGCAGGACATGCTCGGGCGCCAGCAGGTCATCAGTGCGCCCTTTTTTACCGCCGCCAATATGCTGAAGGCCGGATTGAATGACTATTCATTCTCGGTCGGCGCCTTGCGCGACAACTACGGCCTGGCGAGCGACGACTATGGCCCATTCGCCGCCACCGGCAAGTTTCGTCACGGCTTCACCGGCGATTTCACCGGCGAAGTGCATGGCGAGGTCTCCTCCGGTCTCGAGGACGCGAGCTTGGGAGGCACGTATGCCAATCCCGCCATCGGGGCCCTCAGTCTGGCCTTGGCGGGCAGTCATTCCGGCCTGGGCAACGGCGCGCTGGGACTGCTCGGATGGCAGCAGCAGTGGCCTGTGTTCAACGCCGGCTTCAGCGCCCAGTTCGCCAGCCCGGGCTTCACGGAACTCGGCTATGACGGCCTTCCGGCCCCGTCCAAGCAGATCGCCGCCGACGTCGGAGCTTTCTTCGGCCGCGGCAGCTCGGCTGCCCTGACCTATGTGGACCAGGATAATTCGCTGTCCGGGCACGTGCGGCTGCTGACGGCCACGTACAGCATGGGTGTGTTCGGCAACGGCTTCCTCAACGTCATCGCCTTCCGTACCTTGGGCGGTGTGAGCAACAACGGCGCGACCATCACCTTCACCAAGCCCTTTGGCGAGCGCAGCAACGTGAGTGTCGGGGTGGAGCGGCAGAACCATCTGGACCATGCCTTCGCCCAGGTTCAGCAAAGCCTGCCGGCCGGCACCGGCAGCGGCTACCGCGTCAGCACCGAAGTGGGTCCGGCCGCGGTGAACCAGGCGGAATACGATTACCAGAGCCGCGTCGGTACCTATCGGGTGGGTGCGATGAGCACCGAAGGCCAAACCAGCTACCAAGGCGAGGCCGCCGGCGCCCTGGCCTTTATCGGGGGCGGGGTGTACGCCACCCGCACGATCACGAATTCATTCGGTCTGGTGCAGGTGCCGGGCATCGCCGGAGTTACCGTGTACGCCGACAACCAGCCCGTGGGTGTCACCGACAAGCACGGCGATGCCCTGCTGCCGTTGCTGCGGCCCTATGAGAACAACCCGATCAGCCTGGATGCGCAGACGCTGCCGCTCGCCGCCCAAGTGAGCACCCTCGACGCGACGGCGGTGCCGCGCTACAGCAGCGGCGCCGTGGTGAAATTCGCCGTCACCTCCACCCGCGGCGCCACACTCACCGTCAACCTGGCAGACGGCCAACCGCTACCGGCCGGCGCGACGGTGCGCATCGTCGGCCAGGGGCAGGACTTCCCGGTGGGCCTCAAGGGCGAGGTTTATCTCACCGGTCTTGAAGCCCACAATGTCATCGAGGCAAGCTGGGATCATCGAAGCTGCCGGGCGAAGGTCGATATGCGCCCATCCCGGGATCCCCTGCCGGATCTCGGCACATTCATTTGCAAAGCGGTGCCACCGTGAACGAATCATTTGTTGAGGTTTCCGAGGCTGGGCGGCGTCATGGGCTAACCGGGCGTGCCGGGAAGATCTGGCCGACGGCTCTTTGCGGCCTCGGCCTGTGGCTGGCCGCAGGCTTCGCCTCGGCCGCTCCCAGTTGCAGTATTGCCGCCACCGCGATCGCCTTCGGCAACTACGACCCCTTGAGTGCCGTCGCGCTGCCCGGCATCGGCACCCTGACCTTCGACTGCACCAGCGGGGTTGGCGCCGGGGTGACCTTTACAATATCTCTGAGCGCTGGCAGCGGCTCTTATGCCCTGCGCACCTTGAAGAACGGCGCCAATGTCTTAAGTTACAATCTATATACGACGGTGGCCCATACGACGGTGTGGGGTGATGGCACGGGCGTTACCCGGACCGTTACGATCGGACCCTACACGAAGAGCCAGCTGCCGCAGCCCCGCACGGTTTACGGCCTCATTACCGCCCTGCAAAATGCCACTCCGGGCCCCTACACCGATTCCATAACGGCCACTGTCACGTTTTAGGGCGCTGACTTGACACTCTGACGGCCGGTTCCTACAATCGCCGGCCTTTGTCGCTGGGCGGGCGAGCGGCTTACTTTACGGTTTTTGGCATCAAACGGGCCGGCATTCCGCTCTGGCTCTCAAAAGGTATTTATGGCGACGACGACCCAGCTGATTCGCACCGGCCGCAATGAGCCTGCCTGGAAGTCCAAGGTTCCGGCGTTGGCGGCTTCGCCGCAAAAGCGCGGGGTGTGCACGCGCGTGTACACCACCACGCCGAAGAAGCCGAATTCCGCGCTGCGCAAGGTTTGCCGCGTGCGCCTGACCAACGGCTACGAGGTGTCGAGCTACATCGGCGGCGAAGGCCACAATTTGCAGGAACACTCGGTGGTGCTGATCCGCGGGGGCCGCGTCAAGGATCTGCCGGGCGTGCGCTATCACACGATTCGCGGCGCTCTCGACTGCGCCGGCGTCGGCGATCGCCGGCAGGGGCGCTCCAAGTACGGCGCCAAACGTCCCAAGAAATAAGCTCCAAAGCAATAAGCCAAGGTTAAGGCAAGAAGGTTTTCCATGTCCCGCAGAGCAGCAGCACCGCATCGCACCATCCTTCCGGACCCGAAGTTCGGCAACGACATGTTGGCCAAATTCATCAATATGGTGATGGAGCGCGGCAAGAAGTCGGTCGCCGAAAAGATCGTTTACGGCGCCATTGACCGCATCGGCGACAAGACCGGCAAGGGCGGCGGCGATGCGATCGCCCTGCTGCAGCAGGCGCTCGACAACGTGAAGCCGGTGGTCGAGGTCAAGTCGCGCCGCGTCGGCGGCGCCACCTACCAGGTGCCCGTCGAAGTGCGCGCCAATCGCCGCCAGACGCTTGCCATGCGCTGGGTCATCGAAGCGGCGACGGACCGCAGCGAGAAGTCGATGGCGCATCGCCTTGCCGCGGAATTGATGGAAGCCGCCGAGAATCGCGGCGCGGCGGTGCGCAAGCGTGAAGATACCCACCGCATGGCCGAGGCCAACAAGGCGTTCGCGCACTATCGCTGGTAGTGCACCGCCGGCTGCTTCCGCCTAGATAGAACTTATCGGACGGGGCCGCATCGGCCCCGTTGAGAGTTGCGCGAAGCGCATGGTAATACGGGGCCGCATCGGCCCCGTTGAGAGTTGCGCGAAGCGCATGGTAATACGGGGC
>JBBIUT010000032.1:29441-31680 GCA_037440085.1 Gammaproteobacteria bacterium
CGCATCGGCCCCGTTGAGTTCGGCGCGCAAGCGCCTGGGAAACATCTTGGCACGTACGACACCCATAGAGCGATACCGGAACATCGGTATTTCTGCGCACATCGACGCGGGCAAGACCACCGCGACCGAGCGCATTCTGTTCTATACGGGCGTGTCGCACAAAATCGGCGAAGTGCATGACGGCGCGGCGGTCATGGATTACATGGAGCAGGAGCAGGAGCGCGGCATCACCATCACCGCGGCGGCGACCACCTGCTTCTGGAAGGGAATGGACAAGAGCTTTCCCGAACACCGCATCAACATTATCGACACGCCCGGACACGTCGATTTCACCATCGAAGTGGAGCGCAGCCTGCGGGTTTTGGACTCGGCCGTAGCCGTGTACTGCGCGGTGTCGGGAGTGCAGCCGCAGTCCGAAACGGTGTGGCGGCAGATGAACAAGTACGGCGTGCCGCGCATCGCCTTCGTCAACAAGATGGACCGCGCCGGGGCGAATTTTTTGCGCTGCGTCGAGCAGATCAAGACGCGTCTGCGCGGCAATGCAGTGCCCATTCAATTGCCGATCGGCGCCGAGGACGGCTTCGTCGGCGTGATCGATCTCGTCAAGATGAAGTCCATCTGGTGGGACGAAGAGACCCAGGGCATGAAATTCGAGTATCGCGACATCCCCGCCGCCATGCGCCAGGAATGCGAGGCATGGCGCTCCAAGATGATCGAGGCGGCCGCCGAAGGCAATGAGGAATTGCTCAACGGGTATCTGGAGAGCGGCACTCTGAGCGATGCGCAAATCAAGCAGGGTCTGCGTGCCCGCGCGCTGAAGAACGAAATATGCCTCGTGACCTGCGGTTCCGCGTTCAAGAACAAGGGCGTGCAGGCGGTGCTCGATGCGGTGGTCGAGTACATGCCGTCGCCGGTCGACGTCCCCCCAGTGAAGGGCCAGAGCGAACGCGGCGAACCCATGACGCGCCGGGCCGACGATGCGCAGCCGTTTTCCGCCCTGGCGTTCAAGATATTGAATGACCCGTTCGTAGGCAACCTGACTTTCTTCCGCGTTTATTCGGGTACGCTCAATTCCGGCGATCAAGTGTTCGTGCCGAACAAGAACCGCAATGAGCGCATCGGCCGGTTGCTGCAGATGCACGCGAGCGACCGCTCGGAAATCAAGGAAGTGCGCGCCGGCGACATCGCCGCGGCCGTGGGCCTGAAGGATGTGACCACCGGTGACACCCTGTCGGATCCTTCAAAGGTCATTATTCTGGAAAAGATGGAGTTTCCGGAGCCGGTGATCTCGGTCGCCGTCGAGCCGAAGACCAAAGTCGATCAGGAGAAGATGGGCCTCGCCCTGCAGCGTCTGGCCAAGGAAGACCCGTCATTTCGCGTGCATACGGACCAGGAGTCCGGGCAGACCATCATCTCCGGCATGGGCGAGCTGCACTTGGAAATCATCGTCGACCGTATGAAGAGGGAATTCAAGGTAGATGCCAACGTCGGCAAGCCGCAGGTCGCCTACCGCGAGACCATTCGCGGCAGCGTGCAATCGGAAGGCAAGTTCGTGCGCCAGTCCGGCGGCCGCGGCCAATACGGCCATGTGTGGCTTAAAATCGAGCCGCAGCCCGCCGGCAAGGGCTATGAATTCGTGAACGGCATCGTCGGCGGCGCGGTGCCCCGCGAATTTATCCCTGCCGTGGACAAGGGCATACGGGAAGCGGTGCAAACCGGGGTGATCGCCGGCTATCCGATCGTCGACGTCAAGGTGACGATTTTCGACGGTTCCTATCACGACGTCGACTCGAACGAAATGGCGTTCAAGATCGCGGGCTCGATGGGCTTCAAGGAAGGTTTTCGCAAGGCCAAACCGGTGCTGCTCGAGCCCATCATGAAGGTCGAAGTGGTGACACCGGAGGATTACTACGGCGACATCGTCGGCGACCTGAATCGCCGCCGCGGCCAGATCATCGGAATGGAAGATTCTCCGTCCGGCAAGGTGGTCACCGCGGAAGTGCCGCTCGCCGAGATGTTTCAATATTCGACCGCAATGCGCTCCATGAGCCAGGGCCGCGCGAATTACACCATGGAATTCGCGAAGTACATGGAAGTGCCCACCAATGTGGCCGATGCGGTCATGAAGAAAGCTTCTTAAGGTTAGCGTAACTCCAACTGTTTTCATTTATTTGGGAGAGGTGAGCCGTGTCGAAGGGGAAGTTTGAGCGAACGAAGCCGCACGTGAACGTGGGGACGA
>JBBIUT010000033.1:0-30369 GCA_037440085.1 Gammaproteobacteria bacterium
CCGATTGCCATTCGCATCAGCGTTCACATCTGCGCCGCGGTGTTCGCGGTGTATTGCCTGGGAGGTTCATCGACCATCCACGTCGGCCAAGTCGTCGTCAATCTCGGCGTCGTCGGCTCTGCACTAAGGGTTATCGCCATCATCTGGGTTCTGAATCTGTTCAATTTCATGGACGGCATTGACGGTATCGCGGCCTCCGAGGCCGTATTCATCCTGTTCGGGGCAGCGGGGCTGGGTTTATTCTTGGCGCAGTGTTCGCCGACGCAGGTCGCTTTGGCGCTCGTCGCCGGTGCCGGGTGTCTCGGATTCCTCAGGTGGAACTGGCCGCCCGCCGCGATATTCATGGGCGACGTCGGCAGCGGCTACCTCGGTTATGTGATCGCGGTGATTGCCGTCGATTCATCCCAAACCAGTGCGATCAATATTTACGCCTGGTTGATCCTCGGGGGTGTGTTTATAGTCGATGCGACCGTGACGCTCGTCAGGCGGCTGATTCGGCGCGAGCGCGTCTATCAGGCGCATCGCACGCATGCCTATCAGTGGCTGGCTCGCCGTTGGGGTTCACACTCGCGCGTAACAATTGCGGTGGTTACCATCGATCTCGTTTGGCTGCTTCCCTGCGCGGCGCTCGCCGTGAAATATCCGGGATCGGCATTGTGGATATGTGCCTTTGCGCTTGCGCCGTTGGGCGTGTGCGCGCTCTTGAACGGTGCGGGCCGCCCCGAATAGGGCGTGATCACGTCAATTTGCGGGCCGGTGAAGTAACTCAGGGCAAATCTATATGGTGATTCGGTATGATTCGTTTGGCGAGCTGGTGCATTTGCCGGGTCAGGCGTTGGCGAGGGGGTTAAATTGGCTAAGACGGCGTTAATCACAGGGATCACCGGCCAGGATGGCGCCTATCTCGCCGAATTTCTGCTGTCCAAGGGCTACTCGGTTCACGGCGTCAAGCGCCGCGCCTCATCGTTCAACACCGATCGCATCGATCATCTTTACCAGGACCCGCACGAAAGAAATGTGCGGCTCAAATTGCATTATGGGGACCTGACCGACTCGACCAATCTGATCCGGATCATCCAGGAGGTGCAGCCGGACGAGATCTATAATCTGGCCGCACAGAGTCACGTGGGCGTATCGTTCGAAACCCCCGAATACACGGCCAATGCGGATGCGGTCGGCACGCTTCGTGTACTGGAGGCGATTCGCATTCTGGGGCTGGAGAAGAAAACCCGATTTTATCAGGCATCGACGTCCGAGATGTTCGGCAAGGTGCAGGAAATCCCGCAGCGCGAGACCACGCCGTTTTATCCTCGATCGCCCTACGGCGCCGCCAAGGTGTACGCCTATTGGATTACGGTGAACTATCGCGAGGCGTACGGCTTGTTTGCCTGCAACGGGATCTTGTTCAACCATGAATCCCCGGTGCGCGGCGAAACGTTCGTATCGCGCAAGATCACCCGCGCGCTGGCGCGCATTCATGTCGGCCTTCAGGATACCCTGCATCTCGGCAACCTCGATTCCCGGCGCGACTGGGGCCACGCCAGGGACTACGTCCGCGCGCAATGGCTGATGCTGCAGCAGGACGAGCCGGAGGACTTCGTCATCGCCACGGGTAAACAATATTCGGTGCGCGACTTCGTGATCGCCGCCGGCTCGCTGCTCGGCATGAAGATCGAGTGGCAGGGCGAGGGGGTCGATGAATTGGGAATCGACGCCGTGACGGAACGCCCGATAGTCCGGGTCGACCCGCGCTACTTCCGTCCCACCGAGGTGCAGACCCTGTTGGGCGATGCGACCAAGGCCCGTCAAAAGCTCGGCTGGACGGCGGAGGTCGGATTTTCGGAGTTGGTGGCGGAAATGGTGGAATCGGATCTCGCGGTCGCCAAGCGCGATGCCATGGTCGCGAAAGAGGGCTATAGGGTATATAACCATCATGAATAGCGCCGCGCCAAAACAGGCCGTGCCAATAAACAAAACGTCCCGAATTTATATCGCTGGACACCGCGGTTTGGTGGGTTCGGCCATGGTGCGTACCCTGCGAGCCAAGGGATATGAGAATTTGCTGCTGCGTACTCATGCGGAACTCGACCTGACCGACCAATTGGCGGTTCGCCAATATTTTGAAAGTGAGCGCCCGGAGGCGGTCATCATGGCGGCAGCCCGAGTCGGCGGCATCCATGCGAATGATTCTCATCCCGCACAGTTCATTCGTGACAATCTCTTAATTCAAGACAATGTCATCGATTCGGCACATCGGTCCGGAGTCGGGAAATTCGTTTTTTTGGGCTCGAGCTGCATCTACCCCAAGTTGGCGCCGCAGCCCATCCGCGAGGACTACCTGCTCACCGGGCCGCTCGAGCCCACCAACGAGTGGTATGCCGTGGCCAAGATTGCGGGCCTCAAGTTGTGTCAAGCCCTGCGCCGCGAATACGGCTTTAAGGCAATATCCTTGATGCCGACCAACCTGTATGGTCCCGGCGACAATTTCGATTTGCAGAACTCGCATGTGCTGCCGGCCTTGATTCGCCGTTTCCACGAAGCCAAGGTGCGCGGCGACGAGCGCGTGAGGGTGTGGGGCAGCGGAACGCCGCGCCGGGAATTTCTGCATGTCGATGATTTGGCCGACGCGATTTTGTATCTCTTGGACACGTATGACGCCGAACCCATCGTGAATATCGGGTGGGGCGAGGATATCTCGATTCGAGAGCTCGCGGAGCTGGTGCTGTCGGTGGTTGGCTACAGGGGGCGGCTGATTTTCGATCGCTCGAAGCCCGATGGCACGCCTCGGAAACTGCTTGATGTAACCCGGCTGACAGGGCTCGGATGGCGCCCCAAAATCCCGCTTAAACTCGGCGTCGAATCGACGTACACTTGGTTCCAAGAACATCTCATGGAAGCCAGGCTCTAAAAAGTTCAGCGACCGTCAACCGCGCGATCCTTGGTGCGTTGGCCGAATAAACTCAAAGTACGATCGCGAAGGGGCAATTTCTGTACACTGAGAGCGAAGAAGCCGGCTATTCCTCGTTCCAGGCGATGCTGAAATGCCAGTGGACTGGCGGGGGGTACGCATGCGTCATGGGGGCTCACGTTGCGATCGAAGACCGTAAATAGCAGGGCGGACTACATTCGGCATATGGTCGACTTGCCGCGGTCGACCAAACGCCTCATCTCGATAGGCGCCGATACGGTCATGATGCCGTTGGTACTTTGGACCGCGATAAGCCTCAAGGCCGGTTATCCCCGGTTCGACCTGGCGGATTGGCCCGCATACGTGGCCGCCGTGCTATTCAGCATTCCCATCTTCATACGATTGGGTTTGTATCGCTCCGTCGTTCGTTTTCTCGGTCACCAGGCCGTGTTCGCCGTTGCCTTTGCCGCTGCGTTGAGCGGTGTGCTGCTCGGCCTTTTGGACATGGCGCTCGATATGGACGCGCTCTCTTGGAGCGTGGTGGCGATTTATTCCTGTCTCGCACTGCTGTATGTCGCCGGGTCGCGCTTTGTCGTGCGCTATTACCTGCTGACGCGGTACCTGCAGCCGACCGTGGCCCGGGTCGCCATTTACGGAGCCGGCGAGGCAGGCGCGAGACTGTCGACCATTCTCTTGACCACGCGCGCGTTCGACCCGCTGGTGTTCATCGACGATAACCGCAGTGTGCAGGGCCGGATGGTCAACGGCATCAAGGTGTTCTCGCCGGATCAACTGCCGGAACTCATCAAGGATCGGAAAATCGACCGTATTTTGCTGGCCCTGCCTTCGTTGTCGCGTCGCCGTCGCCTGGAGATCTTGAGTACTCTCGAGCCCCTGGCCGTGCATGTGCAAACCGTGCCGGAATTCGAGCAGCTGGTCACCGGGGACGCGAGTGTGGGCGACATTCGCGAGGTCGACGTTTGCGATCTATTGGGACGCGATGCGGTGCCGCCCAAGGCGGGGCTGTTCGACGCGTGCATTCGCGACCGGGTGGTGATGGTGACGGGAGCGGGAGGCTCGATCGGCTCGGAGCTGTGCCGGCAGATCATCGGCTTGGGTCCCAAGCGGTTGGTATTGTTCGAAATGTCGGAGCTCGCGCTCTACCACATCGAACGCGAGCTGCGCACCACGGCCGAGCAACATTCGCTGCACGTGGATATTGTCGGGCTCATCGGCAACGGGCATCACAAATTGCGCATTCGCGAGGTGTTCCTCGCCTACCGAGTTCAGACCGTGTATCACGCGGCGGCTTACAAGCATGTGCCGATCGTCGAACAGAACGTGATCGAGGGGATCTACAACAACGTGATCTCGACCTGGTACGCCGCGGAGGCAGCCCATGAGACCGACGTCGAAACCTTCGTGCTGGTGTCGACTGACAAGGCGGTGAATCCCACCAACGTGATGGGCGCCACCAAGCGCTTCGCCGAAATGGTGCTGCAAGGCCTGCACAGCCGGGGCAGCAAGACGCGCTTTTGCATGGTGCGGTTCGGCAATGTATTGGCCTCATCGGGCTCGGTGGTGCCGCTGTTCAATGAGCAAATCAAGGCGGGCGGGCCGGTGACGGTGACTCACCCCGAGGTGATCCGTTATTTCATGACCATCCCGGAAGCGGCGCAACTCGTCATCCAGGCGGGATCGATGGCCGATGGCGGCGATGTGTTCGTGCTCGACATGGGTAAGCCGGTCCGCATCTGCGATCTCGCCCGGCGCATGATCCATCTCATGGGACTGACCGTGCGCGACGAAGACCATCCGGACGGCGATATCGAGATTGCCTATACCGGTCTGCGCCCGGCGGAGAAGCTGTACGAGGAGCTGCTCATCGGCAATAACATCACCGGGACTGAGCACCCGATGATCCTGCGCGCCATCGAGCATTCGTGGACCTGGGAGCGGGTACACGGCATGTTGAACGAGATTCTGGCGGTGATGAATCGCTTCGACTGCCCGCGGGCGTTGCAGCTCTTGGGCGAGATTGTGGTCGAGTACAAGCCGGCGCCGGAGTCGCACGATCTGGTCTGGGCCCGGCAAGCGGCCGTGCCGGCAGACGATCGAAAGGTGACCAGTCTGAAAGTTCGCCGTATCGTTCGCAACACCGGTCCGACCAGCACGGGTCCGACCGACACCGCACACCCTTAAGAGTTTATAGAATTTAGGAGCGGCCCAATACGGTCTAGTGGCCGGACACCGCCTGTTGTGGAGCTTGCGCGCGATACCGTGGCGCGCCTAAATTAGGAGACACCTTGTCCAGAAACACGATCCTGGTCACCGGCGGGGCCGGCTATATCGGCAGCCACGTTGTGCGGCAGCTGGGCGCGGCGGGCGAGCGGGTGGTCGTTCTCGATAACTTGGGGAAGGGATTCCGCCAGGCGGTGACGGCCGGCGAATTGGTGGTCGGCGAGGTCGGAGACCAGGCCCTGGTATCGCGGCTTCTGGCCGAACACAGCGTCGATACCGTCATGCACTTCGCGGCACACACCATCGTGCCGGAATCCGTGGCGCTGCCGCTCAAGTACTACGGCAACAACACCTGCTCGACGCGCAACCTATTGCAGGCTTGTCTCGAGAACGGCGTTCAACACATCGTCTTTTCGTCCACCGCGGCCGTCTACGGCATGCCCGAAGACGGCTATGCGAGCGAGGAATCGCCGACGCGCCCCATCAACGCCTACGGCACCTCGAAACTCATGAGCGAGTGGATGCTGCGCGATGTCGCGGCCGTGAACCCGCTGCGCTACGTGGCGTTGCGCTATTTCAACGTGGCGGGCTCCGATCCCACGGGACGCATCGGCCAGGCAACCCCCGGCGCGACGCTGCTTACCAAGGTCGCCTGCGAGGCCATGGTGGGCAAGCGGCCCCATGTATCCGTGTTCGGCAGCGACTACCCCACCCCGGATGGCACCGGGGTGCGCGACTACCTGCATGTCGAGGACTTGGCCGCGGCGCATTTGCGGGCGCTCGATTATTTGCGCGCGGCGGGACGCTCGGTGACGCTCAATGTGGGCTATGGCCACGGCTATTCGGTGCGCGAGGTGCTGGCCATGGTCGAAGCGGTGGGCGGCAAGCCCTTGGTGATCCGCGAGGAGGGGCGCCGCCCCGGCGATCCCGCCTATCTCGTGGCGCGGGCCGAGCGCATTCGCGCCGAACTCGGCTGGCAGCCGCGCTATGACGATCTGCGCGCCATTGTCTCGAGCTCGCTTACTTGGGAGCGCAAACTTCAGCGGGAGCCGTGGGCCTGATCTTTACTTGACTCCTCGAAACCGCTACGCTTTGAGCCCTTTTTTCTTGTTAAATCAGAATATTACGCATGCGAATCACGATTTTTGGCTCCGGCTACGTGGGTCTGGTGACCGGGGCGTGCCTGGCCGATGCCGGCAACCGGGTGATCTGCGTCGATGTGGACGAACGCAAGATCGCCATGCTCAAGGCGGGCGAGGTGCCGATCCATGAGCCGGGTCTTGATGCCGTGGTTAAACGCAATTTCGAGGTGGGGCGATTGCGCTTCACCACCGATGCCGAGCAGGGCGTAGAGCACGGCCAGTTCCAATTGATCGCGGTCGGTACGCCACCGGACGAAGACGGTTCGGCGGACTTGCGCCACGTGCTCGCCGTGGCACGCACCATCGGCGAGCACATGGCCGAATACAAGGTCGTGATCACCAAATCGACGGTGCCGGTCGGCACCGCCGACAAGGTGCGCCTCGCGGTGGCCGAGTCGCTCGCCGCGCGGCGGGTGAGCGTGGAATACGATACCGTGTCCAATCCCGAATTCTTGAAAGAGGGTGCGGCCATCGAGGACTTCATGAAGCCCGACCGGGTGGTCGTCGGCACCGACAGTGTGCGCGCCGCCGAGCTCATGCGTGCTCTGTACGAGCCCTTCATGCACAACCGCGATCGCATGATCGTCATGGACGTGCGTTCCGCGGAACTCACCAAGTACGCCGCGAACGCGATGCTCGCCACCAAGATCAGCTTCATGAATGAGCTCGCGAATCTCGCCGAGCGTGTCGGCGCGGACATCGAGGCGGTGCGCTTCGGCATCGGCTCGGATCCGCGCATCGGCCATGCCTTCATCTACCCCGGCGTAGGGTACGGGGGGTCGTGCTTTCCGAAGGACGTCAAGGCGCTGAAACGCTCCGCCGACGAGGTTGGGTACCACGCGAACATTCTGGCGGCGGTGGAGGCGGTGAACGAGCGGCAGAAAACGGTCTTGTTCGACAAGATCAAGGCGCATTTTGGTGATCTGCGCGGCATAACCATCGCGCTGTGGGGATTGGCATTCAAGCCCAATACCGACGACATGCGTGAGGCGCCGAGCCGGGTGCTGATGGAGGCGCTGTGGCAGGCGGGCGCAAAGGTGCGGGCCTTCGACCCGGTGGCGATGCCCGAATGCGACCGGCTGTACGGCCGGCGAGCGGATCTGATCTTGTGCAAGGCGAGCCCGGAAGCCCTCCAAGGGGCGGATGCGCTGGCGATCGTGACCGAGTGGCGTGAATTCCGCAGCCCGGATTTCGACTACATCAAGGGTGCGCTCAAATCGCCGGTGATTTTCGACGGGCGCAACCTCTACGACCCGCTGCACATGGTGCGCGCCGGCTTCAGCTATTATGCGATCGGCCGCGGCAAACGGTTGGAGTGAGGACATGGCGGAACCTTTGATACCGGTGATTTTGTCTGGCGGTGCGGGCACTCGGCTTTGGCCGTTGTCGCGAGAAATGTTCCCCAAACAACTGCTCGCGCTCGCCGGCAAGCGCACCATGCTGCAGGAGACCGCCGCCCGGCTGGCCGGCATCGCGGGCGTGACCGCACCCATCATCGTGTGCAACGAAGCGCATCGCTTTACGGTCGCCGAGCAGATTCGCGAGCTTGGCGCCGAAGCCTCAGGCATTTTGTTGGAACCCGTCGGGCGCAATACCGCCGCCGCGGTCGCGCTCGCGGCCTTGCACGCCATGAAGCAGGATCCCTCCGCCATCCTGATCGTCGCTCCGGCCGATCATGTGATTCGCGAGGCGCGCGCCTTTCAGCGGGCGGCCGAAGTGGCGGCGGATCTCGCCAAGATCGGCAAGCTCGTCACCTTCGGGATCGTGGCGCACGCGCCGGAAACCGGCTACGGCTATATTCGCCGCGGCGAGGGGGAAGGCCCCGCCTACCCGGTGGCGCAATTCATCGAGAAGCCGAGCCTGGACGTCGCACTGCAGTTCGTCGCTTCCGGGGACTATTACTGGAACAGCGGCATGTTCGTATTCAAGGCGAGCCGCTATCTGGATGAGCTCGCACACTTCGCGCCGGATATTCTCGAGGCGAGCAGGGCGGCGTACGAGTCGGCCAAGACGGATCTTGATTTCGTTCGCATCGACAAGGCCGCATTCGAGAAATGCCGCGCCGACTCGATCGATTACGCGGTGATGGAGAAAACGCGCGACGCCGTGGTGCTGCCGTTGGATGCGGGCTGGAGCGATGTCGGATCCTGGGCCTCGCTGTTCGATTCGTTGCCGGCCGATGAGGAGGGTAATGTGCTGCTGGGCGATGTGTTGGTGCACGATACGCGCGATTGCTACGTGCACTCGACCAGCCGCCTGGTGACCGCCGTGGGGATGGACGATCACATCATCGTCGAGACCAAGGACGCGGTTCTGGTCGCTCCCAAGGGGCGGGTCCAGGACGTGAAGGAGCTGGTCGCGAAGATGAAGAAATCGGGGCGCAGCGAACCGTCGTTGCACCGCGAGGTATTCAGGCCCTGGGGCAGCTATGACAGCTTGGATAGCGGCGAGCGCTTTCAGGTCAAGCGGCTGTCGGTCAAGCCGGGCGGGGTATTATCCCTGCAGATGCACCATCATCGCGCCGAACACTGGATCGTGGTGAAGGGCACCGCACGCATCACTTGCGGAGAGAAGACATTTTTGCTGTCCGAGAACCAATCCACCTTCATTCCCATAGGGGCGACGCATCGCATCGAGAATCCGGGCAAAGTGGCGCTGCACATCGTGGAGGTGCAGTCCGGATCCTATCTCGGCGAAGATGACATCGTGCGCATCGAGGACAGCTACGGCCGCCAAGGAACCAGCACTTGAGCGCGATTACCTGCTTCAAAGCCTACGACTTGCGCGGCCGGATTCCCGGTGAATTGAACGATGACGTGGCCTATCGCGTCGCGCGCGGCTATGCGCAGTTCCTCTCGCCCCAGCGCGTCGTGGTCGGGCGCGACATCAGGCTCTCGAGCGAAGGGCTCGCCGAGGCGGTGTGCCGCGGATTGGCCGACAGCGGCGTCGATGTCTACGACATCGGCATCTGCGGTACCGAGGGAGTCTATTTCGCGACGTTCGACGGGGGGTATGACGGCGGGATCATGATCACCGCCAGTCACAATCCGCCCGACTACAACGGCATGAAATTCGTCCGCGAGCAATCCCGGCCGATCAGCGCCGACAACGGCCTGCAGGAAATTCGCCGCCTCGCGGAGTGCGCGCAGTTTCCCGAACCCAAAACTCGCGGCAGGCGCACTTCGCTCGACACCCTGCAGAAATACGTCGCGCATCTCTTGAGCTACGTCGATGCCGCCCGGCTCAAACCATTGAAGATCGTGGTGAATGCCGGCAACGGCGGCGCCGGGCTCATCATCGATCAGTTGGAGCGGCACCTGCCCTTTGAATTCATCAAGGTGCATCACGAACCCGACGGACGCTTTCCCAACGGCGTTCCCAACCCGATGATCGAGGAGAATCGCGCGCCCACCATCGAGGCCATTCGCGCGCACCGCGCGGACTTGGGTCTGGCCTGGGACGGCGATTTCGATCGATGCTTTTTCTTCGACGAACACGGCGCTTTCATCGAAGGCTATTACATCGTCGGCCTGCTGGCGTCGATCCTGCTGCGCGGCGAGGCCGGCGGCAAGGTGGTGCACGATCCGCGATTGACGTGGAATACGCTCGAGATCGTCAAAGCCGCCGGCGGGCAAGCGGTGCAGTCGAAGTCCGGCCATGCCTTCATCAAGCAACGCATGCGCGAGGTCGATGCGGTGTATGGCGGGGAGATGAGCGCGCATCATTATTTCCGCCGCTTTGCCTATTGCGACAGCGGCATGATTCCCTGGCTCCTGGTCGCCCAGATCCTGTGCGAATCCGGCAAGCCATTGTCCACGCTGGTGGGCGAGCGCATCGCCCTGTTTCCGGTGAGCGGCGAACTCAACTACCGGGTGCCGGATCCGGGCGCCGCGATCGCGGCACTCGAGGCCCGCTACGCGCGCCTCGCACTCAAAGTCGACCGCACCGACGGCCTGTCGTATGAGTTTGCGACCTGGCGCTTCAACTTGCGCGCCTCGAACACCGAGCCGCTGATCCGTCTCAATGTCGAGGCTCGCGGCTCGCGGGAACTCATGCGCGCGAAGACCCAAGAGCTGCTGGGCCTATTGCAGTCGCGAGGCGCCGTGGCCGCCGACCACTGACGCGCCCGCATCGGCACATGCCCAAACTCAGCGTCGTCATCCCGGTCTACAACGAGGAGCAAGTCCTGCCAAGCCTCTTTGCGCGGCTGTATACGGCGTTGGACGCGCTGGGAGTGTCGTACGAGTGTGTCTTCATCAACGACGGCAGCAAGGACCGGTCGCTGGCGCTTCTGCGGCAACAATTTCAGCTGCGGCCGGCCGAGACCCGGGTGGTGATGTTTCACGCCAACTTCGGGCAGCACGCGGCGGTCATGGCGGGCCTCGCGCATGCGCGCGGCGAGTACGTCGTGACTCTGGACGCCGACCTGCAGAATCCGCCGGAAGAGATTGGGAAATTGGTCGGTATGCTGGACCAGGGTTATGATTACGTGGGCACGATCCGGCAGCAGCGGCAAGACTATTTATGGCGCCGCATTCTCTCGAAGGGGGTCAACAAACTGCGCGAGTGGATCACGCCGGTTCGGATCAAGGATCAGGGATGCATGATGCGCGGCTACGCGAGCTCGGTGGTGGCCGCTCTCAATCAGACTCGCGAAGTCAACACCTTCATCCCGGCGCTCGCCTCGCTGTACGCGATGAATCCGGTGGAAGTGCCGATCGCCCACGAGGAGCGCCATGCCGGGCGCTCGAAGTACTCGCTCTATAGCTTGATCCGCCTGAACTTCGATTTGATCACCGGGTTCTCGGTGGTGCCGTTGCAGCTTTTCTCCATGGTTGGGATGGCGGTATCCATCCTGTCCGCCTTGCTGGTGGTCTACCTGTTCGTGCGCCGCCTGATCGTCGGTCCGGAAGCGGAGGGCCTGTTCACGCTGTTCGGCCTGGTGTTCTTTTTCATCGGATTGGCCCTGTTCGGCATCGGCTTGCTGGGCGAATACGTCGGCCGGATCTACGCCCAGGTGCGCGAACGGCCGCGCTATATCGTGGAAGCCGTTCTGGAGGAGGGCGGCGCCGGGCTTCTGCGGCGCGCCGGGGACCTGCCGCGCGACGGGGAGCAGCCGCATGCCGGGGGACTGCTGACCTCCGCGGCACCCGCCAAGCGCGGCGAGGGTATTTGACGGTGACGCGAGCGGTGGTGTTCGCCTACAGCGAGGTCGGGGTTCGCTGCGTGCGCGAATTGCTGGCGCAGGACATCGACATCAAGATCCTGTTCACGCATAAGGACGATCCGGGCGAAAGCCGGTGGTTCGGAAGCGTCAGGGAGCTCGCCGAAGCGCACGGAGTGCGCGTCGAAACGCCGGACGATCCGAATACGACCGAGTGGCTCGCCGAGGGGCGGCGCGCGCGCCCCGACTTCGTGTTTTCATTTTACTACCGCCACCTTTTGAATGCGGCGTGGCTCGCGATACCCAAACGCGGGGCGCTCAACATGCACGGGTCGCTGCTGCCCAAATACCGCGGGCGCGCGCCCGTGCACTGGGCGATCATTCATGGGGAATCGCTCACGGGCGCAAGCCTGCACTACATGGTGGAGAAGCCCGATGCCGGCGCCCTGGTCGATCAGCAAGCGGTGCCGATATTGGAGAATGACACGGCGCTCACCGTGTCCCTAAAGGTGGCGGAAGCGGCCCGACAGGTGCTTGCACGCAGCCTGTCAAAATTGATCGCCGGCAACGCGGCTGCGCGCGCCTTGGACCTCGCCCAGGGGTCTTACTTCGGACGCCGCCGTCCCGAGGATGGCCGTATCGACTGGCGGCAGGGCGCACGTGCGGTGCATGATCTGGTGCGCGCCGTGGCGCCGCCGTTTCCGGGGGCCTTTACCGAGGTGAATGGGTGTAGGCTCGCTGTCCTGGAAACCCGCGTCGACGCCGAGCCGGCGCGCTACGGAGCACGAGCGCCGTGCTTGTACGCGGCGGGCGACCGATGGTACGCGGATTGCGTCGACGGCAGGCGCCTTGAGATCCTCAATCTGGCGATCGGACAGCGGCCGGTCGAGCCGGGCGCCGCGCCGCCGGCCTTGGCGAACCAGCCGCTCGCACTGACATGACTCGCGTTGACATGACTCGCATCGACAGGAACCGAACTCTTAGGGGCTTCACTTGAAAAACGTGCTCATACTCGGCGTCAATGGCTTCATCGGCCATCACCTGAGCAAATACATCTTACGCACCACCGATTGGCATATTTACGGCATGGATCTGCAGTCGGAGCGCGTCAAGACCGAACTTGACAATCCGCGCTTCCATTTTGTCGAAGGCGACATCACCATCAACAAGGAGTGGATCGAATACCAGGTGCGAAAGTGCGACGTGATCCTGCCGCTGGTGGCGATTGCGACGCCGGCCACCTACGTGCGCGAGCCCTTGAGGGTCTTCGAACTGGACTTCGAGGCGAATCTACCGATCATTCGTCACTGCGTGAAATACAAGAAGCGCGTGGTATTTCCGTCGACTTCGGAAGTCTACGGCGCGTGCCGCGACAAGGAGTTCGATCCGGAGACCTCCGATCTGGTGTTGGGGCCCATTCACAAGCAGCGCTGGATCTATTCCTGCGTCAAACAGCTGCTCGACCGGATCATTTGGGGTTACGGCCAGCAAGGCCTGCAGTTCACGCTCTTTCGGCCCTTCAATTGGATTGGCTCCGGCCTCGACAGCATGGACGATCCCAAAGAGGGCAGTTCCCGCGTATTGACCCAATTCCTGGGCCATATCGTGCGTGGCGAGCCGATCAAACTGGTCGACGGCGGCGGCCAGACGCGTGCCTTCACCTTCGTCGACGACGCGGTCGACTGCCTGACCCGCATCATCGACAACCCGGGAGGCATCGCCGACGGCAAGATCTACAACATCGGCAACCCGCACAATTTATATTCGATTCGCCGGCTGGCCGAAATGATGCTCGAAATCGCCCTTTCGAGGCCCGAATACGCACCCACGGCCCGCAACACCCGCTTGGTCGACATTTCGGCGCTCGATTACTACGGCAAGGGATATGCCGACATACCGGCACGGCTGCCTTCGATCAAGAATACGACGGCGGAACTCGGCTGGACCCCGAGCACCGACATGCGCTCGGCATTGATGTCGATTTTCGATTCCTACGCGCATGCCTTGCCTTCGGCATCGGCGCTGCTGTCGAGAGATGCTTAAAGACGCGCACATCGGCCTCAAGGTCGATGTCGATACCTTGCGCGGCACGCGCGAAGGGGTGCCGCGGCTCGCGGCGCTATTGAAGAAGCACGGCATCGATGCGACCTTTTATTTTTCGGTGGGACCCGACCACACCGGTCGTGCGCTGCGCCGGGCATTTCGCAGGGGTTTCGCGCAGAAGGTGGCGCGCACCTCGGTATTGAAGCACTACGGCCTCAGGACGCTCATGTATGGGGTGCTGTTGCCGGGCCCGGATATCGGCCGCAGAGCCGGCGTGGAGATGGTCCGCGTGCACGATGCCGGTTTCGAAGTGGGGCTTCATGCCTTTGATCACGTGCGCTGGCAGGACGGCGTGGCCGGCGCGAACGCATCGTGGACTCGCCGGGAGTTCGAGCGGGGCCTCGAGGCCTTTCGGCGAGTGTTCGGATTCCTGCCCGAGTCGCATGCGGCGGCCGGCTGGCAAATGAACGTCCACGGCCTCGAGCTCGAGCGCGAATACGGTTTGAAGTACGCAAGCGACACCCGCGGCGGGTCGGCGTTCTTTCCGCTGCTCGCGGACGGCGCGAGTTCCTGCCCGCAGATACCCACCACGCTGCCGACCTTCGATGAACTGCTCGGCCGCGACGGCATCGACGAGTCGAATATTGCCGATGCGCTGTTTGGCCTCTCCGCGGGCGCGGCGGAACCGGCCGTTCAGGTCTTTACGCTGCACGCCGAATTGGAGGGAATGCTGCTGCGCGACGCCTTCGAGACCTTGTTGATGAAGTGGCGCGAAGCCGGCGCCACCGTCACGCGCATGGCCGCCATTCATGCGCTCGCGGCCCGGCAATCATTGCCGGCCCGCGCCGTGGTCATGGGCGAGATTCCCGGACGCTCGGGTTTGCTCGCGGTGCAGGCATCGGGCGCGGCCGCCTAAAGTGAATCAGCCAGCGGCGCCGGAATCGCGCGACCAGTGGACCTATCTCGGCTTGTCGGTGTTTCTCGCCGTGCTGTGGCTTGCGACCCTGTCGCTGCGGCCGCTGTTCAATCCGGACGAGGGCCGCTATGCGGAGATTGCCCGCGAGATGCTGGCCGGCGGAGACTGGGTCGTCCCGCATTTGAACGGTCTCGCCTACATTGAAAAGCCCCCGCTGCAATATTGGGCAACCGCGCTGAGCTTGCGCCTTTTCGGGCAAAGCGAGTTCGCCGCGCGCCTCTACACGGCCTTAAGCGCGCTCGGCACCCTGCTCACGGTGTGGCTGTTGGCGCGCCGGCTGTGGAACTCTTCGGCGGCCTGGCGGGCGGCGCTCATGCTCTCGAGCATGCTGCTGTTTCTCGTGATGGGACAGCTCCTGACCCTCGACATGGGTCTGACGCTGTACTTTTCGATCGCGCTGGCGGGCTTTTTGCGGGCGCAGACCGGCGGGCGCCCTTCGGAGCAGCGCCGTTGGATGCTGCTCGCCTGGGTCGCCAGCGCCCTCGGAGTGCTCAGCAAGGGCCTGGTGGCGGCGGCCATTCCGGCGGCGGTGCTGGTCTTCTATAGTGCCTGGGCACGCGACTTCTCGCCGTGGCGCCGGCTGCACGCTGCGTGGGGCCTGCCGCTGTTCCTGGCGATTGCCGTTCCCTGGCACTGGCTGGCGGCACGCCGGCTCGCCGATTTTCCGCAGTTCTTCTTCGTGCACGAGCACTTGGCGCGCTACCTGACTCCGAGCGCGAATCGCGAGGAGGCCTGGTGGTTCTTCGGCATGGTGTTGGTGCTCGGCAGCGCGCCGTGGACGCTGTCGGTATTGCGGGTGATGGCCTTCGGCTGGCGGCCCCAGGCGCCGCGCCGCGAGTTCAACCCCGCCTTGTTCCTGTGGATTTGGGCCTGGTTCGTGTGCATCTTCTTTTCCCTGTCGGAATCCAAGCTGGTTCCCTACATACTGCCGGCGCTGCCGGCACTCGCTTTGCTGATCGCGTCCTTGCCGGCCGATGCGCTGCGCCGCGATGTGCTCATGACGGCGGTATTGACGGTGCTCGCCGCGGCCGCGATCGGGATGCTTTGCTTCTTCGGACCCCGCTTCGTCGCCGCCTCCGACCGCAGCGAGTATTTCTTGTCGCTGACCAAGCCATTGGCGCAGATTGCCGCGTTGCTCGCGGCCTCCGGTCTTTACGTGTTGTCGCAGCGCCGGCGCGAGGTGACCCGTGCGGCGGTGTTCCTGGGGGTCGGCTGGTGCCTCTCGGGTTTGCTGATGATGCGTGCTGCGGCAGCGGTGGCGCCGGTGTATTCGGGGGTGGAGCTCGCGCGTGCATTGCCCGCGGGCGCCGAAAATGCGCCCATCTACAGCGTCGGCACGTATGATCAAACATTGCCGTTCTATTGGCGGCGCCGCGTCGCGCTGGTTGCCTATCGAGGCGAGCTCGACTACGGATTGGGCTACGACCCGGGAGCCGAGCTTCCAAGCGTGGCGGAATTTCTGGTGCGTTGGAGCGGCGAATCCGCGGCCTACGCGGTGATGGAAAAGCCGATGTTCGAGGAACTGAAAAGGCGGGGGATACCCATGCGGGAGATCGGCCGTGATGCAAACCGGGTGCTGGTGGCGCGTCGATGAGCTGGCTGACATGGACATTGATTTTGAGCGGCGTCGGGTTGAATGCGGCGGCGCAGCTGCTGTTGAAGTATGCGACCCGGCCGCTCGCGCATTTCTCCGAAATCGGAATGCGGACGCTGGTGCACAGCGCGGCGATTTTGTTCCAAAGCGCATTCTTTTGGGGAGGGATGCTGTGCTACGCGATGAGTGTCTGCGTGTGGATCGCCGCTCTGACCAAGGCTCCGGTGAGCACCGCCTATCCCATGCTGTCGCTTGGCTACGTGGTCGTGGCCGGGGTCTCGGCGCTGTGGCTGGGGGAGGTCCTGTCGCCCGCCAAAGTGATCGGCATTGCGCTGATTTGCGTCGGCGTGGCGCTGGTGTCGCGGAGTAGCGTATGAAGCCCTTTCTGCCCTTTACCCGGCCGTCGATCGATGAGGGCAGCATCGCCGCGGTCGCCGAGGTGTTTCGCTCCGGGCAGCTCGCGAGCGGCCCCAAGGTTCAGGCCTTCGAGGCGGCGCTCGCGGCGTATTTGGGCAACGAACGCCATGTGCGCGTGATGACCTCCGCGACCGCGGGGCTCGAAATGGCGCTCGAGGTCGCCGGCATCGGCGCGGGCGACGAAGTCATCGTTCCGGCGATGAGTTTTGCGGCGAGCGCGAATGTGGTGGCGAGGCTCGGCGCAAGACCGGTATTCGTCGATATCGATCTGTACACCCGCAACCTCAACGTGGATCTCATTGAGGCCGCGATCAGCCGCAAGACGCGCGCCATCATGCCGGTGCATTTCGCCGGATTGCCGGTCGACATGGATGCCCTCCATGGAATTGCCGCTGCGCGCGGCTTGCGCGTGGTCGAGGACGCGGCGCATGCCATCGGCTCCCGCTACCGGGGCAAGCTGATCGGCAGCTTCGGCGACCTGGTGGTGTTCAGCTTCCATCCCAACAAGAACATGACCAGCATCGAAGGCGGCGCCATCGCCACCAAGGATGCGGGAGCGGCGGAGCTCTTCGAGCAGTACCGGTTTCACGGCATCAAGCGCAACCCGCAGGGCGAGATCGATGTCCTGTTTCCCGGCGCCAAGAGCAATCTCAGCGATGTCGCGGCGCAAATCGGCATGGATCAATTGCGCAGCCTGGACGGATTCAACGCGCGCCGGCTCGAGCTCGCGGGCCGCTATTTCGAGCAGCTCGAGGGCTTCGAGTCCGTGGTGCTGCCGGCCCGAGGCGATTCCGGCCACAGCTGGCACATGTTTCAGGTGCTGATCGATTTTACGGCACAGGGCATGACGCGCCCCGAATTTCAAAAAGTGATGGCCGATCGCGGCATCGGTATCGGCGTGCATTATCCCAGTATTCCGAGCCTCACCTACTACCGCCAGCAGGGCTACCGGCCGCAGGACACGCCGGTGGCGGCGCGAGTCGGCCGCGAAACGGTCACGTTACCGATGTTTCCGGCCATGCACGACGAGGATGTCGTGCGCGTGTGCGGGGAGCTGCGCGCGGTGCTGCGCTGAGCGCGCCGTTGCGGCGGCGCAGCTTGCGGGGGATTCGGCTATGGCGCAAACTTCTGCGCGGTTTCTCATTGCTCCTGAGGAGTTCACCCATGAAGCGTTCAATGGCCCTTGTCCTCGGTGCCTGCGTGATGGCTGCTCCGCTGTACGCGGCATTGAAACCCGGAGCCGCGGCGCCGGATTTCACCACTCAGGCGACGCTGGCCGGCAAGCCCTTCACCTTTTCATTGGCCGATGCGCTCAAGCACGGTCCGGTGGTGCTGTATTTCTATCCTGCGGCGTTCACGCCCGGCTGCACCGTCGAAGCGCACGAGTTCGCCGAGGCCACCGAGAAGTTCAAGGCCCTGGGGGCGACCGTCATCGGCGTCTCGCACGATTCCATCGATACGCTCAACAAGTTCTCGGTGAGCGAATGCCGCAACAAGTTTGCGGTGGCCTCGGACGCGGATCAGAAGATCACCAAGGAATACGACGCGGTGCTGGCGATCAAGCCGGAATACGCCAATCGCACCTCGTACGTCATCGCGCCGAGCGGCAAGATCATCTACGAGTACACCGCACTGAGCCCCGACAACCATGTGGCGAACACCTTGGGGGCGGTGGAGAAGTGGCAGGCCGGACAAATGAAGGGCTCCTGACAGCGCTCAGAATTTGTAGCGCACGCCGACGGTGGGGTTGATGTTGGTCGTATAAAAGTAACCGCTGGCCGCGCCGTCGTGCACGCCGCTGTACATGACGCCGAGGTACGCGTCGAAGTGCTGGTTGAATCGGTAGTCCGCGTCGAAGGAAAAGGCCTCGAGGCTTCCGCTGCACGTGCTGTGCGCGGAGGTCGAACAGCCCGCCTGATTGCCGGTGCCGTAGGCGTCCTGACGGTAGCCGTAATAGGCCGCGGTCAGGTCGAGGCGGGGAATGACGGTGTAGCGGGCGCCGGTCCACCATACCTGCAGAGTCTTTGAATTGTCGTAGGCATTGTTGGTGACGAATGCCAGAACATAATCGCCGACGTCGTTGAACCCGGCGCCGAGCGGCGTGTTTGGATTGGCGTACTGGATGTGCTCGTAGCCGGCGAAGAATTTCACCGGGTCGAACTTGTACGACGCCATGAGGGCATACGCGGTATTGTCCGAGATGGTCGCCGCCAGAGAATTCGATGCGGAATAGCCCAGCGCTGGAAGCGCCGCGACTTGAGCGGCGGTCAGGGATGTTGAGGAGATGGCGCTGTTGACCTTGGAATAATACGCATCGATCGATGCGTCGGCGTATTCGCCGCCTATATCCGCCTGGAAGGCGGTGTTGGCCGCCCCATGGGATCCGTTGAACTTGTACAGGGCGCCGAAGTGCACCCGATCGTTGAAATCCACGGTGTACTTCGCCGCCGAATCAATTCGATTGTCTTCCTGGCTGCCGCCGCCGGAATAGGTGTTGGACGCGCCGAGTAGGCTGAATGCCGAAGCGTTGTAATTGGGGTCGTACTTGATGACGCCTTCCAACAGCAGCGTGACCTGACGACCGAAGGTGAGGGTTCCGAACCGCGCCGATTGCAGCCCGACCCAGGCGGTCTGGAAGGCCTGCCCCGCCGAGCTGCCGTCGACGCCGACGGCCTGGGTGGCCGGGGTCCGGCCATTGTTCGCAGCCAACGACTTCAGAGAATTGGCGATTTCGCCCGACTGGGGGTTGAAAAAGGTCTCCACCTGGAAAACGGCCGACCAATCGCCGTTCAGGGGCTCGATGCCCTGTAGGCCGGCTCTCGACTGGCCCATGTTGCTCGGCGTGAGTCCGGTCGCCGGCCGGCGGCTGTTCGGCCGCACGATGTTTCCGCTGGCGGCCGGACGGTAGGGGGTGAACGGTGCACTATGCGTATCGTATTGGACGCCGATATCGACGACCCCGTACAGCGTGATGCCGTGCCATGTCAGGCTTTCCTCGCCGGTGATGCCGGGTCCCGTCTTCTGCTGTGCGAGCGCCGGGACCGAAGCGGTCACCGCACCGAACAAAACCAGTGCCCACCTGGTGTAATTCATGAGTTGCCGTCTTCCGTCTCATGCTGGGAATTTTTATATTCATACTATTACCATAGGAATTATATGAATTAACGCCGGCCTGTCAAGCATTGGGGTGACCTAAGGCTGCGCACGAACGGGAGGTGCGCGGCGCAACTCGAGTCCCGCGCGGGCTATCCCGCCGCCGCAAGCGCTGCCGTGGGCGTGGAATGGCGGCTCGGATCATTTCGGCTCGAATTTCAGCGCCACGCCGTTCATGCAGTAGCGCTCGCCGGTGGGTCGCGGCCCGTCCGGAAATACGTGGCCCAAATGTCCGCCGCAGCGCGCGCAGTGCACTTCAGTGCGGGCCATGCCGAGGCTGCGATCGATGGTGGTGGCAAGCGCCTCCGGCAGCGGCGCGAAGAAGCTCGGCCAGCCGGTGCCGCTGTCGAACTTGGTCGAGGATTCGAACAACGGCAGGCCGCACGCCGCGCAGGCGTACATGCCGGGGCGATGCTCATGGTTGAGAGGGCTGGTGCCGGCGCGCTCGGTGCCGTGCTTGCGCATCACCGCAAAGGTCTCGGACGGCAATTCCCTGCGCCACTCCTCATCGGGACGGTCGATGGTGGGTTCGGACGGTTTGGTCATGGGTTGCTCCAACGCGATCGGTCCAGAAGACTATCGAGCGATAGTTTGCCAGGTCCATAAATGATCCAAAACAGCGGCCGCGAGCCCCACAGCACGTGGGCGTGCACGTTGTCGCTGTACCCATCTAGGCGGCTCGCGGGCGAGATGGCGCCCGCTCCACCCCCCGATATAGTACGACGGCACCCGCCGCCACGGCGCACATGACTTCCGTCATGGCGAGTGGGGTGCCGTCGTACAGCGCGCTCACCGCCGCGCCCGCGATGCCCGCCAGAAGAAACTGCAGAGTGCCGAACAAGGCGGAAGCGGTCCCGGCGGAAGCCCCGTGAGGCGCGAGCGCCAACGCCAAGCCGTTGGAAAAATTAAAGCCCAGCATCGAGATGAACAGCAGCTGCGGAATCGCCATGCCCCAAAAGCCGCCGATACCCGCGAGCGCCATCCCGAACAGCACGATCCCCAACGCCAAGGTGGCGAACATCGCGCGGCGAAATATCAATTCGGGCCCGAGTGAGGACACGATGTGCGCATTGATGCGTCCGGCAATCATGAGGCCGATGGCGTTGCAGCCGAACATCCAGGCGAATTGCTGCGGGCTCAGGCGGAAATGATCGATGTAGACGAAGGGCGCTCCGGCGATGTAGGCAAACACGCTCGATTGCATGAGGTTCGCGGACAGCGCATATCGCATATAACGCCTGTCGCACAGCAGGCGCAGCCACAACCTGGGACCGCTGGCGCTCGGGCGTTCGGCCGGAATGGATTCGCGCAGCATCCGCAACGCGACCGCGAAGCAGGTGCCGCCGAAAGCGGCGAGCAGCCAGAATTCGAGGCGCCAACCGGCGATCAACAAAAGCGAGCCGCCCACCTGCGGCGCGAGAATCGGCCCCAAGCCCGTAATGAGACCGAGCAATGAGAGCGCGCGCGCCGTATGGGTGACGTCGAACCGGTCGCGAACCACCGCGCGAGGTATCACGCTCGCGCTGCCCACCCCGAGCGCCTGCACCCCCCGCCACACGGTGAGCGCGGCCACGCCGTTGCTCAAGGCGCAGCCCACCGAACCCGCCACCAATAGCGCAAGGCCCCACAGCAGCGGAGGCCGCCGGCCGATGTGGTCTGCCAGGGAGCCGAACAGGAGCTGGCTCACCGCCAGACAGACGAAAAACACCGGCAAAGTCAATTGCACCGCGCCTGCGCTCGCCCGCAGGTCCGCGGCGATCGCCGGCAGCGCGGGCAGGTAGATATCGAGCGTAAAGGGTGTCAGGAGAGAGATCGTGCCCAAAAGCACCAGCAACTTTGACATATGCGGTGGTTTGGCATGACGGCGGGGCTCCGTGCGGCGGGACAAATCGATATTCGGTGCAGCGGGCGGCATGGATTAACGGGTAGAATAACCGTTTGACCGGACTGACGGTGGTGGATGCTTAAGGACGCGCGCGGCGGCCAGGCCGCATTGATTTGCGGCTCGGTGGCCTACGATACGATCTTGGTGTTTCCGGACCGCTTCAAGGCCCACATTCTTCCCGACAAGATTCACATCTTGAACGTCGCCTTCCTGGTGCCCGAGATGCGCCGCGAATTCGGCGGCTGCGCCGCCAATATCGCCTACAGCCTGCGCCTGCTGGGCGATCTCGGGCTTCCCATGGCAACCGCAGGACATGATTTCGGCCCTTACCGCGAGCGTCTCGAGTCCCTCGGCATCTGCCTCGATCATGTCACGGTCATCGAGGATCAATTCACCGCGCAAGCCTTCATCACCACCGACCTCGACGATAACCAGATCACCGCGTTCCATCCGGGTGCCATGCAATATGCGCATATCAATCACGTGTCGCGGGCGGCCGACGGCGTGGCCGTAGGAATCGTGGCCCCGGACGGCCGCCGGGCGATGATCGAGCATGCGGCACAGTTCGCGGCGGCCGGGATCCCGTTCATATTCGACCCCGGCCAGGGGCTGCCGATGTTCGGTGCCGAAGAGCTCAACACCTTCATCGAACAGGCCGCCTGGGTGGCGGTGAACGACTACGAATGGGGTCTGCTGCAGCAAAAGACCGGCTTGACCGCCGCCAACATCGCCGCCAAGGTGCAGGCCTTGATCGTTACCCGGGGCGCCGAGGGGTCGGTGATTTACGCCGCGGGGCGGGTTATGACAATACCCAGCGTGAAACCACGGACCATCGTCGATCCGACCGGTTGCGGAGATGCCTATCGAGCGGGTCTAATCCACGGTCTGCTGCGCGGGCTCGATTGGGAGAGCACCGGCCGCGTGGCCTCGCTGATGGGCTCGATCAAGATCGAATCGCGCGGGCCGCAGAATCACGATTTCACGCCCGAGGAATTTCGGGGGCGCTACCGGCACATTTTTGGCCACGTACCTGAAGGGATCTGACATTTATGAGCAAGAATTTTTCATTCACATCGGAATCGGTTTCCGAAGGCCACCCGGACAAGGTCGCCGATCAGATATCCGACGCGGTGCTCGATGCCATCCTCACCGCCGATCCGCGCGGCCGGGTGGCCTGCGAAACCTTGGTCAAAACCGGAGTGGTAATCGTCGCGGGCGAAGTCACGACCAGCGCCTGGGTCGATGTGGAGGCCCTGGTGCGCAAGACCGTGCTTGACATCGGCTACGACACCTCCGACATGGGCTTCGACGGCGCGAGCTGCGGCGTGCTCAACATCATCGGCAAGCAGTCGCCCGACATCGCGCAGGGGGTGGACCGCAAGGATGAACGCAAGCAGGGCGCCGGGGACCAGGGCTTGATGTTCGGCTATGCGACCAACGAGACCGACGTGCTGATGCCGGCGCCGATCACGCTCGCCCACCGGCTGGTCAAGCGCCAGGCGCAGGTGCGCAAGAGCGGCAAGCTCCCCTGGCTGCGGCCGGATGCGAAGAGCCAGGTGACCCTGCGCTACGAAAACGACAAGCCGGTCGGCCTCGAGGCCGTGGTGCTGTCGACCCAGCATTCAGAGGACATCGGCACCCGTCAATTGCGCGAAGCGGTGATGGAAGAGATCTTAAAGCCGGTGCTGCCGGCCAAATGGATCGACAAGCGCACCAAGTACCACATCAATCCCACCGGGCGGTTCGTCATCGGCGGCCCGGTCGGCGATTGCGGACTCACCGGGCGCAAGATCATCGTCGACACCTACGGCGGCTTTGCGCGCCACGGGGGCGGCGCCTTCTCCGGCAAGGATCCCTCCAAGGTAGATCGTTCGGCGGCCTATGCCGCGCGCTATGTCGCCAAGAACATCGTGGCGGCGGGGCTCGCGGAGCGCTGCGAGGTGCAAGTGTCCTACGCCATCGGCGTCGCGGAGCCAACCTCGATCATGGTCGAGACCTTCGGCACCGGCAAATTGACCGATGTGCGCCTGACCCAGATCGTGCGCGCCCATTTCGACCTGACCCCGTTCGGTTTGCGCGAGATGTTGGATCTGGCGCGGCCGATCTATCAGAAGACCGCGTCTTACGGTCACTTCGGCCGTAAGGAAGAGGAGTTCACGTGGGAGCGCACCGACAAGGCCGACGCTCTCGCCGCCGAACTCAAGACGTCGCGTGTGGCCTGAGCCAGCGACACACCCCGACGCCATCAAGGAGTGATTCATGAATGCACAAGTGAAAGTCAAAGCCGATTATCTCGTCAAGGATTTGGGTCTCGCCGAATGGGGGCGCAAGGAAATCAAGATCGCCGAGACCGAAATGCCGGGGCTCATGGCCATTCGCTGCGAATACGCGGCCGCGCAGCCGCTGCGCGGCGCCAGGATCGCCGGCTCCTTGCACATGACGATTCAAACCGCGGTGCTGATCGAGACCTTGAACGCCTTGGGCGCGCAGGTGCGCTGGGCCTCGTGCAACATCTATTCGACCCAAGACCATGCGGCCGCGGCGATCGCGGCGGGCGGCACGCCGGTGTTCGCGGTCAAGGGCGAGACCTTGGGGGAGTACTGGGACTATACCCATCGCATCTTCGAATGGGCGGATGCCGGACACGCCAACATGATCTTGGACGACGGCGGCGATGCGACGCTGCTGCTGCACTTGGGCGCCAAGGCTGAGCAGGATGCATCGCTCATCGGCGCGCCCGCCAACGAGGAAGAACAGTGCCTGTTCGCCGCCATCAAGGCCAAGCTCAAGATCGATTCCACCTGGTATTCGACGCGCCTCGCCAAGATCCGGGGCGTGACCGAAGAGACCACCACCGGGGTCAAGCGCCTTTATCAAATGGCGAAGGAAGGCCGTCTCGCGTTCCCGGCCTTCAACGTGAACGACTCGGTCACCAAGTCCAAGTTCGATAATTTATACGGCTGCCGCGAATCGCTGGTGGATGCCATCAAACGCGCCACCGATGTGATGATCGCGGGCAAGGTGGCGGTGGTCGCCGGTTACGGCGATGTCGGCAAGGGGTCCGCACAAGCGTTGCGGGCGCTGTCGGCGCAAGTGTGGGTCACGGAGATCGACCCGATTTGCGCGCTCCAGGCCGCCATGGAGGGCTATCGCGTCGTCACCATGGACTATGCGGCGGACAAGGCGGATATCTTCGTTTCGGCCACCGGCAATTTCCACGTCATCACGCACCAGCACATGAAGCGCATGAAGGATCAGGCGATCGTGTGCAACATCGGGCATTTCGACAATGAAATCGAAGTCGCGGCGCTCCGGCAATACACCTGGGACAACATCAAGCCACAGGTCGATCACATTATTTTTCCGGACGGCAAGCGGATCATTTTGCTCGCGGAAGGCCGGCTGGTGAATTTGGGCTGCGGCACGGGGCATCCCTCGTACGTCATGAGCTCCTCGTTCGCCAATCAGGTGCTGGCGCAGATCGAGTTGTTCACCCAAACGGCGAAGTACCCGGTGGGCGTGTACGTGCTGCCGAAGCACCTCGACGAGAAGGTCGCGCGCCTGCAGCTCTCCAAGCTCGGCGCCGAACTCACCGAGCTCACCGACGTGCAGGCCAGGTACATCGGGGTCGAGAAGCAGGGGCCCTACAAGGTGGATCAGTACCGGTACTAGGCGGGTTACCGGTATGGATTGCCGTTCCGGGCGGTACCCGACTGCTGCGATCTGCCGGCGGGTCGGATTTGTAGGTGATTTGCGCAGATTGCACACTTGCGATTCGATTTTCGGTGCCCCAAGATATCTGCATGAGCGCCTATTACCTTAATCTGGTCGCGGTCAATCCGAAGCGCGAGGAGATGCGTTCGGAGCCGGTGCGCGTGCTGGTCGATACGGGGTCCGAGCTGAGCTGGATACCCGCGGAGGATCTCGCAAGGACGGGTATCCAACCGCGTCGCAAGCGCGTGTTCACGATGGCTGACGGCCGCAGCATGGAGCGCGACGTCGGGTTTTGTATTTTGGAGGCGGAAGGATTCATCACCATTGACGAAGTGGTCTTCGCTCAATCTGGAGACATGCATCTGCTCGGTGTACGCACGCTCGAAGGCTTTGGCGTGATGGTGGATGCCCTTGCTCACCGATTGGTGGCGACCGCGACTCTTGCCGCGCCAAGCCCACCGGCAGCGACGGAATAAATGCGGCCCAGCCAATCGCGGTGCGCACTCATTCGATGACGCTCGTGGCGCGTGCACGCCGCTGCCTGTCTCATTTGGAATAGGCGCCCACCGGGTGTGAAACGTATACTCATCAGTCTATGACTTCGAGTTCCAAGGTGTTTCCCGACGCGTCGAGCGCCTTGCGCGGCGTCATCAAGGACGGGATCACGCTGATGTGCGGCGGATTCGGATTGTGCGGTATCCCGGAGCGGCTGATTGGCGCGCTGCACGATTCCGGGGTGCGGAATTTGACGGTGGTGTCGAACAATGCGGGAGTCGACGGCGCCGGGTTGGGCCTGCTGCTGAAAAGCCGGCAGATCCGCAAGATGATTTCCTCGTACGTCGGCGAGAACAAGGAGTTCGAGCGGCAGTATCTTGCGAAGGAACTGGAGCTCGAATTCAATCCGCAGGGCACCATGGCGGAGCGCATCCGCGCGGGCGGCGCGGGTATCTATGCATTCTTCACCAAAACCGGCGCCGGCACCCTGGTGGCCGAGGGCAAGGAGCAGCGCGTGGTGGACGGGGAGACCTACATTCTCGAGACTGGCCTGGTGGCGGATGTGTCGCTGGTGAAAGCTTGGAAGGGCGACACTGAGGGCAATTTGATCTATCGGAAGACCGCCCGCAATTTCAACCCAAACATGGCCACCGCAGGGCGCATCACAGTCGCCGAAGTGGAGGTGCTGGTGTCGGCGGGTGAGCTCGATCCGGACCAGATCCACACCCCCGGCATCTTCGTGAAACGCATCATCAATGGCGGTCCCTATCACAAAATCGTGGAGAAGCGCACCGTTCGCAAGCGCACGGAGGATGCCCATGCCGTGGACGCGTGAGGATTTGGCGGCGCGCGCCGCGCGCGAGCTGCAAGACGGTTTTTACGTGAACTTAGGGATAGGCATCCCGACGCTGGTCGCGAACTATATCGCGCCGGGCCTCAAAGTCGTGCTGCAATCGGAGAACGGCATGTTGGGCATCGGGCCCTTTCCCTATGAAGGCGAGGAAGACCCGGATTTGATCAACGCCGGCAAGCAAACGGTGACCGCGCTGCAGATGAGCTCGTATTTTTCCTCGGCGGACAGTTTCGCCATGATCCGCGGCGGGCATATCGATATGGCGGTGCTCGGCGCCATGGAAGTCTCCGAAAGCGGCGATCTGGCCAATTGGATGGTGCCCGGCAAGATGGTCAAGGGCATGGGCGGCGCCATGGATCTGGTCGCCGGCGTGAAACGCATCGTGGTCGTAATGGAGCATACCTCCAAGGACGGCGAGCCCAAATTCAAGCCGCGCTGCGAGTTGCCGCTCACCGGCGTCAATGTCGTCGACCTGCTGATCACGGATCTTGCGGTATTTTCGCGCCCGACGCGCAAGGATCGATTCAGGCTCATCGAGGTCGCACCGGGCGTGACGCGGGATGAAATTCGCCAAAAGACCAGCGCCGCCTACCTCGAGTAAAGCCCTCGGACCTCCGCAGCGCTAAGCCAGCTGACGACCGACTTCAGGTGATCGCCGCTGCCCGAAGCGCGGCGCGGCGCTGCTGCTCGTCGCGCACGTCCGCGTCGGTGAGTCCGGTGTTCGCGGCGATGATCTCCACCAAGCGGTGCGCCGAATCGCGCGGCAGCGGGATTTCGTGGATTCGCTCCCAGATCCGGATGCGCTCCTCGGCCGTTTTGAGCCGCGAGGATTGTTCGGCCAAATCATGGCGGCGGCGCTCGGCGTTCTCGGCCTGCTGGTGTATGAGCCGCGCCCGGAAATCCATCATCGGGTCGTCCCCGGTCGGCACCGAGGGGCGTCCCATGGTGGGGGTAGGCTTGTATTGATTCACGAATGCTCCTTGGGCTTAAGCTTCTCAGACTAGCACTCTCTGGGTCCCGAGATGAGCGAGATTTGCTCGATCGCGCGAAAGGCGTGGCCCTTAGGTTCGAGGTTCGGCGATTCGCCAACTGAGCTTCAAGTTGAGCCAAAAGTTCCAGCCGGTGACGGCGGCGATGGCCACGGCGTTGGCCACATAGCGGTTCATGCCCAGCAAATTGAACTGCAGGTTGAGCAAGGTCGCATTGATGGCCACACCCGCCAGGCAAATCAACTGGAACTTGCCCAGGCGCCGCAGGCGCGCCTTCAGGCCGCGCTGCTGCGAGGAGAGATCGCGGAAGGTCCACGTGTCGTTCCACATGAAATTATTGAGGATGGCCATTTCCGATGCGATCAACTTGCTGCGCGTGAGACCCCAGGCCAACGTGGTCGGATCGCTCAAGAGAAACAGCAGCCCCATGTCGACGATCACGCCCGAGAGGCCCACCACGGCAAAGCGGATGAACCGGTTGACCGGCAGGCTGGATAAGCGCAGGCGCAGCAAATGGCGCAAATAGTCGAGATACACCCGCGCGGTCGCCTTGCTGCCGCCGTGGGCGCGCTCGATGAACACATAAGGCACTTCGCCGACCCAGGGGAGCTTCCCGCGCGCCAGGACTTCGATCAATATTTTGTAGCCTAACGGGTTGAGTTCGACGCCCTCGATGGCGCTGCGCCGAATCATGAAGTAGCCGCTCATGGGATCCGTGACCCGGCCCACCACCCCGGGAAGAATCAGCAGGCCGATGAGCTGTGCGGTCCGCGACACGATGCGGCGGGCCACGCTCCAATCGCTCACCCCACCGCCCTCGAGGTGCCGGCTGGCCACCGCGATGTGGGCGCCGCGCTCAATGACCCGATACAGCGCCAAGGCGACGTCCGGCGGGTGCTGCAGGTCGGCATCGATCACGCACAACACCTCGCCGCGGGCCGCCTGCCAGCCGCGGATGACGGCGGTGGACAAGCCGCGCTCCTGTTCACGGCGCATGACGCGCAGGCGGGGGCGTTCGCCCACGAGTTTTTGGGCCAATTCCCAGGTTCGATCCGGGCTGTTGTCGTCGACGACGATGATTTCGTAGCGGTGGCCAAACGGCTCGTCGAGCAGCTGCGCGAGCTGGGTCACCAGCCGGTCAATGTTCAAGGCCTCGTTGAAGGTCGGCACGATCACCGACAGCAGCAGGGGAGGCTCCACCTTGGGATCGACGGGGGCGACGGTCAGCGCCCCCTGCGGGACAGGAAGCGGGGGGACGGGACGCGCGGCCTCATGCGCCGTGGGATTATCGGTCATGCGCCGCCCTCAAGCGCCCAGGTCACGCAGGGTCAGCCAGCGCCGAATGTAGTCGGCCTGCTCGCGGGTCTGCGGCACCTTGGGCCAAGAATCCGCGCGCGCGCTTTGCCGCCACAGCCGATTCAGCCGTTTGAGGGCCGATTTGCCGTTCTGCTCCTCTTCCGCCAGATAGCAGCCGATGACGAGCCCGGTACGGCCAATGCCGGCGCGGCAGTGCACGTAGACGCCGCGATCCCGTGAGAGCGCGGCCCGAATGTCCGACAAGATCTGCTGCATCTGCGCCGCATTCTCGGGCACCCAGGTATCGGCAATCGCGGACCTGAGGTGCGTGCTGCCAGCCGGCAACAGATGGCGATAGGCTGGTTCTTCGTACTCCTCGGTGAGGTCGACAAAGTAGTCGATGCCCGCTTCGTCAAATCGGGCAAGCCGCGCGCGCGCATCTTCGTCGTCGGCGCCGAGCGGATATTCTCCGGCCAGCAAGCGGCCGGGAATGACCCAATAGCTGTTGGGCAGCGGTCGATCCATGGTCAGACTTGGCTGGTTGTTCGAGTGGCCACCGGCGGATGTTACCAGCGATTCATTTTGGGAACGCAGCCACCCACGTCGCATGAGGGTCGTCAGAAGGTTTTGCTTGCGACCTGCCACTCAGCGCTTTCGGTACCCACTGAGCCGTTAGTGGACCGCCATCCCGCCGTAATATCCCTTGAGGCTCGAGCTTATCGCGCATTGATCCAATATGCCGGACGCCTCGATCGTACAGATCGCAATTCCGCCGCCGCTGCCGTATCCACTGAGGTACGCATAGCCATTGTTGAATGCGAAGCCTTGCACCTCCGTTTGCCCCGGCTCTGCACCTTCGATGGTGCACGAGGTCCCCGTCGTGAGCGAGCACGGGTAATTCACGGTCACACTGCCATCACTGGCAATCGGCAGGATGAGGATTCCGGCAAGTGTACCGAGGTATAGATTGCCACCGTAGACGGATGCGCTCCTCGGGTAAGCATGGGGGGTGTTGCCGCCGAGTGGGTCAGTACCGATCAGCGTGGTCTGCGTGCAGGCGGATAAGCTGCCGTCGGTCGGGCTCACCGTGCACGTGGAGAGGTGTTCGCCATTGAAGTCGACAATGTAGGCATTAGTGGCCGTGACGGCAATGCCGGCCAATGTATTGATCGTGCCGCCGATGAAGTTCCCGTTGCACGCGCGCAAGCTGCCGTCCGCGTCATGAATCGTGCAGTTGTACACATAGTCCGGGCCGTTGGCATCGGTCACATACAGCCGGCCGCCGCTCACCGCGAGCGCGGTGGGTATGCTAAACGCTTCAGCGCTGGTGCAAGCGCCCAATGCGCCGTCGGCGTTTACCGGGCACACATCGACATCGGTCTTCACGCTGCCCGGTGTGACGTATGCCCAATCGCCGCTGAACGCGAGGGCGGCCGGTGCGCGGAAGCCGGCGGCTGCGCTCGCGCACGAAGATAGCCTGCCGTCCACGCCGCTCACCG
>JBBIUT010000033.1:30402-31051 GCA_037440085.1 Gammaproteobacteria bacterium
TAATGTAGAGGAACCCGGGAATACTCGCGTACGCGATACTCGCCGTGCCGGTCCTGGCGGTTCCCGAGTCATCCAAGTAGCTATATCCGAGCGCGACGCTGCCGCTGCCATTCGCCGTCGGCGCGTAGGTCAACGGCAATTGACAGCCGGTTCCCGTGCTGGCCGAGGCACAGGAGAAGGCGGCGGGCCCGCTCCAACCGGCCGGCAAGGTGCCGAGACCGGTAATTGTGATCGCCGTTGCCGGATTGCCGTCGTCGGTGGTGAAGGTCAGCGTCACCGGAACAGAACCGCTGTTGACCACGGCACTGATCGATCCGCCTGGATTTTGAGCAACGACCAAATTGTTGTGCGTGGTTGCGGCGTACGCGATCGAGACCGAACCGGTTTTCGCATTGCCGGAATTGGCGGCGTAGCCGTACGTGAGCTGCAGCGTGCCGCTGACGGCGCCACGGGGGCTAAACATCAGGCCGAGTTGGCACCCACTGCCGGTGCTGACGGTGGCACAGGTGAACGTGGCCGGGCCGCTCCAGCCGGCCGGTAAGGCGCCCAATCCTGCCGTGACCGACAGCTTGGTGGCCGGCTGGCCGTCGTCGGTCGTGAACGTAATGCCGACGCCGCTCGTACCGCCGGTCACGACCGCGATCTGGCC
>JBBIUT010000034.1:0-29415 GCA_037440085.1 Gammaproteobacteria bacterium
TGACCTGGCTGGACTTGCTGCGGTTGACGAACTCGATCGGATCCTCGAGGCTGATGATGTTCAGCGCCCGCGAGGAATTCAGGTAGTCGATCATCGCCGCCAGCGTCGTCGACTTGCCGGTGCCGGTCGAGCCGGTGACCAGGATCATTCCCTGGTGGTAGTCGCAGAGCTTGCGCACGATCGTCGGCAGGTTCAGTTCCTCGAGGCTCGGCATCTTGCTCGGGATCGCGCGGAACGCGGCGCCGATGCCGGTCTCCTTGCGGAACACGTTGACGCGGAAGCGCGCGCCCTCGCCTGACACGTACGAGAAATCCAGGTCATGGCCCTGCGCGAGCAGCTTGCGCTGGTTCTCCGTCAGGACCTCGGTGATGTAGGACTCGAGTTCCGACTGGCCGAGGTCGCGGAACTTGATCGGCAGCAGGTCGCCCTGCATGCGCAGCATCGGCGGTATCCCGACCGCCAGGTGCATGTCCGAGCAGCCCTGCGCCAGGCCGAGCTTCAGAAACGAGTCGATTCTTGCCATAATCCGCAAGGCTACCCGCAACCCGGCGGATTTTCGAGCGTTTGCGCCTTCCCGAGGCGATAAACGTGAGCTGCGTCGCACCCCCGGACCGCCTTGCCGCCACCGGGCAGGTGCGGGCGGGTGCTAGAGGAAGGCTTCCAGCGCCGCGCGCAGGTCGTCCATCGTCTGGATGCGCCTGGACTTGTCGAGCGACATGCACTTCATGACGAGGTCGTTGAGGCCCTGCGGCAGGTTCTTGTTGATCTCGATCGGCGGGCGCGCCTTGCCCTGCACGTGCTGGTACATGACCGACATGTGGTCGCCGCGCGAGTAGGGTGGCACGCCGCAGAACATTTCGTACAAGATGACTCCGACGCTGTAGATGTCGGCGCGCTCGTCGACTTTCTTGCCGAGGATCTGCTCGGGCGCCATGTACTTCGGCGAACCGATGACGTAGCCGGTCTTGGTCAATTGCGTGTCGCCCTGGCTTTGCGCCGCCGCTACGCCGAAGTCCACGATCTTGAGCAGGCCGTCGTTGTCGATCAGGATGTTCGCGGGCTTCAGGTCGCGGTGCACGATTCCCACCTGGTGCGCCACCGCCATGCCGGTCGCGATGTCGATGCCGAATTTGATCGCGCGTTTGAGTTCGACCGGCTTTTCATTGACGATCTCCCCGCCCAGCGTATGCGACGGGAAATACTCCATCGAGATGGCATAGTTGCCTTGTATATAGAGGAAATCGTAGATCCGAATGACGTTCTTGTGCGTGATTTTGCGGCTGTAGCGCAGCTCGTGCACGAATCGCTTCATCATCTCCTCGTCGGACGAGACGTTGGGGTTCAAGAACTTCAAGATCAATCGCTCTTCGACCACGGTGTCCTCGATGAGCAGCACCGTGCCGAACGCTCCCTTGCCGATCTTTTCGATGAACTTGTACCGGCCCTCGATGACATCGCCCGGCTGCAGGGTATTGATGTCGAGTTTGGCCGCCTGCGCCTCGTTTTGCTGGATGACCTTGGCAAGCTCTTGATTGTCGATGAGCAGGGTCTTGGCGGGCTCCTGCATCCTCTTCGCACGCTGATTCTCGGCGATTTGTTGGTCGGAGAAGCGATTGTCGAGCTCCTGGACGGCGCGCACCACCGCCTGGCTGAGCGTTCCATCGCCGCCGGCCGCGACTGCCTGCAGCCGGTGGCGTATCGTATCGGCCCGCCCCTCGTCGGCCAATTTGGTCAGCGCGGCGACGGCTTCCACCTTGATTGCGCTCTCGGGCCTCTGCAGCATCGGCAGCAGGTGTTCGATGCTCTTCTGATCGCCGATTTTGCCGACCGCACGCACCACGGTCGGCAGGGATTTCGGCTCGCCGGTCCCCAGCATTTCAATGAATCGAGGCAGCGCCGCGGTGCTGCCGATCTCGGCAAGTGCGTCCACCGCGCGTTCGCTCACCCACCAATCGCGATCCTTGGTGGCCTCGATCAATTGCGCCACCGCGCGCTGATCCTTGGTTTGATTCAGGATCTCGATGGCCGCGCGCCGAATATCCTGATTCTCGTCCTTGATCAGTGTGAGGACGGCATCGACCACGCGCGGCCCGCCGATTTTGCCGAGGGCGTCCGCCGCCCGCGTGCGCACCCACCAATCGCTGTCGGCGATCACTTCAAGCAAATGTTTGACCGACTTGGAGGTGCCGACCACATTCAATACTTCGACCGCGGCGCGCCGTGCGTATTCGTTCTCGTCTTTCAGTACCTCGACCAGGAACTTGACCGTTTCCGGGTGATTGGCGTGCACCACCACGTCGACGGCCTTGTTCTGCACTTCGATCTCGGGATCACGCAGCATTCCACAAAGCAACGGCATGTCAAACGGACCGTCCATGCGCGCAAGCCCGGAGAGCGCCGCGGATCGGATCATTTTGTTATGGTCCTTGAGCTGCTTCTGCAGGGCTTGCTGCACCTTTGGAAGATTGAAGCGAGCCAATACGTGGATGATGTGCAGGCGCGCAACCGGATCCTTGCCCTCGAGGCGCGCGATCAAATCGTCGACCGAGGATTCGTCGGCAAGTTCACCGACGATCTTGAAGAGCCCGGTGCGCTCGATGCCTTCCTGGTTGTACGCGGCATTCAGCAACTCCCGGACGTTGAAACGGGACTTTTGCGCCGTTATCACGTCAAGAATCGGCTGCTTCGGCATGTCGGTTTTGTTCAGCGCATCGAGCAGCGCGCTCGCGGGATAATTGCGGCTGGACGACAAGGCCCAGGCAATGCCCGACATTGCCCGCCCATTGGCATCCCCCATGGTTTTGAGCACATGCGGCAGCGTTTTAGCGTCGATCAGGCGCGACAGCGCCTCGACATACGCCAGCGTCTCCTTCTTTTCGGCGCTGTTGAGCGCCGCGACGATCGAATCAATGGCGCTCGGCCCGAGAGCGACCAGTTTCTCCAAGGCCTTCTGTGCCAGCGGACTGCTTGGGTTGCCGCTGGTCTTGATCTCAGCAATCAGCCGATCGGCACGGTAGTTGGCGAATAAACTCATTCGGTGCCTTAAATTTCGCAGACCTCTGGAGCGTACATTCTCACCCGAGCCGCAACGCTCACCCTGGGCCTGATTCTCAATTTCGAAGTATGCCATACCGCACGGGTCCGCCCGTATGCGTTAGAATGCAAAAATATGACCTTATCCGGCGAATTGGCGGGCGCCGTCCAAGCCAAACTGAGCACCTATGCGGATCCTTACCTGTGCCAGACCCTGGCCCAGGCGAAAGCGATCGAATCCGTCTCGGTGCGGGACGACGTGGCGGCCATCTCGCTCAAATTCGGGTTTCCATGCGCGGATTACGCGCCCGAGCTGCACCCGGTCCTGCAAAGCTACTTGGAGCCGGTACTGGGGGGCGCGCGCCTCGACCTGACGCTCAAGGCCGAGATCACGGCGCATGCGGTCCAGCGGACCCTCAAGCCGCTCGCCAGCATCAAGAATATCGTGGCGGTGGCCTCGGGAAAGGGCGGGGTCGGCAAGTCGACGACCGCGGCCAATCTGGCGCTCGCCTGGGCGGCGCAGGGCGCGCGAGTCGGTCTGCTGGATGCCGATATCTACGGCCCCAGCCAACCCCAGATGATGGGGTTGGCCGGTCTGCAGCCGCAGAGCGCGGATGGCAAACACATCATGCCGCTGCGCGCTCACGGGGTCGAGGTGATGTCGATCGGCTTCATGGTCGATGCTGAACAGCCGATGGTTTGGCGCGGACCGATGGTTACCCAGGCCTTGACCCAGATGCTGGGCGACACCCAATGGGGGGAACTCGACTATTTGGTGGTCGATATGCCGCCCGGAACCGGGGACATCCAATTGACATTGGCGCAGCGGGTGCCGGTCAGCGGCGCGATCATCGTCACCACGCCTCAGGATATCGCCCTGCTCGATGCGCGCAGGGGCCTGAAGATGTTCGAGAAGGTGGAGGTTCGGGTGCTCGGCGTGGTGGAGAACATGAGCGTCCACGTGTGCAGCAACTGCGGCCACATGGAGCACATCTTCGGCAGCGGCGGAGGCGCCCGTATGGCGCAACAATACGGGGTGCAGCTGCTCGGCGAATTGCCGTTGGACATTCGAATCCGCGAAGAGGCGGACGGCGGTTCGCCCACGGTCGTGGCCGAGCCCGGCAGCGCGCGTGCACGCGCCTATATGCAGATGGCGCGCCGCGCCGCCGCCCGGCTTTCGACCTTGAACAAGGATTACAGCGCGATGTTTCCCAAAATCACCGTGGAAGCGACTTGAGCATCAAGAGCGACCGGTGGATCCGGCGCATGGCGCGCGATCAAGGGATGATTGAACCGTTCTCGCCGCAACAGGTGCGGGTCTCCGACGGCCACAAGATCGTCTCCTACGGCACGTCGAGTTACGGCTATGACGTGCGCTGCGCGGATGAATTCAAGATCTTCACCAACATCAACTCGACCATCGTCGACCCGAAGAGCTTTGACGAAAAATCATTCGTCGATTTCAAGGGGCCGGTTTGCATCATTCCGCCCAATTCCTTCGCATTGGCGAGCACGGTGGAGTTCTTCCGAATTCCGCGCTCGGTGCTGACGGTGTGCCTGGGCAAGTCCACCTACGCGCGCTGCGGCATCATCGTCAACGTCACTCCGCTCGAGCCGGAGTGGGAAGGGCATGTGACGCTGGAATTTTCCAATACCACGCCGCTGCCGGCAAAGATCTACGCCAACGAGGGCGTCGCGCAAATGCTGTTCTTCGAATCCGACGAGGTCTGCGAGACATCGTATCGCGATCGCGGCGGGAAATATCAAGGCCAGCGGGGCGTCACCCTGCCGAAGGCCTAGCCCGTGGCGCCGGTCACTGCTTCCAACTCCTGATCCGCATCGCAAATTCGAGTTTGCCGCCGCGCGACCGCTCGGCCTGCAGCGGCAGGAAGCCCAACGAGGGCGCGAACCACATGCGCAGCACCCGATCGTTGCCGGTGCGCCGGCTCGAGACGACGACGCTGTCGAACTGCCCGATCGCGGTTTTCAAGACGGCCGGACCTTCCTGCGCATAGGCGAAGTCCTTGATCTGATCCTTGTCGATGATATAGAAGATTTTGGGCAGGTTGCCGTTCTTGAGGCCCAGCATGACCTCGATCTGGATGGACATCAGGTCCTGCGTCCCGGGCTTGAGCACGAGGTCCACCGGCTTTTCTTCGGAAAATCCACGCGCGTGTCCTTCGGCCCAGTCGAAATTGAAAATGACCCGCGAGGAACCTTGCTGGGCCAGGTATTTTTCCGGCCGGACGTGCTGGTCAATCACTGCGAACCAGCTCTGTTGCGTCACGTCATCTGGATAGACCAGTCGAAAGATGCCGCGTGCGGAAATGATCCATTTGTAGAGGTAGTGTCCGGGCTCGGCGTCGCGCTTGAGCACAAGGTCGCTGCTGCCGACGGTGATGTTCTTCCATTCGGCCACGTAATGCGCGGAAAACGGCGCAATTCCGGCATCCGCGCTCTCAGGCGCGCCCTCCGGCCCCGAGGACGGCGCCGTCGTCGGTGCCGCCGGCGGTTGCCCCACCGGCGGCTGAGCCGGCTGCGGCCGCGCCGCCGCAATTCCCGCGCAGGTCATCGCGAGCAGGCAAGTGCACAAGGTTCGCGCCGGCATTCAGTGATCCCTCGATGGTTCGACGTCGGCGTACTGTATAGGAGTTGAAAGCACCGCGCCGTCGAGCCAGGCCATACCGTCCGCGCAGCGCAGGCGGCCCTCGCCGTACCACTGAACCGCCAACGGATAGATCCGGTGCTCCAGGATCTGTACCCGGGCCGCCAAGCTCACCGCGTCGTCGTCCGGCTGCACCTTGACGCTCGCCTGGATGACGGCCGGACCGCCGTCGAGCTCGGCGGTCACGAAATGCACGGTGGCGCCGGTTCGCGCTTCGTGCGCCTCGATGGCGCGCCGATGCGTGTCCAGGCCGGGAAATTTCGGCAGCAGCGACGGATGTATGTTCAGGATGCGTCCCGCGTAGCGGGCGACGAAATCCGCGGACAGGATGCGCATGAAGCCGGCGAGCACGATCAGTGCGGACGAACATTGGTCGATGGCGGCGGCCAGTTCGCGCTCGAGCGCGCCGCGATCGGAGGATTTGAACGGGGTCAAGGCGCGTGCGGGAACGCCGAGATCGTGCGCCAACGCCAGTCCGGGGGCCGCGGGCGCATCGGACAGCACCTGCACCACCTCGTAGCTCATCGCCGCCTCGCGGCTGCGCTCCACGAGCGCGCGCATGTTACTGCCGCGCCCCGAGATCAGTACGACGATCGGCACGCGTTGCCGCTTGCCGCTCAAGTAATGACGACACCGCGCACGCCGCTGCGCACTTCACCGATGACCAGCGCCGGCTGTCCCGCATCGCGCAGCAGCGCGATCGCCCGGTTGGCATCGCGCGCCGCGACCTGAACGGTCATGCCGATACCGCAGTTGAACACCCGGTACATTTCCTCGTCGGCGACCCGGCCCTGCGCCTGCAGCCATTCGAACACCGGTGTGCGAGGCCAGGATCGCCGTTCGAGAACCACTTCCAGACCGTCGGGTATCACGCGCGGAATATTGTCGAGGAGTCCGCCGCCGGTGATATGGGAGAGCCCGTGCACCGGCAAGTCGCGCAGCAGCGCGAGCAGCGGCTTGACGTAGATGCGGGTCGGCGCCATCAGAAGGTCGACAAGGGTGGCGCCGCCGACCATGGTCCGGGCGTCGGCGCCGGCGACCTGCAATATCTTGCGGATCAACGAAAAGCCGTTGGAATGCGGGCCCGAGGAGGGAAGTCCGAGCACCACATCGCCCGCCGCGGTCGCGGACCCGTCGATGATGCGATCCTTCTCGACGATGCCCACGCAGAAGCCCGCCAGATCGTAATCCTCGCCGTGGTACATGCCCGGCATTTCCGCCGTTTCCCCGCCCACGAGCGCACATCCGGCCTGCACGCAGCCGTCCACGATACCGGCGATGACGCGTGCGCCGACATCGACATCGAGTTTTCCGGTTGCGAAATAATCGAGGAAGTACAGGGGTTCGGCCCCCTGAACCACCACGTCATTGGCGCACATGGCCACCAGATCGATGCCTACGGTATCGTGGCGGCGGGTATCGATGGCCAGGCGCAGCTTGGTGCCGACCCCGTCGGTGCCCGATACCAGCACGGGGCGTCGATAGCGATCGAGAGGGATCTCCACCAGGGCGCCGAAGCCGCCGATGCCGCCCAGCACTTCGCGGCGCATGGAACGCTTGACCCCGGGTTTGATCCGCTCGACCAGTTCGTCGCCGGCGTCGATGTCGACCCCGGCTTCGCGATAGGTTACGGGCGCTCGCTCAGTCATTCGGTTCCTTCATATGCGGACGTCCGACACGGCAGGTCGGCTGGCTGTGGTATTTTACATCAGGGAACTTAAGGGCTTACGTGATTACATCATGGCACAGGGCTACAGCGACAATTGGCTCCGATATTTGCGGCTCGGAGCATTTATAGGCTTGACCTGCGCCGCGCTCGGCCTGGCCGACGCCGGACGTGCGCTCACCCGAACCGAGCTTTACCAGGCGACTGCGCCGATTGCCAATCAATCCGAGGCGGCGCGGCCGGCGGCCTTCGCCGCGGCGCTGAGGATCGTTCTGGTGCGCGTCACCGGGCGCCGCACCGCCGATGAGGATCCGGCGCTGGCGCCGCTCATCAACAATGCCGGCCGCTACGTCCAGCAATACCGGGAGGCGGCCGATAATCAACTGTGGGTGGCCTTCGACGGGGCCGCCATTGAGCGTTGGCTGACACAAAATGGCCAGCCGCTGTGGGGTGGCGAACGCCCCTCCACCGTCGTCTGGCTCGCCGTGCAAAGCGGCCCGCAGGCCGGCACGGTGGTCACCGCGGACGATGCCTTCGAATTGAAATCGGCGCTGGATGCGGCTGCCGCGGTGCGCGGTGCGCCCCTGCGGTGGCCGACCGCCGCCGAATTGCAGCAGGATCACCTGGACTACGCCGCGCTGATCGGCGCCGCCCCAGGCACCCTCGCGGAGCTCGGCCGCCGCCTGGGAGGCGGGGGGACGCTGATCGGCCGTGCCACCAATGCGACGCCTGCGGCGGGGGTGCGCTGGACTTTTCTTTTCCAGGATCGCAGCAGCGAATTCTCCGGCGCCTTGGAGGGCGTCAACCGCGCCGCCGACACTTACGCCGGCATATTCGCCGTCAGCGGCGCCCTCGGTACGGTCAATATCGAGGTCAGCGGAGTGAGCGATCTTCGGGACTATGCGCTCGTCCAGGGATACCTCGAGTCCTTGACGTTCATCGCTCATGTCGGTGTCGAGACATTGAGCGGCGATACGGTGCGCTTCCGGCTGACCACGCGAGGCGGCGCGGAACCGCTGCAGCGTGCGCTTGCCTTGAATGGCCGTTTGCAGTCGATCGCCGCGGGCGAAAACGGAGTTCAGCGCTTCCAATTGCGCCGGTAGCCCGCCGTGTCCCGATGGTTGCGCCAGATCCCGAACTTCATCAGTTGCTTGCGAATTCTGCTGGTGATCCCGATCTCGTTGGCGCTGGTGCACCAACGGTTCACCACGGCATTGGGGTTGTTTGCGGTTGCGGCGGCATCCGACGCGGCCGACGGCTTTCTCGCCAAGCGCTGCGGCTGGCAATCCGCGACCGGCGCGATCCTCGATCCGGCTGCCGACAAGCTGTTGCTGGCCACGCTATTCGTGCTGCTCGCCATACTCGGGTTGGTGCCGCCGTGGTTGACCGCGGTGACCGTCGGGCGCGACATCGTTATCGTGCTCGGCGCGATCGCTTACCGGGTTTGCATCGGCCCGGTTGCAATGCGTCCCTCGGGCGTCAGCAAACTCAATACGTTGTGTCAGGCGACATTCATTCTGGGCGTGACCGCGAAAGAGGGGCTCGGCGTGCCGCCCAACTGGGTGGTGGTGACGTTCGGCTCGCTGACGTTCGTGACCGCGGTGATCAGCGGGATCGACTACGTATTGCGCTATGGCAGGGACGCCTGGGAAGAGGCGGCATCGCGCCGCGCAATCCATGCCGGCGGATCGAGACATCCATGAAGCAGCTTACGCTCGGCGTGAGATTGCGCGCCAATGCGGTATTTGCGAGCTTTTCCTCCGGGCTCAACGCCGAACTGCTGGCCGCCCTGCGCGGCTCGAATCGCGATCCGATCTGGCTGTGGGGGAATAGCGGCTGCGGGAAGACGCATTTGCTGCAGGCAGTGTGCGCGGCAGCCGGCGCAACCGCGGCGTACTTTCCCTTGGATCGTTCCGTCGCGCTGCCGCCGCAGGCTCTGTCGGGTTTCGAGAACTGCCGTGTGCTGTGCGTGGACGATGTCGATGCGGTGGCGGGCGACCTGGAATGGGAGCAGGCGCTGTTCCGCCTGTACAACGAGGCATCCGAATTGCATACACGCGTGATCTTCGCCGCGCGCTCGGCGCCGCGCCACCTCGACTGGCGGCTGGAAGACTGGCGCTCGCGTGCCGCGGCTTGCATCGTTTACCAGGTGCGCGAACTCGACGAAGCCGGCCGCGCCGAGGCGCTGCGGCTGCGGGCCGTCCAGCGCGGCCTGCAGCTGCCGGCGGAGACCCTGGATTATCTTCTGAAACGCATGCCGCGCGACCTGCGCTCGTTGTTCGACATTCTCGATGAATTGGACGAAGCGTCCCTGGTGGCGCAGCGCCGCCTCACCATTCCCTTCATTCGGGACGAACTCGAGAAGCACGCAAGAATAAAACCATAGTGCAGAACCAGCCGAAGACCAAGAGCAGGCTGATTGAGGCCACCCATCGCGCGGCGGGGTTCACCAGCAGTTCGGTCAGCGAGAATACGAGGTAGGGGACGGCGAACAAGGTGGCCCAGGCGTAGGTGCGGCGCCGGCCGTGCGCCAGTCCGGGCAGTGGTGCGAGCAACGGCCCGACCGCCAGCACGCACAGCACCCAGTGGTAACCCGCGGCGATCCAGGACAACAAACTCAGCGCGACCGCGGCCCAAAGGCATAGGGTCAATGTCCGCATCTGCTCCGCGGGATTCAAGCGCCTCCCGCGAGCCGGGAAGCCAAGGCGGCCACGCGGGCGCCCAGGGCCCGGGCCAGATCCCGCTCGATTTCGGACAATTCGCCGTGGCCGCTGGTGGCTGCGACGTGACTTGCGCCGTAGGGCGTGCCTCCGCCGCGCGTATCGGCGAGGCCTCTTTCGGTAAAGGGCAGACCGACCAGATACATACCGTGATGCAGTAGCGGCAGCATCATCGACAGCAGGGTCGATTCCTGCCCGCCATGCGGGGTTTGGGTGGAGGTAAACACGGCGGCGGGCTTGTTCACCAATGCGCCGCTCAGCCACAGCGCGCTGGTGCCGTCCAAAAAGTGCTTCAACGGGGCCGCCATGTTTCCGAACCGCGTCGGGCTGCCGAGAATCAAGCCACGGCAGGCTGCGAGGTCATCGTGGGTGGCGTAGGGCGGGCCCTCGTTCGGCACCGACGGCTCCAGCGGCACAACGGTGGTGGTCAGCGCGGGCACGGTGCGCAGCCGCGCCTGCATGCCGGGGACCGACTCGACCCCCCGGCACACGTGTCGCGCCAGTGCGGCGGTGCTTCCTTGGCGTGAATAATACAGAACTAGAATTTCATACATCGTTAAGTCCCGTGGGAAATCGTATCTGCGTGTCGCGGGTGCTGCGCCGGCGCAACGAATTATTTGCAGTAGTGTGCGGATTGTACAGGGGCGCTGGTTTGACGGCCCTTGCGGCTGTTGTTAGTGTCCATGACCGTTATGTTGCGCCTCATTGCCGCGATTGTTGGTGTCGTTTGCCTCCTTGGTTGCGCGAGCGGTCCTCCCGTACAGGAAATGAGCGACGCCAGGCAGGCGATCGCGGCCGCCCGTACGGCCGGTGCGACCGACGCCAGTTCACCCGATTTGTATGCGGCGCAGGCGGCGATAGCGCGCGCCCAAAAACACTTGGAAGCGCAGGAGTACGTGCGCGCGCGCCTGGCGGCTCAACAGGCCAAGCGCCATGCCACCCAAGCGCTCGAAGGCGTGCAGCAGAGTGCCGCCGCGCACGCGGACGCTCCGGCCTCGCAGTAGCGGGCCTGCTCGATGCCGGGTGCGCCGTTGCCCCAGGTGATCCGTCGATTTCGCATTACCGGCAAGGTCCAGGGCGTGTATTTCCGCCACAGCACCCGCGTGGAAGCCGAGCGGCTCGCCCTGACGGGGTATGCGCGAAACTTGCCGGATGGATCGGTGGAGGTCGTGGCTCAGGGGCCGGTTGGGGCGGTCGAGCGGCTGCGCCGGTGGCTGCACCAGGGCCCAAAAATGGCGCGGGTCGAGACCGTGCTCGAACTCGAGCTCGAGCGCGATACGCCGCCGCCGCCGCAGTTTGAAATCTTATAAAGGCGGCGCGTCCTTAGACGCACGGGATCAGAAGCGCCAGGCGCGCTGCCAGCGCTGCATCACCAAGGCGGGATACGAATTGCGGCCGACGCTGCCGTTGTAGCGCGCGAGTGCCCGCGACCAATTGCGGTGTTCGGCGCGCAGGTAATAGCGCAGGATCTCGCAGCCCATCCGGATATTGGGTGCGATGCGCACCAATTGATTCTGCACCCCGAGTTCACTTGGCCAAAACGGCATGACCTGCATCAGGCCGACGGCGCCGGCGGGCGAAACGGCCCATGGGTCGAACCGGCTTTCGACTTCGATCAGAGCAAGCACCAGGTCGGGCGGAAGCTCCAGGGTGGGGTCGCGTTTGGCCTCGCAATACACGTGATCGAGAATGTTGACCCGCTCCTCGTGCGAGGGCACGAAGTGCTGCAACCGGGGCTCCATCGCCTTGTACCACACCTCGGATTCGTATTTGTCGACGAAGCAATCCCGGCTGGCGACGATCTTTTGCAGCAGCTCCTTCAATTCCGGGTCGCGCTGCTGGTCCGCATGCCCCGGGCCCGAAAACACCAAACCCATGGCCAGGGCGCCGACAGCGGAGGCAAAGTGTTGGTGCAGCCGCCAGTGCACGCATCAGCTCCTTGGATGAGTCGATTTGGCTTTTATATAGGCTACGGCATCCGCCATTGGTATTTCCGTCGATTGGGTCTCGCGCCGGTGCCGATATTCGAGATTACCGGCGCTCAAGCCGCGTTCGCCGATCACGATGCGGTGCGGAATGCCGATGAGCTCCGAATCGGCGAACTTCACCCCGGGCCGGGCATCGCGGTCGTCGAGCAATACATCGATGCCCGTCTCGTTTAATTCGCGGTACAGCCGGTCGGCCGCCTGGCGTACGCCCTCGGATTTTTGATAGTTGAGCGGCACCAGGACCACCAGAAACGGCGCCAGCGGCTCCGGCCAGATGATGCCGTTGGCATCGTGATTTTGCTCGATCGCCGCCGCCACGACCCGGGTGACACCGATGCCGTAGCAACCCATGAACATCGTGAGCGCCTTGCCTTGCTCGTCGAGCACGGTCGCCTGCATCGCCTCGCTGTAGAGTTGTCCGAGCTGGAAAATGTGGCCGACCTCGATGCCGCGCGCAATTTCGAGGGTGCCGCGACCGCTCGGACTCGGATCGCCGGTTTGAACGTTGCGGATGTCGTGCGACCGCGGCTCGGGCAGGTCGCGACCCCAGTTCACGCCGGTGAAATGCGCATCTTTCTCATTGGCTCCGCACACGAAATCCGCCATCTGCGCGGCGGCGTGGTCGACGAAGGCCGTGCCGGGAAAACCGACCGGACCTATGGAGCCGGGCTCGCTGCCGGTGAATTGGCGCACTCGTTCGGCGCTTGCCATGCGCAGCGGGCTGGCGACGCCGGGCATTTTTTGGGCCTTGACGGCGTTCAGCTCGTGATCGCCGCGAAGCACGAAGGCGATCAGGCCGCCTTCGCTTCCCTCCACCAGCAGGGTTTTCGCGCACTGAGCGGGGACGACCCCCAGAAACGCGCACAACTCGGCGATGCTGCGCACTTTCGGGGTCGACACCTTGCCGAAGGGGTGTGCCGCCGCTGCGCGCGGCGCGGACGGCATCACGCTCGCGGCCGTCTCGACGTTCGCCGCATAATCGTCGCCGTTCGAGAAGGCGATGGCATCCTCGCCGGAATCGGCAAGCACATGAAATTCCTGGGACACGCTGCCGCCGATGCTGCCGGCGTCGGCCTGCACCGCGCGGAATTTCAAGCCCATGCGGGTGAAGATACGCGTATAGGCGTCGAACATGGCGCGGTACCCATGAGCCAGGCTCGCCTCGTCGCTGTGGAACGAATAGGCGTCCTTCATCAGGAATTCGCGCGCGCGCATCACGCCGAAGCGCGGGCGTATCTCGTCGCGGAACTTGGACTGAATCTGATAAAAATTGACCGGCAGCTGCTTGTAGCTGCGCAGCTCGCGCCGCGCGATGTCGGTAATGACCTCTTCGTGCGTGGGTCCGTAGGCGTAATCGCGATCGTGGCGATCCTTGAATCGCAGCAATTCCGGTCCGTATTTGCTCCAGCGGCCGGACTCTTTCCATAATTCGGCCGGCTGGACCGTCGGCATGCACAATTCGAGTGCGCCCGCACGGTCCATTTCCTCCCGTAAGATGCGTTCGACCTTCTTCAGGGTCCGTAAACCCATCGGCAGCCACGTATAGAGCCCGGCGGCCAAGCGGCGAATCATGCCGGCCCGCAACATGAGCTGATGGCTGATGATTTCCGCGTCGGCCGGCACTTCCTTGAGAGTCGAGATGGGATATTGAGATAGGCGCATGGCCGCGTATCTTACATCAGGCCCCCTGGTATTATGGCGGCACATGACCGACAGCGAAGATCCACGAGAGCGGCGGCGGGGTGTGTATTGGCTGCCGAACCTGCTGACCACCGGAGCACTGTTCGCCGGGTTTTATGCGGTGGTGGCGGCGATCGACCTGAAATTCGAACACGCCGGCATCGCGGTGTTCGTGGCCATGATATTCGACGGCCTGGACGGCCGCGTCGCGCGCTGGACCCACACCGAAAGCGCTTTCGGCAAGGAATACGACAGCCTTTCGGACATGGTGTCGTTCGGGGTGGCCCCGGCCATCGTCACCTACCAATGGGGCGTGGCGCGCATTGCAGAGTACGGCCCGCTGTGGCGCCGGCTCGGATGGCTGGTATGTTTTTTTTATGCCGCGGCCGCGGCCCTGCGGCTGGCGCGCTTCAACTCGCGTTCCGCAACCCAGGACAAACATTACTTCGAGGGATTGCCGAGCCCGTCGGCCGCCGCCATCGTCGCCGCGTTGGTGTGGCTGGCGAGCGATCGGGTCAACATCGGGCTGCCGGGGCTCATTCTCGCGTTCGTCGTTACCGCGTGCGCCGGGGCGCTGATGATCAGCCGTTTCGCGTTCTACAGCTTCAAACAGGTCGATGCCGGAGCCCGTGTGCGCTTCACGCAAATCGTGTTCGTGCCGCTCGCCTTCGCATTCATCTTTTTATACCCGGCAATCACGCTGCTGCTGCTGTTCGGCAGCTATGCCGCCTCCGCCCCGGCCGTGTGGTCATACCGCAAGCTGCGCAGGCGCAGGGTACCGCCGCACGCATGAACAGCGCTCGGCGCAAGCATTATCTCGCGGCCCTGGGGCTCGAGTCCTGGACGCTGCGGCGTACCGTGGCGCCGCCGCCGGTCGTGCCGGCGCCCGGCGCGGCGGGATCGCAGGCGCAGGTGCCGGACGCGATTTGCGATTGGGAGCAGCTGCGCGCTCGAGTCGCCGGCTGCACGCGCTGTGCACTGAGCCAGACGCGAACCCAAACCGTATTCGGCACCGGCAGCCGCCAGGCCCAATGGCTCATCGTCGGCGAAGCGCCCGGCGCCGACGAGGACCGTCAGGGCGAGCCGTTCGTGGGCCGCGCCGGCCAGTTGCTCAATTCCATGTTGCGGGCAATAGGATTGACGCGGGAGCAGGTGTACATTGCCAACATCCTCAAGTGCCGGCCGCCCGGAAACCGGGATCCGGCGTCGAGCGAATGCGCCGCGTGTCTGCCCTATCTCGAGCGGCAGATAGAGCTGCTCAGTCCGCGGATCATGCTGGCGGTGGGCCGGATCGCCGCGCAGAATCTGCTGCAGGTCGACGCGCCGTTGGCGCGGCTGCGCCAGCAGGAGCACCGCTTCGGCAAATCGCGCGTGCCGCTGGTGGTGACGTATCACCCGGCCTATCTGCTGCGTACGCCGTCGGACAAGCGCAAGGCCTGGGAGGATCTGAAATTGGCGCGCGAGGTATGTGCCCGTGTCGAGCGTTGAGCGCGAGCGCGAATTCGCTGCGGTCGAAATCCGGCCGATGCACGAACTGGACATTCCGGCGGTCGGGGCGACGGAGCGCGCCGCCTACCAGTTTCCCTGGAGCGAAGGGATCTTTCGCGACTGTTTGCGCGTGGGCTACGTGTGCCGCGTGGTCGATGTGGGAGGCGACATGGCCGGCTACGGCATCATGTCCGTCGGCGCCGGCGAGGCGCACGTGCTCAATGTCTGCATCCGCGACCAGTACCGCTGCCGCGGCCTCGCGCACAAGATGCTGCTGTATCTTTTCGACCGTGCGCGCAGCGCCGGCATGCACGAGGTCTTTCTCGAGGTCCGGCCGTCGAATGCCGTCGCCGCACGGCTGTACCAATCCCTTGGCTTCGAGCAGGTCGGCATACGCCGCGGGTATTACCAGGCGACCGTCGGTCGCGAGGACGCCGCGGTGCTGCGCAGAACGCTGATGCCCGACGCCAAGCCGACCGTCCTGAAATGAGCGCCGCCATCCCCGATCTCGGGCGCGAGATTGCGCGCCGGCGCACCTTTGCGATCATTTCACACCCCGATGCGGGCAAGACCACGCTGACCGAAAAACTTCTGCTGTTCGGCGGCGCCATCCAGATGGCCGGAACGGTGAAGGGCCGCAAGGCAACGCGCCATGCGACCTCCGACTGGATGCGCCTGGAGCAACAGCGCGGGATATCGGTGACCTCCTCGGTGATGCAGTTTCCGTTCGACGATTGCATCGTCAATTTGCTCGACACGCCCGGCCACGAGGATTTTTCCGAAGACACCTATCGCACGCTGACCGCGGTCGATTCGGCACTGATGGTCATCGACTGCGCGAAGGGCGTCGAGGAGCGCACCATCAAGCTCATGGAGGTCTGCCGCCTGCGCGACACGCCGATCATGACGTTCGTGAACAAGCTGGATCGCGACGGACGCGCACCGATCGAATTGCTCGATGAGATCGAGAGCGTGCTCAAGATTCAATGCACGCCGGTCACTTGGCCGATCGGCATGGGCCGCGACCTGCTCGGCGTTTATCACTTGCTCGAGGACCGGATCTACGTGTATGTGCCGGTGGAGAAGGGCAGGGTCGGCAGCCATGAGACCATCGTCGGACTCAATAGCGATGAGGCGCGCGATTATCTCGGTGCGCGCCATCGGCAATTCATGGAGGAGGTCGACCTGGTGCGCGGCGCGAGCGCCGCGTTCGATCTGGGGCGCTACCGCGCGGCCCGGCAGACGCCGGTATTTTTCGGCTCCGCCGTCAATAATTTCGGGGTTCGAGAATTGCTGAGCGCGTTCGTCAAGCACTCGCCTCCGCCTCTGCCGCGTCCGGCGCTCGAGCGCATCGTGCACGCGGAGGAGCCGAAGCTGACCGGCTTCGTGTTCAAGATCCAGGCGAACATGGATCCGGGGCATCGCGATCGCATCGCCTTCATGCGGCTCTGCTCCGGCCGCTACGCGCGCGGCATGCGCCTGCACCACGTGCGGTTCGACAAGGATATCCGCGTGGCCGACGCGCTCACGTTTCTGGCCGCCGATCGCAGCCAGGCCGAGGAAGCCTACGCCGGCGACATCATCGGTCTGCACAATCACGGCACGATCAATATCGGCGATACCTTCACCGAGGGCGAGAACCTCACCTTCACCGGTGTGCCGAATTTCGCACCGGAGATCTTCCGCCGCGCGGTGCTCAAGGATCCGCTGCGCATGAAGGCTCTGCAAAAGGGCCTTTCGCAACTTTGCGAGGAGGGCGCCACGCAGCTGTTCAAGCCGTTGCGCAACAATGATTTGATTTTGGGCGCCATCGGACAACTGCAGTTCGAGGTGGTCGCGTTCCGTCTGCAGGACGAATACGGTGTGCAATGCGTGTTCGAACCGATCAACGTGGCGGCGGCCCGCTGGGTGCGGCTCGCGGACGAGAAGCGGCTGGCCGAGTTTCGCGACAAGGCCCACGACAACCTGGCGGTGGATCACGCCGGGAAACTGGTGTATCTGGCGCCGACGCGGATCAACCTCGGGCTGACCGAGGAGCGCTGGCCAGAAATCGAATTCCTGAAGACCCGGGAAAATCTCGCCGCCTGACTTGCCGACTCTCACGACCCGGCCGCCTGAAACTCGGATCACCGCGCACGAATGCCGGATACCGGAAACGTATCGCCCGACAAAATCCCAATTGAAGCCCGGGGCTGCGTCCGCCGCGAATCGTCAATCACATATATCAATGGCGCTGATGCTGATTGCCGATTCCGTCATTTGACATAATCACAGTCACTTCAGCGGCTCGGCGCGGGCGAAACGCGCGCACGCCGGATATGAAGGCGGGAGCGTCGTTGCGGTTCGAGCCATAGCGCAGCTCGGTGTAATGGCGGCACAGGAGCTTGAGCGGGGCGGCGAGATCGGGACGCAGCCCTGCAACACGTTCGGCGTAGGCTTCGGCTCCCTCATCCAGGCGGCGCGGAATGCCGATGTTCGCCATTTTTCCGCACAGGCGCGCGTAGGCGCGGACCATGGGATCCTTCACGGGGGGGCGCATTTCCCTGCGCACCTGAAACGCGAGCCACGCAATCGCCAGCGTCAATCCCAATGCGAGCACCATGACGAGCTTGTTCCCGTCCGGTTCGGGTATGTGCAGTTGAACCAGCAGTCTGTCCTGGGATTTCTGATCGAAACCCAGGATGCGTCTGCGCCACTGCTGACCGAGCGCATCGAGGCGCAGCCGCAGATCGGCGATCCACGGACTTTGCCGCTGCCAGCGGCCGGCCAGCGGCTCGTCCGCCGCGAGCGCCCCGCTCAAACCGCGTTCAACGCGTTCGGGCGCAATTGCCGAGGTCGGATCGATGCGCACCCACCCGCGTCTCTCGATCCATATTTCGTTCCAGGCATGGGCATCGCTTTGTCTCAGGATCCAGTAATCGGCATAGCGATTGAAGGTGCCGCCCTGGTAGCCGGTGACGACCCGGGCCGGGATACCGGCCGCCCTCATCAGCGTTGCGAAGGCGGACGCGTAATGGCCGCAAAAACCGCGTCTGCTTTCGAACAGAAATTCGTCGACGGAATCCTGTGCGAGTGGCGGCGGCCTCAAGGTATAAAAGAACGGCTGCCGGCGGAACATGTCGAGCACCGCGCGGGCGAGATTCATGTCGTCCGGGTGCATGCCGCGCAGCTGCTGCGCCAAGAGGAGGCTGCGCGGATTGCGGCCCGGCGGCAGCTGCATGTCTCGCCGGCGCATCTCCGGATCCAATGTGTCCGAGGTGCGCGCCTCGCTATACGAGACGGCGAGAATGTCGGTGGGCCGAGATACGGGAGCGGGCTTTACCAGCGTGTAATCGCTGGTGAGAACCGCGCCCGGCATATCCCAGCGGGCCGGCCAGTCGAGCGCGAATAACCAATTGTACGGGTGCGGCTCCAGGCTCAGCGTGTACCGATACGCGATCCCCGCGGGCATCAGCGGCGGCGTCCGCGTCGGATGCGAATGGCCCCTGCGCCAGGTGTGTCCGTCGAAATCGTGCAGCACCGGGCCGCGATAGTAGCGCTGCAGCGGCGGTGGCGTCGCATCGATGTAGTGCACGCGAAAGGCGACCTCATCCGATTGCGCCAGATCGGCAATATCGCCCGGGCTCATGCTGCCGCTCAAACCGGATTCGCCGCCCCGCCGATCCTCCGTCATCTGCCAAAGCGGGCCGTCGAAGCGCGGAAAGAACAACCAGAAGATCAGCGTGAGCGGCAGCGCCTGCGCCAGGACGCGGCCCGCACGACGCATGGCGGGTTGCCAGCCGGGCGGCGGTGTCGAACCGGTCAGCCGCAGCAACGCCGCGTTCGTGAGCCAGGAGGCCGCCGTCAGGTAGCCGAACAGCCAGAAGGACTCGCTGCGCAACAACGCGGCGAGAATCAAAAAATATATGATCAGGACGACAATGTGAAAATCGCGCCGGGATTGGGTCTCGAGCAGCTTCAACCCCGCCATCAAGGCGAGCAGCGCGGTTCCGGCGACCAGGCCGTTGAAGGTGCGGTACTGCGCGAGCAGCAACGCGACCGACACGGCGGCAATGCCCAGCCGCAGGCCGTGCGGCGGGGCGGTGCGCCCGCGCGCGGCTAATCCCAAGCGGATCGCGGCCGCGGCGCACACGATGGCGATCAGCCAAACGGGTAATGCGGAGAGATGCGCAGCCAATGCCAGCGCGAGACAGGCGCAGAGCGACTTGAGCTGATCGTACGTGACCGGCGTGGCCGCGGCGGCCGCGAGCTTCATGGCCGCGGTCCCGAAGGATTCGCCGGCTCGTCGGAATACAGCGCCAGTGCGCGCAGGCAGCGGGCGCGCTGCGTGGTGCCGCGTCCGGGAGCGATCTCGACGCCGGGTATCCTAAGTCCGTAGGGGCGCCGGTATCCGGCCTCGTTGGCCAGCACCCAGCGGCACAACTGAGACAGGCGCGCCTCGGTATCGAGGCCCTCGAGCGCCGACCACTCGAGCCATTCGGGCTGCGCCGCCAATCCGGTGTAACCGCGCACCGCCGCATCGCCGCCGCGCGCCAACACCTTCCACGCCATGTGCTTCAGCGGTACGCCGGGGGCATAGGGCCGCAGTCCGGCGAATTCCTCGTCGCCGTGTGCCTCGGAGCGCGGCACGCCGCCCTCCATCGCGGCAGCCGCGGGCGTGCGGTCGCCGCGCGGCTGCGGCGCGACGAACGCCGACAGCGATCCCTGCACATAGGTCCAGGCGCGAAACCAACCAAATGGATAGCGCGTGCGCAGCTCGAATTGGCTGAAGCGCCTCACGCCGCGCCGGGTCGCCGCGGCGGTGACCGTGACGCGTTGGTCGCTGTTCGCACAGACGCTCTTGACCGCTTCGGCATCGGCGGCCAGACGTATCTCGATATCGCACCGATCCACCGCCGATGGGTTGCGCAGCGTGAATTCAAAGGCGGCATCCCCGCCGGCAAAGGCATCCGCTTCGACATTCACATCGACGACCAATCCAAGGAGATTGCGGTGACAATGATGCATGGCGACCAACGTGATACTCGCCATCAGAAATGCGAAGGCCAGGCCCAGATTGCTGTTGTAGTTGAGCCCGGCGATCAGCATCGCGACGATCAGCGCCGCGAGCATGAGACCGAATCGGGTCGGCAGGATGTAGATCCGGCGCCGGTCGATCGTCACCGGCAAGGCATCTTCACCGTGCCGGCGCGCGGCCCATGCGCGCAATCGGGCGATCGCCGCCCGCCGCCAAGCGCTCGCCGGCAACGCGCTCAAGGGACGGGGACGGCCTCGAGCAGGCGGCTTGCCGCGGCGGGGCCGGAATCGCGCGCGCCGAGTCGATGCTCGACCACCGCCGGGAACACCGCTTGCACGTGCTCCGGAATGACGGCGTGGCGTCCGGCGATCAATGCCCAGGCGCGAGCCGCGCGCAACAAGCCGATGGCTGCGCGCGGCGACAAGCCGACGCTCAAGCCGGCGGCGCTGCGAGTGTGCGCGACCAGCGCCTGCACGTAGTCGAGCAGCGCCGGCGAGACGTGAATTTCCTGAACGTTTTGCTGCAGTTTGCGCAATGCCTCCACTCCGGCGATCGCACCGAGCGATTTGACCAGCTCGCGCCGGTCCACGCCGCTCAGCAACTCCCGTTCCGCCGCCGCCGCCGGGTATCCCAGGTGCACGCGCATCAAAAATCGATCGAGTTGCGATTCGGGCAGCGGGAAGGTGCCGACCTGCTCCTGCGGGTTTTGCGTCGCAATGACGAAAAACGCCTCCGGCAGCGGCATGGTCTGCCCGTCGAGCGTCACCTGTCGCTCCTCCATGGCCTCCAGCAATGCGCTTTGAGCCTTGGGCGATGCCCGGTTGATCTCGTCGGCGAGCACGAGTTCGGCGAAGATCGGGCCGCGCTGGAATCTGAACTTGCCGCTCTCGCGATCGAAAATGGACACGCCGAGCACGTCGGCGGGCAGCAGATCGCTGGTGAATTGAACCCGTTGGAACGACAACCCGAAGGTGTTGGCGATGGCATGGGCGAGAGTGGTCTTGCCAACTCCCGGGATATCCTCGATCAGCAAATGGCCGCGCGCCAGTAGGCAGGCGATGCATAAGCGAATCTGCGCGTCCTTGCCCAGGATGACGCGGTTGATCTGAGCGAGGGCGGCGTTCAGCGCGGCCTTCGGAGCCGTCATCGATTCGGCGCTCGCCGGCGTGGTGTTCATGCGCCGCGCAGCGCGTTGACGCGGGCGATTTGCGCGGCCAATTGATCCGCTTCGGTGCGCAGCTCGGCGAGGCGCCGATGATCCTTGTCGATGACCTCGGCCGGCGCGTTCTTGGCGAAGTCGCCGTTCGCGAGCTTCGCCTGCAATTTGTCGAACTCGGCGCCGGCGCGGCGTTGGCGCTTGGTCAGGCGCTCGATCTCGGCTTGCGGATCGATCAGCCCGGCCATGGGCACCAAGATCTCGAGCTTGCCCAAGAGCGCGACAGCGGCAATAGGCGCCGCCTGGCCCGGCGCGAGGGCGCGAGGAGCCGATATGCCGGCGAGACGCGCCAAATAGGAGTGATTGCGCTCCAGGTACGTAAGGTCGGTGGGGCCGGCATTTTGCAGCAGCACGTCCAGCCGCCGGCTCGGTGCGATATCCATCTCGCCGCGGATCTGCCGCACGCCGAGAATGAAATTCATCACCCAGCGCATTTCCGCCTCGGCCGCCGCGTCCGTCTCGATGCTGCCGGCGGTCGGAAATGGCGCGAGGATGATCGAGTCGCCGGCCGCGCCGGCATCGATTCGCACGCGCTGCCATATCTCCTCGCTGATGAACGGCGCGAGCGGATGCAGCGCACGCAACAGCACTTCGAGCGTGCCGATCAAGCAGCTTCGGGCGCCGCGCTTTTGCGCCTCGCTGGCGGTATCGGACTGCAGGACCGCCTTGGAAAGCTCCAGATACCAATCGCAGAATTCGCTCCAGGTGAATTCGTAGAGCGCACTGGCGACCGTGTCGAGTCGATAGTCGGCGAATCCGGATTCCACCCGCCGCAGCATCGCCGCGAGCCGCGAGCGGATCCAGCGATCCGCAAGGCTGAATTCGACGCCCCCGTCAGCCTGGCCGCGCCGGGGTTTGAGGTCGCGACCCTCGACGTTCATCAGCACGAAGCGCGCGGCATTCCACAGCTTGTTGCAAAAATTCCGATTGCCCTCGACCTTCGCCATGTCGAAGCGCAGATCACGGCTCTGTGTGGCGAGCGCCGCGAAGGTCAAGCGCAGCGCATCGGTGCCGAAGGCGGGGATGCCCTGCGGAAATTGCCTGCGCGTCGCCTTTTCGATCGCGGGCTTCATCTGCGGCTGCATCAGACCGGTGGTTCGCTTGGCGATCAGCTCATCGAGCGTGATCCCATCGACGATGTCGAGCGGATCGATCACATTGCCTTTCGACTTGGACATCTTCTGTCCGTCGTGATCGCGGATCAGACCGTGCACGTAGACCGCACGAAAGGGCACTTGGCCGGTCAATTTGAGGCCCATCATGATCATGCGGGCGACCCAGAAGAATATGATGTCGAATCCCGTGACCAGGACCGAGCTCGGGTAATAGGTGCGCAGCTCGCGTGTCTCGTGCGGCCAACCCTGGGTAGAGAAGGGCCACAGGGCCGAGGAGAACCAGGTGTCGAGCACGTCCTCGTCTTGCCGCAATGCGATCGACGGATCGAGATCATGTGCGGCGCGCGCCTCCGCCTCGCTGGGCGCGACGTACCAACGGCCCTCGCTGTCATACCATGCCGGTATGCGATGCCCCCACCATAGCTGCCTGCTGATGCACCAATCCTTGATGTTGCGCATCCATTCGTAGTAGACGCCGGCCCAGTTCTCCGGAACGAAGCGGATGCGAGCGTCCTCCACCGCGCGCATCGCCGGCGCGGCCAGCGGTTTGATATCGACGAACCATTGGTCGGTCAACAGCGGTTCCAACACGGAATTGGTGCGATCACCGCGCGGCACCATGAGTTTGTGGGGTTCGATGCGCTCGATGAGGCCCAAGGCATCGAGATCCGCGAGAATGCGGGTACGCGCGACGCTGCGGTCGAGTCCTCGATAGGCGGGCGGAGCGTTGTCGTTGATCGCGGCATCCGGCGTCATGATGTTGATCATCGCCAGGCTGTGTCGCCGGCCGACTTCGTAGTCGTTGAAATCGTGGGCGGGCGTGATCTTGACGCAGCCGCTGCCGAACTTCGGATCGACATAGGCGTCGCCGATGATGGGTATGTCGCGCTCGGCGAGCGGCAAGCGAACTTGCCGACCGATCAAATGGCGGTAGCGCTCGTCCTCTGGGTGAACCGCGACGGCGGTGTCGCCCAACAGGGTTTCGGGCCGGGTGGTCGCGACGACCAAGTGGCCTTCGCCGCCGCACAACGGGTAGCGCAGATGCCACAGGCTGCCCATTTCCTCTTCGGCGATCACTTCCAAATCCGAAAGGGCGGTCTTGAGCACCGGATCCCAATTCACCAGCCGTTTACCGCGATAGATCAGCCCTTCGCGGTACAGACGCACGAAGGCCTCGGTCACGGCCTCAGAGAGCTGCGGATCCATGGTGAACTTGTCGCGCTGCCAATCGACCGATGCGCCCAGACGCCGCAATTGGCGCGCGATCAACCCGCCCGATGTGTTCTTCCACTGCCAGACTCGTTCTACAAACGCCTCGCGCCCAAGGTCGATGCGGCTTTGTCCGGCGGCATTCAGCTGCCGCTCGACCACCATTTGCGTGGCGATCCCGGCATGATCCATGCCCGGCTGCCACAGCGTGTCGAAGCCCAGCATGCGCCGATGGCGAATGAGAGCATCCATGATGGTGTCCTGGAACGCGTGCCCCATGTGCAGCGTGCCGGTGACGTTGGGCGGCGGTATGACGATCGAATAGGCGGGCCCGGTGCCGCTCGGCGCGAAATACCCGTGCGCTTCCCAGTTCGCATAAATGCGCGATTCGATGTCGGCGGGGGAAAAGGCTTTGTCCATGGCGACGGATTATAGCGGTCAGGGTCTAAAACGCTGCGCGGCGCGCCCGATGGGTGATCAATCGCGCGCCTCACCGGACTCGCCGGCAGCCGCGGTCTGCTCGCGCATCACCCGATCCACGAGTACCGGAAGCTCGGCACGCAGGCGCTCGAACAGGCTCTCGAACCGCTTCGTTTCAATTTCGCACGCCGCCTTGCGCAGGAGCGAATCGATCAACTGACGCGCTTCGGCCAAAATAGCCTCATGCGCGGCTTCGAAGGCAAATGGCGCGGCCGCCGCTTCGGCCCCGGCTTCGATGGTTTCCGTCAGGATTGGAATTTGGCGAGGGTCGTGCGATTCGGATGACATGCTGGACTCAAATTTCCCCGGCGCCGTCCATCTGGTGAGTCTTGGGCGTCAGTTGATGCTCGCGGTAAGTCTTGAAGCGCTCGCGGCCCAGGCGCCGTCGTTCCGGGTCACCGTCGATGATTTCGGCTATGCGCGCGAAGCGCTCCAATCCCGTGGGCAGCCGGTCGCTCATATTGACAAGCAAATCGGCCGCCGAGGCGGCATCGAGGGCGGTGGAGAGGTGCACCGGCGCCTCCTCCGGGTTCATGGGTTCCTGGTCACGGCACAACCGGTGCGGCACGAAGGATTGGTCATTGAAGGTCCACATCAGGTCATCGAGCGCCTTCGCATCGGCAGCGCTCGCGCTCAAGACCATGACGCGCAGACCCCGCAAATACGCCTTCTCGACCAGCCGGCAAGCGAAAGTGAAGCGCTGCTTCGGCAGCGGACTGTTCATTACGTAGAAATCAACCCGGTCGGTCATGTCGGGAAGCGGTCACGTCGATCGGGCGCGATTCACGAGGAAATCAACCAGCAAGGGTATCGGTCTGCCGGTGCTGCCTTTTTGCGAACCGCCAAGCCAGGCGGTACCGGCGACATCGAGATGGGCCCAGGCGAGATTGGCGGCGAATTTCGACAGGAACGAGGCGGCAGTGCAGGCGCCGCCCTCGCGTCCGCCGACATTGGCCAAATCCGCGAAATTGCTCTTCAGCTGATCGACATACTCGTCGGCGATCGGCATGCGCCAAGCACGATCGTCGGCGCGGATGCCGGCCGCGGCGAGTTCGGCGGCCAGAGCATCGTCGTTGCTCATCAATCCGCTCAGGTGGTGGCCCAGGGCGACCACGCAGGCGCCCGTCAGGGTGGCCACGTCAATCACGGCGGCCGGCTTGAAGCGGCGGCCATAGGTGATCGCATCGCAGAGAACCAGGCGGCCCTCGGCGTCGGTGTTCAGAATTTCCACTGTCTGCCCGGACATGCTCGTGACGATGTCCGAGGGTTTGATCGCGCCGCCGCTCGGCATGTTCTCGCAGGCGGCGATGATCACCACCAGATTGATGGGCAGCGCCAGCTCGGCCGCGGCGCGCACGGCGCCGAGCACGGTGGCCGCGCCGCTCATGTCGAACTTCATTTCGTCCATGGCGGGGGGCTCCTTGAGGGAAATCCCGCCCGAATCGAAGGTGATTCCCTTGCCGACCAGGCAGATCGGCGCGCGCGTCTTCTTGGCACCGTGATACTCACAGACGATCAGCCGCGGCGGTTGCGCTGAGCCTTGTGCGACCGCGAGGAATGCACCCATTTTCAACGCCTTGATGCCGTTCTCGTCGATGACCTTGGTCTTGATGCGCGGCCACTCCTTGGCCAGGCTTTCGGCCCGCCGCCCGATATAAGTGGGGGTGCAGATGTTGGGCGGCAGGTTCGCCAGATCGCGCGACAGGGCCATGGCGCTGCCGATTGCAGCGCCGATCTTGAGGCCGTTGGCGGCCGCCTTCGCCGCGCGCGCATTCTCGGCAGCCACGCTGACGCTCGAGAGCCTGGCCGGCTTTGGCTTCGCACCCGACTTCAAGTCGGGAATCTTGTAGCCCTGTGCGCTGAATATTTCGGCCACCATGCGGGCGCGGTATTGCACTTCGACGCCGGCAATCCCTTCCAGCGCCAGGTACACCACGGAATTGGCGGCGCCGGTTTTGGCGAGGGCTTGAGCGCCCGACAGCAACGCCTTCCTATACTGTTTGCGAACGAAGCCGGTTCGCGGTCCCAATCCCACCAACAGCACCCGTGCCGAAGCCGCTCCGGCCGGCCGCGGCAACAACAAGGTATCGCCCGCTTTGCCGGCGAAATCACCCCCGGTATACAGGTGCCTGATCAGCCCGCCGGTCTGCGCGTCGATATTCCGAGCGGCGGTGCCGAGGTCGCCGTTCTCGTAGACTCCGACGACGGCGCAATCCGAGGCTGCGCGCGTTTTGGCATCGATGATTGCCTTGAATTCCATATCCCGCACTCCGATCTTGTTCTTCGAGCCGCCGGCTCGGATAAATTAAATAGTTTACTAGATTAAGGCCCAGGCTCTAAGCTCGATGGCATGAAATGGACCATACAGCGGTATGTGCTGCGCGAGGTGATCCAGACCTGGCTCGCCGTCACCGGGGTTCTGGTGGCGATTTTGGTTTCGAATCAGCTCTCTCGGGTTCTCGGCCAGGCGGCGGCCAACGATTACGGCCGGCACGTGGTGCTCGATCTGATTGCGCTCGGCGCCATCATGAATCTGTCGGTGATCGTGCCGGTCGGTCTGTTGCTCGCCATCGTGCTCGCTTTCGGCCGTCTTTACCACGACAGCGAGATGGCGGCGCTGCTTGCCTGCGGCTTCGCGCCCGCGCGCCTGCTCGCCCCCCTGTTTTGCTTCGCCGCGGTGATTGCGCTCGGCTTGGGATGGCTCGCGTTCGTGCAGGTGCCGCGAGCGGACCGGCAGGCGCAGCTGCTGCGCCAGTCGGCGCTCAAGGAAGCGCAGTTCGGGCAGCTGGATGCGGGCCGCTTTCGCTCGTTCAACAGCGGCGGTGGCAATGGAGTGTTTTATGCGGAACGCGTCGATGAGGCCGGGTTGCTGCACAATGTGTTCGTGCGGCGCGAATCGGCGGATCGCATCGAGGTGGCGGTCGCCGACACGGCGGCATATATGAAAGCTGCCGCGAACGGCGGACATTTCGTCACGCTCTACAACGGACGGCGCTACGAAGGGACGCCGGGACAACGCGACTTTCGCGTCATCGAGTTTGCCGAGCACGGCATTCCGATCGCCGCCCCTGACGATACCGTCGGCAGCACTCAGGATCCGGACACCAAGCCCAGCGGCGAATTATTCGGCTCGAGCAACGCTTCCGACATCGCCCAGCTGCAGTCCAGGGCCTCGAGTCCGATAATGGCGCTCATATTGACCCTGGTGGCGGTTCCCTTGAGCCGCTTGCGTCCGCGCCAGGGCCGGTATGCGCGAGTCGGCTTCGCCATCGTCGTTTACTTCGTGTATGCGAATTTGCTCTCCGCGGCCAAAGTGTGGGTCGAGAAAGGCGATCTGCCGCCGGCGATCGGCCCCTGGTGGGTGCATATCGGTGCCCTGGCGCTCGGCCTGTATCTGGTGTATCGGGAGGCTCGCACCGCGTGAACGTGCTCGATCGGTACTTGTACCGCACCGTGATCGTGTACACCCTGATGGTGATGGGAGTGCTGCTCACGCTCGGCGGCCTCTTTTTGTTCATCAGCCAGCAGGGCGACGTCGGTGTCGGCGAATACGGCGCGGGTGACGCCTTCATATTCACATTCTTGAATCTTCCGGAGCAGGCCTTCGAATTGCTTCCGATCGGCGCCATGATCGGTGCGCTGATGGGGCTCGGCAATCTCGCGGCGGGAAGCGAATTGGTGGTGACACGCGCCTCTGGAGTGTCTGTCTGGCGTATTGCCTGGCCGGTGGGACTCGCGGGCCTCACCCTCGCCGTGGCCATGTACGGGATCGGCGAATACGTGGCACCGCCGCTGGCGCAATTCGCCAAGCGTGAAAAAACCACGAGCAAGCTGGCGGACGTGAGCTTTGCCGGGTCGAGCGGGGCGTGGGTGAAGGAGGGCAATCTCATCCTGCGGGTGCAGACCGGCGAAGTCGACCAGGCGTTCGGCGGCGTGTCGCTCTTTGAGCTCGACGGCTCCAATCGACTGCGATCGATCCAAAGGGCAGAGCGCATCTCGGTGGCCGATCCCAGCCATTGGCGCATGCAAAATGTGGCGACCACGCGCTTCGGCGCGGATCGCATCGACAGTGAAGTGCTCAAGCAGGTCGAAATGCGCTCGACGGTCAATCCGGACTTCCTGGGGCTGGCGGCGACCGATCCGGACTTGCTGACGCTGCGCGGCCTCAAGGCCTATATTGATCATCTGCGCCGCAATAATCTGGGAACCGAGTCCTATGAGATCGGATTCTGGTCGCGTATTGCGCGCCTGTTCGCGGTCATCATCGTCACTTTGTTGTCGCTGCCCTTCGTGTTCGGGCCGCTGCGCACCAGCGGCGCGGGTACGCGTACCGTGATCGGCGTGATGCTCGGTATCTTGTTTTTTCTGTTGACGCGCACGGTCGAGAACGGCGGGCAGCTGTTTGACTTGAATCCGGCGCTGGTCGGCTGGCTGCCGACCGCGGCGGTCGGCCTGTGTACGCTGGTTGCGATCTCAAGAACCCGATAGGTACAGCACGCGAGTATTCGACAGACGGTCGTGCAGGGCCAGATGTTCGGGATCGACGTACAGCCACAGCACGCCGAGAGCCGCCGGCGCCCACGCGAGAAACCCGCAGACGAATCGCAGCAGCGCCGAGGCGACGTCGAGCCCGAGTCCCGAGTCGCTGACGGCGCGCAAATGCCAGGCACGCATCCCCAAGGTCTGACCGCTGCGCGTCCAATTGAGCACGTAATAGCCGCCCACCAGCGCGAGCTCCCCGGCCCGGTAGGCATACCACCAGACGCCGGGGCTTTGTGCGGTTAGCGCCCCGTGGCGTGCGAACACCAAGGCCGCGGTGTAGAGCGTGAGCAGTGCGGCGAGCAATAGGCTGTCGTAGAGCAGCGCCGCAAGGCGGCGAGCGAACCCGGCGCTGGTCCCGCTGATCACGGCCCCGGGGCAGGTGCGGGCCTGCGCTCGGGCGCTGGCGCCTTGCCGGCGGCCTTGGATTCCTTCGCCACCAGCAGCTGCTCGAGCGGACGGAAAATGGCGTCGTAGCGATAACTTGCCACTTCGAAGGCGCGATCCTTGGCCTTTGCGGCGAGGGCGGCGTCCTTGTCCGCCGTCACTTTGATCCAACGCTTATCGCCGGCCGGCAGGCCGTCCAGGGTGATCAGGGC
>JBBIUT010000035.1:0-28735 GCA_037440085.1 Gammaproteobacteria bacterium
GTACCACCCCTTGAAAGAATATTGGTTATCCGTCCGGTATTCGCGCCTGCGTGCAGTCTCCCTTCTCTGATGATCGCCGTAGTGACCGCCGTTGGTCAACGGTCGTTCATTACCGCCCTCCCAGCCGGGTCCTCGAAGCGCGCCAGGCTTTCCCCGAGCGCGCGACGTAGCGGCTCGAGCTCGCGCGCGAAATGCCGCCAGTGGCCGACGCCCGAGCTGTAAAGCGGCTGGCGCACCTGCTCGGCGCTTGCCGTGCGCACCGCACGGCGAGTCGCGTGGAAATTCAGGCAGGCAGGCTCGAACGTGAGGCCGCAGTGCGCCAGCAAGCGGCGGATGTTCGCCTCCGGATCGCGCACCACCTCCTCGTACTGCACATGCAAGACCCTCCCGGGCAACACCGCGTCCCAGTGGTCCATGACCGACAGATAGCAGCGGTAATAGCGGCCGAGGTCCGTCAGGTCGTAACTGAAGGTCTGCCCTTCGGCAAAGTGCTGTTTGAAGGTGCTGAAGCACGCATCCATCGGGTGGCGGCGCGCGTCGATGACAACGGCGCCCGGCAGAATGGCGGTTATCAGGCCGATGTGGCTGAAATTATTGGGCAGCTTATCGGTGAAGTGCGCGCGCCCTGCGCGCAGCGGCGCCGTCTCCTCGAGATAGCGGCGGCCGAGCGCGGCGAGCTGCGCGGAGGATGCCTGGCCGACGGTGTCCGGATAGCCATCCCGGCCGCACACCAAATCGTCGAACTGCGCCACCATGTTGAGTATATTCGGCAGCTCCATGGTGCCTTCCACCTGCGAGTGACTGGCGAGGATCTGCTCGAGCAGCGTCGAGCCGGAGCGCGGCAGGCCGACGATGAAGATCGGCGCGGAACTCGGGTGGCCGCTGCCGCTGTGCGCTGCGAAGAAGCCGGCGTCGAAGAACGCGCCAATGCGTGCACAGCGACGCTCGAACGCCTCGATGTCGAACGGCTCGTCCAGACGGCGCAGGGCATTCCCCGCGGCGTAGTGCGCAAAGGCCTGCGCGTGCGCCGCGCGCTGCTCGAACGCCTTGCCAAGCGCGAACTGCAGGTGCGCGTCGTTGGAGCGTGGCTGCTTGCCGCTCGCCAGCAGGCGCTGCATCTCGGCGATCTCCGCATCGCTGAAGACATAATTCTTGAGGTCCGCGAGGCTCCACCACGCCTCGGTTCGACCCGGGTCCGTCTGCAGCGCCGCCTTGTAGGACGCCTCGCTCTCGGGGCGCCGGCCCAGGGTTTTCTGCAGGTGCCCGGCGGAGACCCGCAGCCCCGCCTCATCCGGCTTGAGAAACGCTGCGCGCTCATAGGCGGCGAGCGCATCTTCCAGCCGCAGCATTCGCGTGGCGACGGAGGCGATCGCCACCCAGGTTTGAGGGCTGTCGGGCTCGATCTTCTCGAGATATCGCACGGCCGCCTCCGCCTCCTCGAGGCGCCCGAGCCGCACCAGCGCAGGCCCAAGCCCTCGGTAGGCCAGCGGGAGGTAGGCGGACTGCCGCAAAGCGTGGCGCAGCAGTCGCTCTGCCTCGATTGGACGATCGGCACTCAATGCCAGCGCCGCAAGGCCACACAGCGCCGCCACGTTACTCGGATCCTCCTTGAGGATCTCGCGAAACAGCTCCTCGGGTCTGCGGCGCTCGTCCGCCACGAGTGCGGCCGTTGCCGCCTCGATCCGCGTCCGATGCGGGTCGGTCAGTCGAGCGCGCTCGAAGGCCACGAGCGCATCCGGGTACTGTTCGAGCTCGACGAGCACATCGCCGTATGCGAGCCACGCCCGGTGATGGTGCGGGTCGGCCTCGAGCACGCGCCGTACCTCCTCGCGGGCGCGCGAGCGCTGGCCTGCGCGACGATAAGCCCGAGCAAGATCGACGCGCGCATCGGCGAACTCGGGCTGCTCGAGCACGACTCGCTCGAGTGTCTGGACGGCCGAGGCGGACTTGTCCTGATTGAGGAGTGCGACGCCGAGCAGGTGCAGACTGTTGATCTCGCCGGGGGCGGCGGCCTGGATGGCGCGCAGCTGCCGCTCGGCGGTCGCGGCGCGCCCCGTGCGCAGCGCCGACAGCGCTTCGGCATAGGCCGCCCGCATCTGCGCTGGTGACTGCTCTTTCATTCGAAGTTCCACACGGAATATGGCGTATCGAGGCGGGGGCGTCAATGCGCTGCCCTGGCCGTCTGTGAGCCGCCCGGCGGTCAGGCGCTGCGCCGGCCCGTCGCAACCCGCCCGCCCGTCAGGGTGCCGAAAGCTAAGCGCACAAGGGTGACATGTGGAACGACCTTGCTAATACCAGCAACGGCCTGCCGCGCGTTCTTCATCCGCGCTACTCGGTCGTGAACTTGCGCATCGGCATCGATCAGACCGAGGGACAGTGGATGACCGAGCTGTACATCACGAACCTCACCAACAAGAACGCAGTGATCTACACCAACGAGGGCAACTTCGACCTGCGCAGCACCCGAAACGAGCCCCGGGTGTCGTACCGCGGGTGTCGCCGCCGCGCGGCCGCCGGCGCCGAGTAAGTCGGTTGGTCTGAAGACACACTCGACACTCGGGGGTGGACACGGTGCGAGGCAGCGGAGGACAATGCCGCGCGACCGTATCCGATCATCGAGGGATGAGCCCATTTGGATAAGCAGAAACTCGAGGCGCTGCGGCGTCGCTACGCCGATGCCGGGGCCTTTTCAATCGACGATCCGGTCTTAAAGGCGGCGGCCGACGATCTGGCCACCGGCGAGGGGCGGCGCTCCCTGCCGTATTCGGGCATACCGACATTTCTCGGTTTGCCGGCAGCCGCCGATGCGGCGGGCCTCGAGATCGCCGCGGTGGGTGTACCGAGCGATCTGGGTGTTTCGAATCGCACCGGCGCACGATTCGGTCCACGCGCGGTGCGCACCATCGAGCGCATCGGACCCTATCACCCGGGGCAGAAAAACGTGCCGAAGGCCAGGGTCAAGGCCGCGGATATCGGCGATGTGCCGTTCCGCAGCCGCTTCAGTCTGGAACAGACCCTCGCGGACATCGAATGGTTCTACGATGACTTGAAGAAGCAAGGCGTACGCCCGCTCTCCGTGGGCGGCGATCATTCGGTGACCTACCCCATCCTGAAGGCGCTGGGCCGGGAACGGCCGGCTGGACTGGTGCACATCGATGCCCATTGCGACACGATGGGCGCATTCGACGACTCGAAATTTCACCACGGCGGACCGTTTCGCCTGGCGGTGCTCGACGGCGTGCTGGATCCCGAGCGCACGATTCAGATCGGCATTCGCGGAGCCGCGAATGTCTTCTGGGAGTTTTCCTATGCCTCGGGCATGACCGTGATCGAGATCGAGGAATTCACGGCTTCAGGGGTCGCCGCCGTTGCCGAGCGCGCCCGCACGGTGGTCGGCGACGGACCGGTCTATGTGAGCGTCGACGTGGATGGCTTCGATCCCGCCTTTGCACCGGGCACCGGAACGCCGGAGGTTGGCGGTATCACGCCGCGCGAAGGGATTGCCCTACTGCGGGCGCTCACCGGTCTGCACATCATCGGCGCCGACGTGGTCGAGGTGGCGCCGCAGTACGATCCGACCACCAATACCGCGCAGCTCGCCGCGCAATTGCTGTTCGAGGAGCTTGCCCTGCTCGCGGCGAGCCCCGGGCGATGATTCTTTGCGCGATGAATCCTATGCGACGCGGCGGCACGCAATCCTTCGCCCTGGTCGCCGCTGCGATGACCGCTGCGGCGTGGTTGGCGTGGGCGCCATGCGCGCTCGCCGAGGATGCGCCGCCCACGGAGCGGCCGATCCACCGCTTCTTGGCCGTGGAGATTTCGCCGGACGCCGCGCTTGTGGCCTCGGTTGAAGGCGATTCGCCGGTCGGCGGCTTTTATCCTCTGATTCGCGACCTCGTCATCCGGCGTGTCGATAACGGCGCTGCAACCATCGTCGCTCTGCCCTGCGGCCGTACCCGAGAATGCTGGCCCAACTCACCGACCTGGAGTCCGGACGGCAGCCGCTTGAGTTTTGCGCTGCGCACGCCCGGCAGCCATGCGCGCTCGGTATATTCAGTCGCCGCCGATGGCAGCGGACTCGCCAAGCTGCTCGACTTCAGCGGCACCATCGAGGACCTGCGCTACGGTCCCGATGGTCGGCTCGCGATGCTGGCCACTGCGAATGCGCTCAAGGAGGTGGGCGCAACGGAAGCGGGCACGCCGGTTGCCGGCGATTTGGATGAAACAGCGCCCGAGCAGCGCATCGCGGTTCTCGAAGCCGGCACTCTGCATTGGGCCTCACCGCCCGATTTATTCGTCTATGAATACGACTGGCGGCCCGCGGGCAAAGGCTTCGTGGGCACCGCTTCGCCCGGCAACGGCGATGACAACTGGTGGACCGCCAAGCTCTACGCCTTTTCGGAGCGGGATGCGGCGGCGCGGGTGATTTACAGCCCGGCGACTCCGCGTCAACAGCTCGCGGCCCCGAAGGTCTCGCGTGATGGCCGGACTGTGGCGTTCATCGCCGGCATCATGAGCGACTTTGGGTCCACGGGCGGCGACGTGTACACGCTGCCGACCGAGGGCGGTCCCGCTGTCAATGTGACTCCCGGGCTGCGAGCATCGGCCACCGCTCTCGCCTGGCGCTGCGACGGACACCTTCAGGCGCAGCTGCTCGCCGGCGACAGCAGCCAGGTGGCCGATCTCGGAGAGGGTCGCGCACCCGCCTCGGTGCGCACCGTGTGGAGCGGTGCGGAGTCGCTCGGGCTGCGTGGCGGCGGCGTTTCCATGGCGTGCCCATCCGCTGTAGCCGCCGCGGACCACGAGTCATTCACTGCCCCGCCGGAGATCGAAGTCGGACCGGTCGGAGCCTGGCGGAATTTGACCACGGCCAATGCCGGCGTAATGCCGGCGGCGCGGGTGCAAAGTCTTTCGTGGAAGAGCGACGAATTCAACGTGCAGGGTTGGCTGTTGCTGCCGCTGAGCGCCGCCAAGCAAATGCCGCTGGTGACAATCGTGCACGGCGGACCCGCAGCGGCCGCGGTGCCCTCCTTCATCGGTCCGGGATCGACGCGCACCCTGCTCGAGCACGGCTATGCGGTGTTCGAACCGAATCCGCGCGGCAGCTTCGGCCAGGGTGAACGCTTCACCTCGGCCAACGTGCGCGATTTCGGCCACGGCGATCTGCGCGATATTCTGGCGGGCATCGATGCCGCGGCCAAGGCGGCGCCAATCGACGAAAAGCGGCTCGGTATCATGGGCGGAAGCTACGGCGGCTTCATGACCATGTGGGCGGTGACTCAGACCCAGCGCTTCAAGGCGGCGGTCGCTGCCGCCGGCATCAGCAATTGGCAATCGTACTACGGCGAAAACGGCATCGATGCGTGGATGCTGCCCTATTTCGGCGCATCGGTGTACGAGGACCCTGCGGTGTATGCGCGCTCATCGCCCATCAATTTCATCCGCAACGTGCGCACGCCGACATTCTCCTACGTGGGCGAGCGCGACATCGAATGTCCCGCGGCTCAGACACAGGAATTCTGGCATGCGCTGAAAACGCTCGGTGTTCCGGCGGCGGTCATGATCTATCCGGGAGAAGGTCACGGGCTGCGCGACCCGGGGCACATCGCCGACGTCCTCGCCCGCACGCTCAAGTGGTTCGATGAGTATCTGAAGTAGCGCGCGCCGGATTCCATGTCGGATCGCCCAGGTGCACCGGATCGAATGAAGCGGTGTGGGCAGCGTTCAATGGCGCGCTGATCGAAACCATTCCCATACCGCGGGTCGTCGACGCCTACCTCGCCGGCCGCAGGAGTCGATCCGCAAAACTACCTATCGCAAATTAGCCAACGGGCGCCGGCGGCGCGTCCGCCGCCTGAAGCGCTCCGCATGCCTCAAGTCTTCGCCGATATTGAGCGCCTCGAGACGCGGGCAATCTTCGCGGGCCGCTTGGCCTTCGGGGCCGTGATCTTGAGCAGACCATGCTCATAGCGCGCCGAGACCTTATCGACCAATATGTCGGCGGGCAGCTCGACGCGTCGATACACATCGTTGCCGCGAAACTCCGACCAGCACACCCGTTCATCGTTGGTCTTGGCCTTTTGGCTGCGGGTCTGTTCAGCCGCGGCATGAACGATCAATTCGCGTGGCGTGGCCGTGACCGTAATATCTTCGGGCTTGAAGCCGGCGATGGCCACGTTGAGCGTATAGTCTTTTTCGCGCTCCACCAGCTCCGATGCCGGCCAGCACAGCTCTCGCTCGGCGGTGAGCCAATCATTGAGTGCCCAGTCTTGCTGACAACGGCGAGCCGCGAAGACCCCGAACGCGCGCTCGCGGATGCGCTGCGTGAGCCTCTCGATCTCCTTGAAGATGGGTAGCGCTCGATCAGCCCCTTTGGCGGCCCTATGAACGGTCACGGCTGTCATGGTTCCCTCCTGTGCACTGCGATATCCGCGCAGGTTCCGGGATCTGGAAGATATGCGATGATCATCGGCGCAAGAAAATGGTTCGGCAATATGCGGTTGCCGTAATCGATGCCGGCCGCCCGCTCCTAGGTAGTTGCCACACTGTCGAAAGCCCGGCGCCGGGCCTAGCCTAAGCGTTTGCTCAACGCGGGAAATTCATCATGGACATCGTTGAGGCGATCTCGGGCCGGCGCTCGATCCGCGAGTACCAGAGCCTAGCGATCGATGAGAAGACGATCCATCGGCTCATCGCCGCCGCCACCCAGGCGCCCAATGCGGTCAACCAGCAGCCGTGGACCTTTACCGTCATTCGGGACCAGGCGTTGCTCGATCGGGTATCCCAGGCCGCGAAAGCTCACATGGTTGCGACCATGCCGGCGGACATGGCCGCGGGCGCTCGCGCCGCGCATTTTCGCACCCTGCTCGGCGATCCGGCCTTTCAGATTTTCTATCACGCACCGCTATTGATCCTCATTTCGGGTAATGGACCGGGTCCGTGGATCGTCGAAGACTGTGCGCTCGCGGCCGAGAACTTGATGCTCATGGCCCATTCCCTCGGGCTCGGCAGCTGTTGGATCGGCTTTGCCCAGAGCTATTTGAACACGCCGGCGGGAAAGCAGGCCCTGGGGCTCCCGGAATCGTGGGTGCCGGTGGCACCCATCATCGTCGGACGTCCGCGTGCGGCGGCTGCTGCGGTTGCACGCAAGGAGCCGGAAGTTCGGTGGATCGGCTGAGTCGATAGTGCGCCAGGCATTCATCCTCGCGCCCGCGCACAATGCGCTTGCCGGCCATCGGACCACGCGTCGCCGTGATCACCGTGCACTGACGTTCCCCCGACGAGCCGTCGTGATACAGCACCACCCAATCGTCCGTGCGGTGCAGTTCATGGGCTCGCGCGGTGTTGGAGAACAACGCCGTATAATGTCGATCGCCCCGCTGAGTGTGCAACACCGGCAGCCAGGCCTTGCCACCGGGATTGAAGCGGCGCGGCGCGATCAGCTTGAGCTTTCCCAGTTGTGCCTCGCGCCGATACTGCGCGTCCACATCGAGTATCTCAGCGACGCTCGCCATATCCTGGTGCGCATCACTCGCAGCACCGCGAAACCGGCCCAGCCGGCCCGCCAATGCGTCGCGAATCCCGGCCAGACGTTTGGCGCCGAACCCCAAGGTGTGCGCGAGCCGCCCATCGTGCGCAGCCGTCTCCAACTCCTCGAGGGTGTTGATGTCGAGCGCATCGTGAATGCGCCGCGCCGTGATCTCGCCGATGCCCGGAACCGAGGCAAGCACCTCGATCGGATCGACATCGCCTCGCAAACGATCCAGGATGGGAAGCCGCCCGGCCGTGGCGAGCTGATGGATGCTTCTCGAGAGATGCTCCCCGAGACCGGGCAGCTCGGACAGAGCCGCCGCGCCCCTGGCCGAGATCAATTCCGATACCGGCCTTTTGAGCGCACGCACGGTGGCCGCGGCGCGCTCATAGGCGCGCACCCGATAAATATTGGCGCCCTGTTCGCGAAGGAGTTGTGCGGCTTCCTCCAAGCGCATCGCGATACCATCGTTTTCGCTCGCTCCTGCCACGTTCGAACCTTACCGAATTGATGGCCGGCGAGCCATTGCGATATACACGTATTCCTCTGTATTCATCGCTGGGCATTCTGCCAATTAGGCGCGGTGTAGTAAGACGCATTCTCCCGCGGCAGCATTCCGCGGCCCAGGATATGGTCCGCGGCTTTCTCGGCCAGCATGATGGTCGGCGCATTCAGATTGCCGGTGGTCACCGAAGGCATGATGGAGGAATCCACCACCCGCAAGCCTTCGACTCCGTAAACGCGTGTTTCAGGATCAACCACCGCCATGGGGTCGTTCGACCGGCCCATCTTGCAGGAGCACGAGGGGTGGTATGCGCTCTCGACCTTGGCACGGATGAACGCATCGATTTGTTCGTCCGTCTGGACCTCCGCGCCCGGCTGGATCTCGCGCCCGCGGTACCGATCGAAGGCCGGTTGTGAAAAGATTTCCCGCGTCAGGCGCACGCAGGCGCGCATTTCGGTCCAATCGTCAGGCTCGCTCAAGTAATTGAATTGAATGCGCGGTTTCTCGAACGGATTGGTCGAAGCCAACCGCACCCAGCCGCGGCTCTTGGAGCGCATCGGTCCGACGTGCGCTTGAAAGCCGTGCTCCTGCGCCAGGGTCGACCCGTCGTATGCCACCGCCATGGGCAGAAAGTGATATTGAATGTCCGGATAGGCGATGCCCGCGCGGCTGCGTATGAAGCCGCAGGTCTCGAAGTGATTGGTGGCGCCCAAACCATCCTTGCGCAGCAGCCAACGCGCGCCGATCAGCGCACGGCTCCGCCAATTGATCGACGAATACAATGTGATGGGCTCCTTGCACGCGACCTGGAAATAAAACTCCAGATGATCCTGCAAGTTCTCCCCGACTCCCGGCCGGTCCACCACGACCTCGATGCCGTGAGCGCGCAGTTCCGCCGCCGGCCCGATACCGGACAATTTCAACAATTGCGGAGAATTGACCGGTCCGCCGCAAAGTATCACCTCTGCGTTCACCCGCGCGCGACATGTGACCCCGTCCCGGCTGTATTCCACGCCGCGAGCGCGGCGGCCCTCAAACAGAATGCGCGTCGCGAGCGCCTGAGTCACGACCTTGAGATTGGGCCGTTGCCTGGCCGGGCGCAGGTACGCGTTGGCGGCGCTGCAACGAACGCCGTCGGCCACGGTCATGTCCATGCGGCCGAACCCTTCTTGGCTGTAGCCGTTGACGTCCGCGGAGCGCGGATAACCCGCTTCGACCGCCGCCGCGAGCCACGCCGCGTGCAGCGGGTTGATCAGCCTGCCGTAACAGGTCTGAAGTTTGCCGCTGTCGCCGCGGTATTCGTTGCCGCCTTCGGCGCGCTTCTCGGCGCGCTTGAAATAGGGCAGCACGTCGGCGTAGGACCAGCCGGCAGCGCCTTCCCGCGCCCAGCGTTCGAAATCATGCGGATTGCCGCGGATGTAGACCAGCCCGTTGATCGAAGAGGATCCGCCCAACACCTTGCCGCGCGGCGTGTGCATGCGCCGGCCGTCCAAGTGCGGTTCCGGCTCGGTGTGGTAGAACCAGTTGTATTTCGGCATGTTCATCGGAATCGACAAGGCCGAGGGCATTTGGATGAAAATCGAGCGGTCCGAGCCGCCGTACTCGAGCAGCAGCACGCGGCGCGCGCCGACCGCGCTCAACCGGTCCGCCAGCACGCAGCCGGCGGATCCCGCCCCGACGATGATGTAGTCGAAAGTTTCGTCAAGCGATTTCATCGTTGCTCCGGATCCGTTGTACCAGATCGATTGATGCCGCGGGTCAATATGGGGCGTCGACATCGCCCATGGCGACGTAGACGCTCTTGAGCTGGGTGTAGTGCTCGAGCGCGGCGCGTCCGTTCTCGCGTCCGAGGCCCGACATTTTCACGCCGCCGAACGGCAATTCGATCGGCGTCACGTTGTAGTGATTGATCCAGCACGTGCCGGCCTGCAGCTGGGCGATCACCCGATGACCGCGCGTCAAATCGTTGGTGAATACCCCGGCCGCCAGTCCGAATTGCGTGGCGTTGGCGCGCTCGATGACTTCGCGCTCGTCCGCGAATTCGAGCACCGACATGACGGGTCCGAAGATCTCATCGCGCACGATCGCCATGTCGTCGCGGCAATCATCGAACACAGTCGGGGCGACGAAATATCCCCTGCCCAAATCTCCGCTGGTCACGCGGCCGCCTCCGATAATGAGTGTTGCGCCCTCGGCGCGGCCGCGGGCGATGCAGCCGAGCACCTTCTGCATGTGCTGCTCCGATACCAGCGGGCCCACCTGGGTGGCCGGATCCATCGGATCGCCGATCCGCATCGCGCTCACGCGCTTGACCAGGCGCTCGGTGAATTCCGCCCTCACCGAGCGGTGCACGAATACGCGCGTCGCGTTCGAACACACTTGCCCGGAGGAATAAAAGTTCGCGAGCAGCGCTCCGGCCACCGCGTTGTCGAGCTTGGCGTCCTCGAAAATGATCAAGGGCGACTTGCCGCCGAGCTCCAGCGTCACATGCTTGAGCGTCTGCGCGGCATCGCTCATCACCGCCTTGCCGGTGCCGACTTCGCCGGTGAGCGATATCTTGCGAATGCCGGGATGGCGCGTGAGCAGGCGGCCGGTGTCGGCAAAACCTTGCACAACTTGGAACACATCCGGCGGCAGGCCGGCTTCGAGCAAAATCTCCTGCAGCTTCACCGCGCTCAAGGGCGTGAGTTCCGCGGGTTTGAATATCATGGCGTTGCCGCAGGCAAGAGCGGGCGCGGCTTTCCAGCACGCGATCTGCAGAGGGTAGTTCCAGGCGCCGATGCCGGCGACGACTCCCAAGGGCTCGCGGCGGGTGTAGCCGAACGCTTGAGGGCCCAGATCGATGTGTTCGCCGCTCAAGGATTGCGCCAGGCTCGCAAAATATTCGAAGCAGTCGGCGCCGGATATGGCGTCCACCACCAGGGTTTCTTGAATGGGCTTGCCGGTGTCACGCGTTTCGAGCTCGGCTAGCTCCTGATTACGCGATCGCAGCAGCTGTGCCGCGCGCCGCAGCACGCGTGCACGCTCGGCGCCGGTCATCGCGGCCCACTTGGTCTGGCCGAGCTGGGCCGCGCGCACCGCCGCGTCGACCTGCGCCGGCCCGGCGACGACGGCGTAGCCCACGACCTCACCGTTGGCGGGATTGATGGAGGCAAAGCGCTCGCCAGCCGCGGGAGCCGCCGCTCGCTCGCGCGCTTTCGCCGCGCCGCTCTCGCCGCCGGGCGCGGCCCGGCTGCGATCCGGGAGCCGCCCGTCGACGAATTCCGACAACAAGGCGCGCGCACTCTCGCTGTCCGCCTCACGCCATCCGGACAGCGCGGCGCGCAGCCACACGCCGTCAATCATCGCGGCAATCATCGCCGCCAGGTTGTGCGCCTCATCGGGCGGCACGAGTTTCTTCAGCGAACTGCGCAAATTCGTGAGCGTACGGCGCTGATACACCGACTGAACGCGCCGCAGGCTATGCATCTGCAGCACCAGTCCCCAAAAGGCGAGCCACGCGCTTCCCGTGCGCCGATCGAATTCCTCGGGCGCCAGATTGGCGTCGATGATGGCCTGGATGCGCGCCCGCGGGGTGCTGATCTGGCGCATTCGAGCCCGCACGTGATCGCCGACGCGTCGGGTCAAGGAGCGAAACGCGGCGTCGAGCAGGCCGTCCTTGTCGCCGAAGTAATGAGCGACCAGCCCCGGCGAGACGCCGGCGCGGCCGGCTATCTGCGCAAGTGTTGTGCCCATGTAGCCAAGTTCAGCTAGGCTATCGATGGTGACTTCGATCAGCCGGCAGCGTCGCCCCTCCTCCAGGGGTTCGCGGGCGAGGTCGGTCGATCTCGTTGATTGTTTGTTCAATTTGGCCGCCTCCAGGAACTCGTCTAGCCGTTTTATGGACCTGTCCGATAGCTGCCGCGTAAGATGGAATTGATCGACTTATGCGTTTAAGTTCAATCTACTAGGGATGCACGGGTGAGCGCCTACGACGCCTCGTTAAACGAACATTCAAATCGGTCCATGACGGCACAATCATGCCGCCCGCCGGAGCGCATGGTCAAGGCCGGCAAGGCGCCTCTCAGGACGCGCGGGAGAACGGCACGCACCTGGCGCGGGTATGGACTTGCGGGTTGGGCACTTCTGGCGCTGACGCTGGGGCAGGCGCCAGCTGCATTCGCCGGCCAAGCTGCGGCCGCGACCGGCGCCGACCCGGCGGAGTGCCGGACGGTGCGCTTCTCGGACATCGGCTGGACCGATGTCACCTCGACCACGGCAATCGTGGCCCAGCTGCTGCGCACCATCGGCTATACCCCGACGATCACCGTGCTCTCGGTCCCGGTGACCTTTGCCTCCTTGAAGAACAAGGACATCGACGTGTTCCTCGGCAATTGGATGCCGGCGGAAGAAGCCGATCGGCGACCCTACATCGACGATGGATCGGTGGTGGTCATCGGCCCGAATCTCGAGGGCGCCAAATACACGCTCGCGGTGCCGGCTTACACCTATGCCGCGGGACTCAGGGATTTCAAAGACATCCGCCGCTTCGGGCCGCAGCTCAACGACTCCATTTACGGCATCGAGCCGGGCAACGACGGTAACCGGTTGGTCCTCAAAATGCTCAAGCAGGACCAATTCGGCCTCGGCAGTTTCAAATTGATCGAGTCGAGCGAACAAGGCATGTTGGCCCAGGTGGAGCGCGCTTATCGCGGCAAGGAGCCCATCGTGTTCCTCGCATGGGAACCGCATCCGATGAACATGCGCTTCGATCTCAAGTATTTGAACGGCGGCGATGCGGTGTTCGGCCCCAATTTTGGCGGCGCCACGATTTACACGGTGACCCGCACGGGATACGGGGCCGAGTGTCCGAACATGGGCCGCCTGCTCGGGAACCTGAAGTTCACACTGCGCGGCGAGAGTGAAATGATGGCCGCCATCCTGGACAAGCACCAGCAGCCGGAGGTCGCAGCGGCGGAGTGGTTGAAGGCACACGGCGCCGAAGTGCAGGCCTGGCTCGAGGGCGTGCGCACCTTCGACGGGCATCCGGCGAGCGGCGCACTGGCGCAAACGGCGCCGGGCCGGTCCGGCGGATTCGAACAATGGGTGCTCGATCACAAGATTCCGGTGGGCGATGCCATGGCGGTGGCCATCGACACCATCAAGGCGCATGGCACGTTGGTGTTCAGCGCTATCTCGATCGCGATCCGCGGCACGGTTTTCGGGGTGACGGCGCTGCTGCGCGCCCTACCCGCGCCATTGTTGATCATCGCCTTCGCGGCATTGGCGTGGGTGTTGCGCCGTTCCTGGCCGCTCGCGGCGTTCGTCGCGCTGGCGCTGTTGTTCATCTTGAATCAGGGCTACTGGAGCGCGACGCTCGAGACGCTCGCGCTGGTGGTGGTCGCCACCTTGGCGTCCGCGGCGGTCGGGATACCCCTCGGAATCGCGGCGGCGCACCGGCCCAGGCTGTTCGCCGCCATGCGTCCGGTGCTCGACTTGATGCAGACTCTGCCCACCTTCGTTTATCTCATTCCGACCTTGGTGCTGTTCGGTCTGGGTGTCGTGCCGGGTCTCATCTCCACGGTCATCTTTGCCCTGCCCGCGCCCATCAGGCTCACCCATCTCGGCATTTCCTCGGTGCCGCGGCCGCTCATCGAGGCCGGCGAGGCATTCGGCGCGACGCCGATGCAGCTGTTGTGGAAGGTCGAATTGCCGAGCGCCGCGAGCACCATCATCGCCGGCGTCACCCAGTGCATCATGCTCAGCCTGTCGATGGTCGTGATTGCCGCTCTGGTCGGCGCCGGCGGGCTGGGAGTCCCGGTGGTGCGGGCGCTGAACTCGGTGCAGGTGGGCATGGGCTTTGAGGCGGGCTTCACCATCGTGCTGCTCGCCATCATCTTGGACCGCATCAGCCGTCCGAAAGAGCGCGCGGAACCGCGATGAGCGCCGCAATCGAATTCCGGGACGTCGATATTCTCTTTGCGCGGCAGCCGGGCCGCGCCGGTCGCGCCAGCATGCGCGACGCGCTGGCTGCTCTCGACGCCGGGGCGACCCGCGGCGACATTCAGAGCAAATTCGGCGTCATCCTCGGCGTCGCCGGGGCGAATTTGAGCGTCGCCCGAGGCGAGATCTCGGTGCTGATGGGCCTTTCGGGCTCGGGGAAATCCACGCTTCTGCGCGCCGCCAACGGTCTGAATCCGGTGACCCGCGGCCACGTGCTGATTCGCGACGGCGACTCGGTGATCGACGTCGCCACCTGCGGTACGGCGCAGTTGCGCCGAGTGCGGCGCGAGCGCGTGGCCATGGTGTTTCAGCAATTCGGCCTTTTACCCTGGCGCACCGTGCGCGAGAACGTCGGCTTTGGCCTCGAGCTGCGCGGCGAAGCGCCCGCATCGAGAAACGCAATCGTCGATGAGAAACTGGAGCTGGTCGGCTTATCCCAATGGGCGGAGCGCCATGTGAGCGAACTCTCCGGCGGCATGCAGCAGCGCGTCGGCCTGGCGCGCGCATTCGCGACCGATGCCGACATTCTCCTGATGGATGAGCCGTTTTCCGCACTCGACCCCTTGATTCGCGGCAAGCTGCAGGGCGAACTGCTGGTGCTGCAGGAGCGCGTGAAGAAAACCATTCTATTCGTCAGCCACGACTTGGACGAAGCGCTGCGATTGGGCGACCGAATTTCCATCCTGCAGAACGGACGCATCATTCAGACCGGGACGGCGGAAGACATCGTGCTCGCCCCCGCCGACGAATACGTCGCCGAATTCGTCAGACACATGAATCCCCTCGACGTACTCACTGGCGGCATGATCATGTGCCGGCGCGCGCAACTGCATTCGGACCGCGGTGTGCTGTGGCTCGACGACCGGCGCCGCTATCGCCTTGCGGTGAATGCGGCCGATGAGCCGCTGGCCGTGCAAGTCGACGGCGTCGAACAGGTCTTGCGGCCGGTGCCCGACGAGGCGGCCATCACCGGCATCGAGCCCGGCCTCGCGCTGGCGCCCGCCGGCTTGTCCCTGCAGTCCATCATCCGCTTACGGCAGACGACCGGCCATCCGGTGCTGCTCGCCGACGGCGGCAAGATCGTCGGCGTATGCGGCGAGGCGGAGATCATCCGCGCTCTCGCCGGCAGCCGGCATTGAGCGCCCCCGATAGTCATCGAACGCCGCCCGGCAACAGCGGTCGCCGGCAAGCGTCGAGGGTTGCCCGAATTTCGTTTAAATATTATGATTGAAATAATATAAACTCCGAGCTTAGGACTTACCGCTTGCCGAGGGATCCCCCATGAATCATGACGTCATCATTTCCTGCGCCGTAACCGGAGACGACACCAAGGTCACCAAGAGCCCGCATTGCGCGATCACTCCCGAACAGATCGCGGCAACCGCCATCGCCGCCGCCAAGGCCGGGGCCGCCATCGTCCACATCCATGTGCGCGACCCGGAAACCGGCGCGTTCAGCATGGAGACTCGCCACTACCGCGAGGTCGTCAAGCGGATTCGCGAAAGCAAGGTCGATGTGATCGTGAATCTGACCTGCGGCATGGGCGGCTACATCGTCATCGGTGAGCATGGTTTGAAGGACACGCCGGCACCGGGCAGCGATTTCGTGACCCAGGAGGAGCGCATGCGCCACATCATCGACCTGTGCCACGAGGGCCTGTACAGGCCCGACATCGCCACTCTCGATTGCGGCAGCTTGAACTTCGGGGACGGCAATCGCGCCTATATATCCACCCCGAACTACCTGCGGCAGGGTGCCGCGATTGCCAAGGAACTCGGCGTCAAGCCGGAGCTCGAGGTGTTCGACACCGGCAATCTCTGGTTCGTCAAGCAGATGATCAAAGAGGGCCTGCTGGTCGCACCCTCGATGATCCAGCTGTGCATGGGCATTCCCTACGGTGTGCCGGCCGATGTCGGTCATTTGCTCGCGATGGTGAGCGAACTGCCCGAGAATTGTAATTGGGGCACCTTCGCAATCAGCCGCATGCAGATGCCCTGGGTGGCGCAATCGATATTGTTGGGCGGCAACGTCCGCGTCGGGCTCGAGGACAATCTGTATTTGAGCAAGGGCGTGTATGCGAGCAACGCCCAATTGGTGGAAAAGGCCCGCACCATCATCGAGGCCATGGGCGCCCGCATTCTCACCGCCGCCCAAGCGCGCGAGCGGCTGCAATTGCGCTGAGCGCGCGCGAGTGAATCAACTTCCCGCCTATAGCGCCACGATCCTGCCCGATTGGATCGACTACAACGGGCATGTGCGCGATGCCTACTACACCGTGGCGTTGAGCTATGCCATCGATGGGGTCATGGATCACCTGGGGCTCGATGCCGCCTACCGCGAGCGCACCAAGTGCACCCTTTATACGCTCGAACTGCACATGCATTTTCTGCGGGAGGTCAAGAGCACGGATGAGCTCACCGTCACCACGTCGATCCTGGATTTCGATCGCAAGCGCATCCACGCCGGCTGCGATTTTCACTGCCCGCGCATGAGCGAGGCCGCGGCAATCGCCGAAGTCATGCTGTTGCACGTACATCAGGGCGAGAAGGTCGCCAGCGCCCCGCTCCCGCCGGAGGTGCTGAGCCTGCTCGAAGCTCTGCAATTACCGGCCGAAGCGCTGGCGGCGCGGCCCTTAAGTTCGCGCAAGATCGAACTGAAGCGGCGGTGAGCAGCATGCCGCCCGTTGATATTCGCCGTCTGATCGCGCCGCGCAGCATCGCCCTGATCGGCGCGAGCGCCTGGACCGATGCGGTCGCGGCGGGCAATGCGGCGCTCGGCTATCAGGGAACGGTCTGGCGCGTGCATCCGACCAGGGCCTCGAGCTCCTCGACCACCTTCTATCGATCCGTCGCCGAGCTGCCGGGCGCGCCGGACGCCGCGTTCATCGCGGTTCCCAGTCACGACGCGCCTGGTGTGGCCCGCGAGCTGGCGGCGCGCGGCGCCGGCGGCTTCGTGTGTTTCACCGCGGGCTTTTCAGAATTGGGAACCGAATCCGGGCACGCGCTGACTCGTGCCCTCGTCGATAGCGCCGGCAACCTGCCGTTTTTCGGCCCGAACTGCTATGGGTTCGTCAATTTTTTCGACCGGGCGGCGCTGTTGCCGGATCAAGTGGTCGGCTCGCCCGTCGAGCGCGGTGTTGCGATGATTTGTCAAAGCGGCACCATCGCGCTCACGCTGAGCTTCAATGACCGTTCGGTGCCGATCGGCTATCTAATCACGGTCGGGAATCAGACCCGATTGGCGGTCGAGGACCTCATCGAGAGCTTGTGCGACGATGCCCGCGTCACGGCCTTTGGCCTGTATCTCGAAGGTGTCAAGGATCCCGAGCGATTCGCGCGCGCCGCGGACAAGGCGCGGCGCGCCGGCAAGCCCATCGCGGTGGTGAAATCAGGTCGCACGGCCGCGGCGGCGCGCACGGCGCACAGCCACACCGGCGCGCTCGCCGGCGCCGATAGTGTATTTGAGGCCTTTTGCCGGCAGGCGGGGCTCGCCCGCTGCGATACCTTGGGCACTCTGTGCGAAACGCTCAAGCTGTTTCACGCGGGCGGTGCGCTTGCCGGCGACAAGGTACTGGTCATGGGCGCCTCCGGCGGCGACATGGCAATGACGGCGGATGTGTCGCGCTCGCTCGATCTTGATTTTGCGCCGGTCCCGCGCGAGCAGGAGCTCGCGCTGCGCGAGCTGTTGACCGACCGCGTGACGATCGCCAATCCGTTCGATATTCACACCTACTTGTGGTTCGATCCGCCCGCCTTGGGGCGCGTGTTCGGCACCGTGCTGCGCGCGGGATACGATGCGGTGGGGTTCATGCTCGACTGTCCGCCGGAAGGCAAGGCAGATACCGCGGCGTTCGACGCGGCGATCGATGCCTTCATCGGCGCCGCGCAAGGCGCTCCCGCGCGCGCCGCCTTGATCGCCTCGCTGCCCGAGACGATCAGCGCGCGCGTTCGGCGGCGCTGCCTGGATGGCGGCGTCATCCCGCTGCAGGGACAGCGCGAGGCGATGGAGGCATTGGCATTGGCGGGCGCGGTGGGAATGGCCTGGCGCTCGAATCCGAGTATCCGTTTGCAAATCGCGCCGGGCGCCGCGAGAGCTGAGGCGGTGGCCCATACCTTGAGCGAGCACGAAGGCAAGGCGGCACTCAAGGAATTCGGCGTGACGATCCCGCGCGGCGAACTTTCCTCACCCGACTCGGCCGCGGAGCGCGCGGCGGCCCTCGGTTATCCGGTGGTGATCAAAGCCGTAGGCGCGCATCTGGAGCACAAGACCGAGGTGGGCGGCGTCGCCCTGAATATCCGCAATGCCGCCGATGCCGAGGCCGCGTCGCGGCGTTTGAGCGCGCTTTCCGATTCGCTGCTGGTCGAACAGATGACCAGCGACGGAGTCGCGGAGATCCTCGTCGGACTCATCGTCGATCCTCAATTCGGCCAGATTTTGGTGCTCGGTGCGGGAGGCGTGCTGACCGAACTGTTGTCCGATAGCGTCACGCTCCTGCCGCCCTGGACTCGCGAGTCGGTGCAGGCAGGGCTTCGCGGCCTCAAGGTCGGCAGGCTGCTCGAGGGTCATCGGGGCAAGCCCGCAGGTGATGTCGAGGCGCTCGTCGACACCGCTCTCAACGTGACCCGCTACGCCTCGGCGAACCTCGCGACGCTCGTTGAAGTCGACGTCAATCCGGTCATCGTGCGGCCGAAGGGCTGTGGAGCGGTCGCGGTCGATGTGATGATTCGACTTTTAAATCCAGCCTAACAGATCAAAGAGGTCTCTCATGTCCGATGCAATCCCCACTTCCGGCGGCATCAAAGTCGTCAAGGACCGCGGCATCCTCGAAGTCACCATCGATCGGCCGAAGGCGAACGCCATCGATCTCGCGACCAGCCGCCGCCTGAACGAGGCCTTCATGTCGTTCCGCGACGATCCGTCGCTGCGCATCGCGATCATTACCGGCGCCGGTGATCGGTTCTTCTCCCCCGGGTGGGACCTCAAGGCGGCCGCGGCCGGCGAGAAATCCGACGAAGATTGGGGCGTGAGCGGCTTCGGCGGCCTCAATTATCCCAGAAACCTCAACAAACCCATCATTGCCGCGGTCAACGGCATCGCCTGCGGCGGCGGCTTCGAAGTGGTGCTCGGCACCGACATCATCGTCATGGAGGAGCACGCCAAATTCGCGCTGCCGGAGATCAATGTCGGCGTACTCGCCGACGCCGGCACCATCAAGCTGCGGCGGCGCATTCCCTATCATGTGGCGGTCGAATTCCTGCTGACCGGACGTTGGATGGACGCCGCCGAAGCCAAGCACTGGGGCCTTGCCAACCATGTGGTGCCCAAGGGCGAGGGACTCGCCAAGGCGCGCGAGATTGCCAGACAGCTCGCCGAGGGGCCGCCGCTCCTGTTTCCGGCGATCAAGCAACTGTTGCGGCACACGGAAATGGTGCCCGAACATCAGGCTTTTGAATTGCACGACTCTCTTGATATCGTGCAGCAAGTGATTCGCTCCGAGGACCTGAAGGAAGGGACTCGGGCGTTCGCGGAAAAGCGCAAGCCGCAGTGGACCGGCCGCTAGCCAGGGGACCGTTATGGACATACATGAGTATCAGGCGAAGGAGTTGCTGTCCGGATTCGGCGTAATGGTGCCGCCGGGCGGAGTTGCCTACAGCCCCGAGCAGGCGGTGTACGTCGCCACGGAGCTCGGCGGCTGGCATTGGGCGGTCAAGGCGCAGATTCACGCCGGAGGCCGCGGCAAAGCCGGGGGCGTCAAGCTTTGCCGCACTTATCAAGAGGTGGCCACCGCCGCTAAAGGGTTGCTGGGCGCCACGCTCGTGACCAACCAGACGGGCCCCGCCGGCAAAACCGTTCACCGCCTCTATGTCGAGAAGGCCGAGCCCTACGTGCGCGCCCTGTATTTGGGTTTCGTGCTCGACCGCAAGATCGAGCGCGTCCGTGTGATCGCTTCCGCGGAAGGCGGCATGGAGATCGAGGAGATCGCCCGCGACCGGCCGCAAAGCATCCTGCAGGAGCAGGTCGATCCGGCGGTCGGGCTGCAGGCGTTCCAGGCGCGTGAATTGGCCTTCGGCATGGGTCTCAACATCAAACAAGTCAGCCAAGCGGTCACCGCGGTCATGGGCTGCTACCGCGCTTTCCGCGATCTGGACGCGACCATGGTCGAGATCAATCCCTTGGTGATTACCAAGGATGACCGCGTGCTCGCGCTCGATGCCAAAATGTCCTTCGACGACAACGCGATGTTCCGCCGCCCCAAAGTCACCGAAATGCGCGATTCGGCCGAGGAGGATCCGCGCGAAACCCAGGCCGCGGAGTTCGGCCTCAACTACGTCGGTCTTGACGGGGATATCGGCTGCATCATCAACGGCGCCGGCCTGGCGATGGCGACCATGGACATGATCAAGCACGCGGGCGGTGAGCCGGCCAATTTTCTCGACGTCGGCGGCGGTGCCTCGCCCGAGCGCGTGGCGGCCGCTTTCAATCTCGTGCTGTCCGATCGCAACGTGAAGGCGATTCTGGTCAACATCTTCGCCGGCATCAATCGCTGCGACTGGGTCGCGCAAGGGGTGGTTCAGGCAGCCAAGGACTTGCGCGTACCGCTGGTGGTGCGCCTCGCCGGAACCAATGTCGAGGAAGGCCGGCGAATCGTCGCCGAATGCGGTCTGCCCATCATATCGGCCGACACATTGGCGGAGGCTGCGCAAAAAGTGGTCGCGGTTTCGCGCGGCGAAGCGGTGTCGGGCGCGCGAGGTGTCCGATGAGCATTCTGATCGACGCGTCGACACCGGTCATCGTGCAGGGATTCACCGGCAGCAAGGCAACCTTTCACGCCTCCGAGATGATCGCCTACGGCACCAAGGTCGTGGGCGGAGTGACGCCCGGAAAGGGCGGGCAGAGACATCTGGATCGCCCGGTCTTCAACACGGTGAAGGACGCGGTGCGGGCCACCGGCGCGCAGGCAAGCCTCGCGTTCGTGCCCCCGCCCTACGCGGCGGACGCCCTGATGGAGGCGGCCGATGCGGGACTGCGGCTCGTGTGCATCATTACCGACGGCATTCCCGCGCAGGACATGATGCGCGTCAAGCGCTACCTGCGGCGCTATCCCAAGGCGCAGCGCACCACCATCGTCGGCCCCAATTGCGCCGGAATCATCAGCGCCGGCAAAGCGATGCTCGGGATCATGCCGAGCAACATTTACATCCGGGGCAACGTCGGCGTGGTCTCGCGCTCCGGCACCTTGGGCTATGAGGCCGGGGCCCAGATGAAGGCGCTCGGTATCGGGGTGACCACCAGTGTCGGCATCGGCGGCGACCCGATCAACGGCAGTTCCTTCCTCGATCACTTGATGCTGTTCGAGGAAGACCCTGAAACCAAGGCCGTCATCATGATCGGCGAAATCGGCGGGCCGCAGGAAGCGGAAGCCGCGAAATGGGTCAAGGAGAACATGACCAAACCGGTGGTCGGCTATGTCGCCGGCCTGACGGCGCCCAAGGGCCGGCGCATGGGCCATGCGGGTGCGATCATCTCCGCCGAGGGCGACAGCGCCGCGGAAAAGGCCGAAATCATGCGCTCGTACGGCCTGATGGTGGCGCCCAGCGCGGCTGAGCTCGGCTCTACGGTGGCCCTCGCGCTCGCCAAGCGGGCCTGAGCGCGTGCGGCAGGCGGAGCCGCCCGGATACTTTTCGCGCGCGGCGCTGCTGTTCGATCTGCTGGTCGGGGTGGTGCAGCGCTACGAGCCCGAGGTCGCCGCGGTGCTGCGCGAGGAGCGCACCACCGCGGGCATGCCGGCGGTCAAGCTGGCCCGCACGCTGCAGGCTCAGGGAATCTGGTTTCAACTGCTCGCCATCGCCGAGCAGAATCGCGATATGCGCAGCCGCCGCGAAATCGAGCGAGAACGCGGCTACGAGCAATTGCGCGGCACATTCGCCAACGTTTTCGCGTCGGCCGCGGCCGACGGAATCGCCGCCGCCGAAATCCGCCGGGCGCTGTCCGGACTGCGCGTGCGGCCGGTGATCACAGCGCATCCGACCGAGGCCAAGCGCGTCACCGTTCTGGAGAGGCACCGGCGCATCTACCTGCGCCTGCTCGACCTCGAATCGCCGCGCTGGACTGATCGCGAGCGCCAGGAGTTGATCCGCGCCACCGGCGACGAGATCGAACTCCTGTGGCTCACCGGAGAGCTCAAGCTGGCCAAGCCGACCGTCGAGCAGGAGGTGGCATGGGGTCTATATTTTTTCAACGAAAATCTGTTCGATGTGGTGCCGCAGATCTTCGCCAAGGCCGAGAGCGCATTCGCGCAGCAGTTTCCCGGCGAGACCCTCGATGTCCCGCCGTTCCTTCAATTCGGATCCTGGATCGGCGGCGATCGCGACGGCAATCCCTACGTCACCAGCGAGGTGACGCAGCGCACGCTGTGGGAGACCCGGCTCGCCAGCCTGCGCCGCTACCGGACGCGTCTGCTCGACCTGGTACGCAATCTCAGCATCGAGGAGCGCGCACTGGCGCTGCCCGACTCGTTCCGCCGGGCCGTGACGCAAGCGATCGAGGCGACTCCCGACGGCGCGGCGCGAGCGGCGCGTAACCGCGGGGAAATCTTCCGTCAATTCCTCTCCTGTATGCTGGCGCGCCTCGACGTCACCATCGATTACTCCCAACGCGAACAGCCGCCCCCCGAGAATACGGGCTACGCCAGCGCAGACCGATTGATGGATGACATCGATCTGATGCGCGGCGCGCTGCGGGCCGCCGGCGCGCAGCGGCTATCGGATGCCCTGCTCCTGCCGCTGCGCCGGGAAGTGGGTGTGTTTCGCTTCACCACCGTGCGATTGGACGTGCGCGAGAACAGCATGCGCATCAACCAGACGCTGGCCGCGATGTTCAGACTGCGGCACCCGGGAACCGAGCCGCCCGCACCCGAATCCGAGGATTGGAAACGCTGGCTGCTGTCCGAACTCGGCACCGTCCGAAGCGGGCCGGGCGTCTACGAGGGCCTGCCGGCGGATGCCGCTGAAACGCTTGCGACTTTTCGCAGCATCGCGCGCATGCGCAGCGAGATCGACCGGGAGGCGTTCGGCGCGCTGATTCTGAGCATGACGCGATCGGCTGCCGACATCCTGGGAGCCTATCTGCTGGCCAAGGAAGGTGGCCTCTTCGCCGATGTCGCCGCGGTCGAGCGCTGCACCTTGCCGATCGTTCCTCTGCTCGAAACCATCCCGGATCTGCGCCGGGCCCCGATCATATTGAAGGAACTCTTGGCCGTTCCGCTGGTGCAGCGCAGCCTTCACGTGCAGGGCAAGATGCAGGAGGTGATGATCGGGTACTCCGACTCGAACAAGGACGGCGGCTACCTCACTGCGCACTGGGAACTCGCCAAGGCGCAGAGCAGTCTGACCCGGCTAGGGCGCGAGCACGGCGTCGCGATCGCATTTTTCCACGGCCGCGGCGGCTCGGTGAGTCGCGGCGGCGCGCCGAGCGGCCGCGCCATCGCCGCCGCCCCCGCGGGTTCGATCCGCGGCCAATTCCGCGTCACCGAGCAGGGCGAGGTCGTCTCCTTCAAGTATGCCAACCGGGGTACCGCGGCGTATCAGGTGGAGCTGTTGGGCGCGTCGGTCCTCGAGCATGTGCTGCGCTCGGAACGCGAGGCCGCGCTGATCCCGGTGCACGAGTTCCAAGAAGCCATGGAGGCGTTGTCCGGCACGGCGTGGTCTGCCTACCGGACCCTGATGGAGCTGCCGACGATGCTTCAATATCTCCAGGACTCGAGCCCGCTCGAGGAGCTTGCATTATTGAACATCGGATCGCGCCCGGCGCGGCGCACGCAGGCAAAAGGGCTCGGTGAGCTGCGGGCGATTCCCTGGGTATTCGCCTGGACGCAGAACCGGCACATGCTCTCCGGTTGGTACGGCGTGGGCAGCGGCATCAAGGCCTTTCTCGACGTCCGCAAGGAGCGCGGACTCGGACTGCTCAAGCGCATGTTCCGCGATGCACGGCTGTTTCGGCTGATACTCGACGACGTGGAGCGCACGCTGCTGCAGGTCGATCTGTCGATTGCCGCCGAATATGCCGGTCTCATCGAGGATGCGGCCGTGCGCGAGACGATTTTCTCGCGCATCGAGGCCGAATATCGACTCACCTGCGAGATGATATTGCCGATCTCCGGGGCCACGTGCATCGCCGAGCGCTTTCCGCAGTTCCGGCGGCGGCTGGCGCGCCGGCTGAAGACCATCAACGCGGTCAGCCGGGAGCAGGTGCAGTTGCTGCGTGCGCATCGAACCGCAAGCAGCGATGCCGTGCGCACCGCGCTGCTGATGTCGATCAATTGCGCCGCCGCCGGTCTCGGCGCCACCGGTTAGGAAAAGCTCTGAAAAATCCGGCGAGCAGCTAAATGGCTATACTTGCATGGATACGGACATTGCCCTGCGGTCGGGGGGTCGCCGATTGACTCGCCGCCCGAGCGCCGTGGCGGACGCGGATCGATCGTCCGAATATTCTAAAATCTCGAGGTACCCAATGAGTTTCACCAGCATCGAGCCGGCCACATCACGTCTGCACCGATCCGAATTGGCGGTGCCGGGATCGAACACGGCCTTGTTCGAGAAGGCCGCAAAGTCCGCGGCCGACATTATCTTTCTCGACGTCGAGGACGCGGTCGCGCCCGACGACAAGGAGCAGGCCCGCAGGAACATCATCCAGGGTCTCAATGAAATAGATTGGGGCCGAAAGACCATGATGGTGCGCATCAACGGCCTCGACACGCATTACATGTACCGCGACGTGGTCGATATCGTCGAAGCCTGCCCGCGCCTGGACATGATTCTGATACCCAAGGCGGGGGTGGCCGCCGACGTGTATGCGGTGGACATGATGGTGACGCAGATCGAGGCCGCGAAAAAGCGCGCCAAACGCATCGGCTTCGAAGTGCTGATCGAGACCGCGCTCGGCATGGCGAACGTCGAAGCGATCGCACAGTCGAGCAAACGCTTGGAAGCGATGTCCTTCGGCGTGGCCGACTATGCCGCCTCGACCCGCGCTCGCACCACGGTGATCGGCGGAGTCAACCGCGACTCCGGCGTACTCACCGACAAGGACGCCGGCGGCAAACGCCAATACTTTTGGACCGACCCCTGGCACGCGGCGCAGACCCGCATGCTGGTCGCGTGCCGCGCCTATGGATTGCGTCCGATCGACGGCCCCTTCGGCGACTTCAACGACCCCGACGGTTTTCGCGCGGCCGCCAACCGCGCCGCCGTCTTGGGCTACGAGGGCAAGTGGGCAATCCACCCGTCCCAGATCGCGCTGTGCAATGAGGTGTACACACCGTCTGCAGCCGAAGTGACCAAGGCCAGGCGGATCATGGAGGCGATGGCGCAAGCCGCGCGAGATGGTCGCGGCGCGGTTTCCCTCGACGGGCGCCTGATCGACTATGCCAGCATCCGCATGGCGGAAGCACTGTTGAAGAAATCGGACGCTATTTTATCCGATAATTCATAAGGTCATCGGATTTACTTCATACCAATAGTGAAACAGCCTCAGAGCGCCAAATAGGGCCAATCGCCCCCGATGGAGCCGGTGAAATTTCCCGCCCCGCCCGCCGCGGCCGCGCGGCCGCGCGGCAAGGGATTGGGATCGGACGCGCCGAGCGTTTCCCGCGCTAATGCCGCGAGCAGTGCCTTGAGCGCGATCTGCGAGCGGCCAAGGCTCTCGCTCAGGTCGGGCGACCAGGTCAGCGCCCGCTCGTCAGCCAATTGTCGGGCCAGAGCGCACAGCTTCGATTCGTATTCAACCAGAGCCCCCATCCGGCTCTTGACGCCAAGCACCAGGAAGCTGGCGAACAGCCTGTCGCACAGCCGTTGTACCAACCCGGCATCCTGCTGATAGTTGACGCAGGGGTGAGCCTTCAGTCGCCCGGAGACCGCCCTCGCAATGTGCCAGCTCACAGCCGCGCCGCTCGCCAGCAGAGCATCGTTCAACGCATAAGGTTTCGAGGCAAGCGTGCGAGCGAGCGTGCGAGCGAGCAGCGCCATGGCGCGCAGCCTGCGCAGTCGTGAAACTTCCGGATCAATCATGTGGTTCTCTCTGTACTTTTCCCACAACACTGGGATTTGGCCACAACCCCGGGATCGGGTCTGCGGGAACTATCTTCAGCGATTTCAAAAGGGAATGCCGCAGGTATTTGCCGAAATATAGCTGCTCGAAAGAGTTCTTAAGAATATGTTGTACAAATACCACGTGCGAGTCGCATCCTGGTTGACATATTCCGGGCACATGCGCCTGGCGCATCCACTTTTGGCGTTCGTCCAATATCCGGCAACTGGCGGTTCGGAGTTAAATGCTTGGGCCCCGGATCGGGGATCGGCGAGCCGAGGGAGTCAAGTTTTATGAAAAGGATTCTTCTGGCCTGCGGACTGATGGTGCTGGTTGGGCCGCCCTGTCTGGCGCGCACCGCGGACCCGCGCATCGACAGAATCTTCGCGCAATGGGACGTACCGTCTTCGCCCGGTTGCGCGCTTGCGGTGGTGCGCCATGCCGCTGTCGATTACGCGAGAGGGTACGGGCTCGCGAATCTCGAGCTCAACGTGCCGATTACCCCGAAAACGGTATTCGATATCGGTTCGGTGTCCAAGCAATTCACGGCCCTGAGCATTGTCCTGCTGGCGCAAGACGGCAAGTTGTCCCTCGACGACGAGATACACAAGTTCGTCCCGGAACTGCCCCGGTACGGGGCGCCGGTCACCGTGCGCAGCATGCTGCATCACCTGAGCGGCCTGCGCAGCTACACGGATCTGTTCGACCTTGCGGGAGTCCCGGAAATCGATCTGACGACGGATGCGGATGCCCTGGCGCTGATCGCGCGCCAAAGAACCCTCAATTTCGCGCCCGGCCGCCAATACCTGTACAGCGATACCAATTATTTTTTGCTTGCGCTGGTGGTGCGGCGGCTCGCCGGCGTGAGCCTGGGTGAATTCGCGCGCCAACGCATTTTCGGACCTCTGGGGATGAGCAGCACCCACTTTCACGATGACCACCGGATGATCGTGCCGCGGCGCGCCACCGGCTATGCGCCGCGCGCCGGCGGCGGCTTCGAAATCGACATGTCGAATTTCGAAGAGCTGGGAGACGGTTCGGTCATGACCACGGTGGAGGATTTGGCTCGCTGGGACCGCAATTTCTACACCGGCCAGGTTGGCGGCGCGGCGGCCATTGAAAGACTACAAGAGCTCGGGGTCCGATCCGATGGCAGCAAAACCCCGTACGCCATGGGCCTGGTCCTCGACCGCTACCGAGGCATTGCCCGCGTGCAGCACACGGGCGAATGGGTCGGGTATCGTTCGAGCTTCCTTCGGTTCCCGCAGCACAAGCTCAGCGTGATCGTCCTATGCAATATGATCGGCGACCTTGATCCGCTCGCTCTGTCGGAGCGCGTCGCCGACGTTTACCTGCACTTGGACGAGCCGTCCCCGCCCCTCGCCCCGCCGCCGGCGGAAATTGACTCCTATGCAGGAACCTATTGGAATGCAGAGAATTTCGCCTTTTTGCGCCTTGTGCGTATCGCCGGAGCGCTTGCCCTCGGTACCGGCGATTCCCCGCGAAGCCTTGACTACCTCGGACCGGGCGATTTCCGGGGCGAGAACTCAAGCACTCGTTATGCCTTCCGCAGCACCGCGGCCGGCATCTCGGTGACGCTCACGGATGACGATTCCGATCCGCTGGTGCTCGAGCGCGTACCGCAGGCGGGAATACGGGACGCGAATCTGTCACAGTACGCCGGCACCTACTACAGCGAGGAACTCGGCGTCTCCTGGTCCATTGGGATTCGCGACGGTGCCCTGGTCCGCACGCAGTGGATGTTCCCCGCGCAGCAACTCGAGCCGCTCCTGCCCGACATCTTCACCGGCGATCTGAGCGAGGGCAGCTACGCGTTGCGCTTTAGCAGAAACGGCGCGGGTGAAGTGGACGGTTTCGCGGTCGGAACCACGATGGTGCGTCCAGTGCAATTTTCGCGCTGTGCACCCGCCACGGCAGGTGATGAGAATCCATTGGCGATTGCATGCAAGGCGGGTATCCAATTTTCAATTCGCCGTTAGCGATCCCGGGCGGACAGCCGCCGCGTCGGTTGATGCTCCGCGTCAAAGTCCTTATAATGACCTAATGTCTCACCTCGACTTATCGGTGCTCGACTTACCGTGCGGCAATTGAGCGCCCCGACCAGGTCCTCTGAACGCGTCGGCCTGGGCGACGCGATCATCATGGGGCTGTCGAGTTCGGGTCCGTCGCAGACCCTGGCGGTGACTTTGGCGAGCCTGGTGGCGGTGAGCGGCTACAGCGGCGTGATACCGATCCTGATTTGCTTCGTTCCGATGATCGGAATCGCCATCGGGTACCAGCGCCTTAATCGCTGGGACCAAAGCTCGGGCGCCACTTACACCTGGGTCGCCAAGGTGTTTCACCCGTATTTGGGGTTCCTGTCGGGCTGGATGATCCTCCTCTACTACACGCTCGGGACAACCACGCTGACGATTCCCGCGGGAATCTACACCATCGATCTGCTGGCGCCCTCGTTGATCGATAACCGCTGGGCCATCTTCATCGTCGGAGCCGCGTGGAATCTGCTGATCACGGCGCTCGCGATCATGGGCTTGAAAATCGTCGCGCGCTTCGAATGGGCGATAGTCATGTTCGAATATTCCGTGATCTTGATCGTCGCGGCGGTCGCCCTG
>JBBIUT010000036.1:0-28494 GCA_037440085.1 Gammaproteobacteria bacterium
CTGCCGGCGCGTCCTGCGCGCCGGCAGCAGATGCGGGCGCTGCGGCGGGCGACGGTGCCGCGGCCGGCGCCGCGGTCCCGGCGGTCGCGGACGGCTGCGCGGAAGGCGGCGCTTGTGCCGCGTCCGACTGCTGCTGCTGCGCGTAAGCCAAACCGGACCCGCCCACCATGGCGCCGATCAGGAAAAGGGACCAAAAATGTGCTGGTTTCACGGGGATACCTCCGTTGGCGTGGTCGATGGTCGCCGGAATTGTCGAGCCTCGGCCCCGGCGCCACTTTAGCACTGGGACCGCTTGGGCCGCACCTCGCTCGAGGCGGTCCCTATCGCCGGACCGCCGGCGCAGCGTTCTCGGTGAACCTCAACGCCTCTTGTACCGGCGCGAATTCCCTTGCCGCGCGATCGAGCCAGGCGAGTCCCCGCCGGATCTCGGCGCCGTGGGTCGCGCGCGCTTCGTTCAACACCTCCAAGCGCAGCGCAGCATCGTAGGCGTGCTCCGGCGCCTTCGAGTAATGGCGCATGTGCGGCCCGCCGATGATCGACTCCGCCTCGGCCGCGGACGCATCGATGTCGAACTGGCGCAAAACATCGAACAGAACCGCGGCCGGGCGGGCCAGGAATTGATCGAAGTCCACCCGCAAGGCCCGTTCGCCCGCCGCACGCGCCGCCTGCGCCAAGGCCGACATTTCACAGGCCCAGCCGAGTGCCAACGTCTCGCCTTCGCTCATCGACTCAAGCCGCCACGCTTCCCGACCGACGCGCCGGTGGAGGCGGCGCAAGCGGCCCGGCGTCAGCACTCTCGCCTCCTGCCGCGAATTCGCCCCGCCGAGAATCGTGGCGAGATAGCTCTCCGGCGCCACGTACATCAGCACCGCTCTCGGCGCCGCGGCGCGCGACAGCAGGTCCGCCGCCAGCTCAGAGGCAAAGCTGGTGGCCTTGATCACCGCGCGCTGCTGCGCGTCGAAGGTGCGCGACCATAACTTCAGGCAGCCGCTCAAGCGAGCATCGACATCGCCGGCATTCCATGCCGGCGGGCGAGCTTCGGGCTCGCTGTGGAGCTGGGCGAAAGTGCGCAGAATCAGCGGTTCGCGCAGGCCGAACGCGGCGGGGTGTTGGCCGGTGAGGCGCGAGAGCAGGGTCGAGCCGACATGCCCGATATGGAAAATGAAGGCGCAGCGCTCCTCGAGCTTCGCCGCATCGATCGCCGCAGCCGCCTGGCGCCAGGGAATCGTGGGTCCGATGGCTTGCGGGGTCAGGATGCGGGCGTCCAGAAAGCTCGCTCGCTCAAAATCCGCCCGGCTGAGTCGGATGAACGAGAGCGCGTCATTGCGCAGGTCGAGCCCATGCGGGAACAGCTCCGGCGAGCCCTCCAGTGATACCGATTGCCCCTGCATCGCCCCTCCTTAAACGCACTGCCGGCCGCGGCGCTATAATCGAGCGCTCAACCTCATCATGCCTCGAACAAGAACCCACAGGATGGACGATGTTCCTTCAGATTGAAAACTTCCTCACCGCCGATGAGGTGCAGTCCGTTCGAGAGATCGCGCGCCAGGCAAAATTCATCGAGGGGAGGCGCTCGAATCCGCATAACCTCACCAAGGACAGCTCAATTGTGGATCCGAGCGATCCGGTGGGGCAAAAAGCGTCCCAAATTGCGCTGGCGGCTCTGCAGCGCAGCGAGGAGGCGCGAAACTTCGTGTTCCCGCAGCGGGTTGCCGTGCCCTCGCTGTGCCGCTACTCCGTGGGCATGAAATATGGCCCGCATATCGACGCCGCGTACCTGCCGCTGGGTCCGCAACCCCTGCGCTCGGATGTCTCGTGCACCCTGTGGATTTCGAATCCCGCCGATTATGAAGGGGGCGAACTGGTCTCGCATCTGGGCTCGGAAATCGTGCGAATCAAGGGCAATGCGGGTGCCGCGGTGTTCTATCCCTCGACCACCGTGCATCAAGTGGTGCCGGTGAGCTCGGGCGAGCGCCTGGTCATCATCACGTTCATCGAAAGCCAGATTCCCGATCAATTGCAGCGCGACATGCTCTATGCCCTCGGCGAGGTGCGCGCGCTCGAAGGTCTGAAGATGGACTGGCGCAACCGGACTCAGCTCGATTACGTCATCGAGAATCTGCACCGCATGTGGTCGACATAGTCCGCCGCGATTGAGCGGCAGAGTTCATGGCACGCGATCTCGAAGCCGATCATGCGACCCTGCGCGCCGTGCACGAGGCGGCGGCGGGCGGCAACCACGCGCAGGCGATACAGCTCGCGGAAGCCGCGCTCGCGAGCGGGCTCGAGCATCCGCTGCTATTGAATGTGGCGGCCCTCAAGCTCGAGCAACAGGGGCGTGTGTCGGAGGCCGAGCGCCTGCTCCGGCGAGCGGTTGAGATCGCCCCCAACGACTGCGGTTCGCGAAATGCGCTCGGCCTGTGTCTGCTGCGGCTCGAGCGGCCCGTCGAAGCGCTCGAGCAGTTCGAGGCACTGCTCAACCTGAACCCCAACCTGCCGTACGCGCACGCCAGCCACGGCAATTCGCTGCTCGCTCTCGGGGCCATTACTGGGGCGGAGGCGAGCTTCCAGCGCGCGCTCGCGATCGAACCCAATCAGGCCATCGCCTTGGCGGGCCTCGCTCATATCGCGAGCAGCCGCGGCGCCTACCCCGAGGCGCGGACCTGGGCCGGCCGGGCGCTCGCCCTGGTGCCCGGCTATCCGGATGCGGTGATGAGCCTCGCCGCGGCGGAACTGGGAGAGCGCGAGAAGCCCCAAGCCGAGGCGCGGATTCGGGCTCTACTGACCGACCCGCGCCTCGCTCCGCTCGAGCACGCATATGCGAACGGGCTGCTCGGCGACATTCTCGATGCCGAGAGCCGTCCTCCGGAAGCATTTGCGGCGTACACGGCGTGCAACCAGGAATTGCAGCATCTGTACGCCGGTCGCTTTCGGATGGAGGCGAATGCGCTCGAGTACGTGCGCTCGATGACGCGCTACTACGAGCGCGCCCGGCCGGACGGGTGGACTACGAGCGCACCACTGGGCCCGGATCCTTCCGGCGTGCGCGGGCACGTATTTCTGCTGGGTTTCCCGCGGTCCGGCACGACGCTGCTCGAGGTCATCCTCGAGGGGCATCCGAACGTCGTCAGTCTCGAGGAGAAGGAGTCGCTGATCGACTCGGTGCACGAATTCATGCGGCGGCCCGAAGATCTCGAACGGCTGTACCGGGCGACTCCGGCAACTCTAGGATCTCTGCGGGCAGCCTACTGGCGGCGGGTCGCCGCTGAAGGCGTCGATGTCGCCGGCAAGATGTTCGTGGACAAGCATCCCTTCAACACGCTGAAGCTGCCGCTGATTGCACGGCTGTTTCCGGAGGCAAAGATCCTGTTCGCCTGCCGCGACCCGCGCGACATCGTGCTGTCCTGTTTCCGCCATCGATTCCAAATGAGTGCGCCGATCTATGAACTCCTGTCGATCGAGGGCGCTGCGCGGTACTACGACGCCGTCATGCAGCTCCTGATTCGCTTGACCAGCGCATTGAGCCTCGAACCGTGTCTCGTGCGCCACGAAGATCTGGTGACCGAGTTCGCCCGCGAGATGAAGAGAATCTGCGCCTTCTTGGGGCTCGAATGGGCGGCGGCGATGGGAGACTTCGCGCTGCGCACCAAGGGCCGCGCCGCGCTGACCCCGAGCACGGCTCAATTGGTGCGCGGTCTCAGCACCGAAGGGCTCGGCCAATGGCGCCGCTATCGGACCCAGCTGTCGCCGGTTCTGCCGATGCTCGAGCGGTGGGTCAAGCGCTTCTATTACGATCCTGATTAGACTTGAGCATCCGGCAGTGTGAACCAGCAGTTGAACGCGATCGTGATGCGCTCGCCCTGGCCTTCGAAGGGCTTGACATCGTGCAGCACCCAAGACGGAAAAATGACGAGCTGTCCGGCCTCGAGCGCGACGCTCGCGACTTGGTAACTGTAGGGCAGCTGCATGTTCAGGACGCCGGCATCCATGTGCATGGCGCTCGTGATCATCGGATTGATGAAGCTCAACAGACCGCTGTCCTTCTTGCCGGCGTCGTGCTGTCCGGGATCGACGCAGTAGACACCGCTCCATGAGGCGTTGGGATGATTGTGGACGCCAAAGAAGCCGCCGCGCCGCGTCACGTGGAACCAGCAGTCGTTGTAGATCTGCAAGCGGTGTAGAGTTTGCAGATCGTAGCGGTTCAAGCGGCCGATCACGGCGAGCAGTTGATCCCAGCAGAACGCTTTCAATTCCTGGACCGCCGGATCGGCGTCGCGGAACAAGTTGAAGTGGCTCTCGAACAGCGCCGCATTGCGCTGGGTCAGCGGCCGCGGATTGGCCGCCGCCGGGCCCTTTTTTTCCTGCTCGAGGATGTGGCGAATAAGCGCCGGATTGAGCTGCGCGTGCGCCGGATAGCGGCTGAACGCGAATGGCACGGCAAACATGTTGACGAGTTCCGGCGGCTGCATTGGAGCTCCTTCGAATCGCCTGTCGAGCGGGTACCCACCCAAGAGGTATACTTTACACATGAATGTACGATCGGCAGAGGCGGGATTTGCCGCCGACGAACAGCGGGTTGCGGCGCTCATGGCGAACGTCGAGCGTTTCGTGGCCGAACGCCGCGATGCAGACGCGCAGCGATCGTTCACCGAGGCCGCCGCCATCCTGCCCGATCATCCGTTGGTGCTGCACGAGCGGGCGCGCCGCACCGCGCTCGGCGGCGATCCGGCGGGGGCACGCGCAATCATGGAGCGGGTCGTCGCCATGGCACCCGCCCACCTGCCGTTCTGGCTGAGTCTCGCTGCGGTGCTGCGGACGCTCGCGCTCCGCGACGAGGAATTGGCCGCACTCGAGCGCGCGCTGGCGCTCAATCCAACCCACCTGGTCGTGCTTCTGCAGAAGGCAGCGCTGCTCGACCTCATGAACAAGCCGCGGGCGGCCGCCTCGGTCTATGGCCGCGCGCTGCAAACCGTGGGGCCGGGTACCCGGCTGGCGGCCCCGATCATGGCTCACGTGGAGCACGCGCAAAAGCGCGTGGCGGACAATGCCGCGCAGGTCGCCGCGCTGCTGGATGCGCGCCTGGACTCGCTGCGGCGCGCCGACAGTTCGGGCGCGAAGCGGGTGCGATTCGAGCGCTGCATGGACCGGGTGCTCGGTCGAGCACGCGTCTATTCGCCCGAGCCGACGAACATGCTCTTTCCTTTCCTCATGAACTACGAATTCTTCGCGCGGGATTATTTCCCCTGGCTCGAGACGCTGGAAGCCGCGGCGGACTCGATACGCGAAGAACTGCTCGCGGTGCTGCTCGCCGACCAGGAGGGCATCCAGCCCTACGTTGCCTACGGACAGGGGCTGCCGCTCAATCAGTGGCGGGAGCTGAATAACTCGCGGCGCTGGGGCGCGTATTTCCTGTGGAACGAGGGCCGCCGCCAGGAAGCACACATGGCGCGCTGCCCTCGCACGGTCGAGGCGTTGGCGGCCTGTCCGCAGGTCGACATTCCGGGGCGCGGACCGACAGCGTTCTTCTCCATCCTGGAGCCGCGCACCAAAATTCCACCGCATACCGGAGTGACGAATACTCGGCTCACCGTGCATCTGCCGCTGATCGTGCCGCCCGGCTGCGGATTTCGTGTGGGCGGCGAGGCGCGGGAATGGCGCGAGGGCAGCGCCTGGGTGTTCGACGATACGATCGAGCATGAGGCTTGGAACGACTCGGATGTTGCGCGCGCCATTTTGATTTTCGATGTCTGGAACCCGCAGCTCACGCCTCTCGAGCGCGACCTGGTGCGCGAGGCGACGGTCGTGATCGCGGAATACAACGAGGCCGAGGGCATCGTGCCCGGGGTGGCGGATTGAACCGGCAATGGCGCTCGGTGCTTTGCGCGACGCTGATGGGTCTCGCATCGGCCATGCCAAGCCGCGCCTCCGATTCGCTCGCGGGGCTGCTGGCCTGCCGCGATCTTGCGGACGCGGCGGCGAGGCTCGCGTGCTTCGACCGCGAGGCCGCGGCACTCGGCCCGAGTCGCAAGGCCGCCGGAGAGGCGCAAGCGGCCGCGGCGGCGCCGGCCGCGGCACCGCTCATCGCGGCCACGCCGGGTGCGGCGGCGCCGGTTGCGGCCGCATCCGCTCCGGCAGCGGCGCATCCGGCCCCGGCACTCGACCCGCAGCAGCAATTCGGCTTACCCGAGCGCGCCGTGGCGGCGAAGGAAATCGCCGCCGGTACGCGCGCTGCCGACGCATCGACGATCGAGGCGCACATCGTACGGCTCGCTCGGGAAGCCGACGGCCGCATGGTGTTCACGCTCGATAATGACCAAGTCTGGCGGCAACTCATCGCCGAAGGAGAGCTTCTGGCGAAGCCGGGGGACGCGGTGACGATCTCCCGCGGTTGGCTCGGCTCCTATTGGCTGCAGTTGAAGTCCAAACGCGGCTGTAAAGTCACGCGATTGCGCTGACTGGAGGCTTGCGTTCAGTCGACCGGGATTCCGGCGGCCTCGAGGCGCGCGCGCAGCGCAGCGAGCTCGGCGGCGTGGTGCCGCCACGTATTGAGCGCGGAATCGTAGAGCGGCTGCCGCACCTGCACCAAACTCGTGGTCCTGACCGGCGCCGGATTGCGTTGGAACTCGAGGCACTCGGCCTCGAACGGCAAGTCGAGATAGTGCAGCAGACGCCGGGTCGTCGGCTCGAGTGCCGTGACCACGTCCTCATAGGCCAGATCCAAGATGCGATTCGGCAGCACTTGATGCCAGTGCGCCATGAGCCGGCGGTAGCCGACATAGAACTCGCCGATTTCTGCCAAGTCGTAGGCGAACGGATAGGTTCCGTTGAAGCGAGTCCGGTAGATGGCGTAGCACGCCGCGAGCGGATGCCGCGTGAGGTGCACGATGTGCGCCTTTGGAAAGGCGCGCAGTATCAGCGCGCAGTACAAAAAATTGGTCAGCAGCTTGTCCGTGAATCGCGGACGCTCGCCGCGCTGCGTCCGCGTTCGTGCCAGGTACTCATCGGCGATCATCTTGCCGTCGAGGTCGCGCTGCGCGGCGGTGTACCGGCCCGCGTCCAGCTGCCGGGGACCGATGGCGCGTTCGATGGCGGCGTCGATGGCCTCGGGCAGCGCCGTAATCTCGCCGGCAGAATGGACCTGGGAGTGGCCGCCGATGATGCGCTCGACCAGGGTGGTGCCGGTGCGCGGCAACCCAACGATGAATATGGGGCTTTCACCCGTGGTGTCGAGTCTCGCCGCCTCGGCGCTCGGAAAAGCCGCCATGATCTGCTCGATGACCGTGCGGTCGATGGCCGCGTCGTACTGTATGCGGGCGCGCTCGATTGCGTTGCCGGCGGTCAGGTGGCGCCAGCTCGCCGCATGCCCGCCCAGGTCCTCATGGGATTTTGCAAGTCCAAAATGCAGTATCGCGGCATCCGCCGAACCGGACGGCGCCGAGGCGAGCGCGGCTTCCAAGGCTGGGATCAAATTGCGGTCGGCCGATTGGCGACGAAGTTCGACCAACCCTTTGAGCGCCTTGGGCGCCGTAGGCACGATCTGGAGCACCGCTTCGTAGTCGCAGGCCGCCTGATCGAAGTGGCCGAGAATGCGGTGCACATCCGCACGCTTGGCGCGAAGGGTGGGATCCTTGGGCGCCGCCGCCACGGCCCGGTCGTAGATCTCGAGCGCTCGCGCATGTTCGCCGGCGTGCGCCAGAAACTCGCCGACCGCATCGAGCGCCGAGATATCTGCCGCGCTCTGGGCCGCCGCGCCGGCGGCCGTTACCGCCTCGGCGCGCGAGCCCAGCGCCAGCAAGCATTCGGCCTTCTGCAGCAGGCATTGCACATCCGTGGGATCGGCGGCGAGACGCTCTTCGACGAGCGCGAGCGCCGCTTGCTTCTGGTCCTCGAGCAGCGCCGCGATGCTGCCGAGCAGCCAGCCGGTCCGATCGGACGGCCACGCGGCGCGGCATCGCGCCGCCGCTTCAGCCGCCCCCGCCAAATCGCCGCGATCCAGGCGGGCGCCGAACTCGTATCGGAACTCGGGAAGAGTAGGGCTGCTCATCAGGGGCTGTCCGCGAATGGTCGGCCCCGCATGATGCGGGCCGCGAACTTCGCCGTCCAGTGGCGGCGCTCGGCGATGCGCGTTGCGGGAACACAACAGGGGGTTCCGGGCGTCGGAAACCCGGCTAAATCAAGCGCCATGCGCGAAAAACCTGCAAAGCGACGCACTTGGCGCGGGCCATTGATCGCGCTCCCGAGTCGGCCTGAGTGCAGTTGGGCGACGTTCAGGGCCCTATGTTGCGTAGCTCCGACACTGTGCTATATTCCCGCCATACGTAGAAGTACTTAGAGACGGTCAACGTCCCGGGGATGCCTGCAGTTGGAGATCGCGTCATGAGTCGGGGCCGAGAGGCCCTTGCTTCAGGACACGCTCTTTAAATGCATTGCCTGGTGCGGCGATTTTCTCTAAGAGTTGCCACCCAATTCTTTTGGCATGAGTTGTCAATACGGAGAGTCGCAAAATGCCTCATAACAATCTTGGAAATCCTCGGCTGCGAATGGCGGTGCGCCTCGCACTGACCGGCGGCGCACTGGCCGCATCATTCGGTGCTGCACATGCTCAGCAAGCGACGCCGCCGGCGGCCCCGGAGTCGGACACCACGCTTCAAGAAGTGGTGGTGACGGGCTCGCGCATCGCGGCGCCGAATGCGGTTTCCATCAGCCCCGTGACGTTCATCTCCTCGCTCGATATTCAGCAGTCCGGCATCACCCAGGTGGCGGACCTCTTGAACCAATTGCCGCAGGTGTTTGCCGACCAGGGCAGCAATATCGTGAACGGCGGCCTCGGCACCGAGACGGTGAATCTGCGCGGACTGAATGCCAAGCGCACATTGGTGCTGGTTGACGGCTTTCGCTTGGGCTACGGCGATCCGCGCTCCGGCGGCTCCGGCTCCGACATCAATCAAGTTCCGGCGGCGCTGATCGACAGCGTGGAAGTGCTGACCGGCGGCGCCTCCTCGGTGTACGGCGCGGACGCGGTCGCGGGCGTGGTGAACTTCAAGCTCAACGACCATTTCGAGGGCGTGAAGCTGGTGGCGAACGCCGGCCTCTATAGCCACAGCAACAACAACAACCAGAACGTCGAGACCGATCTCGCGAACTACAATGCGGCCACGGGCAATAGCTTCGCGGCTGCACCGGGAAACACCAACGGCGGCGCCACGGAGGAGCTGAGCTTCATCGCGGGATTGAACTCGGCCGACGGCAACGGCAATGCCACGGTTTATGCGACTTATCGAAAAATTCAGGCCGTGCTGCAATCGAAGTATTCCTACGGCGCGTGCACCTTCGGCTCGGGGTATAACTCTGCCACGGCCGGCGGACAGTTCGGCTGCTCCGGTTCCTCGACCTCCTATCCGGGGCGATTCCTGAAGGTCACCGGCGGCACCACCGTCAGCGACGCCACCATCGGTCCGGGCGGTACGCTGCCGCCGTTCACGAATGCGAACCGCTTCAACTACGGCCCGCTCAATTACTACATGACCCCGGACACGCATTACACCGCGGGCGCGTTCCTGCATTACGAGTTCAATGAGCACGCCACGGTCTATTCGCAGACCACGTTCATGGACGACCGCCAGATCCTGCAGATCGCGCCGTCCGGCGCCTTCTTCGGAAATCCTTACGCGACCAATTGCGCCAACCCGTTCCTCTCGCCCACGGAGCTCTCCACCTGGTGCGGCGGCAAGACCACAGGCATGACCCAGGGTCTTTACATCGGCCGGCGCAACGTCGAAGGCGGCAACCGCCAGGATGACGTCGAGCACACGGATTGGCGCGAAGTGATCGGGGTGAAGGGCAAGATCGACGACGCCTGGAACTACGATGCGAATTACCAGTACGGCATCGTGAATCTGTCCGACACGTACTACAACGACGTCTCGACTGCGAAGATCAACAACGCGCTGAACGTGGTCAACGTCGGCGGCGTACCCACTTGCGCGGTCACGGCTGCGGGCATCACCACCGGTCTCGCCGCCGGTTGCGTCCCGTGGAACATCTTTAGGCCGGGCGGCGTGACGGCGGCGGCGACCAACTACATCAATACGCCGGGATTGCAGCGCGGCCAGATCACCCAGACCATCGTGAACGCGAATGCGACCGGCGATCTCGGCAAATACGGCGTGCAGCTGCCCACCGCAAGTTCGGGCCTCAAGGTGAACGTCGGCGCGGAGTGGCGCGACGTGTATTCGCAGAATGAACCGGACCAGGAGTTCCAGGGCGGCGATCTGTCGGGCCAGGGCGGTCCGATCCCGCCGATTTCCGGCGGCATCATCTCGCGCGAAGGGTTCCTCGAAGCGCGCATGCCCATCCTGGAGGACATGAAGTTCGCGAAGTCGCTCGATGTCGAGACCGGCTACCGATACTCGGATTACTCGCAAGGCTTCAAGACCAACACCTACAAGTTCGGCGTCGACTGGGCGCCGACCTCGGATGTGCGCTTCCGCGGCACGTTCGACCGCGCGGTGCGCGCCCCGAACGTGGTGGAACTGTACGCGCCGCAGAGCGTGGTTCTGGATGGCAATACCGATCCGTGCGCGGGCGCGACCCCCGCTTACTCCGCGGCTGCTTGCGCCAAGACCGGCGTCACGGCTGCCCAGTACGGCCACATCCTGCCGAACACGGCCGCGCAGTACAACGGCTTGACCGGCGGCAATCCGAACCTGCAGCCGGAGACCGCGCTGACCAGTTCGTTCGGCATTCAGTTGACGCCTTCGTTCCTGCCGAACTTCCGCATGAACATCGATTACTTCAACATCAAGGTCGAGAACGTGATCCAGACCGTCGGCGCCGACACCATCTTGAAGGAGTGTCTGACCGCGGGTCTGTTCTGCAACGATATCCATCGCAGTGCCTTGGGCTCTCTGTGGATCGGCAATACCGGCTTCGTGGTCGACTCGCTGCAGAATGTCGGGCAGCTGCAGGAGAAGGGCGTCGACCTCGATGTCGCCTACTCGCTCGAGATCGGGAAGATGGGCAAGCTGCACTTCGGCTTGACCGGCACCTATCTCAACGATTACACCGTGACGCCGATCCAGGGCAACGGCGCCAGCTACAACTGCGCCGGATACTACGGCCTGGCTTGCAGCAGCGTCTCGGCCGGTGCCGGCACCCCGGTGTTTCGCTGGCGCCATATCTTCCGCACCACCTGGTCGACGCCCTGGGCCGGCATCGATGTGTCGATGGCGTGGCGCTACTTCTCTCCGGTGCAGCTCGAGAGCTTGAGCTACAACCCGCTCATTTCGGCGGGGGCCGGGAACACCGTCGCGAACGGCGGTATCTCCAACACCGACGCGCGCATCCCCTCGTATAACTACCTTGACCTCACGGCGTCCATGAAAGTGACCGACAAGATGAGCGTGCGGTTGGGCGTCAACAACGTGCTCGACAAGAGCCCGCCGGTGATCGGGGCGAGCAATCTGCCCTCGACCTCGGGCAACGGCAATACCTTCCCGCAGGTCTACGATTGGGGCGGGCGCTACGTCTTCGGCGAGTTCATCGTTCAGTTCTAAGCGATCTTCGCGCTCGAGGGCTTGAATACGGCGGGCTTCGGCCCGCCGTTTTTATGTGCGCCCGGCAGGGCGCACTGTCGGAGTCAGCGGACGCCCGCCCGCGCCTCGCCGGCAGGGTGCAGCCGGATCTCGAACAGCTTCGGCCAGTTCTTGCCGGTCACGAACAGGCGGTCGCCCTTGACGTCGTAGGCGATGCCGTTCAGCACGTCGGTTTGCCCCGGGATTCGATCCGACGGGCGCAGCAGCCCCGCAAGATTGATCAGGCCGACCACGCGTCCGTCGTGCGGATCGATGCGCAATATCCAATCGGTCTGCCACACGTTGGCGTAAATCTCGCCCTTGACCCATTCCAATTCATTGACGTAGCGAACCGGCTTGCCGTCCAAGGTCACCGTGATGCGGCTGGTTTCCAGGAGCGTCTTGGGGTTGATGAAGCGGATCTGCGGCGTGCCATCGCTCATCAGGATCTGCCGGCCGTTTTGCGTGAGCGCCCAGCCCTCGCCCTCATAGTGGAACCGCCCCTGCTGCTTCAAGGTGGCGAGATCGAATATGAAACCCAGGTGCGATTTCCAGGTCAGGCTGATGAGGCGGCTATGCCAGTTGACGATGCCTTCGCCGAAATATTGCGGTGGTATGTCGATCTTCTGCAGCACCTCGCCGGTTTCGAGCTTCACCTTGCGAATCGACGAGTGCTGCTCGAGGCCGGTGCTCTCATATAAGTAGCCGTCCAAGTAGAACAGCCCTTCGGTGTAGGCCGTCGGATCATGGGGATAGGTATGGATGACCTCGATGCCGTAGGTGGGGATGGCGGCTCGCACCGCCGCCGCGACCGCCGCCGCACAGACCATGAAGACGGCACGCAGTAATCGCTCTCCCATGTGCCGCTTTAGAGCGATGCTGCCGCCGCACCCGCACCCGCACGGGCGGTTCCGGGGCCTCGGTCCGTACCCGAAGGCCCGTAATTCACCGATCCGGCGAATTCGAAGGTGCTCACCAGCACGTCCCCGGTGCCGCGAACGGCATGTGCGGGCTGCGTGCAAAAGCCGCGCGCCTCCACCCGATAAGTGCCCGAGGTGGGCAACGGACGCTGCGCCAGCGAATCCACGGTGCAGCGCTTGTCGCCCAGGGTGCCGTATATCCGATCGCTACCTTGAACGATGATGGTGAGATTGGCGCCGATGGCGCGCCCGGGCTTGCCTTCGCTGACGCCGGTCAGGCCGAATACGAAGAGCAGATCTTGGGCTCCGCCCGCGGCGCGCTGAAAGCTCAAGCGCACGCCGGGGGGGCTCGATTTGGCCTCGCCTTCGCATCGCGTGCCGCTATTGGGCCAGTCGACGTTCGCCTCGATTGCCCCGGCCACGTGGGCCCGCAGGTAACCGTCTCCGCTGGGCAGGCAGGCGGCCGCGGTGGCCGGCGGCGCGCCGGCCGCGGAATTCGCCGGTGGCGCGCTCGGGTCAGCCGGCGTGCCGGAATGCTCGGCGCGCACGGGTGCGCCGAATGCGCCGGCAATGCTCATGAGCAGCGACATGAGCGCGATCGGCATGACGCGCGAACATGGCCTGGTGCCGGGTTCCGGGCCCGCCCTGCTATTGGAAAAGATTACCGGTATCATTCGCTTATGTTGCCATGCGCGCCGCCGAGAATGTTGAAGCTTAAGCAACTGCTGCTGGCGCTCACGGTGTGCGTGGCGGCCTGCGCCCCGAAATTCGAGCGGCCGAATATCACGGTCGTGAGCATCGAGATGCAACGCGGCAGCCTGTTGCAGCAAGACTTTCAGGTCAAGTTTCACATCCAAAATCCCAATGATCGCCCGCTGCCGGTCAAGGGGCTGCATGCCGACCTGAGCGTCGGCGGGGATCGAATCGCCAGCGGCGTGAGCAATAGCCCGTTCGTGGTTCCGGCGCTGGGCGACGCCGATTTCGATATGAGAATCACCGCCAATCTGGCGATGGCGCTGCTCAAGCTCGCGAACCAGCGCACCGACTCGATCGACTACGAAGTGAGCGGTGCCGCCAGCCTCGATCTGGCGTTCCTCAATAATTTGCCGTTTCACCAGAACGGCTCGTTCTCGCTCAAGTCGTTTCAGTAACTAATTGAAATAACTAGAATTATTTCCGAAGTCCGGCTGGGCCGGGCCGCCGTCTGGTAAAGTGACGGCCAAAAATCGGGGCACCGCCCCGGTAGAGATCCGAACATCATGCCGACCGACTTTTTGAGCGTCTTGGTTGAGTTTCGGGAAAGGAACATTCGTTATGTATTGGTCGGCGGACTGGCGGTTTTATTGCACGGAATCGACCGCTTAACCGCTGGTATCGATTTGGTCGTCGATCTTGCGCCTGAGCAGGCATCTAAGGCGGTCGATGTCCTCTTGGAACTCGGCTTCAGAACCCATGCACCGGTGGATGCCCGGCAGTTCGCCGACTCGGCGGTGCGGGACCGATGGCGCCGGGAATCCGGTATGCTCGTGTTGAGTTTTTGGGATCCGCAGAATCGCCGTCCGACGGTTAATCTCTTCGCAAGCTATCCCATGGAGTTCGAACGTCTGTTCCGGGACTCGCTGTTGCTGCCCTTGGCGACCACCACGGTGCGGGTCGCGAGCCTCGATCATTTGATCAGCATCAAGCGCGCTGCCGGCCGGGCGAAGGATCTCGATGATGCGGATCGCTTAGCCGAGCTGCGCGCGAAAATAATAAGGGATGCATGAGGTATGGCGCACGACGAAACGACACCGCCCCGGACGACATTTGGCAGCTGGCAGGATGCGGAAGAACTGCGGAAGTGGTCGTTCCTGAGACGTACACCGCAGCAGCGGCTGGATTGGCTGGCGCAGGCGCTCTGCATCGCTTATCAATCCGGCGCGCTCAAGCTTCCCACGGGGCCTGGACCGATCGAATAACCTCGTCCGCGAACGCGAATCATGGCACAGACCCCCTACGAACAGCTGGAACAAGAATTTCGCCGACTGCACGCATTTCGCGGCGCCTTGTCGCTATTGCGTTGGGATGCGGCGGTGATGATGCCGCGCGGCAGCGCCGAGGTGCGCGGCGAACAGTTGGCGGCGCTCGAGACCGAACACCACGCCTTGCTCACGACCCCGAAGGTGGCGCGGCTGCTGGAGCGGGCCGAGGCCGGCGCCTCGCAGCTCGAGGATTGGCCGCGCGCGAATTTGCGCGAGATGCGCCGGCAGCGCGACCACGCCATCGCAACGCCGCCGTCGCTGATCGCGCGCCTGGCCAAGGCGACGTCGCGCGCGGAAGTGTTCTGGGTCGAGGCGCGCAAGGCCAACGACTTCAAGCTGCTGGCGCCGCACTTGGAGGAGGTGGTGCACCTGGTGCGCGACAAGGCCGCGCTCTTGGGGCAGGCGCGCGGCTTGCCGCCGTACGATGCCTTGGTGGATACCTTTTCGCCCGGCATCTCGACCGCCGATATCGACACCATCTTCAAGGCCCTGTCGCGCAAGCTCCCGGGGCTCATCAATCAGGCCATTGAAGTTCAAGCGGAACGGGCCCCCGTGCCCTTGGCCGGCAAATTCACGGTGGCTCGCCAGCGCCAGCTGTCGCTCGAGGTGCTCAAGGCCATGGGCTTCCCGTTCGATCGGGGCCGGCTGGACGAGAGCGAGCACCCCTTTACCGAAGGCGTGCCCGGCGACATACGAGTCACGACCCGGTTCGATCCGAACGATCCGTTCTCGGGCCTCTTGGGGGCGGTCCACGAGACCGGCCATGCCATGTACGACTTAGGGATGCCGCCCAAGTGGCGCGATCAGCCGGTGGGCCGCGACCGCGGGCTGGCGCTCGAGGAAAGCCAGTCGCTGCTGTTCGAAATGAATCTGTGCCGCAGCCGCTCGTTCGTCAAATATTTGAAACCGCTGCTGGAAAAATATCTGCAGGTGAGCGGCGATGAGTGGAGCGAGGAGAATTTGTACCGGCATCTGATCCGGGTGAAGCGCAGTTTGATTCGCATGGATGCGGACGAGCTCACCTACCCCGTGCACATCATGCTGCGCTACGAACTCGAGAAGAAGATTCTCGACGGTACCCTGCCGGTGGCGGATGTGCCCGAGGCATGGAACGCGAACATCGAGCAGCGCTTGAGCATACGGCCGACCAGCGACGTCGAAGGCTGTCTGCAGGACATTCATTGGGCGGTGGGGCACTTCGGTTATTTTCCCTCCTATGCGCTGGGCGCGGTCATTGCGGGCCAATTGAACGAGGCGCTGCGCGCGGAACGCCCGACTCTCGATGCGGAGATCGCGGCCGGCCAATTCGGCGGCGTGATGGATTGGCTGCGCGACAACGTGCACTGCGTGGGCGCGCGGCTGCCGGTGCAGGAGCTCATCAAGCAGGCCACCGGCAAGCCGCTGACGGCTGCGGCCTATTTGCGCTATCTGGAATCGAAGTACCTGGAAGCGCCGTGAGCACCGCCGACGCCGTCAATGCGGCCGCGCGGCGCCGCTCGAACAATTTCAACAAACTCGAGGCGCAGCTGCGCGGTTCGGCCGGCAAAGCCATCGACGAGTACCGGATGATTGCCGACGGCGATCGGGTGATGGTGTGCGTATCGGGAGGCAAGGATTCCTATACGCTGCTCGACATGCTGCTGAGCTTGCAGCGCAGCGCGCCGATCCGCTTCGAGATCATCGCGGTCAATCTCGACCAAAAGCAGCCGGGGTTTCCCGCCGAGGTGCTGCCCGGCTATTTGACCTCGCTCGGCGTGCCGTTCCGGATCATCGAGCAAGATACCTATGCCGTGGTCAAGCGCGTGATTGCGCAGGGCAAGACCCTGTGCGGACTGTGTTCGCGCCTGAGACGCGGGGCGCTGTATCGCTTCGCGGCCGAGAACGGGATCACCAAGATCGCTCTCGGACATCATCGAGACGACTTGATCGAGACTCTGTTCCTCAACATGTTTTTCGGCGGCCGGCTCAAGGCGATGCCGCCGAAGCTTCTGAGCGAGGATCGGCGGCACATCGTCATACGGCCGCTGTGCCTGGTGGCGGAGCGCACGATCGAACGCTATGCCGCGGCGCGCCGATTCCCGATCATTCCCTGCACGCTGTGCGGTTCGCAAATGCATCTGCAGCGCACGGTCGTAAAGAACATGCTCAGGGATTGGGAGCAGCAGTTTCCCGGCCGCATCGAGACCATTTTCTCCAGCATGCGCAATGTCGCCGCCTCGCAGCTCGCCGATCCGCGGCTGTTCGATTTTGCGGGACTCGAGCAATTGCGTGCGCGCAATGCCCGGAGCCCGGAAAGCGGGCCGGCGGCCATCATGGATGAGGTCATGGCCAAGCTCGCCCCAATTTTTGAGTGAGGAATTCGTGCCGCAAGCCCGACGAATCGCCGCTCGATCCGGCCGCCCGCGGCGCCGCTATCCCTGGGAAACGCTTGCCGACGACCAACTGCTCAGTTTGCGGTTTTGCGACCTGAAATTGAGGATCGAGGGTACCGACCTCGAGCGGGCGATCGAGCGGCTGTACGGCGAACTCGACACGCGCGGCATCCGCTTCCGGCCGCATTTTTGGCTGTCGCAGGAATGGTTCTCCCCCGACGGCATTCCCGGAATCGCGATTCCGTTCTATCTCGCGCACCGCCGGCTCGCGGGGCTCGAGCGGCGGCTGATGCGCGAAGCGGAAGGCGGCAACCGCAACTGGCTGATGCGCATTTTGCGCCACGAAGCGGGCCACGCCATCGACTCGGCCTATCGCCTGCGGCGGCGGGGCGGTTGGCGCAAGGTTTTCGGGCCGGCATCGCTTCCCTATCCGGATACCTACCGGCCGCGCCCCGGCAGCCGCCGCTTCGTGCAGCACTTGGGGGCGTGGTACGCCCAGGCGCACCCCACCGAGGATTTCGCAGAGACGTTCGCGGTCTGGCTCAAGCCGAAGTCGGCGTGGCGCCGGGAATATTTGGGATGGCCGGCCTATGCCAAGCTCGAGTTCATCGATGAGCTGGCCGCCGAAATAGGCGACGCCAAGCCGTTGGTGATCGACCGCAGCCGGATCGAGCATATCGCCGAGGAGACTTGCACCCTGCGCCAGCACTACGAGGATAAGCTGGCGCGCTACCGCATGCCGCGCCGCACGGGCGCGGACGAATTGTTGCTCAAGGTGTTCACCGCGGCGCCGCGTTCGCGCGCGGCGCCAAAAGCGGCGAGCGTGCTGCGCGACCTGCGCCATCCGCTGCGGCGGCAAATCGTGCGCTCCGGAACCTTCAGTGAATACCTCGTATATCAAGTCATGCGATTGATGATCGAGCGCTGCGAATCCTTGGATCTTTACGTCCGCGGCCCGCGCCGCGAACTGAAGGCGCATCTTCTGTGGGTCATCGCGCGTCTGGCCGAGTCCTACGAAGAGCGCCAATTGCCGCGGGTGGCGCTGTGATGCGGGCAGCCTCGTGAAGAAGATGCGGGTCCTGGTGCTGGTGCACCCGACGCTGGTGCCGCCGGATTCGTTGCGCGGCCTGTCGGAGCAGCAGATCGACGAATGGCGCACCGAATACGACGTCATTTCGCATCTGAAGGGCGCCGGCCACGACGTGTTGCCGCTCGGCTTGAGCGACAACCTGTCGGAGCTCAGGCGCGCGATCATCGACTGGAAGCCGGCTATTGTCTTCAATCTGCTGGAGGAATTCGACGGCATCGTCACCTACGATCAGCATGTGGTCGCCTTCCTGGAGCTGATGCATCAGCCGTACACCGGGTGCAACCCCCGGGGCATGCTGCTGTCGCGGGACAAAGTGCTGTCGAAGCAATTGCTGTCCTATCACCGGGTGCCGACGCCGCAATTCATGGTGTTCGCCCGCGGCAGGACGCCGCGGATTCCGAAGCGCCTGCGCTTTCCGATGTTCGTGAAGTCCTCGACCGAGGATGCCTCGCTCGGGATCGCGCAAGCCTCCGTGGTCGCGGATGAGCGACAGCTCAAGGAGCGGATCGCGTTCATTCATGGGCAGACCCATTCGGATGCGCTGGTCGAGGAGTACATCGAGGGCCGCGAGCTCTATGTCGGAGTGATCGGCAACGAGCGGCTGAAGGTGTTGCCGGTCTGGGAAATGACCTTCGGATCGCTGCCGGAAAACCTGCCCGCCATCGCCACCCGCAAGGTGAAATGGGACCGCCGCTATCAGCAGAAGTACGGCATCACCACCGCGGCCGCGGAGAACCTGCCGGAGGGCACCGTCGCGCGGCTCGAACGGCTGTCGAAGCGCATCTTTCGCGCCCTGCATTTGACCGGCTATGCACGCATGGACTTTCGCCTGCGGGCGGACGGCGCCTTGTATGCGCTCGAAGCAAACGCGAATCCCAATCTATCGGCCGGAGAGGACTTCGCGCAGTCGGCCCTCACCGCCGGCATGCGCTATCGCGATGTGCTTAATCGAATCTTGCAGCTCGGCGCCAATTACCCGGCGGCATGGCGCGGCCTCGACGCCTAGCCTGAACTATTAATGAACAACGGAAACGCTGGAAGGAGGCAGGATCGGACGGTCATTTCCCGGAGCGTGAAAAACAGGACGTTTTTCCCGCAGCCCCCAGGGATGGGTTCACGGCGGTCCGGAAAATGACCGTCCGATCCTGCCTCCTTACGAAGAGATTCTTATCGTTCACGACTAGCTCAGGTTAGGAGCACGTCGTGAGGCTCCCAGTCTATTGCCGGGTCCAGCGGTTCATCCACGCGAGCGTGGTCTCATACCATTGGATGCTGTTGGCCGGCTTCAGCACCCAGTGATTTTCGTCCGGGAAGTACAGAAGCTCGCTCGGAACGCCCAGTCGCTGCAGCGCGGTGAATGCGGCGAGGCCCTGATCGTAGGGCACGCGGTAATCGAGCTGACCGTGAATCACCAGGGTCGGCGTTTTCCACTTCGCCACGAAATCGATGGGATTGTGCCTGGCGTAACCCGCCGGATTGAGATATTCCGGGCCGCCGTTTTCCCATTCGGGAAACCACAGCTCCTCGGTGGAGTAGTACATGCTGCGGTTGTCGAATATGCCGTCGTGCGTGACCAGGCACTTGAATCGGTCCGGCCACTGCCCGGCAATCCAATTCATCATATAGCCGCCGTAGGATCCTCCCAGCGCGCACATGCGATCGCCATCCAGCCAGGGATATTGCTTCAGGGCGGCGGCCAAACCGAGCTTGAGATCCTCGAGCGGTTTGCCGCCCCAATCGCCGCTGATCGAGTCGGTGAACGCCTGGCCGTATCCCGTGGAGCCGTGAAAATCGATCATCACCACCCCGTAGCCGGCCCCGGCGATGGCTTGCGCATTCCAGCGCCAGTGCCAGGTGTTGCCCATGCTGCCCTGGGGTCCCCCGTGCACCATGAATGCCACGGGATACTTCTGATCGGGCCTGAAATTCGGCGGCTTCACCAGGTAACCGAAGACATTGTCGTTGTTCCAGCCGGCGAAATTGAATTGCTCGTACTCGCCCAGCGCGCGGCCGGCGAGAGCCGGTTGATCCTGGTGCGTGAGCTGCAGCCGCTTGCCGCCAAAGAATCCCACCGAGTAGAGCTCGGCGGGATTGGCCAGGTTGCTCTGCGCGTAAATTATTTTTTGCGGACCGACACTGAAGGCTTCGACGTCGCCGGCACCGGTGATTGCAGAGGCCCTGCCGGTGTTCGCGTCGATCGCCCACAGCGGATGCTGACCCAGGTGGTCGGTGGTCGCGAACAGCATCTTGCCGTCCGGCGACCAGGCGAAGCTGCTGATCGAGCGATCCCAGTTCTGGGTGAGGGGGCGCTTGACCCCGGTGCGCAGGTTGAGCAGCACCAAATGAAAACGGTCCGATTCGAATCCCGGCCTGTCCATGGCGGCGTAGGCGAGCAGCGATCCGTCGGGCGAAAACGCCGGCTTCCCGTCCCATGCCGCGTTGTCGGCGGTCAGATTGCGCGGCGTTCCGCCGCCGGCCGCAACCGTGTAGATGTCGAAGTTGGTCGACCACGGCTCGCCCACCGGCAGCGCCCGCACCGAGAACGCCACCTCCCGGCCGTCGGCGCTGAAGGCATAGTCCTCGCGGCCGCCGAACGGCTTGCCCGGCACGTCGCCGTCGATGCCGGCGGTCAGATTCACCGGCGTTCCGTTGGCGAGGCCCGCTTCGTCGAGCGCCATCGCGAACAGATGCGAGCGCCGGCCGTCGCTCCAAGTGTCCCAATGCCGTGCGAAGATCCTGTCGTAGAGAATCCCGTGCGCCGTATTTCGCGCGGCGGCCGCCAGCCGCTGCTTGGTGCATGCGATATCGGCGCAATCGGCGAATACCTCGAGGCTCACCAGCAGCCGGTCCGCCTTCGGAGAGACGCGAAAAGTGCCGACATCGAGCGGCAAATTGGTGATCTGGAGCGGCTCGCCCTGCGGACCCGAGCGCCACACCTGGGTCGAGCCGCTGCGATCGGAGAGGTAATAGATGAACCGCCCGTCGCCGCTCCATTCGGCGGAGTTCGAATTCGCCGCCAAATCCGTGAGCCGCACCGGCTCCGCATTTCGCTTGCGGGTTTCGAGCAGCCAGATGCCGGTACGCACCTTGTTCGACTCCAGCTCCACGCTGCGCAAGGTATAGGCGACACGCTTGCCGTCGGGGGAAACCGCGGGCTCCGAGATGCGGTCCAATCGAACCAAATCCTGCGCGCTGAAGGGTTGCGCCGCATCCGCCGCCGCGGCCACGGCCGCGAGAATCGCGACAGCTGCAATCAAGCGATTGGTTCGCATCGTGAACGTCCCCCTCCGGCACCCGTGGTTCGCAATTGTAGCCTTAGCGAGGCAGAATCGGCCTTGTGATCGCACCGCGCGTCATCAGCCTCGATTTGGACGACACTCTGTGGCCGGTGGCGCCGGTGATTGCCGCAGCGGAAAAGGCCCTGTTCGACTGGCTCCGGTCAAGCCATCCGCAAGCGGCCGAGGGACACAGCGTCGAGAGCATGCGTTCGCTGCGCGCGAGCATCGCGCAGCAGTTCCCCGAGCGCAGCCACGATCTGTCGTTCTTGCGCCGCCGGGCGCTGGTGGCGCAATTCGGCGCGGCCGGTTATGCGGAATCGCTGGCCGAGGAGGCAATGGAAGTGTTTCTCGCCGAGCGCAATCGCGTCGAATTCTACGCCGACGTGCGGCCGTCGCTCGAGCGGCTGCGCGTCCGCTATCGGTTGTTTGCGGTGAGCAACGGCAACGCCGATTTGCAGCGCTGCGGCATCGGCGACCTCTTTGAAGGGCACGTCACGGCCGCCGCCGCGGGCGCGGCCAAGCCCGATGCGCGCATCTTCTCGGCGCTGCAGCGCCTCGCCGGAGTGAGCGCCGCAGAGGTGCTGCACGTCGGCGACGATCCGCTGGCGGACGTCGTAGGCGCGACGCAGGCGGGCATGCAGGCCGTGTGGCTCAACCGGGAGTCGCGCCGCTGGCCGGGCGGGTTCACGCCGCCCGCCCGCACCATTTCGACGCTCGCCGAAATAATCTAGCACCGCAATGGCGCAGACCGCGTTAGCAGCCTACGCATCCGGCTGCTGATACGAAAAACGCTGGATTTATAGGCATTTCCGGACAGCAGTTCGCACTTTACCCCTTCACTTCCTGTGCGCGTTGCCGATACGATGGTGGCGGGTCACAAAAGGACACCGAGCATGCAAGCAATGCCCGATCGGACTCTGGTAGCCGTCAGTTCCCTGCGTGAGTTTTTTCGTGACGCGTTTCACGAAGCGAGCGAGCACCAACGCCTCGACATCGACGAACAGGCCGAGCAATACGTGGTCAACCTGTTGACGATGTTTTCGCGCGCCGACGCCCTGTACGAGAAGACACCCGATGGGCTGCGCATCAGACCGCTGGCGCACATGCTGGCCGAAGCGCTCGACGCGCCGAGCGCGGCGGCGCGGCAGCGCGGGCTGCAGCGACTCGGCGATGTCTCGCTGTTCATCGCCGGATTCTTCGCGCGCAGTTTTGCCCGAAAATTGATCGACATCGACTATCACATCGCGATGGGCGGGAATGCTTACGGGTCCTTGGCGGACACCATGCAGCGCACCCTGTCCGGCCGCAGCATCGCGGCCATCTATGCGCAGCTGGCGCGGAAGTTTCAGCGCCTGGTGGACGCGCTCAACGAGGTGAGCGAGATGTCGTACTGCCACACGGACGCGGACATCCTGCGGCTCTACGAAATATGGATGAAGACCGGCAGCCGGCGCGCGCACGGCCTGCTCGACCGCCTGGGTGTGCAGCCCGTGAAGCACGGCGGCCCGCTCCTCGAGCATTGAGCCCGCCATGGTGCTGCGCCGCTTGCAGTCGCTGTTGGGCCGCCTCTACGACCTGTCGTTCGATTACGACGTCTACGATTTTCTGGTGACCGACCGGCGCCAGCTCGCGGACGTGATCCCGGACAACGATCGACGCGCGCCCGACGAGGAGCTGCTGCTCGCGGAGACCGCGGATGGCGCCGGAGTGGCGCTGTACATCGACGCGAGCGTGCTCATGCGCCTCGAGCAGGCGGATCCGACCGGCTCTCTGACGGAGGGCAACCTGGCCGATTACTGCACGGCGCTCGAAGGCGTCAGCCATTTCCTTTACTCGACCTGGCGGCTGAATTGGGACGCGCCGGTCTCGCTGCTCGAACTGGAGACCCAGGCCGAGGTCGACAAATATGCGGCAACGGTATTCCTGGTGGCCGATCAACAGGGCGGGCGTTTTCCGGCGCAGGTGCATGCGCGGCTCTTCGATCGGATCAATTTCGATGCGCGTCTCGAACCGGAACAATATGACCGCTACCGGACCGCGCACCGCTGCGCGGCGAATTTTTGCAGACGGCTGGAAAGCCGGTTCGTGAGCCGCGGCAAGGCTCAAGTCGAGGCATTGGTGCGCGAATTGCGCAAGTTCTACCGCTTGGGGTGCGCCGCCAAGCTGCGCTACGCGCTGTCGTGATGATCGCGGCCGCGACCCCGATAGGGGCCAGCCCGGGAGGCCGCTAGTCGTCGCCGCCGTGGCCGGCGGCTTGCTTTTTCATCTTGAGCCACTCGCTCAAGCGATGCAGATCCTTTTTGCGCGCCGCGTCGGGCTTCTTGTCCAGCTTGCCGCTGTCATAGGGGTTGTAGCCCTTCACCACGCCCTGCGGATTGGGCTTGACGTGGTCGAGCGGAGTCGGCGCATCCTCGGCCAGAGACAGGGCCGGGTGCTCGAGCTTTTGCAGGCGCTCGGTCGAGACCTCGTGGCCGAACTTGCCGGTGGCGACCGACCACTCCCAAATCGCGTTGCCGCGATCGTCGAATTGCACCCGGCCGGTCCTCTGCGGTTCCGCCCGCGGGCCAGGGGACGGCCCCCGGGGATTCGCGCCGGCGGCGCCGGCCTTGGCGGCGGGCTTAGGGGTTTCCTTGCTCATGCCACCTTTTTAGGCAATGCCCAGCGCAAGTCAAGTCTCGGGTGGCCGAATATTGAGCCTTGTCACAGTTGCAGCTGATATTGGGCGCGCGCCAGCGCCAAGGCGGTTTTGCCGTCGTTCCATTCGCCGCGCAGGATTTTGCCGATTGCTTCGCCGATCGGCATCCACGCGAGCTCCAATTCCTCGTCGGCGTCCGGCGTCGGCACCCCCACTTCGAGCTCGCGCGCCAAGTACATGTGGATCACTTCCGTGAAGATGCTGGGCGCTGGAATGTACAAGCCGAGGGGAGTCCAACGGCGCGCAGCCACGCCGGTTTCCTCGTTGAGTTCGCGTATGGCGCACGCTGCGGGGGTCTCGCCGGGATCGAGCTTGCCGGCGGGAATCTCCCACAGGAAATCACCGATGCCGTGCCGATACTGGCGCACCAGGCACACGCGGCCGGCCTCATCCACCGCCACCACCGCGGCGGCGCCCGGGTGGCGCACGAAATCGATCTCGTGCACCCGTCCGTTCGCGTATCTCAGCCGTTCGCTGGACACATCGATCACGCGACCCCGGTGGAGATGGCTGCTCGCGATCGTGGTGGGTTTCAGCATGTCGGCCCTTGGCGGTGAAGAATTGGGTAAACCTGGGAATTTTACGATCATTCTCGGGATTCCGGCGAGCGGCAGGACGACGCTTGCGAGGCGAGCTTCGCCTGCTCACGCGCCTTGCGGGGGCGCAACCCGCGGCCGCGTCCCCGGAACTCATCCAGGCCCTAAATAATTGGCGCCTGTGATCTGTCTCCTCGCGCAGGCCGGCGCAAATGAGCGATCCTCGACGCCGGCATTACGTCACACTGGCTGGATATACATACAGTTAGGCGGTATAGTTTCCTTATGTTGAAGGCCAAGACCACCAGCGCGTTCGATGCGCTCAATCCGGCGCAGCGGCGCGCCGCCACCTTTGGCGCCCCCGCCAAGGACAAGGGCATCACCGCCGGCCCGCTGCTGATATTGGCGGGTGCCGGCACCGGCAAGACCAACACCCTGGCGCATCGCACCGCGCATCTGGTGCTGAACGGAGTCGATCCGGCGCGCATCCTGATGCTGACCTTTACCCGGCGCGCGGCCCAGGAAATGATCCGCCGCGCGCAGACCATCGTCGCGGAGGTGCTGGCGGAGCGCGGCAAAATGGGCGATCGCAGCGTGCAATCCCGCTTGTTGTGGTCGGGCACTTTTCATTCCGTGGGCAATCGGATCCTGCGCCAGTTCGCCAGGCACCTGGGATTGGATCCGAATTTCACGGTGCTCGATCGCGCCGATGCGGCCGATCTCATGGATGTGATTCGCCATGAACTCGGCTTTTCGAGCAAGGAAAAGCGCTTCCCGCGCAAGGACTCCTGTCTCTCGATCTACAGCTACCGGGTCAATACCCGGCTGTCGCTCAAGCAGACGCTCGAGGAGCAGTTTCCGTGGGTCAGCGAATGGGAACAGGACCTGACCCGCCTGTACCGCGAGTATGTCGCCCGCAAGCAGAAGAACAACGTGCTGGATTTCGACGATCTGCTGCTTTACTGGAGCGCGATGATGAAGAATCCCGCGCTCGCGCAAAATTTATCCAACAATTTCGACCATGTGCTGGTCGACGAATATCAGGACACCAGCGCCTTGCAGGGCGAGATCATTCATGCGCTGAAGCCCGACGGCAGCGGCGTCACCGTGGTCGGCGACGACGCGCAGGCCATCTATTCGTTCCGCGCGGCCGCGGTCGAGAACATCTTGGGGTTTGCGGATCGCTACAAGCCGAAAGCCGATATGGTGGTGCTGGCGCAGAATTACCGGTCCACGCAGCAGGTGCTCGATTGCGCCAATGCCCTCATGTCGGAGGGCGCTCGCCAGCACCGCAAGACGCTGCTCGGCACGCGCCAATCCGCTCAGAAGCCCTTCTACGTGACGCTGGATGACGCCGTCGGCCAGGCCGAATACATCGTCGGGAAGATCTTGGCGACCCGCGAAATCGGCGGCTCATTGAAGCGCCACGCCGTTCTGTTTCGCAGCTCGCACCACAGCGACGTGCTGGAAGTGGAGCTGACGAAGCGCAACATTCCCTACGTGAAGTACGGCGGGCTGAAGTTTCTCGAAGCCGCGCACGTCAAGGACATGCTCTCGCTGCTGCGCTGGGTCGACAATCCGCGCAATGCCGTCGCGGGGTTCCGGGTGTTGAAGCTCGTCCCCGGCATCGGCCCGGCTCACGCCAAGCAGGCGCTCGAGCATTTCGAGGCGCAGGGCTTCAGCGTCAAGAGTCTGGCGGGCTTCGATGCCCCGCAGGCCAACAAAATGGACTGGAAGAGATTCTGCGCATTGCTGGAGAAGCTCGCCGACCCCGGCACCCCGTGGCCGGGTCAGGTCGGGTTGGTGCGCGATTGGTACAAGCCGCAGTTGGAACGAATTTACGACGCGGCGTTCAGCCGCACCGGCGATCTCGAACAGCTCGAGCATTTATCCGCGCAGCATTCCAGCCGGGAGCGATTCCTCACCGAACTCACCTTGGATCCGCCGGTGGTCACCGGCGATAAATCCGCTTCCGCATCCAAGGATGAGGACTACGTCATTCTCTCGACCATCCATTCGGCCAAGGGCCAGGAATGGGACATCGTCTATGTCCTGAACGTCGCCGACGGCAATTTTCCGTCGGAATTTTCCGCCGGCAAGCCGGAGATGATCGAGGAAGAGCGGCGCTTGCTGTACGTGGCGATGACCCGCGCGCGCAACGAGCTGCACTTGTGCGCGCCGCTGAGATACCAGGTCACCCAACAAGCCAAAGGCGGCGATGCCCACGTCTATGGCGCAAAAAGCCGGTTCATGACCGACAAGGTGCTCGCCTGCTTCGAGCGCACCACCTTCCGCAGCCGGCACGGCGCCGAGAGCCTGCGCGCGGATGAGCGCTCGGACGCGCTAGCGACGGTGGACGTCGTCTCGCAGCTCAAGGAGATGTGGTGAGCAGCGGCGCCCGCGCATGCAAGCCCCAAGGTCTCCACCGCGGGTCTTCAAATGCCGCTTAAGGGCGCGCCGATCTGATCTACTGTCGGGCGATCGACCGGCGCCTTTCTCCCGGCCCTTTACCAGCGGCGCGGGCCGCCGCCGCCGCCGGAGCCAGCGCCGCCGGCGGGCTTGGATCGCGGCGGCCGCTCTTGGGCCTCGTTCACGCGCAGCGGACGTCCCCCCATCTGGAAGCCGTTCGTCTGCTGGATCGCGTTTTGTGCCTCACCGGCCGCCATGTCCACGAACGCAAAGCCGCGCGGGCGCCCGGTCTCGCGATCGTTGATGAGTTTGACGGATTCGACTTTACCGTAGCGCTCGAACAGGCCACGCACTTCGTCTTCTGTAGCGGTGAAGGGCAGGTTGCCAACATAGATCGTCGTCATTCAACTAGTCTCACTAACAGTGCGCGCTGGTCGCGGGGATGATGCCGCTCGCGCGCGGTTTCACGGCGGACGATGTCGCCACTGCCGCAGCGGCGCAGCCCGTACCTTAAGGTCGCGCACTCGAGCCATGGAATGCCAGGAAACGACCTACGATCCGATGCTACGCCAGGGGATTATTGTTGGCAAACGCCGGAATTCGTTAAATAACCCAAGGGCTACTCGACCTCGAGATAGGCGTAGCCGTTGAGCTCGTTTTCATAAAAGCGCTTCACCGCCTGCGCTTCGGCGAGCGACATTCTGCCCTCCTGAATGGCCCGCTCGCAGTCGCGCGAGATGCCCGGATACAGCTCGTCGGTGTCGTACTCCATGTATTCCAAAACCTTATTTGCGGTATCCCCTTTGACGACTTCCTCGATCCACCAGCCGCCGTCCTCCTGGAGGCGGATGTGGACCACGTGGGTGTCGCCGAACAGGTTGTGCAAATCCCCGAGAGTCTCCTGGTATGCGCCGACCAGGAAGGCCGCCAGATAGTAGGCCTCGCCCGCGATGAGCTCATGCACCTCGAGGGTGCGTTTGGTCACTCGCGGATTGACGAAGCGGTCGATCTTTCCGTCCGAGTCGCAGGTGATGTCGGCGAGCACCGCATTGCGGCCCGGTCGCTCGCCCAAGCGCTGAATCGGCATGATGGGAAACAGCTGGCCGATGGCCCAGCTGTCCGGCAGCGACTGGAACACCGAGAAGTTGCAGAAATAGATGTCGCTCAGCATGTCTTCGAGGTTTTCCAGCTCCTCCGGAACGCGGTCGAGCTTGCGGCAGTAGTCGCGAATCTTGACGCAGGTCGCCCAATAGAGCTTCTCGGCGAGCCCGCGGAACTCGAGGCTCAAATAGCCCCAGTTGAACATTTGCAGCGCCTGTTCGCGCGCCTGCAGCGCGTCGTGATAGCACTCGACCAGCCGGCGCTCGTTGACCGACCGGTAGCTGTCGAACAGATCGCGCACCGGTTGGGGCAGCTCCTGCCGGCCGTGGTAATCCTCCTCCGGCCGCCCCGATACCTTGAATTGATCCAGTTTCGAGGCGCCCAAGACATCAAACACCAGCAGACTGTGGTGGGCCGCGATGGCGCGGCCGGATTCGCTGACGATCATCGGATGCGGCACGTCGCGCGCGTCGCACACGCTCTTGATGCGGTACACGAC
>JBBIUT010000037.1:0-8890 GCA_037440085.1 Gammaproteobacteria bacterium
GCCGTTGATCAGATACCCGAGCGTGGTCACCTGCTCCATTTCGTGCATCGAGAAACCGCGCTCCTGCACGAGGTAGCTCGGAAGCCAGCTCAGCATGAAATACCACACGTAGTTGCTCGAAAATAGTCCGAGGCTCGTGCCCCACAAACCCTTTTGTCTGAGAACCATCGCCCAGGTGGGCGTCTCCGCATCGCTCCGTGCCGTGGCAAGCAAGGGAAGCTTCACGGCGGACCACGGCGCGAGCCAGAGCAGCGAGATCACGCCGAAGACCAGGAAAGTGCCGCGCCAACCGAAGTGATCGATCAGGAGTCCGGCGGCAAAGATACCGGCGCCGGGACCGATGAGATATCCGAACGCCACGATGCCGTTCGCCTGGCCCAAGCCCTTGACGGGAACCACCGAAGCCAGGAGTTTCGAGACGCAGGGGAATCCGGCGCTCTCACCGAGCCCCAGCATCATGCGCAGCGCGATCAGCATCGCGAAGCTGCTGACGATGCCTACCAGCATGGTCGCTGTCGCCCAGATGACAAGGCCCGCCGTGAGCACGCGATGCGCCCCGTAGCGCTCGGCCAGCCATCCGACCGGAATCTGAATGAGGGCGTAGACCCAGAAAAATGCCGAGAACAGCCGGCCGAGCTGCTCATTGGTCAAATGCAGATCGTGCTGGATCAGGGGCGCGGCGGTCGGCACGGCGCCCCGGTCCACGTAGTTGATGAAAAGCACCGTCGCCAGCATCAGCACCACGAGGATGGGACGCGTCACGCGCGCGCCGGCGACCCCGGGATTAGCGACGGAGTTCAGCTCGTGTAGTCCGCTTGGCGGCGATCGAGCATGCGCTTCAAGGCATCGAAATGCAGATCGGCGCGGTCACGACCGCCGACCGCACCGCCGGCTGCGAATTGCGCGGCGGTTGCCTTCGCCACCGGCTCCGCAATCCGCCTCAAGGGGCGCCCCGTGGACAGCGCGAGTATCTGAGCTTGGCACGCGCGTTCCAGAAAATACAGCCGCTCGAATGCCTTCGGCACCGACTCGCCCACTGCGAGCGCACCGTGATTGCCCATCATCAGCACCGACTTCTCCCCAAGCGCCCGCGCCAGACGTTCGCCTTCCGAAGCATCGAATGCGAGCCCGTTGTAGTCGGTGTCGTAGGCGATATCCTCGTAGAAAGCGAGCGCGCTCTGCACCGCCATTTCCAGGCGGGGATTCTCGAGCATGCCGAGCGCGGTCGCGTACGGCATGTGCGTGTGCAGCACGCATCGAGCCCGGGGTGCGAGGCGGTGAACCGGCAGGTGAATGTACAGCGCGGTGTCCTCGACGGGCCCTCGGCCGCTCAGCATCTGCCCGCCGAAATCGATCACCATGAAGTCGCTGGCCTTCACCTCCGACCAATGCAGCCCGAAGGGCGCAAGCAAAAACCGGTCGGCATGACCCGGCACCATCAAGGTCAGGTGGTTGTCGATCCCCTCGTTCAATCCGAAATGCGCCGCCAGGCGGTAGCAGGCGGCGAGATCGATGCGCGCCTGGCGTTCGCTCTCGGTCTGCGCTTTTACGGACTTGAAGTTCGCGTTCATTGTCGACTCACGGGATTCGGCCAAGGTCTAAGTATATCGTGCGCCGGATTCAAGGAGCGCCGTCCTCGCCAAAACTACACCTTTTCCTCCGATAATGCCGCCATTCGGCGCGGCCGGGTCCATTTCGTGCGTCCTTCACATAAACTGCGAACTATGGCCGGATGGACCTCAAGTCAATGAACGACTCGCGCCCCCCAAAGGTAATCGACCTGGTCTGCTTCTATGCGGGCGGCGGCCGGCCGCGCAATCGCAGGCCGCTCGCATCCGATGCCGCACGCGGCGCGGCGGGGCTCAATTGACCACTTTCCTGCTGGCGTTCGGCGCGCTGTTTTCGATCGTCAATCCGCTGTCGGGAGCATTCATATTCTACGGCGCAACCTTGGGACTCGAACCGAAGGTGCGGTCGCAATTATCCCGTTGGGTGGCGATCTATGCGTTTTGCATCGTAACCGCGTCGCTCTACATCGGCGCTTACGTCCTGAGCTTCTTCGGTATCTCGATCCCGGTGCTGCGGGTCGCCGGCGGCATCATCGTGGCGATGTCGGGCTGGCGGATGCTGACCGAGCCGGACGCCACCGAGCAGCGCCGCAGCGAGACGCCGTACCCGCGCTCGACCGACGTGCCGCCGAGCCGGCTCGCCTTCTACCCCTTGACCATGCCGCTCACCACGGGCCCCGGTACCATTTCGGTCGCGATTTCCATCGGCGCGGGGCGCCCGAGCGGCTTTCACGCCTCTTCGTTCGCCTTTTTCGGCGAAACCCTGGCGGCGGTGCTGCTGCTCGCGCTGTTGGTTTACGCGGCCTACCGCAATTCGGTGCGGCTCGCGGATTTCATCGGCGCCACCGGCACCACGATCATCGTGCGCCTGTCGGCGTTCCTGCTGTTCTGCATCGGCATCCAGGTGTTTTGGAACGGCGCGGCAGAACTATTGGGCAGATTGCCGTTCGGCACCACCGGAACCGGCTGAGGCGCGCCGCGGGCTCTTAGAGTTCGATGCCCTGCGCCTTCAAGTATTCGTCGTAGGTGCCCCTGAAGTCGACCATGCCGCCGCCCGGCTTCAATTCGATCACGCGCGTCGCGAGTCCGCCCACGAACTCCCGGTCGTGCGACACGAAGATGAGCGTTCCGGCATAGTGCTCGAGGCCGATCTGCAGCGACTCGATGGTTTCCATGTCCATGTGATTGGTCGGTTCGTCCATCAGCAGCACATTGGGTTTGGTCAGCATCAGTTTGCCGTAGATCATCCGGCCCTTCTCGCCGCCGGACAGAACCTTCACCGACTTCTTGGTCTCGTCCCCCGAAAATAGCAGTCGCCCCAGCGTCGCGCGAACCAGCTGATCGTCATCCGCCTTGCCCGTATAGCGCGACATCCAGCCGAAGAGGTCCATTTTCAATTCGAACTCTGCCTGCGGGTCCTGCGGCATGTACCCCGGTTGGGCATTCTCCACCCACGTGATGCGCCCGGCCGAGGGGCTCAGTTCGCCGGCGAGGCAGCGCATCAGCGTGGTCTTGCCCACGCCGTTCGGACCAATCACCGCGACACGTTCGCCGGCTTCGACGGTGACGGTGAGGTTCTTGAGCACTGCTCCGTCAGGACCCGGGTAGCCGAAACTCAACTTGTCGACCGATACTGCCGAGCGATACAGCTTCTTGCCCTGTTCGAAGCGGATATAGGGATTCTGGCGCGACGACGGTCTGATTTCCTCGATCTTGATCTTCTCCAGCTGCTTCTTGCGCGAGGTCGCCTGCCGCGCCTTCGAGGCGTTGGCGGAGAATCGCCGCACGAACTCCTGCAGGTCCGAGATCCGGTCCTTGGCCTTGGCATTCGCGGCCTCGACGCGCGCCCGCGCCTGCACCGACGCCAGCATGAAATCGTCGTAGTTGCCGGGATAGATCTTGAGCTGCTGAAAATCCAGATCGGCGATGTGCGTGCACACCTGATTCAGAAAATGCCGGTCGTGGCTGATGATGACCATGGTGGCATCGTAGTTATTGAGCGCGCCCTCGAGCCAGCGGATCGAATGAATGTCCAGATTGTTGGTCGGCTCATCGAGCAGCAGCACATCGGGGCGCGAGAACAGCGCCTGCGCGAGCAGCACGCGCAATTTCAAGCCGGGAGGCACTTCGCGCATGGGTCCGTTGTGGCGCGACTCGGGAATACCCGCATCGGTCAAGATGCTGCCGGCGCGCGCCTCGGCATCGTAGCCGCCGTACTCGGCGAATACGCCCTCGAGCTCGGCCGCCTTCATATAGTCGGCATCGGTCGCATTCGGGTCCGCGTAGATGCGATCTCGCTGCTGCATCGCGGCCCACAGTTCGGCGTGGCCGCGCATCACCACATCGAGCACCCGCTCATCCTCGTAGGCGAACTGGTTCTGGTTCAATCGGCCGAGGCGCATACCCGCCTGCAGCATGACATCGCCGGCGCTCGCCTCCAGTTCGCCGCCGAGCACCTTCATGAGGGTGGACTTGCCGGAGCCGTTCGCGCCGATGAGGCCATAGCGGTTGGCGTCGGCGAATTTGACCGTGACCTGTTCAAACAGCGGTTTCGCGCCAAACTGAATGGCGACGTTGGAGGTAGAAAGCATTTGCATCCAGTGATTACGAGATATGCGGCCATGGCCGCGCCCACACTGAGCCTAAGTTCTGCGCTCGTGGGATTGCGCCCGCTGCCTTAGAGCTACCGCCATGCGGCCTCCCCGGTATCGGGGTGAACGGCGCGGATTCAAGTGACCGGCCAGTCCGGCGGCGGATTCTAGCCGAGCCGGGGCCCGGGCGGTTGGCTTTTGTGCGCCTGACGCGCCCCTATTAAAGAAAAAGGGCGTCCCGCGCACGTGCGGGACGCCCCATCAAGCACTCGAGAATGGCGCTTATTCCTGGTAAATGAGCCGCGGCACGTACGGTACGCCCAAGCCCGTGACGTCATTGTAGCCGGCGGGCGTCGGAGGCACGCTCGCCGAGGACAACGAGGTGTAATTCCACATCTCGTTAATTCCAAGACACACCGGCAAACCGCAGACAAAGAGAGCATACGGAGCGGTGGTGATATTGAACGGTACCGAGTTGATCGTGACCACCCGCACCTCGTTCAGATTGGACTTATAGCCGCGCAACAAGGACACGGGCTCGGCCGGAGCCGTGATCTGGTTGAGCGGCGCAGTGGTCAAATTAACCCCATTCCCGCGGCTGCCCAGGCTGTAGAACAGCGGATTGGCGAACCCGACCAGCGGCTGGCCTGCGGCGTTGCGCTTCTGGTTCATGACCGCCATCACGCCGGCCATCAGCGGCGAGGCGAGGCTGGTGCCGCCGTAGGCGATCTCGCAGTATTCCTCGGTCGTGGAAATCGGCTTGCACCCGGCATCGCTGATCGGATTGCCGGCGATCGTGAAGGTCTCGCCAATCAAGTAGCCGGTGTACGGATCCGCGTCCATTGCGACATCCGGGCTCACGCGCTGCGGAGCAGGCAGCGGCTCGGTGTAGCCGCTCGCGAGATTGAGCGTAGTCGCCAGCACGGCGGGTACCGCGGCAGCTTGGTAGGCCGGCTGCTTCTCGAGCAGGCTGATGCCGCCGCCCGAGCCCGCATAGTACGAGAAATCATCGTAGGTGTAGCCGAAGTTCGTTACCGTTGCGAGGCCGGAGGTCGTCACGGACTTTGCACTGTTCACCGTCGCGTTGTCGAGGAACGCCCGATAATTGCCCCAGCCGTATTCGGCCTTGGCCCCGGTCGAGTCCATGATCTCGAGCGTGGTGCCGCCGACGCCGGTGGCCCATGCGCTGGTGGCCGGCCAGGACCCGGATGCAACGCCATTGACCGCCGCCAAGTCGCCGTTATCGCCGGAGCTGAACAGCACGGTCATGCCCTGCGCCGCGCCCGCTTGCAATGCCTGGTCATAAAAAGCTTGCGTCCCGGGAGCGATCGACTCGCCGTTGTTGCCCCAGCTGCTGGTGACGATGTCGGCGACGCGGTTGTAAACCGTGTTGGCGAAGGCGACGTCGAGCGACGTGCCACAGTCGCGCGAGCCCACGTAGACGATGTTCGCATCCGGCGCGCTGCCGTGCACCGCCGCCATGTCGAGAGACTGCTCTGTCCACCACCCGTAGGGGCCGCAAACCTCATTGGGGTTCACACCGTAGATGCCGAGAGGAATGATCTGCGAGAAGTTCACTCCCTTGACCAGCTTCGGCAGACCGTGATGGGCCGCATAGCGGTTGCTGTCGGCCAGCAGGGTCGGCGAAGCATAGGCATCGGTGATGGCGACGGTGACGCCCTTGCCGGTGAATTTCACCTGATTCAGGCCGTAGGCTGCCTGGATTTGCTGCGGCGTATAGCCGCAGTTGAGCCACGGTATGGCGGCCCCGTACACGTCGGCGGCGGCGCTGAGAGTCGCTACCAGCGCACCGCTACCGTAAGATTTATTGCAATACGGCGAGGGGAGCCCGGAGGCCACGGGCGGCGGGGTCACCGATTGGTTGTTCGCAACGGCGGCGGCGGGCGTAATCAGCGCCCCCATCGCTACCGACCGGTGAAACGGTGTGCGCATCAACATGGTGTCGTCCAATCCCTGGATGTAGAGAACTTTCCCGGCGAGCGCGGCCGGAATCGTCGGCTCCTCCGCGTTGGCGCGCAGGGTCAGTCCCTTGTAGGAATACAGGTTCTGACTCACCTTGAATGTCGTGCGCAGTTGGGCCACGGTAGCCGTTGCCGACACGTACACGCCGTGCGGGCCGACCTCCACGTTTGTCATGCCGGCGTGCTCGAGCAGTGCCGCGACCGAATTGACGTCGGCCGAGGCGGGCGCGAAGCGGGCGGCGAATTGTGCCGTCGTCAGGTACTGGCCGTATTGTTTGCTGGTCGGCGATGACACGCTCTGCACCAGCTGCTTCAGGCCCGACGGATTCTGCAGCGCCATGTGCACCGCGATGGTCACCGACGTGCTGTCCGGCGCAGCGCCGGTCTTGACCGCGTTCTTCACCCAGCCCGCCACGTTGCCCGAAGCGGTTACGCTGCCGGCTGAGGGCCCCGCCGCGCTCGCCATCGTGGCCGCGCACGCGATTGCAGCGGCCAGCAGGCCGCCGACCATCAATCGAGTCTTAGATTTCTTAAGCACAAGATCTCCCCTTTTTGACCAATTTGTTACGAACACGTAGGCTCGGACGCTAATGGTCCCGCCGCGCCGGTGGTCGGTGAATTGACTTCGATGTCACTGCGGTCAATTCTCGATTCTTTTTGGCGACCATCGGCACAACCGGCCGCACGCTCCCTGCACGGTTGCAGGCGCCGGGACGAGCGATCGGTTCACGTTTCCAGTTTCCGCACTTGACCACAGCTATGAACCAGTTCGCAAGTTAAGAAACAATCTTGCCATATTGCGCCTGGGCTTATGGCAAATTGCCGCCTCGGGGGACGCTTGCTGCTGCCGCGTAGCGACGCGGCGGGGCTCGGGGTTTGGAATCAAGCGGATCACAATAGGAGACTGAAGGGATGCTCCAGCCCGGCCTCATGATGGACCGGCCGTTGCTGATATCCGGTGTGATCGAGCATGCCGCCGATCAGTTCGGCGACACGGAAATCGTGTCGCGCGAGACGCACGGGCCGCTGTTTCGCCACACTTATGCGCAATGCGCCGCGCGCGCGCGCAAGCTCGCGCATGCGCTTGGGCATCTGGGGCTGCGCGCGGGCGATGCGGCGGCGACCCTTGCTTGGAACAACCATCGGCATCTCGAAATTTACTACGCCGTGTCCGGGAGCGGCATGGTGATACACACCTGCAACCCCCGACTGCATCCCGAGCAGCTGATCTACATCGTGAACCACGCCGAAGACCGCGTGCTGTTCTTCGACCGCACCTTTGCCCCGCTGATCGAGCGTATCGCGCCGCAATGTCCCGCGGTCAATGCCTGGATAGGCTTGAGCGACGCGGCCAACATGCCCGCGCTCGCGGGCGTCGATAACGTCCTGTGTTATGAGGACTGTATCGCTCCTCACCCGGATCAGTTCGACTGGCCGCAGTTCGATGAACGCACCGGTGCGGCGCTTTGCTATACCTCGGGCACCACCGGACATCCCAAAGGCGTGCTGTATTCGCACCGCGCGATCGTTCTCAACGCCACCGCCTGCTGTTTGCCGGGAGTGCTGTCAATATCGCCCCGGGATGCGATTTTGCCGGCGGTGCCCATGTTTCACGTCAATGGCTGGTGCATTCCCTATGCCGCGCCCATCGGCGGCGCCAAATTGGTGCTGCCCGGGCCGCGCCTGGACGGCGCCAGTCTTTACGAACTGATGGAAAGCGAGGGCGTCACCATCAGTGCCGGCGTGCCGACGATTTGGCTCGCGCTGATGAGCCATCTGGAACAAGGCGGCTGGCGCCTCTCGACCCTGCAGCGCATCGGTGTCGGCGGCTCGGCCATGCCGATGGCGCTGATCGCCAAATTTGCCGACCTGTACGGCGTCGAGGTGCGCCACGGATGGGGGATGACCGAGACCGTGGCGGTCGCGACGATGGGCTGTTTGAGCGCTCGACAGATGAATACGCCCGCCGCCGCACGCCACGCAGCCAGCGCCAAACACGGCAAGTCGGCTTTTGGCGTGGAGATCAAAGTCGTCGACCCGGACGGCGCCGCTCTGCCCCGCGATGGCGTTTCGCAGGGCGAATTGATGGTGCGCGGCCAATGGATCATCGAGCGCTACTACAAATCCGATGCCTCGGCGCTCGTCGATGGATGGTTCCCGACCGGCGACATCGCCACCATCGACCACCAAGGCACGGTGCAGATCAGAGACCGGACCAAGGACTTGATCAAGACCGGCGGTGAATGGATCAGTTCGATTGACTTGGAAAATGCTGCGGCCGGCCATCCGGCCGTGGCCATGGCGGCGGTCATCGGCATCAAGCATCCGCGCTGGGAAGAGCGGCCCTTGCTGTTCATCGTGCGCAAACCGGAACACACTCTCGAAAGCGAGGAGATTCTGGCGTTCCTCGCGGGGCAGGTGGCCAAGTGGTGGGTTCCGGATGAGGTTATATTTCTCGATTCTCTGCCCGTGGGAGGCACCGGCAAGGTGCAAAAAGCGGCTCTGCGCGAGCGCTACGGCGACAATTTCATCTGGGGAGCGGATAAGCGATGATCATTGAGATGAAGCGGGCGGCGCTCGGTATCGGGGCGCTCGGCCTGGCGGCGTTCGGGTTTGTGGCCTTTGCCGTCATTGCGATAAAGCGCTGGCGTGGTTGCTTTTTTGCCCGCGGTCATGTGCCAGGGCCAATCGGTCGAGTTGACCAGGAGCAGATCGAGATCGCCGTCGTTGTCGAAGTCAAAGAATGCCA
>JBBIUT010000037.1:8900-26653 GCA_037440085.1 Gammaproteobacteria bacterium
GAGACGAAGCGGGCGGCACTCGGTATCGGGGCGCTCGGCCTGGCGGCGATCGGCCTATGGCTGTGCGCGCCGCTGCCGGGCTTTGCGGCGGACGCGGATTACCCGGCGAGAGTGGCCAGAGTGCTCAAACAAACCCCGTTGATCGACGGGCACAACGATCTGCCGTGGGAAATCCGCAAGCGGTTCAAGGGACAGCTCGCGGCCATCGATCTCGCCTCCGACACATCCAAGATTGCGCCGCCGCCGGACGAGGCCGCGCTCATGACCGACATTCCGCGTCTGCGGGCGGGCCTGGTCGGCGGTCAATTCTGGTCGGTCTGGGTTCCGGTCAATATCAAGGGTCCGGAGGCGGTCCAGACCACCCTCGAACAAATCGACTTGGTGAAGCGCATGGCCGCGCGCTACCCCGCCACTTTCGAGATCGCCCATACCGCCGCCGATGTACGCAGAATCCACAAGTCCGGTAGGATCGCCTCCCTGATCGGCATCGAAGGCGGCCACCAGATCAACGACTCCTTGGCCGTCCTGCGCCAAATGTACGATCTCGGGGCGCGCTACATGACGTTGACCCACATACACAACACCGATTGGGCCGACTCCGCCACCGACTCTCCCGCTCACCATGGGTTGACGGCGTTCGGCGTGGAAGTGATTCGGGAAATGAACCGGCTCGGCATGCTCGTCGATCTCAGCCACGTGTCCCCCGAGGTCATGAAGGCCGCGCTCGCGGCGAGCGAGGCGCCAATCATGTTTTCCCATTCCTCCGCGCGCGCCATCGTCGATCACCCGCGCGATGTACCCGACGAGATCCTGCGGCTGGTTGCGAAAAACGACGGCGTGGTGATGGTGAATTTCTTTCCCGCCTATGTGTCGGCGGCGCGCAACCAGTGGGAAGCCGATCGCGCCGCGGAAATGGCGCGCTACGACAGCCCCCCGTACGGCGGACTCTACATCGGCCAGCCGGAGCGCGCCAAGGCGGCGCTCGAACGCTGGGAGAGCGAGCACCCGAAGCCGGTCACGACGCTGTCGCAGGTGGCCGATCACATCGACCATGTGCGTCAAGTGGCGGGCGTGGATCATGTGGGCCTGGGGTCCGATTTCGACGGCATCCCCGACGCGCCGCGCGGCCTCGAGGCCGTGGACCGCTATCCCGCCCTCCTGGCCGAGCTGATGCGCCGCGGCTGGACCGACGGCGAGATCGCCAAGGTCGCGGGTGAAAACGTGCTGCGCGTGATGGCGGCCGCCGAGCGCGTGGCGGCGAGGCTTCGCGCGGCAAATGCGCCCTCCGAAACCCTGTTCGAGCCCGGCGCGCATAAATGAAAAGAGTCGCCTTTAGCATCTCGGCCGCGACGCTCTTGCTGACGCTTGCGAGCGCGGCCGATCCGCCGCCGCTGCAAGAGGGTTTGTGGGAGATCCGCGGCCAGAGCATCGCCAACCCCGGCGGCAAGAAGACCGAGTTCACCTATCGCCTGTGCCGGAATCATGCCTATGACAAGGCGATGGACGCTCTGGTGAAGAACGTGAAGGATTGCACCACCTCCTTCGACAGTCTCGGCGACGGCCGGTTTACCTCCGAATCGCGCTGCTCGGTCGATGGGACCGTCATAGTGTCCAAGGGCACCTACACCCATCTCAGCAGTACCTCGACGCGCTCCGAATCCTATGCGACCTACACGCCCGCTTATAACGGCAAGACCGACGAGACCGTCATCCAAGATCAAACCTATGTGGGTGCCTGCCCGGCCGGAATGCAGCCCGGAGACCGGATCACCGTCGAAGGAATGCTGCAGCCTTTTCGGAAATGATCCGGGTTAGCGCGGCGCCGAAGGGGCCTCGCGCCAAAACGCTTGTTCGGCATCCTCGAGCGCGCGCGCGATCCGCTTCGCCCACGCTTCCTGCCCGGTCTCGTCGGCCACCAGATCCTGGCGTATTTCGATCTCGACATGCGGCACACCGCGCGCCTCGCCGTGCTGCGGGATCGTGTAGTCGGTATCGTCGCTCACGAAATAAGGCTCGTTGTCCGCGACGATGAGCCCGCTTTCGCGGCGCAGCGCCTCGAGCACCAATCCGGCGAAGCGGCGATCGCGATTGTACAAAATAGCGCCATGCATCTCGCGCCGCACGCCGTGGTAGATGTCGGTCATGGTGTGCTGCGCCACCAGAATGGTCGCTCTGCCCGCGGCCAGCCTTTCATCGAGCAGCCCGCGAATGTGGCCGTGATACGGATCGAAGATCTCGCGGCGCCGGGCGGCGATCTCCTCGACGCCGAGATCGACATTGCCGGGGATCGCGATCGATTCGCTCAGCTCGGGAATCGAGCTCGGCACCCGCGGGTCTCGATTGCAATCGATGACCAGGCGCGAATAGTTCTGCGCCACCAGAGGCGCATCGAGCGCGGCCGAAACCCGCCGCGCCACCGCCAGAGCGCCGATGTCCCAGGCGATGTGGCGCCGCAGCTGCGCCGGCGGCAGGCCAAGATCGAGCAGGCGGTGCGGAACGCGCGGACTCGCGTGATCGACCGCAATCACGAAATTCGAGCTTCCCGGCCGCCTTTCTTCCACGAAGGGCGGCGGATCCTCGGCGCCGAGCAGCTTGAATCCGCTGCCGCCGGGACCCGCCGGGGCGCCGGGTGCGCTCGAGGAATGATCTGAAGGCTCCCGCATATCGAGATTATAGTGGACCGGGAGCCGCCGCAGTGCGGCCTTCAGACCATGAGCTTGCCGCTGCGGGCCAGCACCGCTCGCAGATCTCGCAGAGGGGGACGGGGGAATACCTCATTGTTCCAGCCCCCTGTGCGTCGTACGCCCTCTGCTCATGTTCCAGGATCGCTTTGTCCTCGCGGAAAATGTTCTCGGTGAACCAAACCACGAACGGCCACACCGCATGGATGAGGCCTGGCATGGGCGGCTTTTTAACCGACAAGTAGCCGTAGGTCCGATTGGTGCGCTGCCCGGCATCGAGCGGCGTGTAGCACAGCCACATCTCGCGCACCGGATAGCTCTTCACGCCGTTTGGCAGCCGGGCCTTGCGCTCAATGGACTCGCGCTATTCGGTTGCGCAGCGTTTGCCGTGCGGCAACGAGGCGAGCGCCGCGCAGGCATTGGGCGAGGCCGCGCGCGCTTCTCCGGGCTGTACGGGCGCACTCTCGGCCAGGAGCGCTTGCGCGTCGCGTGCGGTTAAATGCGGATTTTGCGCGCGCAGCAATGCAACCAATCCGGACACCTCGGCGGTCGCCAACGAGCTTCCCGAATAAAAATCGTAGTGCCCGTGCGGGGCGAGCGAAACCACATCGAGGCCCGGTGCATGCAGGATGCCCGAATTGGTGTGCCCGCTTTCAAAGGCATCGACGGCGATGACCGATGCGATATCCGTTGGAAACGTGCGTCGCAGACCGTCCGGCGGCACGGCGCCCACCACGATGATGCCGGCCGCCGCCGCGCGCTCGACCAGACGCGTGAGCAGCGGATCGCTCGGACCGGCAAGGCTCAAGTTGATGATGTCGACGCGATCTTCGATTGCCGCCGACAGGGCCTGTGCCAGCGTATAGGAGTTGCAGGCCGCCTTCGCGCCGGTCGGGGCGGAGCGCCAGCAGGCCTTGAATACATAAAGCCGGACTTCCGGCGCGATTCCCACGATCCCGATGCCGTTGTTGGGGACCGCCGCGATGACTCCGGCCACGGCCGTTCCATGAGCGTCCTCATGAAATGCGTCCGTGTCGTTGTCGACGAAGTTTCGCGTCATGAGGTGCGCCGGCAGATCCGGATGATCGACGTCGACTCCGGTATCGATGACGGCGACCCGCACGCTCGCTCCGCGGCTCACGCGGTGCGCTTCGGTGACCGCCATTTCCTCCACGTTTTTTTGCAGATTCGCATACGGATCGTTGTAGCGATTGGCGGCGGTCTCGAAGGTGAACAGCGGTTGCGCGGACTCGACCCGCGGATCGCGCGCGAGCTCGGCCAGCACCGGCCCGGAGTCCGCGTCCCGCGGCAGCTCATAGGCCAGGCAGTGCACGCCTAGCACCGCGATCGGCCAGCTCGACATCTCGCGCAGGTGGTAATCGGCGGCGAGTGTGCGGCCCGTCCGACGCGCGACGCTGCCGGCCGCATACAAACCCACGCCGTCGTAGCCGCGCGGCGTCGACGCCGCATGCAAGGCGGGCGCATTCACCGGATTTCGGACCGTGACCACCACATAGCGCTGCGGCGATGAGCGCGCGTCGGGCGGCAATTCGGCGCTCGCTACCAAGGCGCGGTTCGCCGCGCAGCCGGCCAGCGCGGCAGCCGCAATCATGATCGAGCCGAACGCTGAGAATTTCACCGCGCCGCCGGCGAGTCGTTGACCGCCGGCTCGACGAACAGCACCCGCGCATCGGAGCGCAGCGCCGCCACCGAGGTATCTAGCCCGCCGGCGCCGATGCGGGCATCGGTTGACGCCAGGGTATAGGCGCCGGCATCGCTCGGACCGCGGATGACGATCAAGTTGGCCGCCGCCAGCAGCGACTTCAATTCGGCGAGCGTCATGCCGGGCACGAACACCGCGCGGATATGCGGCCCCGGCGCCGCGGTCGCGGTTGCGGGATCGGTCGACAAGGTCTGGTATTGCGCGATCGGCGCGGATGCCGCCGGCCGATCGCGCATCGAAGAGGCGAGCCAACCGAGCGCGACCGCCTGCACCACCACCGCAGCGGTCAACCAGCGTACGGCACCGATTCTGCGGCGCGCCCCCTTGTCCGGGGCGGCGACCTTTGCCGCCGCCGCAGTCCCGGCAGCGGGCGATTGCAACAGTCCGGGCAGAGCATCGCGGCCAAGTTCGTCGATGCGCGAGAGCGTCTTCGCGAGACCCGCCTGAGGCGCGTATTCGATGCGGGCATCCGCTTTCAGGAGTTCCCGCACGGCGCGCTCATGGGCCGCATCCTTGCGGCAGATCGCGCAGTGCTGCAAGTGATTCGACACGCGCTCGACGTCGGCCGCCGACAGCCGTCCGGCGATGTACCAAGGCAGCAGCCGGGCCGACTCCTCGTCGCATCGGGCGCCTTCCAGATCGACGCTCATGGAGTTGCCCCCCAATCGGCGCGATGCTCGGCAAGAATCTCCCGCAGCTTGCGCCGCGCGTTGAACATGCGGGTCTTCACCGTGTTGACCGGGCATTCCATGATTTCAGCGACCTCCTCGCATGAATGATCCAAATAATAGGTGAACTCGAGCACCAGCCGCTGTTCGAGCGGCAATTGTGCCAGTGCAAAATCAAGGAGCTGCCGAGCCTCCATCGCCGGTACCGCATCGCTCGCCGCCGCTTCGCCCTCGGCGCGCTCGAGCGCCATCACGCGCTCGTGCGTCGCGGCGCGCCGAATCATGTTGAGCGCGCGCCGGTAGGCGATGCCCATGATCCATGTGGAGACCTGCGAAGCGTCGCGAAAGTCCGCCGCACGCTGCCAAACGATCCACAGCGTGTCGTTGATGATCTCCTCGGCATCCTCGTGGCGGCGCGTCAAGCGAGTCAGGAACCGCGCCAGGCGCCGGTGATAGTGCAAATAGAGCTCGCGGAACGCGTCCCGGTCGCCATGGCCGACCTTGAAAATCAATTCGCGCTCCCGCTCGTTCCCGGCGCGCCCGGCCTGCGGTTGATTGGATCGCAATTCGAAGCTTTCCAAGGATCATTTCCCCATGGGCCGCCCGCGGCACGATCTGCCATCGGTAGGTAACTCGGCGCCGCCGGCAGGTTCAATCGCACCGAAAAGAACGTGGCGCGCCGGCCCGGTCAAAAGCGCAGTACCGCCGATACGGCCCAGGCACGGTTGGCACTGGCGTCTTCATAGAGCCTTTCCGCCGTGTAGTCGCAAAAGAAGCGCCTGACCTCCACGGTCAGGCGCCGATAAACGTACGACAGGCCGAGGTCGCCGGCCCAGTAGCCGACCCCGAAAAGATCATGCAAGTCGTAGTAGCCCGCCCCCGCAGTCACTGCGAACCCCTTGGGCAGCGGCCGGCGGGCGGTGAGCTCATAGGCGACCGCCGATCGCCTTTGGGCGAATCCAAGCTGGGAGTAATAAGTGGCGTCCGGCTGATAGGACACGCTCGCCGCGATCAGGTCCAAGTAGGCGACGGCGACCGATATTTCATTGTGGTCGTAGTTCGCGTAGCGCGGATCGTGCACATAGCCATAGTGGGTATACGTCCCTTGCACCGTGAAGTCCTTGCCAAGCGGGCGAATGACTCCGGTGTATAGATCGAGTTCCTCGAACGACTTGCCTCCCGGGTAGGGATCGACGTTCGAACCCCATGCACCCGCGAACCAGCCGAGCGCACTCTGATAGTTCACGCCGAGCTGTGCGGCTGACCCGCCGTAGGTCTGCGAGATGCCGCGGTAGACATAATTGCTGGTGGCTCCGAGAGAGGCGCTCCATGAACCCTCGGCATTGCCGGCAATCGGCAACAGCACCATCGCCAGCAATGTCAGCGTCGACAGCACCGCGATCGTTGCCGGGTTCCGGCTGATTGTCGCTGCGGCGCGTGCCGCATCGGGCGCGATCGGCCTCGGTGAAATGGCGACCTGTGCGTCCATCGCCGCCCAAGTATAAGGCCGTTGCCACTGAGCTTGAACTCGATCATCGTGCCGTTGGGCACCGCCTCGTGCGTCGCGGGCTCAGGCCATGCCCGGCACGCCGGCAACGCCGCCTACTTCGGGCGAGGTTGCCGCGGAATGGGGGTTTCGAGTCGATTGCGCTCCGGGAGGCGCGTACTGCGTGCGAATACTTTAACATCCGTCCAATAGGATGTTGACGTCTGCGGGGGATGTCATCGCAACGCAAGGGGAACGGCATGTTCAGGGCACTGGTAATCGATAGCAACGGCGGCACGGTCAGCGCATCGCTGCATAACGTGAATGAGGCGAGCTTGCCGTCGGGTAACGTCGTCGTGGCGGTGGAATACTCGACCGTGAACTACAAGGATGGCCTGGTCGTGACCGGCGCCGGTGGCTTGGTGAAGCGCTATCCGCACGTGCCCGGCGTCGATTTCGCGGGTCAGGTGCTCGAAAGCCGGCACCCGGCGTATAAACCGGGCGACCGCGTGGTGCTGACCGGCTGGCGCGTCGGTGAAGTGCAATGGGGCGGACTGGCGCAAAAGGCGTCGGTGGATGGCGATTGGCTGGTTCCGTTGCCCGCGAATCTCTCCACCCGGCAAGCGATGGCGATCGGTACCGCCGGATTCACGGCGATGCTCGCGGTCATGGCGCTGGAGGCCCACGATCTCCATCCCGGCGCCGGCGAGGTGTTGGTCACGGGCGCAGCGGGCGGAGTCGGCTCCGCCGCGATCGCCATTCTCGCCAAGCGGGGCTATCAGGTCGTCGCCTCGACCGGCCGCGCCGACACCCACGAGTATCTGAGGAATTTGGGCGCGACGGCGGTCGTCGACCGCTCGCCCTTTGCGGAACCCGCGAAGCGTCCGCTCGAAGGCGAACGCTGGGCCGGATGCATCGATTCGGTCGGCGGCAACACTCTCGCCCGCGTGCTGGCGCAGACCCGCTACGCAGGTTCCGTGGCCGCGGTGGGACTCGCCGGCGGCAGCAAACTGGAGCACACGGTCATTCCATTCCTGCTGCGCGGGGTGAATCTCCTGGGTATCGATTCGGTGATGTGCCCGATGAAGCGCCGGCTCGAGGCCTGGGCCCGCCTGCGGGCCGACCTGCCGCTCGACAAGCTCGAGGCGATGACGGTGGAGGCCAAGCTCGATGAAGTCCCGGATATCGCGGCGCGAATCCTCAAGGGCGCCGTCCGCGGTCGCGTGGTCGTCGACGTCAACCGCTGATCGGCAACCGCCGCTCGCGCGCAACGCCTTGTCTCGATATGCCGACATTTGCAGTGTTTGATGGGGCACGCCTACACTTTGATCATCGGCATTCATTCGATGACGATGATCAGCGCGGACACGGGGAAGCGGAATGAACAACTGGCTCGACAATGCATTGCGGCACTTGCAGCTCGGCGATTCGCTCTTGGCGGACGGCGTCGAGGGCTTGTGTCAGGGCTGGCAAGCTTCGACCGATGTCATCGGCAAGCTGTGTACCACCAGCGCCGAGCGCTGGCAGACGGTGGTTCGGCAAATGCAGGCCCCGGTGAATTTCGCGGACATCCTGCGCGCCCGCGCGCTGCTCTGAGCCCGCCGCTCCGATCTCCTTAATTCAATCCCTTACGGCAACCGGGCCAACCGGGGTCGGATTCACGGCCAGATGCTTGGCGATGGCGCACTGCACCTCGTAAGGCCGCTCGGCGAGGAGCATGTGTCCCGCTCCCTTCAGTGCAACGATGCTCGCGCCCGCAATGCTCGCGGCCAGGGCGCGGCCGCCCTTGAGCGGCGTCATCTGGTCCCGTTCGCCGCAAATCAACAATGCGGGCGCCGCCACTTGCGCCGCGGCGGCAAGACCTTCGCGATAGGCGTTGCACGCTTTGAGGTCGCTGTGCAGCACGCCGGGCGCCGCTTTCTCCAGGATGCGCTCGGCCACACCGACCATCCACACGCCGGGGGCGCAACTGCCGCCGAGTCCCGCCGTGTGTCCGTGCCCCCACAGATTGACCATGTCGATGGCGGCGTGGTCGTTGGCTGCGGAGGCCGCTAGCAGATCCGGATGTACCGGCATCGCCGCGGCGGCGCCGATCAGCAGCATGCTCTGCACGCGCTCGGGAAATCGTGCGGCCGCCTCGAGCGCAATCAAGGCGCCCATCGAATGGCCGATCAGCGCCGCACTCTTCGACCCCGTGACATCGATGACCGCGGAAAGCCATGCCGCCATGGCCGCGATGCTCGGCAGCGGCGGGCCCTCCGACCGGCCGTGGCCCGGCAGATCGAGCGCGAGCACGTTCCAGCCGTGGAAGGCGAGCCAGCGGCTCTGCAGCGCCCATACCGTGTGATCGAGTCCGGCGCCGTGCACGAACAGCGCCAGAGGCCGCGACGCCTCGTGCTTCCGTCCACCCGCGGCGCCGAAAACAGCATGCCCGTCGATGATGAATCGCATCGGCTCCGCCGCTAGAGTTTCTGGGCCGCGCGCAGCGCCTGCCCGAGATCCGCAACGATGTCGTCGATCGATTCGATGCCGACCGACAGGCGCACCAGGTCTTCGCCGATCCCGGCGGCGGCGAGCTGCGCGGGGTTCATCTGCTGGTGCGTGGTACTGGCGGGGTGGATGACCAGCGTCTTGGCGTCGCCGACATTCGCCAGATGACTCGCGAGACGCAGCGCTTCGATGAACTTCGCCCCGGCCGCCCGTCCGCCCTTGATGCCGAAGCTGATCATCGAGCCGGCTCCGCGCGGCAGCAGGCGGCGCGCGAGTTCATGATCCGGGTGGTCGGGCAAGCTCGGGTGCAATACCCAGGCCACCGCGTCGCTGCGCTTGAGAGACTCGAGAACGGCCGCGGTATTTTGCATGTGCCGCTCGATGCGCAGGCTCAATGTTTCGACGCCCTGCAGGAGATGGAAGGCATTCATGGGCGACAAGCACGCGCCGAATTGCCTCAGGCCCTCGGTGCGGGCGCGCATCAGGAACGCCGCGGGGCCGAACTGCTCGGTGAACACGATGCCCTGATAGGCGGCGACCGGTTCGGTCAAGGTCGGATACCGTGCCGAGGCTTCCCAATCGAAGCGTCCGCCGTCGATCAAAGCTCCGCCGATTGCGATGCCGTGGCCGCCAATCCACTTGGTGATCGAGTGCATCACGAGGTCCGCCCCCAAATCGAGGGGGCGGCACAGATACGGCGTGGCGAAGGTGCTGTCGATGAGCAACGGGATGCCCGAGCGGTGCCCGATGTCGGCGATCGCCGGAATATCCAACACCTCGAGGCCGGGATTGCCGATGGTTTCGCCGATAATGAGCCGGGTATTGGGCTTGATTGCCGCCCGGAAGCCGTCGATGTCGCGCGGCTTGACGAAAGTGGTGCTGATGCCGAAGCGCGGCAGCGTGTGCGACAGCAAATTCACGGTCCCGCCGTAGAGCGAGGCGGAGGCAACGATGTGATCGCCGGCGCCGAGAATCGTCGCAATGCCGATGTGCATCGCGGCCATGCCGCTCGCCGTGCAGACCGCGCCGACTCCGCCTTCGAGCGCGGCCAGGCGCTCCTCGAGAACGGCGACCGTCGGATTCGATATCCGGCTGTAGACATATCCCGGCCGCTCCAGGTTAAAGAGCGACGCCGCCTGATCCGTATCGTCGAACACGTACGAAGTCGTCTGATAAATGGGGACCGCCCGCGCGCCGTTGGTCGGATCCGGGCGCTGTCCGGCGTGCAAGCTCAGCGTGTCGAATCCAGGCGGTCGCGGCGCAGCCATGATTCCAATTCTCCCGGTAACTGTGTCTCGCGACGCGGCATAATAGCGCCATGTATCGCGCACCGCTTCAAGACATCGAGTTCGCGCTCGACCAGGTGGTCGGCGCGGACGCACTGGCCGCTTGTCCCGACTTCTCCGAATACACACCGGAGCTGGCGGCGAGCGTGTTGCAAGAGGCCGCGCGAATCGCCGAAAATGTCTTGGATCCGCTCTACAAAACCGCGGACCGCGAGGGCGCGCGCTGGTCGGAGACCGGCGTGACGACGCCCGCGGGCTTCAAAGAAGCCTATCGGCAATTCGTGGCGGGCGGTTGGCCGCAGCTGCGGGCCGCCGCGGCGCACGGCGGCCAGGGCATGCCGATCGTGCTGGTCTCGGCGGTGGAGGAACTCATCGCTTCGGCCAACCTGGCATTTCGGCTGTGCCCGATGCTGACCCAGGGCGCCACCGAGGCGATCGCGCAGTGCGGATCGGCCGCGCAACAGGCGCTTTACCTGCCGCGGATGGTGCGCGGCGAGTGGACCGGCACCATGAACCTCACGGAGCCGCAGGCCGGATCCGACCTGGCGCAGGTGCGCACGCGCGCCATACCCCATGGCGACCATTACCGGATTCACGGCCAGAAGATCTTCATCACTTACGGTGAGCATGACCTCGCCGCCAACATCATCCATCTGGTGCTGGCGCGCATCGAGGGCGCCCCGGCCGGTGTGAAGGGCATTTCGCTGTTCATCGTGCCGAAGTTCCTGGTCAACGCGGACGGCTCGCTCGGTGCGCGCAACGACCTCAAGTGCATTTCGATCGAGCACAAACTCGGCATCCGCGGCAGCCCGACCTGCACCATGGTCTATGGGCAAGGCGACGGCGCGGTGGGCTACCTCTTGGGCGAGGCCCACCATGGCCTCGAGTACATGTTCATCATGATGAACGCCGCGCGCTTGAGCGTCGGTCTCGAGGGATATGCGGTCGCTGAACGCGCCTATCAACAAGCTCTCGAATGGGCGCGGACCCGCATTCAGGGCCGTCCCGTCGGGCCGCCGGTGCAGGGCGATGCGCCGCCGATCGTTCACCACCCCGATGTCCGACGCATGCTGCTCACGATGAAGTCGCAGATCGAGGCGATGCGCTATTTGACGCTGTATGCGGCCACACAGCTCGACGTGGGCGCGCGGCATCGCGACCCTGCCGCGCGTCGCGCGGCCAAGGCCCGCGGTGAATTCCTGATTCCGATCGTCAAGGGCTGGTGCACGGAGTCCGGCGTGGAAATCGCCTCGCTCGGCATCCAGGTGCACGGCGGCATGGGATTCATCGAGGAAACCGGCGCCGCCCAGCCGCTGCGCGACGCCCGCATCGGTCCGATCTACGAGGGGACGACCGGGATCCAGGCGAGCGATCTCATTGGCCGCAAGCTCGCCAAGGATGGTGGGGCGGCATTCGCGGCCTTGGCGGCGGACATCCATGCGGAACTCGCCGCCTACCGCGGTTCGGCACCGGGCACCGAGGCAGTCGTCGCGGCCGCCGATGCGGCGCTGGTCGAGCTCGAGGCGACGGTCGCCCGGCTGCTGGCGGACATGGGAGCGAATCCAGCGGCCGGCGCCGCGGTTGCCGTGCCGCTGCTGCGTCTGGCCGGTGTGACGCTCGGCGGCTGGCTGCAGGCGCGCGCCGCGTGCCGGGCGGCCGCTCGTCTATCGGATGAGCGCGCGGATCGGCGATTCCTGAAGGGCAAGCTCGAGACCGCCCGCTTCTACGCCGAACAGATTCTGCCGCAGGCGGCCGGACTCACCCTGATCGTGCGCTCCGGCTCCGGCAGCGTCCTCGACAGCGACCCGGCGCTGCTGTGAGCGGGGCGCTGCTGTGAGGCGCCCGCGCGCCAGGCGCGCGTCCGCATCCAAGGCCGCGGCGATTGCCTCGTGGCTGGCACTGGCCGCGGTGAACCCGGTCGGCGTCGCCTCCGGCGCGGACCTGCCGGCGGACATGGTCTTGCTTCACGGTCAAATTCACACCGAGGATCCGAGCCGCACGGTGGTGCAAGCACTGGCGCTTCGCGGCAACCGCATCGTCGCCGCCGGCACGGATCAAGCACTGAGCGCCCTGATCGGGCCTAGGACCCGCACCATCGACCTGGGCGGCAAGCTGGTGCTGCCCGGCATCATCGATGCGCACACTCATCCGGCCGAAAGCGCGCAAGATCTCGGCAAGTGCAGCCTCGCCGACCAGATGCTCGCACCCGCGGAAATCAAAGCCAAGGTGGCCCCGTGCCTCAAAGACCGGCCTGCCGACCGCACACGGTGGTTTGAAGTCATCCAGGTCAACTCGTCCGGACTGACGCTCACGCTGGCGGACCTCGACGCGATGCTTGCCGATCGTCCGATGTTGCTGGAAGACACCAGTGGGCACACGGTTTGGGCCAACTCGGCCGCGCTGGCGGCAGCGCACATCGGCGCCGCCACCCGGGATCCGGCGGGCGGACGCATCGAGCGCGATGCCACCGGCAATCCGACCGGCACGCTGCGCGACACGGCGGCCGAGATCGTGCTCGGCGCGAAGCCGGCGGCGAGCCTCGAGATGGAAGCATCGCAACTCGAGAAGGCCCTCGATGGAATGCGCGCCACCGGCATCACGTCGGTGCAGGACGCGGACGCCGATGCGCACGACATGCGGATCTACAAACGGCTCTACGACACGCACCGGCTGAACATGCGGGTGCGCGCCAGCTTCGGCTTGAAACGAGCTCACCGGCCGGCCGATGCGCTGATCGGCGAGGCGATCAAGTTTCGCGCCGCATGGGCCGTCGATCCGGAGTTTCTGCGCGCCGATGCCGTCAAGATCTTCGCCGACGGCGTGATCGAATACCCCGCGCAGACGGCCGCCCTGCTCGAGCCCTACCTCGACGCGGCCGGCCGCCCGACCCACAATCGCGGACCCACCTATTATGCGCAGGACCATCTAGACCGCATCGTGAGCGCCGCGGATGCCGCCGGGTTCACCGTTCACATCCACGCGATCGGCGACCGGGCGGTCCGTTCGGCGCTCGATGCCTTTGCGGACGCGAGACGGCGCAACGGCGTGCGCGATAACCGCGACCAGATCGCCCATCTGGAACTCATCGATCCGAAGGATTTCGCGCGCTTCAAGCAACTCGGTGTCATAGCCAACTTCCAGCTGCTGTGGGCCGAGCGCGATCCCTACATCGCGAGCGCAACGGTGCCCTATCTCGGGCCCGAGCGCTCTCGATACCTCTACCCGGCGCGATCGTTGAAGGAGGCCGGCGCGCTGATTGCCGGCGGCAGCGACTGGGGTGTCAGCAGCTACAATCCGTTCGAGGCCATGGAGCACGCCGTCACGCGCTCGGAGGCCCGCGGCCGGGAGCCATTGCTGCCCGAGCAGAGCATCTCGCTGCAAGACGCCGTCGACGCCTACACGATCAACGCCGCCTTCGCGCTCAAACAGGAGCGCACGACCGGCAGCCTGGAGCCGGGCAAGCGCGCTGATTTCATCGTACTCGACCGCGATATCTTTGCGATCGATCCGTTCGAGCTGCATGACACCCGGGTGCTGGCGACCTACCTCGACGGGCGCGAGGTCTACACCGCCAAGCCGTAGGCCCTCGGCGCCGCTACGCCAGCAGTGCCGATTCGAACGGGTACAGCGACAGCCGGCGGAATCCGCCCTTCTCGACCACGACCATGTCTTCGAGCTTGACGCCTTCGCCGCCTTCGTCCGGCGCGACCATGCTTTCCACCGCCAGCACCATGTGCTCCTCGATCGCGCCGGCGCTGCCTTCGCTCTCCCAATCCAAATCGTAGGCGATGGACGGCCACTCATTACTCAAGCCGACGCCGTGAATCATCATCGGATAGCGGTTGCGCCGGTACCCCGCGGGAATCGGCCAGCACGCCTGCGCAACATCGCGAAAATCGGCGCCCGGACGCACCAATGCCACGTTGTGCAGGAGCTGCTCGTGGGCCAGGCGGTAAAGATGCCGCTGTTTGGCGCTGGGCTTGCCGGGCGGACAAAAGAACGTGCGCGAAATATCGACCTTGTATCCGGCCGGTCCCATCATGCCGACGTCGAAGGCGACCAGTTCGCCCGCGGCTACCCGGCGATCCGTGGCGTCTTCGCCCCATGGGGTAATGTGCTCGCCCGAGAGCAGCAAGGGATAGTCGATGAAATCGCCGCCCGCGGCCGCGTTGGCGGCCGCCAGTATCGACCAAAGCTCCCGCTCGGTGCGGCCGACCCGCAGATTGCGCTTGAGCTCAGCCATCGCCGCGTCCGCGATGCTCATCGACTGCTCGATGCAAATGATTTCTTCGCGGCTCTTGATGCTGCGCGCGCGGTGCATGAGCTCCTCCGCGGGACTCCATCGCACCCCTGCCTGCTCGAGCGCCTCGATCAACACCAAAGGCGCGGTATCGATGGCCAGGCTCCCCTCCGCACCCCATTCGCGCAACAGCGCGGCGATATCGGCGGCAAACTTCGTGGCCCGTTCTCGCCACAGCGGCCCTGAGGGAAAATAGGTGCAAAGCGGGGCGTCGCGGACCTCCGCGACGGCGCCTGAATCGAATCGCTCGCGCGAGCCGCCGCCCCAGTCGAAAATGACGCCGGGCTTGGTCGCCGGCAGCAACAGGGTGCGAAAGGGCGCGTGCAGATTGTAGGCGGTGGAGACGTTGGCGCCCGTCGTATAGCGCAGGTTGATCGGGCTCATGAGCAGCAATGCCGGCACCTGGCGCGCAAGCATCTCGCGATGCACGCGATCACGGCGATGGCGCCGCAGCCGCTGCACGAACTCGGGATCGGCGGGCGCCGGGCCGTTTGGATTGGTGTGCATCTTATTTCTCGCGCGTCGACGATAACCGACTATGTTTCAGTCTTGCATATTCGCTCGGACGCGCCGCTGCGGCGCCGCGAATCCGGGCCGCATGGCCATGGCCTGGAGTCGGAGCCGCAAGCCGCGGCCGCTTAGCCCCGATGCCCGGAAGTTTCCGACGCCCCCGGCATGCCGCATAATGCGGCATCTCACGGATTTCTATATATCCTATAATATTCGCTTCAACAGGCATTATATATATGCCGCATATTGCGGCACGCTGATTGCGGCAGACCCTGGAGGCATTGTGAGCCGTGAAAAGACCCAGATCAATCCCTTTCGATACGGCCGCGAGGTCGAGTTATTGGTGGACCGCACCGATGAAGTGGCGCGCATCGTGCGCATCGGCGAGAACTGCGGCACCCTTTTTTTCATCGGGCCGAGAAGATACGGCAAGACCTCCATTCTGCGGGCGGTGGACGAGCTATTGACGAAAGCCGGCGTCGTCGTGTTGCGGTACGATGCCGAAGCCTTCGAAAATATTGGGCTTTTGGCCGCGGCTCTCATGACGGGCGCTCTACGCAAGTACGCCTCGGCGCTCGACATGGCCCAAGCCGCGGCGAGGAAATTCTTTTCCGCCCTCAAACCCTCGCTGTCAATCGATCCAGCCGACGGCAAGATCACCGTCGGCATGGGCTTTGATCCGGCGGCACGCAACACCCAGGCGCCGCTGCTCACCGACGTCCTGAACGGCATCGAGCGACTCGCGGCGGCGGACCAACGAAAGGCGCTGGTGATATTGGACGAGTTTCAGCAAGTGGTGTCCGAAGCAGGAGAGAAAACCGAGCGCCAGATTCGCGCGGCGGTGCAAACGCATCAGGACGTCGGCTACGTATTCGCCGGCTCGAGCACCCGGATGATGACCGACATGATTTCGAGCTCGGCGCGAGCTTTCTGGAACCTGGGTGACCAACTGCACCTCGGCCCGATCCCCCGCCGAGACTTCATTCCTTTCCTGCGCACGGGACTGGAGTGCGCAGGCGCCACCGTGGCGGAGGAAGCGCTGCTGCGCATCCTCGATTTGAGCGAAGACGTTCCCTACAACGTGCAACAACTCGCCAGCCAGTGCTGGACGCTGCTGCGCGGCGGCCGCCACCGCCATTTGTCGTCACAAATGGTCGATGAGGCGTTGGCGCAGGTGATCGCCATGCAACACGTCAGTTACCTGCAGCGCTGGCTTTCTCTGTCGACAGCCCAAAAGCGAACTCTCAAAGTCGTCATCGAAGAGCGCGGCGATTTTCAGCTCGCCGAGGCGGCACGCCGCCGCGGCTTGCCGCGTACCACCATGCAGCGCGCCCTTGAAATCTTGGAGAAGCAGCACTTCCTGCGCCAGGATTTCGCGCGTACCGGCGCGCGGTGGCGCCTGGAGGACCCATTTCTTCGAAGCTGGCTGATCGAATTCCAGGCGCAGTGATCCGCAGCGCTCCGCCCCGCGCCGCGCAATCAGCCACCCATATCCGAATCCGGCGAATCCAAACGAGCGCGGCTACTCAGCGGGCGGCGGGCGCGGCCACCAGAACCACAAAACTGCCCGGCAGAATCGGCGGCCTGGGACGCGCGCCGCCCGAACCCTGTGCGACCGGCCCAAAACTCGCGGTCGGAAGATACAGACGGTGAGTCACGGGATCGAGTGCAATGGTGCGGGCCCCCTTGGCGGTGGCGAGCGTCTGCGTCACCGCGAAATGTTCAGGGTCGCTCTCGTGCACGACGGTGAGCGTGCCCTCGCCGTTCGAGCTGAAGGCGTTCTGTGAATCGGGATCGAACTCCGCGCCATCGACGCCGTGGCCGATCGGCAGGGTCGCAATCGCTCTTCCGTCGTGCGTGTCCAAGATCGTCATGGCGGCGTTCGAACACACCGAAAAACTTCGCCGGTGCGCCGCATCCAGCGCGAGACCGCTCGGTCCGTCGCAGCCCGGCAGCGCCCAGCGAGCGCTCACTTTGAGCGCCGCCATATCGATGACCGCCAACTGGTTCTTGTCCTCGAGATTGACGTAGACGCGGCCGGCCCCGTCGCTTTGCGCGAATTCCGGTCCACCGCCGAGCGCGATCGTCGCGACGACCGTGTTGGTGGCGGTATCGATCACGCTGGCGTTGTCGCTCCCGCCGTTGAAGGCGACCACCCGATGCGTGTAGGGATCGTACAAAATCGCATCCGGCTTGATGCCGACGGCGATGTTTTCGATCACCTCGCGCGTGCGCAAATCGAACACCTTGACCCGATTGGTGATTCCGGCGCTGATGTAGCCGCGCCCGAGGTCCACCGCGAGCGCGATGCCGTGCACGCCGGGCGTATCGGCGATCTCGCCAACGACCTTGGCGCTCGCGATATCGACGATGGCGACATGCGTCGCGCGCGACAGATACAGAAGGCGCGCCCCGGGGTCGACGCTCAGGTAGTCCCAGCCCCCGTCGCCCGGCAACGACCATTTGTCGGCAATCGCGTAAGTCGCCGGCTGCGCAGCGGTGGCCGCGGCAGCGGCCGCTGCGGCGAGGACCAGCAGGCCGGGAAGGACGACTCCGGCAAGCCTAAGCCATGCCCGCGTATGGCCGCGCATCAATGCACCGTGCCGTGG
>JBBIUT010000037.1:26753-28156 GCA_037440085.1 Gammaproteobacteria bacterium
CGGCCCGGCCGGTGTACCACACGCGATCATAGCGCCTCGAACCCGTTGCAGGATCGTTGGGCAGCGGACTGGGCCTCGCCGTCCTGCGCCGCATCGGCAAAATCGGGGCGGGTGCCCGGCGAAATTTCCCCGCGTACCCGAACCTTCCGCGGGATGCACTCCGCGACAACCGACCCGGTCATCACCGCTCGTCCCCTCGGGGGATATGCCGAATGGCCTTCCGGGAAAGGCGTCCGGCAGTTGCCGCCGCACCGAGACGGCGGGAACCAGAGAATGAGCCCGGCCGCGTCCTAGGAAAACGCAGGGAGGCAGCAGGCGACGAAAAGTGGAGCGGGCGACGAGTCTCGAACTCGCGACCTTCAGTTTGGGAAACTGATGCTCTACCAACTGAGCTACACCCGCGTGCGGGGCAGTTTAGATCGGGTAAGACCAACCAGCAACCAAGGTCTGATATGGCTCGAATATCGAATTGCACAGACGTGGTTCTGTCTGCCACGCGATGCGAATTTGGCCTCGGCTGCCCTCATGCGCACCAGTTCGCGGACCGGAACATCGCAAAATTCCGGTTACTCGACGCGGTACGCGCGCGCCTGCACAGGCTCGGCCGCTGCGTCCGGAGCGCTCGTGCGAACATGAAATTGGGCGGACGGCATCGTGGAAATCGCGTATGCGAATTCGGTATATCAGTGCATAATTTGCCGCGTTTGGTCGCATAGACTGCCCATGGGCGTTACTGCGAAAAACTCCGACGCGCGATGAGCGCGCAACGGGTACTGTGGCGCGAAAAATAACGGAGGATATTGCGATGAACATTCGTGCATGGGCGGCGGGCTCGGGCTCGCTTGCGGCGGCGGTACTCTGTCTCGGAGTGGGGTCATCCTCGGCGCAGCAGGTCACCGGCGTGCTCGGGACACCCGGCGCCACGACGACCATCAGCGGCGCGCAGCTGCCGCCCCCCGACCCGAAATTCGGCGGCGTGATCAAGGACGATGCCCTGCAGTCCAAGGCCTGGTGGGCGCCGCGCGTGGTGCCGCCCAAGGGGGCCCCCAACGTGCTGCTGATCATGACCGACGATGCGGGCTTCGGCGTTCCGAGCACCTTCGGCGGCGTGATCCCGACGCCGACGATGGACCGCATCGCGAAGGAAGGACTGCGCTACAACCGCGTATTCTCCACCGCGCTGTGCTCGCCGACGCGCGCTGCGCTGATCACGGGCCGCAATCATCACTCGGTGGGGTTCGGCGTGATCTCCGAGCAGTCGACCGGATTCCCGGGATACAACAGCATCATCGGCAAGGACAAGGTCACCATCGGCCGCATCCTGCTGGAGAACGGCTACTCCACTTCCTGGTTCGGCAAGGACCACAACGTGCCGGCGTTCGCGGCGAGCCAGATCGGGCCGT
>JBBIUT010000038.1:0-27552 GCA_037440085.1 Gammaproteobacteria bacterium
GCGACCGGCGCCAAAGTTGCGCCGAAAGGAACGAAGCCGAAGGTCGCGGCCGCTGAGGCTGCTGCGCCTACGGCCGCAGCGTCCAAGGCCAAGGCCCCGAGGCTAGCCGCACCGAAGGCCGCGCCGCCCAAAGCGGCGCCGCAGCGGCTCGCGGCCAAGGACTCAAAGGCTCCGGCAAAGAAGCGTGCGCCGGAGCGGCCCGTCCCCAAGGCCACGGCAAAAAAGAAGAGTTCCAAGACGAAACGGCATTGAGACGATGACTGTTTCCAACGGCACGGTATCGATCTCCTCGGCAGCGGATCCAGCCGCGGTGCGAAATTACCTGAAGGGACTGCACGATCGCATCACGGAGGCCGTGGAAGCGCTCGACACCGCAAAATTCCGGCGCGATTCGTGGCAGCGCGCCGAAGGCGGCGCCGGCGAAAGCCGGGTGCTCTCTGAGGGCGGGGTATTCGAGAGAGCCGGCGTATCCTTTTCGCACGTCTACGGGGAAAAGCTGCCGCAGTCGGCATCGAACCTGCGGCCGGAAATCGCCGGCGCGGCCTTCGAAGCCATGGGAATATCGTTGGTTTTTCACCCGCGAAACCCCTACGCACCGACCACCCATTGCAATGTCCGCTTTCTGGTGGCGACACCGAAGAGCGGTCCCGCCGTATGGTGGTTCGGCGGCGGGTTCGATCTCACGCCCTATTATCCGTTCGACGAGGACGTGCTGCACTGGCACCAGTGCGCGCGCGCCGCCTGCCAGCCTTTCGGGGCCGGCGTATACGAAGAATACAAGCAGTGGTGCGACCGCTATTTTTTCCTGCCGCATCGAAACGAGACGCGCGGTGTCGGCGGCTTGTTCTTCGACGATCTCAACGACGGCGGTTTTGCGCACTGTTTCGGGCTGTTGCGCAGCGTCGGCGATCACTTTATTCCCGCCTTCATTCCCATCCTGGAACGCCGCCGGAATCGGGCGTGGGGCGACCGTGAACGCAATTTCCAACTGTATCGGCGCGGTCGCTACGTGGAATTCAATCTTCTCTACGATCGCGGCACCTTGTTCGGCCTGCAGTCGCGCGGCCGGACCGAATCCATCCTCATGTCGATGCCGCCGATTGCTCGCTGGGACTACGACTGGCACCCCGAAGCGGGATCCCCGGAGGCGCGCTTGTACGAGTTTTTACGCCCGCGGGATTATCTCACCGAACTCGCTTCGCAGAATTGACCGCGCCTGGACAGGTCGCGCCGCGATTTCCGTGCCGATCGGTGATCGAGCGCAAATACCTAGCCGGAACTATTCATGAATTACCGGAAAGCGCGCAGAGAGAATACCTTTCGTTCATGAATAGTTGCGGCTAGTACTTGCGCATTGCCTCATGCCCGGTAATTGGCGAGGAACGCTACGTTAAATGAAAATATGAGACCTGTCGCTTAGATACGACAATGTCGGATGCGGCGATTGTGTTGCAGAATTTGCCATATGACCTTGCTCTCGACCGCGCGTGCGCTGTTGTTCGCCGTCCTCGGCATCGCTCCGCTGTGGGCCGGATCCGCGCACGCCGCCCTCGGCGGCGACTCGGCCAGCGTGCCGGTCGACGCGGCCGAACTGCGCGGCGCGGTGAATACCGAAATCCGGCAGCAATACGACATTCAGGAGATCAGCGCCGAGGCCGGGGTGCGCGTGCGCGAGTACCTGAGTCGAGACGGGACCGTATTTGCCGTCACCTGGATCGGTCCCGTTCCACCGGATCTGCAGCGGCTTCTGGGCACGCACTTCGCAGAGTACGCCGCGGCGCTCAAGGCGCTGACCCGCCCGGGACTTCAGCGTTCGGTGCGGGTGGCATCGTCCGACCTCGTCGTCGAGTCCGATGGGCATCTGCGCGCCTACGCGGGCCGCGCCTATCTGCCCGCTCTCATTCCGGCCGGCGTGTCGGCGGCGGAGATCTTTTAGACGTGGGCCGGGCAACATTCCCGATGCGCCCCATCATACTCGTGGCGCCGCTGCTGGCGGCGCTGCTCGGCGCCTGTGTTGGCGGCAACGGCACCTCGGCGGCGAGCGTCGTTCCGCCGGCGCCGCAGAACACGCTCGCGGTCACGATCGATGCCGGACCGCCGGCGGCCGCGGGCGGCCCGCCGATCGGTGCGATCAATCACGGGTATGTGACGGTGAAGGTTTGCGTTCCCGGCAGCCAGACCGAGTGCGCGAGCATCGATCACGTGCTGCTCGATACCGGCTCGGTGGGATTGCGGTTGGTGCGATCCGTGCTCAGCGCGCACGCCGTCACTCTCGGCGCCGAGACCGACGCCCAAGGCCGCACAATCGAGGAATGCTTGAGCTTCGCCAGCGGCCAGACCTGGGGACCGGTGGCGCTCGCCGACGTGACGATGGCCGGGGAAAGCGCGGCCAAATTGCCGCTGCAGGTGCTCGATGACAGGGCCGTGCCGTCGCCCGCACCGCCGGCCACATGCGGAGCCGGCGGCACACTGATCAACGGCGTATCCGGATTTAATGCCAATGGCGTGCTCGGCCTCGGTGTGTTTGCCCAGGACTGCGGCCAGGCGTGCGTGAGCGCGGTCACGCCGCTGGCGCTCTACTACGGCTGCACCGCCGCCGGCGTATGCAGCGCCGAGAATCTGATACTGGCTGATCAGGTCACGAATCCGGTGACGCTGTTCGCAGCCGACAACAACGGCATCATCGTCAATCTGCCGAACCTTAAAAGCGCCAATGGCGATGCGACAGTGCAGGGCGAGTTGATATTCGGAATCGCCACGCAGACAAACAATGGCCTGCCCGCAACCGGGCTGACGGTGCTCGGCACGGATGCCAACGGGGACTTCAAGACGACCTATTACACCAGCACCACCGTGCTGCCGGCCCTGATCGACTCGGGGACCGATTCGTACGCGTTCAACGATTCGACCCTCACCGTATGCTCTTCGGGGTCCTTCATCGGCTACTACTGTCCGACGCCCGCGCCGTTGAGCAGACCCGCGGTCAACACCGGCGTGGGCGCGAACAATGCCAGCGGCACCGTGGACTTCACGATCGAGGACCCGACGACGTTCGTCGCCAATGCCGCCGCCTTCACCGGCCTCGCGGGAGGCGCCGGGTCGAGTCACTTTTACTGGGGCATGCCGTTTTTCTACGGCCGCCAAGTCTACGTCGGCATCGAGGCGCGGGTGGCCGGCATCTACACGGGCCCGTACTATGCCTACTGAGTCTGGCCGCAGCCCTGCCGACTGGCGCCGAGCCGCCTAGCTCTTGCCGCCGATCTCCTTGGCAATCGATTCGAAGCCGCGGGCCGATGCAATATCGCCGGCGGAAACACCGGCGCCGTTGCGCAGCGCCTTGTTGGCACCGGCCGCCAACAGCATGCGGCAAACCGCTCTATGCCCGCCGCGACTGGCGGCCATCAAAGCCGTGTCGCCGGCGCTGTTCTGAACATCGAGTTCCGGCGCATGGGCGAGGAGCGCCTCGACCACCTCGGTGCGACCGCTGGCGGCCGAAATCATCAGCGGCGTGTCGCCGGCGGCGCTACGCCGATTCACGCGCGCATCGGCCGCAAGCAGGGGCACGAGCACGTCGGCACTTGCCTGTGCGGCGGCCGCATGCAGGACTGTGAGTCCGCGAGCATCGCCCTTTTCCTGCGTGGCGCCGTCGGCCAACAGCAAGACCACCGCGGCGCGCGACCCGGCGGCGGCCGCATACCACAGTGCGCTGCGCCCTCCATGGTCTTCCGCGTCGATTCGGGCGTGGCGCGCCAGCAGGTTCTCGACCAGCGCCACCTGGCCGGCGGCGCACGCCAACATCAGGGGCGTGTGGCCTTGCGCATCGGTGACCCCGGAGTCGGCTCCAGCGGCGAGCAGCGCCAGAGCAATCTCAGAGCTCGGCGCACCCAACGCCGCGAGCAGCGGAGCCGTCTCGCCGGCGGCATGCGTATCGGGCTTCACCCCGGCATTGAGAAGCGCCCTGAGTACAGGCAGGTCGTTGCGAGCCGCGGCCAGCCATAACACACTGTGACCGGAATGGTCGGCGGCGGCCGCGTTGGCGCCGTGCGCGAGCAGCAGCGGCAATATCTCCAGCGCGTGCGCATCGGCGGCCACCTGCAGCAATGAATTGCCCTGCGGCAACCGCAGATTGGCATCGGCCCCGGCAGCGAGCAGCTGCTGCACGTTAGCCAGGTCCCGCCGCGCAACGGCCAGGGCCAGCGGCGGCCAACCGCGATAAATCTCGCCGGGGTGTGCCGCATCGAACTTGCCGCTTTGCCGCCCCGGATTGAGCGTGACCAGATTGGCTTGCACACCGAGTGAGCGCAGCTCCGCGGCGGCATCCGCGGCGCCGACGGCGAGCGCCGCGTCGAGCGGATTGTAGCCGCGTCCGTCCCGCACGCCGAGCGCGGCGCCTGCGCGCTGCAGGATGCGTACGCTGCCGGCCCGATTGGCTCGTGCCGCATAGAAAATCGCCGTACGCTGCAACGTGTCCGCCGCCTGCGGATCGGCTCCATGCTGCAGCAAAAGATCCAGCATGGCTGAATCGGCTCTCTCGGCCGCGATCATCAGCGCGGTGGTGCCCGCCTTGTCGACGGCACGCAGGTCGGCGCCCAATTCCAACAGTGCTGCGGCGGCGGCCAGGGTGCCGGCCTCGGCCGCGTACGAGAGCGCGCCGCGCCCAAATTCATCGCGCACGGCCACGCTCGCCGGACCAAGCCGGCGCAGCTCCGCCACATCGTTTTTGCGCGCGCAATCGATCACCCATGCAGCCAGCAGCGCCGGATCCGAGGCGCCCACCGACTCTCGATCGAGCAGCGGCCTTCCCGATTTCAATGCCTCGGCGGCGCGCACATAACCCAACTGGGCCGAACGCTCCAGCCACTGGTGCGCAGCACCGGCAGGCGCGTCGGGATCGTGCGCGAGTTCGCCGGCAAGCACATAAGCGGCTGCACCCTGGCCGTGCTCCGCAGCGGCCTGCAGCAGGCCGCGCGCGCGCGCGGGGTCGGCCACGAGGCCGACGCCGTTCAAGTACATGAGCGCGAGCAAATACTGGGCATCGGCATTGCCAGCGTTGCCCGCGGCGCCCAACAGCTCGATCGCCCTGTTGAATTGCAGCATGCGCAGGGCTGCGTGCGCCGGCTCCAGAGGGTCCTTGGGCCTGGCTTGTTTGGCGGTCGAGGCCGCTGCGCCCAGGCTGACGATGCAGCAGAGCGCAGCGATCGCGATGCGGCGTGTGAGACTCATTCGCATCATGCGGTCCCGTACTTGGTCTCGACCTCGATGCCGATCGAGCGCAAGAAGTCATTCGGCAGGATGCCGCCGGCGCTCACGATCACGGCGTCGTTGCTCACTTGCAAATCCTGTCCGGCATTCTTCAAGAATACCTCGTCCGGCCGAATCTCCCGGACCTGCGAATTGAGCAGCACTTTGAGCTGGCCCTTGCTGCTCGCTTCTTCAACGCGTTGACGATTGCGCTGCTTGGCGCGCTGAAAAGCCTCACCGCGGTAGGAAAGTATCACAGAGGTATCGCCGAGTTCGGCGACGCTGGCCGCTGCTTCTAGGGCGCTGTCGCCGCCGCCGACTACCACGACCTTGCGGCCGCGATACTGTTCGGGGTCGATCAGACGATAAACGACCTTCGGCAGCTCTTCGCCCGGCACGCCGAGTTTGCGCGGCGTGCCGCGCCGGCCGATGGCCAGAAGCACGGCGGAAGCCCGATACTGCTGGCCGCCGGCGCGCACGTGAAAAGCGCCGTCCTTGGCTTCTATGGCTTCCACACGTTCCTGATAGCGGATTTTGAGGCCATTGTTCTTGCAGGCATCGGTCCAGAATTTCAGCAGCGTTTCCTTGGAGGTGTTGCGAAATTGAACCTTGCCGACAATCGGCAACTCCACCGGCGCGGTCATGACCAGCTTGCCGCGCGGGTATTGGAACACCGCGCCGCCCAAGGAATCCTGTTCCACGGTCTGATAGTTGAGCCCCAGCTTCTTGGCGGCAAGCGATGCGGCGAGACCGGCAGGGCCGGCACCGACGATCAAAACATCGAGCGCGCCGGGGCGCTTCACACCCGCCTTGGCGATCGCCTCGAGCGCTTGCTGACCCTGCGTGAGCGCATTCTTGATCAGCCCCATGCCGCCGAGCTCGCCGGCCACGTAAATGCCAGGCACGTTGGATTCGAAATTCGGCTTGAGCACCGGAATATCCAAGCCTCGGCGCGCGGTGCCGAAGACCAGCGTGATGGCGTCGAATGGACAAACGGTCCGGCATGCCCCATGCCCGATGCACTCGGTTGGGCCCACCAGCACGGCCTTGCCGTCGATCAGGCCGAGCACCTCGTGGTGCGGCTGCTCCGGGCATGCCTTGACGCAGGCTCCGCAGCCGAGACATTTGCTTGCGTCGATGACCGGATGCAGCGAGGCCGGTTCGGTCATGCCGGCGGCCACCGCATCCTCCTGCACCAGGCGCAGGTGCGCGGCAACACGCCGCTGCCGCCGCAGATACACGGCCAGGGTGACCGTCAGCGGAACCCCGTAGAGCGCAATTAACCATAAGGAATCCATGTCTTTGAACGCTCAATGAGTGGCCAATGGCAATTTCATAAGGCTAGGGGTCGTGACCGCAAGATTCTGTGAGTTTCATCACTTACCGGGTCCCGCGAAACTGTCGCAATTAACAAACAATTGAAATTAAGAACTGTCGCAATTGGCACACATTTCAAGTTGGTCATTCAGCGCTCTTATACTTTCGTAGCAAAGGGCAAAAACGATGCGCCGCACGGGCGGATTGGTCACGGTGGATGCGTAAATACCGACCTTAAGGAGCATTGACGTTGGCGATTTTTTGGTTCCTGAGCGGCATGCTGATCACGCTGGCCTGCGTCATCATGCTGTTACCGTGGCTGCGCACAATTCCGCGCCTCGCCGCACTGCCAAGAAACTTCTGGCAGGCCGGCATTGGTGCCGGCGCCATTGTGCTTGCCGTCGGCGGCCTGTACCGGTGGAGCGGACACCCCGAGCTCGCGGCCGGGCCCGGCGCATTGTCCGCATCCGGTGGGTTAGCCGCATCCAGTGGATTCCGCGACGCGTTGAACATGTCGAACAACGCGGGCTCGGCCGCCCTCGCAGCCTCGGCCGCCACTGCGAATTCCGCACCCCCTTCCAGCGCTGGATCGATGAACGCCGCCATTGCTTCGCTGGAGGCGCGTCTCGCCAAGGGCGGCGGCAGCGCCGATGATTGGGAATTGCTCGCAAAGTCTTTTGAATTCTTGGGCCGTCCGCAAGACGCCAGCAAGGCGCGCGCCCGACAGTTGCCGCCCTTGCCGCCGGACAGTGCGGAGGCCGCGGGCGCCCCGGGCGCGGTCGCGCCGCCGAGCACGCCGGCCGCCGGCACCGGCCTCGCGGTCAGCGGCGAGGTCTCGCTGGCCCCAGCCTTGCGTGCCAAAGCGGTCGCCGGCGCAACACTGTTCATCGTGGCCAAATCCGCGGACTCCCCGGGGCCTCCGGTGGCCGTGTATCGCACCACCGTCGGCGGCTGGCCGTTCAAGTTCACACTGGACGACTCGCAGTCGATGCTTCCGGGACGGAACCTCTCGAGCGCCGGTCGGGTGACGATCGAGGCGCGGATTTCCCAAAGCGGTCAGCCGATGCCGTCGACCGGGGACCTGCGCGGCTCATCGGGCACCATCAATCCCGCTGACCACCAGCCGCTGAAGATCGTGATCGACCAGGTGGTTTCATGAGCGTCGCGGCCGGCAAGATCAAGCTTACGAAGAGCCGGCGCCTGCATTGGCCGCTCGTGTGGAGTGTAATCGTCGTGTGGTTGATCGCCTGGGGCAGCCGCGCGCACCTCGAGCGCTACATCTCGCCGCAACGCGGCCTCGGCTACTGGCTGGGAATCGCCGGCGGCTCGATGATGATCCTGCTCTTGATCTATTCGGCACGCAAACGCGCGGCCTGGCTGCGCTGGCTCGGCGGAATCCCCGCCTGGTTCGAGATTCACATGGCGCTCGGCGTCACCGGGCCGATCCTGGTGCTGTTTCACGCCAATTTCCATCTCGGCGCCACCAACAGCAACGTCGCCCTGATATCGATGCTGGTGGTCGCCGGCAGCGGCGTGATCGGCCGCTACATTTATACGCGCTTGCATGCGCGCATGGACGGCCATGAAGACACCCTCGAGCAGCTGAAGGCGGTCGGCGAGCGGCTGCGCTCGCAAACCACCTCGATCTCCTTCCTGCCGGGCCTGCTCGATGCGATAGACCGCGTGGAGCAGCGCTGGATCGAGCCCCCCGAGGGAGCCATCCGCGGCTTCCTGCACCTATTCACGGGCGGTCCGCGTTTGGCGATCGCGCGCTGGCTGGTGCGCAGAGAAACCAAGCGCGCCGTGGCGAAGGCGATCATGAACGAATCCGGGCTGATCGCCGGCCACGCACAGCGCATCGCCGATGTGGCCCGCCAATATGCCGATCGGCGCCTGGAGGCCGGCCGGCGCGTAAGGGAATATCGGATGTACGCACACCTGTTTTCCCTTTGGCACGTGCTGCACCTTCCGCTGTTTTTCATGTTGCTGATCGCGGGGGTCGTCCATGTCATCGCGGTCAATGTGTACTGATCTCCAGGTCATGCGTGAACAAACGAACGGCGCCAAGAACAATCGGACTCGCGTGGATGACGGCACTATCCTTTATCGCAGCCTCTAGCTCCACTGCGGCATCGGTGGAAACACTGTTGATGCCGGGCAAGGTGACGCGGGCGCACGTGAAGCAAGAGGAGACTTGCGCCAACTGCCACGACCGCACCAATGCGCGCAAGCAATCTTCGCTGTGCCTGGATTGTCACAAGGACGTCGCGGCCGACGTGCGCGAGCATCACGGCTACCACGGCCGCATGGGCAACGCCGGCATCGGCGAATGCAGCGCCTGCCACACGGAACACAAGGGGCGCGAGGCCGACATCGTTCAGCTCGGTCGCGCCCAGTTCGATCATCATCTGACGGACTTTGCGCTCGAAGGCGCCCATACCGCGCTCGAATGCGACAGCTGCCACAAACCGCACGTCGCATGGCGCAAGGCACCCGTGACCTGCGCCGGCTGCCACAAGAACGATGACGTGCATCACGGGCAGTTCACTCAATCCTGCGGTGAATGCCACAGCGCCAAGAGCTGGGCCGGCGGGCGGTTCGACCATGACAAGACGGACTTCAAGCTGACCGGGGCGCATGCGGCCGTGACTTGCGATGCGTGCCACGTCGGCGGCCGCTACAAGCAAACACCCAAGACCTGCAATGGCTGCCACGCCACGGACGACGAGCATCGCGGATCACGCGGCACCGACTGCGCAAAATGCCACGTCACCAAGGAGTGGAAGACCGCGAAGTTCGACCACCTCAAGGAAACGGAATACGAACTGCTGGGCGTGCACGCCAAGATCGATTGCGTTGCCTGTCACCGCAGCGGAAATTACAAGGAGAAGATCCCTAAGGATTGCAACGGCTGCCACCGGGCCGACGATGCCCATGCCGCCCGCTTCGGCGCCAAGTGCGGCGACTGCCATGACAACTATCATTGGCATCCGGTGAATTACGATCACGCGGCGAAGACCAAGTTCGCCCTGCAGGGTGCGCACGCCAAACTCGACTGCCACACCTGTCACACCGCTGCGGCCGCCAGCCAGAAACTCGCCAAGGACTGCGTCGGCTGTCATCGCGCCGAAGATCCGCACGGCGGCAAGGTCAAGGGCGCCTGCGATGCGTGTCACGGCCAGAAGACCTGGCGATCGGATGTCGTGTTCGATCATGACTTGACCGCATTCCCGCTGCTAGGGCTGCATCGCGTGGTCAGCTGCGCCCAATGCCACGCCACGCAGGCCTTCGGCCGCGCGGCGACGGCATGCAACGACTGCCATGCGCACGACGACGTGCACAAAGGCGGCCTCGGCAAGAAATGCGAGAGCTGCCATTCGCCGAACGGCTGGCCGCTGTGGACTTTTGATCACGCCAAGCAGGCGCATTTCGCGCTGCTCGGCGCACACGGCAAGTTGCAGTGCGCCGCCTGCCATCACGAGTCCCCCGGCACGGTGAAGCTGCCGAAGCAATGCGGGACCTGTCACCACAAGGACGACCGGCACCTGGGACAGTACGGCGCGCAGTGCGACCGCTGTCATACGAATTACTCCTGGAAAGGCGCCCGGGTGCAGTAGGAATCGATGATGAATCTGCGCTGCACATTGGGATGGATCGCACCGCTCGCCATGATCTTGTGGATGCTGGCGCCGGCGCCGTGCGATGCCGCGACCGCAACGCAGCCCATCACCGTGCCGTTCGATCACCTGACGACCGGCTGGGAGCTCGACGGCGTGCATCGCGACTTGCCGTGCGAATCCTGCCACCTGAACGCCATCTTCAAGGGCACGCCGAAGGATTGCGGCACCTGCCATATCACCGGCTCGCAGTACAATGCGACCCCGAAGACCGCGACGCACATACCGACCACGAACTACTGCGTGGCCTGCCACAACACGATCTCGTTCCGTCCCAGTGTGTACGTCGATCACGCCCAGGTGCTCGGCAGCTGCATCAGCTGTCACAACGGCACGATTGCCCAGGGCGAAGGGCCCAATCATCCGGCCACCAGTAAGAACTGCGAGGCCTGCCACACGGTGATCAGCTGGTCGCCGGCCAAGGCGGTCGATCACGCACAGATTCCGCTGGCGGTCAGCGGCTTTTGCATCATTTGCCACAACGGCGTGCAGGCCGCCGGCAAGTCGAAGGGCCACATCGCCACCAATCTCGAGTGCGGCGACTGTCATCTGACCACCACCTGGCTCGGCGCCAGCTTCGATCACACCGGCATCACCTCAGGCTGCGCCAGCTGTCACAACGGCACCAAGGCGGTTGGCAAGCAGGGCAATCACATGCCCACGACCAATCTATGTGAGGACTGCCATACCACCGGCATCGGCACCAAGACGCCGAGCTGGGTGCCCTCGCTGTTCAGCCATCTGCAGATGGCGGTCAGCACCTGCCAGAGCTGTCACAGCGGCACGGTCAAGATCTCCACCGGCTTCGTGCCGGGACAGCCGGGCAATCACGTGCCGCCGATTCCTTCGGCCATCGACTGCGGTGTGTGCCACGGCAACAATCCGAGCGCCGAAACCTGGGCCGTGCTCGCCGCCAGCATTCCGACCCTGCACTCCGGGTTGTCGGTCAGCAATTGCCTGCTGTGCCATGCCGGACAGACTTTCGCCGGCGTGCCCGCGCCCTACATCCCGATGTCGATCAGCGGAATCTCGCCGACCAAGAAGACACCGCTCGCGCCGCTCCACATCCCGATATTGGCGGGCACCGATTGCAGCGCCTGCCACGGCGCGGCCTACCAGGCCGGCGGCTTCGGACCGGCCACCGCCATGAGCGCCGCCAAGCACGCCTTCGTGTCGGGGACCTGCGATACCTGCCACGACACCGGCAAGAGCTTTTATGTCGGCAGCGGCACGCCGCTGCAGCTGCGGCCGGCCAATCACCTGTCGAGCGCCGATGCGCGCATGGTCACGGGCGATTGCTCGGTGTGCCACGAAACCAAAGACTGGTTGAGCACCGTGCTCCCGACCGGACACATGCCGAATCCGGCCAACCTGACCTGCGTGCAGTGCCACGCCTCGGCGCCCGCCGACTACACGCCGGCGACGCTGGCGGCGCTTCCTTCCCTGCACACCGGCATCAGCGGCAATTGCGGGCTGTGCCACGGCGACACGACCACGGCGCTGACTTGGTTCAACAACTTCACGCCCAAGGACGCGCTGCTCACGCCGGCGCACATTCCATACCTGCCCGGCACCGACTGCAGTTCCTGCCATGCGAAGACCTATGTGACCGGCGGCTTCGGCCCGACCAGCATGAGCGCGGCCAAACACGCCTTCGTGCCCACGGCCTGCGACACCTGCCACGATACCGGCAAGAGCTTCTATGTCGGCAGCAGTACGCCGCTGCAGCTGCGTCCGACGGATCACCTGAGCCCGGTCGGCACGCTGCAGCAGCAGACCGGCGACTGCTCGGGCTGCCACACCACGACCGACTGGACCACTAATCTCATGCCGGCCGGGCACATGCCGAACCCCGGCAATCAGCTCTGCGCCACCTGCCACACCGCGATCGGCAGCACGGCGGCGAGTTACGCCACGCTCGCCAGCATCGCGGTGCTGCACACCGGCATCAGCGGCAACTGCGCGCTGTGCCACGGCGGCCCGTCGGGCGCACTGACTTTCTACAACAACAACGACAATCCGAAGGCGGCGGTACTCTCGCCCTCGCATATACCTTATCTGAACGGCGCCGATTGCAGCTCCTGCCACGCGGCGAACTACGTCGCGGGCGGCTTCGGTCCGACCAACATGAGCGCGGCCAAGCACGCTTTCGTGCCCACGACCTGCGATACCTGCCATGAAGCGGGATTGACTTTTTATATCGGCGCATCGACTCCGGCCCTGCAGGGCCGGCCGCCGACCCACGTATCGGCACCCAACCCCGCTTCGCAGGCCACCGGCGACTGCGCGCTGTGCCACAACACCACCAACTGGAGCGCTCCGACGACGCTGCCGAACGGGCACATGCCGATACCCGGCACCCAGACCTGCTCCGTCTGCCACATCGGGAATCTCAGCACGACCGCCGGTTACGCCACGATGGCGAGCATCCCGATCCTGCACACCGGCATCACCACCGGCTGCGCGCAGTGCCACGGCGGCACAACGGCACTCACCTTCTACAACAACGACAACCCGAAGGCCGCCGCCTCGCTCGCGCCGGCCCATATCCCTGCGTTCACGGGAGAGGATTGCAGCGCTTGCCACGCGCCGAACTACGCCGCCGGCGGCTTCGGACCGATGAACATGACCCAAGCCACGCACGCCGGTGTCGGGAAGACCTGCAATACATGCCACGAAGCGGGCTTGAGCTTCTACATGGGCGCGGCGAGCCCCGGGCTGCAGGGTCGGCCGGCCGACCATACCAGCGGGCAAATGGCCGCGCCGAACGATTGCAGCCTGTGCCATACCACGGCCAACTGGAACTCGACGGCGATGCCCTCGGGCCACATGCCGAATCCCGCCAATCAGGCCTGCAACGTCTGCCATACGGCGGCGCCCACCAACTACACGACGCTGGCGGCGAACTCGGTATTGCACACCGGCATCACCAGCAGCGAATGCGCCCAGTGCCACGGCTTCACGACGCCGCTCACCTGGTACAACAATTACACGCCGAAGCCTGCGCCCGCCACGCACATTCCGATCCTGTCCGGAACCAGCTGCGGCTCCTGCCATTCATCGACCACTTACGCGGCCGGCGGCTTCGGGCCGATGAACATGACCCAGGCGACGCATGCCTTCGTCTCGACCAACTGCATCACCTGCCACGAGCAGGGATTGAGCTTCTACATGGGCGCGGCGAGCCCCGCGCTGCAGGGCCGGCCCGCGGATCACACCAGCGGTCAAATGGTGGCACCGAACAATTGCAGTCTCTGCCACACCACGGCGAACTGGAACTCGACCGCAATGCCCGCGGGCCATATGCCGAATCCAGCCAATCAGGGCTGCAGCGTCTGCCACACGGCGGCGCCGAGCAACTATTTGACGCTGGCGGCAAACGCGACCTTGCACACCGGCATCACCAGCGGCTGCATCACCTGTCACGGCGCGCCGAACGCGGCTCCGCCGGTTTTCTATCTCAATTACACGCCGAAGGATGCGGTTCTCTCGCCGGTGCACATTCCGACCGGCAAAACGCCGTGCGAGGATTGCCACGCGATCAGTTTCACCTCGTTCAGCGGCACCACCATGACCGCGGCCAAGCACACATTCATGTTCGCTTTTATCGGCGGGACGTGCGACGCCTGCCACAACAGGGTCACGCCTGCATTGAGCTTCTATGGTGTAACCAATCTCACGATTCGGCCAACGGGGGACCCGCACAATGCCGGGAGCGCGCTGACCAACGATTGCAACGGCTGCCACAATCCCAACGACTGGGGCGGAAACGCTGCGAAGAGAAAGGCGGTCGCTCAGACGGCGGCCCAAAGCAAGATTGCTACCGTGGTGAGCGCGCCCGCGGCGGCAGCGAGCCCCACCAGCACTGCGCGGTCGGCTGTGGCCCTCGCCGGCGCAGCAGGCGGTGATAGGCGTGTGCAACGTCTGTCCCATGCGGGCGTCACCGGCAACTGCGTCAGCTGCCACGACGGCGTGCTCGCGACCGGCAAGGGCGCCATGCACATCGCGAGCAACAGCGCGTGCCAGAATTGCCATACGACGATCGCCTGGCTGCCGGCGCGCTTCGATCACCAGGGTGTCACCGAAACTTGCGCCAGCTGCCACAACGGCGTGCTGGCGTCGGGCAAACCGACGCTGCACGTCGCAACCAAGCAGGATTGCAGCGTTTGTCACGGCACGATCACCTGGGCAGCCGCGAGCTTCAACCACTTGGGAGTCAACGCGCCCTGCCAGAGCTGCCACAACGGCATCACCGCGATCGGCAAACAGATCCGGCACTCGGCCACCACGCAGGATTGCGGCACTTGCCACAACACCTTGAATTGGACCAGCGTAAATACCCCGGCGCAGCCTGCGCCGAACAAATCCGCGCCTAATAAGCCGGTACCGCAGCTGCCCGCAGTTTCGAGCCCGCGCGGCGCGACCAGCGGTCCGACGAAGTGATTGCACGCGCGCAGTCGACCGGTCTGCGCGGGCGGGCGCAGCTGCTGCGAGCGATCGCACTCTTGATCGGACTGGTCGGCCTCGACGGGGTCGCGCCGGCGGCGGCGGCATTTCTACAGAACGGACCGCTGGTCCAGGTCATCGACGCGGACCAGCGCGAGGATCACACCGACATCTCCATACAATTTTATTGCTCGGTGCGCTACGTCACCAATGTACCCCGAGACCATGGCAGCAGCACCAGAATCACGCTGCGGATGGGACCGGATTGCGGTGCGCGGCTCTATTCTCTGCCGCCAGAGTTGCCGCTGGTCGGCGGCGGCGGCGACCTCGTGACCGGGGCGCGAATCGAGTCGATCGTTCCCGGAGAAGCGATCCTGGAATTGACTTGGTCGCGAGATCTCGACTTCGTGATGGCGCCAACCGCGACCGGATTCGGTCTGCGCGTGCGGCTAATCGGCACGGGTCGGCGCAAAGCGGCGACAGCCTACGCCTCCGAAGTCGAGGCGCCGGCGGGCTATGCCGTCAATCTCGAATCCTCGTCGACCAAGTTCGAACGCCAGGCTGTCGAGGCCGCCGCCGCCGCCTTGAAAACGCAGGCGTACGTGTCCGAGACCGACATCGAGGATGCGCATTGGTATCGACTGCGCGTTGGTCCGTTCACGACCCGAGCCGAGGCCGAGCGCGTCCTGCAAATTGCGCTGGCCGACTACCCGCGCGCTTGGCTCGCGGTCAACGATGAACGGACCGATCTCGCGGCGGTCGAGCGCTCCGGCGTACCGTCGGTGGCCGCGGAGGGTCCGACCGACCCCCCGCTGCCCGATGATCAGCGCGCCCAGATGCTGCGCGATGCGCGTGTCGCGCTCGAAAAGCATCAGTACCCGGAAGCGGTCGATCTGCTCAGCCGTCTGCTGCGCCAACCCGAATACCCCGGGCGCGCCGACGCTCAGGAATTGCTCGGTCTGGTCCGTGAACGGGCCGGACAGCTGGCGCAGGCCAAAGCCGAATACGAAGCGTATTTGCGCCGCTACCCGAACGGACCCGGGGCGGAACGCATCCGCGGCCGATTGCAGGCGCTGGCTCAGGCGTCCCTCGCTCCCAAATCGACCGGCGAGTTCGCGGCGCCGGCGGATCGCCAATGGACCATGGCCGGTAGTACCGCGCTTACCTACCAGTACGGCACGACCCAGACCACCTCGGCCGGCACGACCAGCACCGCAACCGCCGTCAACGCCGCTCTGGTCTATGCCGATCTGCTGGTTCGCGACCGCGGTCAGCGCTATGACTTTACCGGGCGAGTGGACGCGGGCTATACGGAGAACGTCTTTACGACCCCCGGAGGGGGCGGCAGCCAGGACCGAACCAGCGCGGCCTTCATCGAGATGACGGACCGCGCCACCGGCGTGACCGGCCGTGTCGGGCGCCAGTCCCTCGCCAGCCAGGGCGTCATCGGCATTTTTGACGGGGGGTACGTCGGTTATCAGGTCAACCCGAAATTCTCGGTGAGCGCGGCAGCCGGCTACCCGGCCTACACGAGTTACTCGGCCTTCTCGACCCAAACGAAATTCGAGACGCTGACGGCGGAGTACAGCCCGTCCGAAGCCTGGGCTTTCGATACCTATTTGTTCAATCAGACGGATGCCGGATTTACCGACCGGCGCTCGATCGGACTGCAGACCCGTTACTCCGCACCCGGCCGAACGGCGGTGATGCTGGTCGACTACGACACCTACTTCGCGCAACTCGACTCGGTCACCCTGATCGGCAACGCCAAGGTGGGGCAGTTCTGGGTGCTGGGATTCGACGCCGATCATCGCCGCAGTCCGCTAATGTTGATGAGCAACGCACTGATCGGTCAAAACGCGACGACTCTGCCGGCGCTGGCCGCCGGGCCGCCCGTGCTCACGGTCTCCGAGATCAAGCAGCTGGCGCTTGACCGAACGGCCACCAGCGATACATTCGTGCTGTCGGCCAGCCGCCCGCTCGCCGAGCGCTGGCAGCTCATGGTGGATGTCGCGGGACTGCAGCTTGGCAGCACGCCGGCCTCCGGCGGCGTACCCGCGACGCCGTCGACGGGCCTCGACAAAAGCCTCACCGTGCAGTTATCCGGCTCGAGCCTGCTGCAGGCGGGCGATTTGAATGTGTTCAGCGCGCTGTACGATAACGCCCCGGGTATGCAAACCACCACTCTGTCGTGGGATGCGCGCTTCGTGCTGCCCGGTGCCTGGCGTGCCGGGCCGCGATTCAGTGTCGCCGAGATCAATAACCCGACGCTGGGCGGCAAGCAGACGCTGTACCTGCCGCAAGTGCGCGCCGACTGGACCAGCCGCAGATCGGTGTTCGAGGCGACCGCCGGCTATCAAATACAGACACAGCAATCCATACAGCAGTCGGGGCTGCTGCCGGGCCAGAGCACGACCAGTGCATTGGATCAGCGTTCGCTATATATTTCGGTGTCATACCGGTTGCGATTCTAAGGGCATATGCATATCAGCGTGGCTTTGATCGTGGCGCTGATTTTGCTGCCCGCGTGCAGCAGTCGGCCGCCGGCTGCGGACTCCCATGAATTCCTCGATGAACAAACCGGCACGACGCTGTCGGTGGTCGCGAAGCCGCTGGTTTTCGCGCGCGGGCGTATCGACGTCGCGGCGCATGCGCGCGACTACGCAACCCTGGTAGCGGTGGAAGTCGACAATTCCGGAAAATACAACGAGTATCTGCTGCTCTACCGATGGTCGACAGTGGATCCGCGCATGTCGCCCGCGCCGGACTCGCACGCGGGCGAACTCAAGATTCTGGCCGATGGCCGGGTGATTGATTTGACGCCGCTGGAGCAGATGCCGGTGAGCCTGACGCGGCGCCGCGAGCTGCACGTACCGCCGCACGGCGACGTAACCCCTCACGCCTACTCGATCGATACCGCGACGCTGCACTTCATTGCCGCGAGCCGTGAACTCACGGTGCTCATGCCGCAAGAGCCGTTCGATACCCCGTTTCAATTGTGGGAAGACGGGCGTCCGGAGCTCGCGCAATTCGTGAAGCGCGCGAGCGGCCCCTGAAGCGGCGGCCGGTCGTCGTCCGCCAAAAAATACTTGCATTTGCAGGCCCCAAAAGGGTACTTTGAATTGCAAAGCTTGACGGTGTCGGGCCGCACAGAGCGCATCACCATTAGTCCTATAAACGCGCCCGGGCAGGCATTGCGGCGCGCAGCCTGCAGAAAAATCCATATGGCGCAAAGCGTTGCAACTCGGGCGATCCATGGGTAATTCCAGCAACAGAGCCGCGGCGTCGGCGCCCGCCGTGATTCCGATAGTGATTCGATTTGGCCGCCTCGGTGACATGGTACTGCTCGGTCCGCTTCTGAATCTGCTGCACCGCCGATACGGCAATCCGTGCTGGTTGATCGGCTCGGGCCCATGGTCCACGCAGTTGTATCGCGGGCAGGAAGACGTGGCGCGGATTTGGTCGCTGGTCGGGAGGCACACGCCATTGCTGCTGGGCCCGACCTGGTGGCGTGTCATCTGGGCGCTGCGCCATAGCGGCGCGTCGCCGATATACGTGTGCGAGACATCCGCATCCCATGCACTGAAGAGGATCAACGCGCTGTTGAGGCTGGCCCGCGTTGACCCGCAGCGCTGCGTATTTTTGCGGGAGAGTGATGCGGACGCCAACGAGCATCGCGTCGATGGTCTACTGCGCTGCGGTGCGCAGACTCCGCCCGCGCTTCGTGCGGAAGATTACCCGTGCGTCAATGTCGTTCCCGCGCCGCTGTTGAAGGTGACGGATGAAGAGCGGCTCGATTGCGCGGCCTGGATCGAATCACGAGGTTGGTCGGGGCGGCCGATCGTCCTGATACAGCCGGGCAACCGACGAAGCATGCGGCGGCGGCGGTTGCGGCGCGGCCAGATCGATGACAAGGCGTGGCCGCTCGCGAAGTGGTCCGAATTGCTCCAGCACATGCAAAAAGGCCAGCCACAGGCGCAAATCGTGCTCTGCGGATCCAGACAGGAGCTGTCATTGCTGCGCAGGATTCGCCTGGCCGCCGGGCTCGACAAGGTGGTTGGCCTGCACTTGCCGCTGCGGCGGCTGCTTGCGCTATGTGAGGTTGCGCAATGCATGATTTCGGTGGACACCGGACCCGCACATATCGCGGCGGCGGTAGGTTCCCCGCTGATCGTGCTATTTGGCGAAAATGCACCGAGTAAATGGATGCCGCGGGGCGCGTACGGCGCCCCGGTGGTGGCTTTGGGCGGCCCCCCCGGCGCTCGTCGCGTCGATGATATTCCGGTGCGTGCCGTATTCGACGCATGGCGCTCACTGCCGGTCCGGTCAGCGGCTTTTTCCGCGGGTCGAATCAGCGCAGATCCCGACTTTAAAGGCAATTTGTGCTAGGCCCCGATCGTCCGATCGGTTCGATCATGCCGCTGCCGCGGCTGTTGCAGCGCAAGCTTGAGGCGGCCGCCACCGCTTTTTTGTACCCGACCAGGGACTCGAAGGTCGATTTCACGCGGCCGCTCGGGGAGCCGGCGTTGGTCCCCGCGGACTCGGTGTCGTGGCGCATTTTCAAGAATCCGATCGCGATTTTCGTGGGCGGCCTGGCCGCCGTGGTCCTTGAACTGGCGGAACCCGCGGTACGTGCGGGTGTGTGGGAACACTCGTCGTTCCGTAAGGACCCCATGGGCCGATTGCAGCGTACCGCGATAGCGGCGATGGTGACCGTCTATGGCGCACGCAGCATGGCCGAGCCCGTAATCGCGGGCATCGTGCGCGTGCATGCCAAAGTTGCCGGACGAACGGCTTCGGGCGCGCCGTATTCGGCAAGTGACCCGCGCTTGTTGCGCTGGGTGCAGGCTACCGCCGCATACGGCTTTGCCGAAGCGTACAGCCGCTACGTCGATCCTCTTGGCCGCATCGAAACCGATGCGTTTTACCGGGACGGATCGCCGGCCGCGCGGCTTTACGGCGCGCTCGACGTCCCGACCTCGGTTGCCGAAATGACGGCCCTGTTCGACTCGATGCGAGACCGGCTGGAGCCGTCCCCGGTCATATTCGATTTTCTCGAGATCATGCGCAAGGCGCCGGTGCTTCCGGGGCCGCTTATGTGGATGCAGCGAATGCTGGTGCGCGCCGCCGTCGAGATCATCCCGGACTGGCTGCGTGATCGGCTCGGTCTGACCGAAGCATATGGCATGCGGCCATGGGAGCGACGGATGGTACGATTGGCAGGCGCCACGTCGGATCGGATCGTCTTATCCGAGAGCCCCGCGGCGCAATCGTGCATACGGCTTGGGCTGCCGATCACTCATCTTTACGTAAGAACGGCACCCGCCGACACGCATTGCGCATGACGCCCGTCAACCGCCGGACAGCGGCCTATGTCTCTGTCATGCCGCGCAATCGCAGCTCTCCCGACCGATTGAGGCCTGTTGCGGCGTCAAGCACCACTTGCTCCAGGACCGCAAGATATTCGACGTATCGCTTGCGGCCGGCCGCCGTGATGCGGCAGATCGTCTGCGTTCGGCCCTGCTCCGAATCTTTCACGATCGCGACCAGTTTGGCCTGCTCCAGGACCTGCAAGTGCCGGCTCAAATTGCCGTCCGTGAGCGCACAGAATCGCCTCAGATCCACGAACGACAACCCTCTGGGATGCGTGACCAGCGACGTGAGCACGCTCAAGCGCGCGCGCTCGTGAATGATTCGATTCAATCCGCCGTAGGCGAACCGATGGCTGGTGCGTGCCTTTTCGCTACGCATGCTTTTGCGTTTCCCGATAGCCGAATTCCAGCACCGCGGCCACCAGCAGCTGCCCGATCCCGAAGGGAACCCCCATCTCCCAGGACGAAAATCTCCCGTCGGCCGAGCCGACGGCCAGGCAAATAAGACCGGCAGCGAGATACCACATGCCGACGAGAAACATCTGGCGGGGCAGGAACCGGCACGAGGCGAATACGCCAAGGCTGAAGATCACCTGCCATAGGCCCGGCAACATCCCGACGCTGTGAGGCGCGAACCGCACGATCACGGCTGTCAACAGCAAACCCGCCGTCAAGGCCGGCAGAAACTGCTCGGCCGCGTGGTAAATCATTTCGTTTGCAAAGCTGGAATGGACGCGCCGGGCGCGAAGTACCGTCTCGATGCCGGTCAAAGTCAATGAGATCGCGGCGGTGGCGATCCACACCGTCGAGTAGCTGCGAAAATCGTGATTCAGGCTCATCGGCCAGTGAGCCTGTATGGTCGCCACCAGGAGCGCAAAAATGCCGGAGGCCGCGACCGAGGCCGGACCGTAGCCTCGAAATTCGGTGCCGCACGCAATCTGGCTGCGGATTGCGCTGATCTCGGCCAAGGCTTTCTCGAGGTTGGTCACTTCTTGACACCCTTGCGCTTTACGGAGCAGAGTCATTTCGGCCGCCGCAAGCGGCAATTATCTTTTCAGTCTACAGCGGTTTTTGCAATAGCGTGATGCGGTGGTAGCGCAAGCAAGCGGTGCGCCGAGCGCGGCGTTGGTGGTCGAGCCCCGAGGGGTGCATCTCCTCGCGGTCAAATTCGTCGCGATGGCGAGCCCGTGCGAGGTGCTTCTGCCCGCGATGGAGCACCACGCGGCGTTGGCGATCGGCGCGATTGCAGCGGACGAAGCTCTGCGAATCGAGCATAAATTCAGCCGCTACCGAAATGACAGCGTTACCACGTGGATCCATGAACATCGAGGCGCAGCGGTCGATTTGGACGAGGAGACGGCGGCGCTGATCGGCTTTGCAAGTCAATGTCATGAATTGAGCGATGGTCTGTTCGATATCACGTCGGGCGTGCTGCGCCGGGTGTGGCAATTCGACGGTTCGGACCGTGTTCCCGACCCGGCGGAGGTGGATCGCTTGCTGCCGCTGGTCGGTTTCGGCAAGCTACGGTGGCTTTCGCCGCGCCTGGTGCTGCCCGCCGGAATGGAATTGGACTTCGGTGGGATCGGCAAGGAATATGCCGTTGATCGGGCCTACGATTTGCTTGCGGCGCGCCACGAGGCGCCCTTTCTCATCAATTTCGGCGGCGATTTGCGCGCCAATCGCCCGCCCTCGCACGGCCCGTGGCAAGTGGGGATCGAGCGTCCGGATACCGACCGGGAATCCACTCTGGTGCTGGATTTGGAGCATGGCGCACTTGCGACCAGCGGTGACTCGCGCCGCTTTCTCTTGAAGGACGGAATACGGTACGGCCACGTTCTGGATCCCCGAACCGGATGGCCGGCGCCCGGAGCGCCGCGCTCGGTCACGGTGGCGGCCAGTAGCTGCACGGAGGCGGGATTGCTTTCCACCCTTGCGTTATTGCACGGCTCGCGGGCACAGGAGTTTTTGGAGGAGCAGGTCGCTCGATACTGGATCCTGCAATGACCGCCTGAGCCGGCTCACCGCGATTTAGAACCGCCAGCCGATTTGCACCAGAATCGCCTTCAGGCCCGGGTACAGATCCAGCCCCTGAAGGCCGGCCGGAACCGGCTTTGTCTGGTCGAATGTCTGCTGGTAATACTCCACGCGCGCGCTGAATTCCGATCCGACATGGCTGCCTTGGTCGGCCAGTTGTTCCGCGTATTTCAGCCCGAAGGTCAGCGCGTGAAATGGGCCGAGCCGGGAATCCGCGGACTCGTTGCCGGTGCTCGGCGCGGCCGTGCTTAAGATGAAGGGGGTATAGAAATCGGCGGCCGTTTGGCGATACCAGCGAAAGCTCGGTTCGAGGTAGTGGTCGCGATTGGACAACGACCAGCGCAAGTGCAGCTGGGCGGTATCCGAGCGTACTCCCCAGTCGTCCGAAAAATAGCGGAACGACAAGGCGGTCGACACTTGCGAAGTCCATGCGACGCGGTTTTCCCAATACGCGCTCTTGCGCATGCGCTCATCCGGACGGCTCTCATAGACGTACCCGGTGGTATTGCCGGCGCTGTCGATGATCGAGGTTATCTTGTACGGATCGTTCAAGTATCCCGTGAATCGATCGACCGAGATGTTCAACTCGGATAGCCAATTTCGGGTCATCACCTGCGTGATGCCGAGTAATGCCCCAACCCCGTTTTTGCTCTTGTTGCCTGTTTTTTGGAACAACGCGTAGTCGCTTCCCGGCAGCGGCGCGCCGCCGATCGGTTGTACGGAGTCGTACTCATCGTTGACCCCGAACGACAGTGTCGTGTTCTTTTCGTTGAAGTCGCGAGCGATCGAGGCATTTACCGTGGCGGAAACGAAATCGTGCTCATCGGACAGCTTGCCGCCCACGCTCACCTGCGTTACCCGCGTAACCGGGACTGTCCAGCTTCCGCCGACCGCGAGCCGGTCATCGTGATAATGCGGATCGACCGGCAATTGCCCGGGGCCGGTCGTGTAGGTGTGCGAACCGCTCAGGCTCGTTCCGGACGGCGATGCGAACGTCTGCGGAGCGTGACTCGTCAGGGCACCGTTCGGGCTGGCGCCCGACAGCGCGTCGAAGGTCACATTGAAATCGAGCGACTTCCCGTCGGCAAAGACCTTGGCGAGATCAACGACCGGTTCGATGGCATGAATGCGGCCGTCCTCGTGGTAATACGCCAGCGCCGAATCCACGGACCAGTCTTCCAGCAGCCCGCTGCCGGCGGGGGCGATGTTAGCTTGCTGGCTGCGCGCCGCGCCGGCGCTCAACAGCGCACAACTCGCGGCCATCAAGCGCCGCCGCGCGATTTGCGCCTTCGGCGGCGCGTCCTTCGGGGTCAATTGCATCCGCAGCCACCACCCGCGAAGGAGCGGCCGCCCGAAGATGCCTCCTTACTGAAGTACATGTGATCGTTGATCGCCGCATCGAGGGGATCGGCGTTCAATTGCATTTCCTCGCGCGCCAGCACGTCGTGCTGCCAGGGCTTGACTCCGACGGAGCCGCATCCGGATAGAGCTATCGTGCCAGCCATCACGCACAAGACACTCAAACGGCCAAGGTCCACTGTCTCTCCTCTGGGCAAACACCCTATTTTTCAGCCAACAGCTCGCGCAATTGCGTTTCGTAAGCCGCGGCGTCCACCGGCCGAAACCCGACGTGGGTATAGCGCGTCACGCCGTGGCGGTCGATCAGCAGGCTTACCGGCATGCCTTTGATTTTGTAGAATTCCGCAGACTCTCCCTTCGGATCGAAGCGCACGTCAAACGTCGGCTTGAACTGATCCAAAAATTTGTCCGCGTCGCCCCGGTCCCCGTCCAGATTGACCGCGACTATCGCGAGACCCTGCCCTTGGTAGGCGTTGGTCATGGTCTGCATCCAGGGAAACGATTGCCTGCAAGGCCCGCACCATGAGGCCCAAAAGTCCAAATAAACGACCTGACCTCTCAGACTTCCCAGATCGAGCGGCGAGGCGGCCCGAATTGGCGTGAATACCAGAAAACCGAGGGCTACCAGCATGCATCTCAGCATTGCTCCCGGTTTCTCTGGCGCTCGCAGCCCCTTGGGGCCGGGCCGCCTACCGAATTCCATTAATATCCGTTTTCGGCATTCGCGGTCCAATGGGCATTACGTGCAGTGCAGCGTTCAGGGTTTCATCCACGGTGGTGTCGCGCGGGTTTCGAAGTTTAGACTACTTTGTATTGCAAAGTTACCCCGTGTCAAGCGCGGTGGAGTGCGGCGGCGAGGCGCGCCGCATTTCGACAAGCCGACCCTCGGCGCCACGGTGCCGCGCTAAAATCGCTTGGAAAAGCCGACCGTCAGACCCTTTGGGCTGATCTGAACCGACAGCGGGATCGCACGGGTCGTGCTCCAATACCCGACCCCCGAGCCCAGCGCCCATCCGGCGATAACATCCGTCTGCCAGTGCGCCTGGCTTTTCAGTCTTGCGATGGCGTCATAGAGGGGCAGTATCTCGAGCGACCATACCCAAGGATTTTGCCGTGCGTAATTCGCAATGAAGGGGGTCACGAAGCTGGCCTGCAGAGTCACTTCGCCGCTCGGAAAGCTCTCGCAGCAACTACCCTTGAACCATAGATTGGGATTGTCGCCCTGGTACGGCCGGGCACGCCCAAAGCCCCGTTTGAGTATCGCGGAGCCGACACCCGAAATCACCGATGCATCAACCGTCTGCCAGAAGGTATGGCCTAGCTCATCATCGTTTCCAAACCACAGGCTCCCCGCCACCTCGACCGCGATCACGCCATACTCGAGTCCGGTTTGATAGTTTCGCGCCCATATGCCGCTCTGATCCAGAGACCATTCGTGATCGATGCCGAGCGGTCCGCCGCCGCCGTAGGCGATGCCCGACAGCAGCAACATCAACGGCGCGGCGAGTTTCGAGCGATGCATGTTCATACGTACCATCGTGCGATCGGCGCCGCAGAACCGGCCTTGCATCGCAAAGTATCAAACTTTGCGGTGCACAGTAAGTGACGATCGCATGCCGCGCGGCATGGCGTCGCGTCACTTGGCGGTCCCGGGCGGCTGATGGCAAGCGCGGCAGCCGGCGACGGGACCGTGGCGCTTGAGCGGTGGCTGGGGATGGCGGTGACAATCGAAGCAAAAGCCGTGGAAGCGCGCCTCGACTCCCTCCTTGAGATCCGTTCGGCCGCTGCGGTGACATTGAACGCATAATCCCCAACCCCGCCCGTCGGCGTAGTTGTGATGGCAGATCAGACAGTTGACCATGCCGTGCTTGCCGTGCGGAAAATCGAGCGGGATGGAATTCGCGCGGCGCAACAGCGGCTCGCGCAGCGCGTCGCCTGCAGCGTGCGGGAATAGACCGGCGACGGCTAAGGCGCTGAGCGCCAGAACGCCCGCCACCCCCGTCGTGTGTCGCCCGAACACCAGCCGCCGGCGCAGCGGAAGCGGGCGAGAAGCGGGATCGATTGGACGGCGCCGCCGCAGCAGCATCAGAATCGCGCCGATCGTCGCCGCGACCAGCAGCACCCTGCGCCCGCGGCCGCCGGCGTACCTGGCCGTCACGACGACGTGCACGGCGATCAATGCGGCAAGCAGTGAACCGAGTACTACATGCGTGGCCTGGAATCCGCGGTGACTCGCCCACAGGCGGCGGCGCACGCCGGCGAGCGAACTTAGCACCTGGATCAGGAGTATTAGAGCCGCAGCGATCCCCGCAAGCTGATACAGAGGCGCGGTCGGCTTGAGGTATTCGACCACGGTTCGGTCGACCAGGACCAGCCCGCCGACGTGAATCGAGGCGGCAAGCAGCGCCAACCAGCCGATGAGGGTGTGGCGCCGCAGGGACAGGAGCGTCGGCGGCACCGAATCCCGGGGCCGGACCGGCGAGCCGGACAGGACGATGCAGGCCAGGCCGCACGCGAGGCCGGCCGCTTGAGCGAGCTCCCAGCCGATGCCGGCGAATCCGCCGGCGAGCGGCAATGCGGCGAGCACTAGAAGCCCGGCGCCCCACAGGACGTAGCGGACGTCGAGACTTCTCAGTCGCGGCATTTAGTTCGGCGCGCCGACCGGATGTCCCTAGTGCAATCCGACCGGCACCGCGGCCGTCTGCGTTGGCCGCACGCTCGCCGGCGCCGGCGCCAAGGGCCGCCGCTCGAGGAACAGCAGCCAGGCGCACATCGCCGCGAGCCCCGGCCGAATGTCGCGGACCTCGCGCGCCGCCGAGACCGCCGACCAGCGGCAGATGAGTTTTGCGGACATGGAATCGCTCCCGATGATGAGGCGGGCAGCATAACCGAAACCCGATTTTCGAATTAATCCCGGTTCGCGGTTGGAGTAACCTCCGGGACAAGGTGGCCTACTTCATGCCGGGCGCCGACCAATGGCGCTACTCGAACGCGCTGGAGGCGGCATCATCAGGCAAGGAGCTGAGATTTTTCCGTACCGATGCCGCGGGGACGCCGCGGGATGGATTCCATTCCGGACATCTTGCTGCAAAGGCGCAGGTCTCCGAGCCTCCGGCCATCGTGGTCAGCGGCCCGCATGAACTCCCCGGGCTCGAGCTCGCCAAGTATGCGGCCAACGAGAATTTGTCCAGCCAGTTTCGCGCGTTCCAAAAACGCGCCATCACGTTTCATTCTGAACCTTTCGCGCACGACACCGAAGTGGCCGGCCAGATGCACCTGACGTTGGTCTGCGAAGCCGACACACCGGATTTCGACCTGTGGCCGGAAGTACTGATGTTGCTCGCGCCGCCGGCTCCGAGAATCGCCGCCGAATGACGCGAACCCGTACGGCTAGTGCGCCCGCAGATCCTCGATAATGGTTCCCATGTGCGCCATTTCGTCTTCGTGGGGTGCGTCGCGGAATTGCTCCTTGAGGGCCTCTGCATGCCAATCCCTCATGGATTGAAGACCCAACAGGCGCTGCGCGTATCCGGCCGCCGTGGAGTCGAGAGCAATGCCGTAGGTTTGAATTCTAAAGGCGACCGGAGCGAAGAACGCATCGACGGCCGTGAACCACTTCCCCGCCAGGAAAGGCCCGCCGAAGCGCCGCAGCCCGTCGGTCCACAGCGCGCCAAGCCGAGCGAGATCCCGCTCCAGCGCCGCCGGAAAATCCTTGAGCCTGACGCGCACGCCGCAGCTCATCGAACAACGGCTGCGCAACTCGGCGAATCCCGAATGCATCTCGGCGGAGGCGCTTCGGGCCCAGGCACGGGCATTGGAATCGGCCGGCCACACGCCGGTATGCCGTTCGGCCAAATATTCGGCGATGGCGAGCGAATCCCACACGACCGTCGATCCATCGACCAGACAGGGCACTTTGCCGCTCGGCGAAACCCTTCTGAAGTCGTCCCACTGCGCCGTCGATCCAAACGGCATCAATCGCTCCGCAAACGCAATCTCGCGCTCGCACATAAGCACCCACGGCCGCAGCGACCACGAAGAATAATTCTTGTTGGCAATGTAGAGTTCGTACATCGATGCCCCGCGAGCGTGCAAATTTCGCCTAG
>JBBIUT010000039.1:0-26472 GCA_037440085.1 Gammaproteobacteria bacterium
CGCATATGGCTTTGTCATGGCGGCGAACTATAATCGACGGCCTCCGGCATCAGAGTTTTTGATCGAATGACACATCAGATTGGCCTCATCGGTTGGCGTGGGATGGTCGGCTCGGTGCTTTTGGACCGCATGCTAGCCGAACGGGACTTCGATTTGGTCGAACCTGTATTCTTCAGCACCTCCCAGGCGGGACGTCCGTCGCCGGACATCGGCCGTAAAGTCGGTCCGGTGCAGGACGCAAACGATCTGGCGGCATTGGCGCGGCTGCCCATGCTGATCAGTACGCAGGGCGGCGAGTACACGCAATCGGTGCATGCACGCCTGCGTTCGGCCGGCTGGCAAGGTTATTGGATCGATGCGGCGTCGACCTTGAGAATGGAGCGATCCGCCGTCATCGTGCTCGATCCGGTCAATCTACCGGTGATGCGCAAGGCGCGCGCGCGCGGCATCAAGGATTTCATCGGGGGCAATTGCACGGTGTCCCTCATGCTCATGGCGGTGTGCGGCTTGTTGCGCGCCGGCGTGGTCGAGTGGATCACGGCCATGACGTATCAGTCCGCATCGGGCGCCGGCGCCCAGCACATGCGCGAGCTGCTCGAGCAGATGGGCGTCCTGCATCAGTCGGCCGCGGAGCTATTGCGCGATCCATCGTCGGCTATTCTCGACATCGACCGTGCGGTCACCCTCGCCATAGGCCGCGCCGATTTTCCAACCAGCCATTTCGGCGCGCCGCTGGCTGCGAATCTGATCCCTTGGATCGACAAGGATTTGGGCAATGGCCAGAGCCGCGAGGAGTGGAAGGCCGGTGCCGAGTCCAACAAGATCATGGATACCGAGGCGGCACCCGTGCCGGTCGAAGGCCTCTGCGTGCGCGTGAGCGCAATGCGCTGTCACTCGCAGGCGCTCACCATCAAGCTCAGAAACGACATTCCGTTGCGCGATATCGAACAATTGATCGCCGGCGGTAACTCCTGGGTGAGAGTCGTGCCCAATGACCGTGTTTCGTCCATCAAAGAGCTGGCGCCTGCTTCGGTAAGCGGCACGTTGAACATTCCCGTCGGCCGTCTGCGCAAGCTCGCAATGGGCGGGGAATATTTATCGGCCTTTACGGTCGGAGATCAACTGCTGTGGGGTGCCGCCGAACCCTTGCGGCGAACGATGCGGTTCCTGCTCAGTTAGGGCGCCCAAATAATCTCGACCGGCGCGCGCTGTTGGCGCAACACGGCTCGCACCGGCATTTCCTCCACGGCGCCGGCAGCGCTTGCCGTCAAATAAGTGCGCCATTTGGCTTCCCCGGCGATCAGAATCACGATGTGCCGCGAATCGAGCAGCGCGCTCACGTTCAAGCTCAGTCTCGGTTGGGGCGCATTCGGCGCCCACATGCCGACGCATCCGGCGGCGGCGGCCGGATTGAGTGCACTGCGCAGATTGGGCGAGCCGGGAAACAACGAGGCGGTGTGTCCGTCATCGCCGATGCCGAGCATTGTCACGTCGAACGGCCGCGGTATGCGGGCAAAGGTTTCCCAAGCCGATACGGCGCCTAGATCCGGGGAGGGCGCGGCGTTCTTAAGTCCGAGGAAACGCGCAGCGGCGGCTTTGCCTTGCAACAACGTCTCGCGCACCAGCCTCTCATTGCTTTCGGCATCGGTCGGTGCGACCCAGCGCTCGTCGGCGAGCGCCACGCAGAGACGGCTCCAATCAATCGTCTGAGTGCGCAGCTGTTCGAACAGCCTGACCGGTGAGCGCCCGCCGGAAACGACCAGACTTGCCAGGCCGCGCATCGCGATCGCATGCGTGAGGCGTGCCGCGATGTCGGCAGCGGCTTGCCGCGACAAGGTATCCATATCCGGATAGCGCTTGACGAGGGGTTCCGCGGCGACGAGGTCGGGTGTTTGCATTGTGGTGCGCACAGCCTTCAGGGTATCGGATCGATCAGGTGTCGTCGAGAAAAAGAAGCGGCGCGCAAACGGCGCGTGGCAGAATGGGGCGTGCACTTGAAAACCTGCGTTGAGATTACCGGTTGGCTGGCCGCGTCGCTCATTCTCGGCGCCTATGCCCTGATTTCGTCCGGCAAGATGCACGCGCGTCAGCCGCTTTACCAGTGGATGAACATCCTCGGGGCCGTCGGATTGATCATTAATAGCGGCTGGAACGGTGCGTGGCCGTCGGTCGGTCTGAACGTGGTGTGGTTCGGCATCGCCGTGTATGCCTGGCGGCGCGGTCGCCAGGCTGTCTGATTTCCGGACACGGGCCGTAGCCGCCTGCGGCACTGCGCAGGCCACGATGTAAACCGACGCTTCATTGCGGCTCGTGAGCCGGCGCACCACCGTGTCGATCATGCCGTCTTCCATCAGCGGCTGCAGGCCCTCGGGGATCGTCAATGGGCATGATCAGGGCATGCTCAGGCTCCGATTGGCGGGGTGCGTTACAGCTTCTGATGGCTGCCATCGCAGAGCGGCGCCTTGTGACTGTGCTTGCAGCCGCAGAAATAGACGGTCTTGGATTCGGTAGCGTCGAATTTTACCGGTGAGAATTCGCTGCCCTTATGGCTGCCGTCGCAGAACGGCTGTTTGGCGCTTTTTCCGCAGGCGCACCAGAAATAGCTCTTGCCGATCTCGACCTGTACGGGGAAAGGGGCTTTCTGAGCAATGCTCGGGCTGGACATTCCATGCTCTCCTGGTGTTGGCTCTAAGGGGTTCATCATATTCGAATTGGCTGATTTGAGCATTCCTGAGATGGCCGAAATTTGGCACAATGTAATGCCTTCCAGCATCTCACGAGGGGCCGATGAAGTTATTTTATGCCGCCGCGTCTCCTTTCGTACGCAAGTGCTTGGTCAGCGCCCACGAGTTGGGTTTGCGCGAGCGCCTCGAACTGGTGCCGGCGGCGCCGCATCCGGTAAATCGCGACCGGACGCTCGTCGCCAGCAACCCGCTTGGCAAAATACCGACATTGATAACGGACGACGGAGCGGTGCTGTATGACAGCCGCGTGATTTGCGAGTATCTGAATACGCTCGCCGAAGGGCGTCTGATTCCGCCGCACGGGCCGGCGCGTTGGCGGGTGCTGGTCGATCAGGCGCTGGCCGACGGCGTGATGGATGCGGCGGTGCTGGTTCGCTACGAGAGCGCCGTGCGACCCGAGAAACTGCGCTGGAACGATTGGATTTCCGGCCAGCTCGAGAAGGTAACCTGCGGACTCGCCGAACTCGAACGGCGCGCGCTCGGTTTGGCCGAACGCGTCGACGCGGGTACGATCGCAGTCGGCTGCGCGCTCGGGTATCTCGACTTCCGATTCGCAGCGCTCGAATGGCGCGAAAAGTGTCCGGATTTGGCTCGCTGGTTCGATCAGTTTGCGAAGCGTGAATCGATGGAGACGACACGGCCGCCGGCGGCCTAAGCGGCCCCCGCCGATGCCGGGGCCGCGGCGCCGAATCCCGCTGCGGAACCCGCTCCTTGTGTACGCATGTCAAAGAGAACCGCTGCCTCCGGCGGACGCGCCGGAAGGCGTCTGCGCCCGGCATTTGGCAAAGCCGTTCGCATGTTGGGGGCTCGTAGAGCGCGATGACGCTCAAGGCAATACACCAAAAGACCGTACGTCAGACACGGCAGGGATTCATGCCGACTTGCGATCCGCATTTTGACGCTGGCGGGAGCCGGGTCAGTTGTGAGTTAATTCACCGCGATTGAGGCACGAGGGCAAGGCGATGTGGGAAATCAGGAAAAGTGCCGAGCGGGGCTTCGCGGATCACGGTTGGCTCCAGTCGCGCCATTCGTTTTCCTTTGCGGACTATGTTGACCCGGTTCACCTAAACTTCGGGGCGCTGCGGGTCATCAATGAGGACCGAGTGGCACCGGGTCAGGGCTTCGGAACGCACAGTCATCGCGATATGGAGATCGTGAGTTATGTGCTGGCGGGGCGGCTGGCGCACCGCGATTCCATGGGCAACGGCTCGGTCATCGTCCCCGGCGACGTTCAGCGCATGAGCGCCGGCACGGGCGTGCAGCATAGCGAGCATAATCCGTCGGCCCGCGAGCCCGTACATTTTCTGCAAATCTGGATTCTACCCGCGGTCGCGGGCATTGCCCCGGGTTACGAGCAGAAGCATTTCGCCGCGAGTGAAAAGCGCGGACGGCTGCGGCTTGTTGCTTCGCCGGACGGGGCCGAGGGTTCGGTGCTGCTGCACCAAGATGCCAAGGTTTACGCGGGGCTTTTCGATGCGGGCGAACGAACGACGTGCGGCCTGAACGAGCGGCGGCTGTCCTATGTACACATGGCCCGCGGTACCATCAGCGTTAACGGTACGGTACTCGACCCAGGGGACGCGCTCAAGATTTCCGATGTCGCATCGCTCGAGTTGCACAACGGCGCCGGTGCCGAAGTGCTGCTGTTCGACCTGCCGCCCGCGGGCGGCCGCTAGCGCAGGGTGCGCAAGGACGCGATGACGGCGGCTCGCTGCGCGGCGTCCAACAGGAGCGTGGATTGCGGGAGCCGGGCGCTTCTTCGAACTCGTCCGCTCGACCTCGCGCCGCACGTGCGGCGATTCGATGGCATTCTTCGTCAGTACGATCACCATCAGCCGGCAGCCGCTGATCGCCTCGACGATCGCGGCCGCACACGCGGGCAATACCCGGCGCTAACATCTGCGATGCCGGAATTTCGCCGCGGCAGTCCTGGCCTGCTGCAGCATCAACGCCCTGCGGCGCCGGCTTGCGGTCTCGGGGTTTCTCTTTCCAGCATAACCGCACCGGTCACACTCAGGATTCGTCGGCGCAATTCCCGCGGCAGCACACGCATCACGAGGCCCCGTGGAAAATCAAATGGGAGAGGCCTTGCCACGCGTACGGATTCTTCGAGCGTTGTGATGACGACTCGAGGCCGCCACCCGAAATTACCGAAAAATTCGAACCAATCGTTGACTTGGAACAGGAACGGAGCGGCGCTTAGTTTTTTGGCCCACTTCCGCGGCATGGTCCGCTTCCCGGCGTTGTCGAAATCAAGAATCCAGCGCTGAAATGCCGGTACCGCGTGCAGCTCCTCGGCCAGGCCGCCGACGGCGCCGTTCGACAGATACGGGATCACGCCTTCCGCGATCAACAGCGTGCTTGCGGATGAAGCGCCGATCCTCGTGAACAGCTGGCTTCGTTCCTTGAGATTTCGCAAATCCAAGCCGACTCGTTCGACATTGCACTTGGGCACATGGTTGATCAATAGCGAGTTCTTGGCGTCGATCAGTTCCGGCAAATCGACTTCGATCCAGCGAAGACCGGCCGGCAGGTCCAGCCGATACGGCCTGGAATCCAATCCGGCGCCCAAGTTGATAACGGTATCGACGCCGGCGTGCAGCGCCTCTCCAATCAGCCGGTCGATGGCCGATGTCCGGATGACGACGCCCCAGGGCTCCATCGACGAGAGGTAAAGCGAGCGTGCGATCATCGGGCCGCGCTTCCCGGCAAGCATCTCGGCCAAGGGATCCGAAAAAAGCGCGGCCGACCGCCTGCTCTCGGCGGCCCGGAGCGCCGCCACCCAAAGCGCGGTATCGGCAACCCCGGAGACCTCCGCCTCGGTGCGCATTAGTTGCCCACCGCAGCGCTCTCCCGGCCCGCTCGGCGCGGGCGCAAAGTGCCCGACGTGATGTCGATCAGCCCTTTGCTCGCCGCGAGACAGAAAGCGGCAGAGTGGAACAAATCGGCCGTATCGGTATCCATTTCCATGGGCTGACTCGCGCTGTTGTTGAATTGAATCACGACGCTGCGGATGGTAACTATGAAGACCCCGCTGCACCCGAATGCCCGGCAGGCGGTCAACAATTCCTATCCGCCCGGCTGGCGACCGACGGCGGCGATCCACGCCGTGAAGGCCTGCATGAATCGCTGCAGAAACGCGCGTGTGGCGTCGTTGGTCAATTGTCCGCTCGAGTCGAACAGTTTGTCCGCGCCGCCGATATAGGCTTCAGGCTGCGGCATCGCCGGAACATTGAGGAATACCAGCGATTGGCGCAAATGGTGATTCGCGCCGAACGCGCCGATGGCCCCGGGCGAGGCGCTCACGACGGCGCCGGGCTTACCGCTCCACACGCTCTTGCCATACGGCCGCGAACCGATATCCAAGGCGTTCTTCAGTACAGCCGGGACCGAGCGGTTGTATTCGGGAGTCACGAACAGAACCGCATCGGAGGCGATTATACGCTCGCGGAATGCGGCCCATGGCGCCGGCGGGCTGTCATCGTGATCTTGGTTGTAGAAGGCAAGATCGCCGATCTCGACGATCTGCAGCTTCAGGGTGTCGGGGGCGAGCGCCGCAAGTGCGTGCGCCAGTTTGCGGTTGATGGAGTCCTTGCGAAGACTGCCGACGAGGACAGCGACTGAGTATACGGGCTTCATCTCTTGATGCATCCTCTGTCAGGGTAATAGGGGCGCATGCGGCGCCGACAAACCCTGCACCGCTGTTTGTTTCGTGTCAAGGGTCCGGCATCGGGCGCGTGTGCACCCATGGTCAGGCGCGGATGATGACCGGTGTGCCGACTTCGACCAGATCATATAGATCCTGCATCGCGGAGTTGGCCAACGCGATGCACCCGCGCGTCCAGTCCTTCACTTGGTTATCCCGCGGCTCGTCGCCGTGCCCATGTATATAGATCTCCCCGCCGAGATTCGTGTGCTGCGGCGGCATCGTTCGCAGGCGGATCGCCGCCAGAATGTCCGCGTGTTCCCCGGGAGTGATCAGGCCGGCGGCGAGGCCGCGCGTCGCATGTTCCGCGTTGGGATAGCTGATGCACATCGAAAGAAAATATCGGCTGCGCGGATTCTTGGCGCAGATGTAGAACTCGCCGAGGGGCGTGGCTTCATCGCCCTCTGCGGCCTTGTCGTCGGCCCAATTCCTGCCCAAGGCTGCGGGGTAGGTGCGCTCGAGACGACCCTGCATATATAGAAGAAGCGTGCGTTCGCGCTTGCGTACGATGATCTGCACCCGGTTGGGGTTGGAACTCATGGCTTCGATTCATGCCGCGCCTCGAGCTCCGCAATGACCCGGGTCAGCGACAGATTCCGCGCTTTGAGCAACAGCAACAGGTGATACAGGAGATCCGCCGCTTCGCCAACGACTTCATCATCGGACTGCGTCACGCCCGCAAGCGCCAATTCAAGCCCTTCCTCGCCGACTTTTTGCGCGATGCGCCGGGTGCCTTCCGCCAGCAGTTTCGCGGTATAGCTGCCCTCCGGCTGAGTCGCCATGCGCTCGGCGATGACGCGTTCAAGGGACGCGAGGAACGCGATACGTCCGGCCGCCGCCTGCGGCGGGTCCTCGCCGAAGCAGGTGCGCGTGCCCAAATGACAGGCCGGACCATGAGGTTTCACAAGAATCAGGAGAGTATCCGAATCGCAGTCCGCGACCATGTCGCGCACTTCGAGAAAATGGCCGGAAGTCTCCCCCTTGGTCCACAGCCGCTGCTTGCTTCGGCTCCAGAAGGTCGCGCGGCCGCTCGATTGAGTCGCCGCCAGCGCCGTGCGGTTCATGTATGCCAGCATGAGCACCGCGCCGCTGTAGGCGTCCTGCACGATGGCCGGAAGCAATCCGTCGCTCTTGCCCCAATCGAGCTGGTCGAGTTCAATCATGCTCTCACCTCGATGCCGTCCGCACGCAGTTGCCTCTTGAGATCGGGTATCGCGATCTCGCCGGAATGAAACACGCTGGCCGCGAGCGCGGCATCGACGCCGGCGCGCTGAAACACCTGCACGAAATCCCGCGCCGATCCGGCGCCGCCCGAGGCGACCAAGGGCACGCGGCAGACGCTGCGCACCGCGCACAGCTGATCGATGTCATAACCGCCCCGCACGCCGTCGCTCGCCATGCAATTGAGCACGATTTCACCCGCGCCGCGCCGCTGGGCCTCGATGACCCAATCCAGGGTTCGACGCGCCGCATCTCGGGTGCGCGACGGATCGCCGGTAAACTGCTGCACTCGATAGTCGCCGCCCGCCGACAGACTGTCGATGCCGACGACGACGCATTGTGCGCCGAAGCGCCGGCTCAGGCAGTCGATCAGCTCCGGGTCCTGGAGCGCGGGTGTATTGAGCGATATTTTTTCGGCGCCGGACCCCAGCACTTCCTCGGCGTCGGCGACCGATCGAATTCCGCCGGCCACGCAGAACGGGATGTCCAGAAGGCGCGCAACGCGTGTGATCCAGGAGCGGTCCACCGAGCGGTCCTCGGGGCTCGCGGTGATGTCGTAGAACACGAGTTCATCCGCTCCCTGGTCGCGATAGCGCTGCGCAAGATCCAAAATATCGCCGACTACGCGGTGGTCGCGGAAGCGGACGCCTTTGACGACTTGCCCGTCGCGCACGTCGAGGCAGGGGATTATGCGCTTGGCAAGAATGGGCGCAGCTCCTCGATTGGAATCAGTTCTTCGAGCAGTGCCTTGCCGCTGATGGCGGCGGCCGCGCCGCATTCCGCCAGAGCGCGCAGATCGCGCGCATCGCGAACGCCGCCGGAGGCCTGCCATGCGATGTGCGGAAAGCGCCGCACGGCCTCCGCATACAACTCGAGGTTGGGTCCGGACAGCATACCGTCACGGCTGACGTCGGTGCACAGCACATGAAGAAGCCCCTCATGCGCGAAACCCGCCACCGCGTCCCACAGCGACAGCGTGGATTGGCGGCGCCAGCCATGAGTGGCCACGCACGGCGTACCCGCCGTGTCCAGGCGTACATCGAAGGCCAGCGCGATCTGTTCGGGGCCAAAGTGCCCGAGCCAGGTTCGGACCTGGTCCGCCGTGATGACGGCGGCGCTGCCGATGACGACCCGGCCGGCCCCGAGGTTGAGCATTTGTGCGACCGCGTCGGTATTGCGCAATCCTCCGCCGACCTGGAGCTTGACGGTCTTTTGCGCGGCGAGGTCGGCAATGACGGCGCGGTTTCCGAGGCTGCCATCGCGCGCACCGTCGAGGTCGACGACATGCAGCCAATCGGCACCGAGACCGCGATACTTGGCGAGCAGCGCAAGCGGTTCGGTTCCATATCGAGTTTCGGATTCGAATTCGCCGCGCAACAGTCTCACGCAGTGGCCGGCTTTTAAATCGATGGCGGGAATCAGTCGCATGGCGGGAACATGGTCAATTGATCGCCAGGAAGTTCTCGAGCAGGCGCGCGCCGACTTCGGCTGAGCGCTCGGGATGAAATTGCACTCCGAAAAAATTGCGCCACTCCACACAGGCGCTGAAGGGCGTGTCATAGCGGCTGATCGCGACGGTCGATGGACCCGGAGGCAATGCGTAGCTGTGCACGAAGTAGCCGTAATCGTCATTTGCCAGACCCTCGAGCATGGCGCAGGGACGCAGGATTTGGAGCGTGTTCCAGCCCATATGGGGAACCGGACGGCCTGGCGCTTCGACGAACCGCGCGGCGAACCCGGGGATGATGCCGAGACAGCGCGTGTATCCCTCGTCGGATGCCTCGAACAGCAGCTGCATTCCCAGGCAAATGCCGAGCACCGGCTGGGTCAGCCGCGGTATCAGCTCGACCAGCCGGCTGCCTCGCAGTCGCGCCATGGCGTCCGCAGCCGCGCCCACGCCCGGTAGAATGACGTGGCTGGCCGCGCGGATGCGCGCGGCATCGGCCGACACGTCGGCGTGCGCGTCCAGCCGATGCAAGGCGAATTGCAGCGACGCGATGTTGGCGCCGCCGCTGGCGACTATGACGACATCGCGTTTGCTCACAACATGCCCTTGGTGCTCGGTAAGTCGGCGCCCTCCCGCCGAATCGCCTGCCGCAGGCTGCGTCCCACTCCTTTGAAGCACGACTCGATCATATGATGGGTATTTTCACCGCGCACGCTCAGGTGCAGCGCGGCTCCCAGGCTCTGCGCCAGGGAGCGGAAAAAATGCGGCACGAGTTCGGTGGGCATTTCGCCGACGCGCTCGCGATTGAAGCTGCCTTCCCAGGCGAAATAAGGGCGCCCCGATATGTCGAGCGCCACTTGTGCCTCGGCCTCGTCCATGGCGAGCAGGAAACCATAGCGGGCGATACCGTGCTTGTCTCCCAAGGCCTCCCGCAGCGCCGACCCCAAGGCGAGCGCGCAATCCTCGATGGTGTGGTGTTCGTCGACATGCAGATCGCCCACGCAGGTCAATTGCAGCGCGAAGCCGCCGTGCTTCGCGATCTGCTCGAGCATGTGATCGAAGAGCCCCAACCCGGTTGCGATGCGGCAGGGTCCTTCGCGCGACAGATCGACGTCGACCGCGACTTCGGTCTCCTTGGTTTTGCGCCGTATGTGGGCGCGGCGGGCCGAGCCGGCGATTCGCTTCGCGATGGCGGGCCAAGTCTCCTGCGCCGTCCCGCGCAAGCGGACGCGCAGGCTTTGGATCCCCAGATTGGCGGCGAATTCCATGTCGGTATCGCGGTCGCCGATCATGTAGCAGCGTGCGGTATCGAGCGGATGGGCGTCGAGATACTGCTGCAGCAGGCCGAGCTTGGGTTTGCGGCAGGCGCAGTTCTCGTGCTGGAAGTGCGGGCAGACGAACACGGCGTCGAAGTCGATGCCCTGCGATGCGAACAAGTCCAGCAGGAATCGCTGCGGGCGCTCGAAATCCTCGTGCGGCAGGCTTGAGGTGCCGAGGCCATCCTGATTGGTGACCATGACGAAGGCGTAGCCGGCTTGCTTCAATTCGAGCAGCGCCGGCACCACCCCCGGCATCAGTCGAATTTTCTCCAGGCGGTCCACCTGCTCGTCGGACGGCTCTTCGTTCAAGGTTCCGTCCCGGTCCAGAAATAAAATGCGATAGCCGCTCACGAGGCCTCCAAACTGTCGAGCAATGCGTCGTTCTCCGCCCTGGTGCCCACCGAGATGCGCAGCGATGCCGGCAATGCCGGATTGGCGCGCATATCGCGCACGATCGAGCCTCCGGCCATGCTCGCGCGCATGAAGCGGTCGGCGTTTCGGCAGTCGACCAGCAGGAAATTCGCATCGCTGCGCCACACCTTCTCCACCAAAGGCGAGCGTGCCAGGCGTTCGCGCAGGTACTCGCGCTCTTCGAGCAGCGCTGCGATCCTGGTCGCGGCGATCGAGAGTTGTTGCGGCTCGAGCGCGCGCAGCGCCGCCTCGACCGAAGGCTGCGACAGGGAGTAGGGCGGGATGACGCGTCGGGCCAGCCGAATCATCTCCGGGTGGCCGAGCAGCGCGCCGATGCGAACGCCCGCCAAGGCGTGAGCCTTGGACAGGGTGCGCAGGATCGCCAGCGTCGAATAGCGGCTCAACCACGTGCTCAAGCTCGCCCTCTGCGACCATTCGATATATGCCTCGTCGATCACGACGATGGCTTTGCCGTCGAGTGCGCTCAAGATCGTTTCCAACGCCCCGATCTCCAGCAGGTTTCCGGTCGGATTATTGGGCGAGCAAAGGAACACGAGCTTCACGTGGGGCCGCCATGCCGCCAGCAGCCGCCCGGGATCGAGGCTCCATGCCTCGCCGCGTTCGAGCGGAATTTCGATCACGTCCGCGCCTTGAATGCGCGCGGCCGCTCGATACATCGCAAAGGTGGGGCCGCATTGCAATATTGCGTCAGTTCCGGCGCGCAGATAAACGCGCGACAAGGCGTCGATGGCCGCATCGCTGCCATGAGTGGCGAGCAATGAGGCCGGGGGCACCGCGTAGAGCGATGCGAGACGTTCGACGAGGTTTGCGGGTTGCGGTTCCGGGTAACGATTGAGCCCGGCGGTGCTCACATCGCCCGCGCATCTCCAAGGCGCCTCATTGGCGTGCAGCCGGGTCATGGACGGCAGCCACGCGGCGTGCGAATACGGTTCCAGGCTGCGAATATCCGGTCGCGCCAGCGACAATACCGGATTCAAGGCGATTCCCCCTGGAGCGCAGCGAGGCGAACGGCCACTGCCGCGGCGTGTCCATCCAGTCCTTCGAGGTTCGCCAGGATCTGCGCGGTGCCGCTCAAGGACCGCAGACCCGCGGGAGAGAGTTCCTGCACCGTAATGCGCTTCTGGAAATCCTCCAGGGACAGGCCGCTGTAGGCATTGGCAAACCCGTACGTCGGCAGGGTGTGATTCGGTCCGCTGCAATAGTCGCCCATGGTTTCCGGCGACCAGCGGCCGAGAAACACCGCGCCCGCGGCCTGGACGCGGGGCAGCCACGCGCGCGGCTCACGGATGTGCAGCAGCAGGTGCTCGGGCGCGTAACCGTTGGCGATGCCGAAGGCGGCATCGAGAGAGTCGACCACGATCAGACGCATATGGCCCACCGACTCCTCGAGGATGGCCTTGCGCGACAGCGCGCGCACCTGTCGGGCGACCTCGAGCGCGACGCCATTGGCGAGCGCCGACGAAGTCGTCACCAGCAGGGCTTGAGCGTCGGCGCCGTGTTCGGCTTGGGCGAGCAGGTCCGCCGCGATGAAATCGGCGCGTGCGTGCTCGTCGGCGATGATCATGACCTCGGTGACGCCGGCGGGCAGATCGGCCGCGGCGCCGGCGGCATCGCCCGCGACCAGCGATTTGGCGGTGGCAACCCAAACGTTGCCCGGACCGAATAGCTTGTCGCATTTCGGCACCGTCTCCGTGCCGTAGCCCATGGCGGCGATCGCCTGCGCACCGCCCACCTTGAAAATCCGCTCGACACCCGCCTTGCGCGCGGCGACCAGCACCGCGGGATCGGCGGTGCCGCTGCGGGTGGGAGCGGTGCACATGACGCGCACCGGACAGCCGGCAATCGCGGCGGGCACGGCCAGCATGATGGCGGTCGAGGGCAGGGGCGCGGAGCCCGCCGGGACGTACAGGCCTACGGCGCGCACCGGCACGCTGATGCGTTCGCACAGCACCCCCGGCGAGGTCTCGATGCGCAGCGGGGCGGGCCCTTGGGCAGCGTGAAATTTATGCACCGCGGCTATCGCGGCCTCGAGCGCCGCGTGCTGCGCGGCGCTCAAGCTGCGCTCTGCGGCGGCCATTTCGCGGGCCGATACGGCCAACTCCTCGAGCCGAACCCCGTCGAAGCTCTGCGTAAACTCGACGAGTGCGGCATCGCCGTTGCGCCGTACCTCATCGATGATCTGCCGGGTTGCGATCGTGACACGCTCGGCATCGCGCTGCGCGGGGCGGCGCAGGGCATCCAGGCGTTGCGCTACGGCGAGGGATTTCCAGTCGAGAACACGCATGCGCTAGACGACCGCCCCCTTAGGCCAGCATCTTCTCGACCGGCAGCACCAGCACCGAGCTCGCGCCCACGCTCTTCAGATCCTCGAGAGTCTCCCAAAACACGTTTTCGCGGCATACGGCATGCACCGCAACGCGATCGCCAAGCCCGTCGAGAGGAATGACCGTCGGCGCCTCGCTGCCTGGCAGCAACTTGGCGATTGCGGGAAGCGCGGAGCGGGGCGCGTGCAGCATGATGTATTTGCTGCCCTTCACCTGCTCGACGCCGTCGATACGCATCAGCAGCCGGCGCGTCCAGTCCTGTTTCTCGGCGGCGATGGGCACCGGAGTTCGAATGAGAACCGCCTGGCTTTCGAGCACGACCTCGGCCTGGCGCAAATGATTGGCCGCGAGCGTCGAGCCGGTGGAGACCAGATCGCAGATCAGATCGGCCCGCCCGAGACGGGGCGCGATCTCGACCGAGCCGGACAGCACCACGACCTCCGCGCGAATGCCGCGCTCGGCGAGAAATCGCCCGAGTATGTACGGATATGTGGTCGCGATGCGTTTGCCGGCGAGCGAGGCCGCGCCGCGGTAGTCGAATCCGTCGGGCGCCGCGATGCACAGCTTGCAGCGGCCGAAATCCAGGGTCTTAACCGTCTCGAACAGGGGCGCCACGCCGCGCGCTCGAAACGCGAGAAGCTTCTCCTCGACCACGTTCAGGCCGACCAATCCCAAGTCGCAGACATCCTCTTGAACCAGGTCCGGAATGTCGTCGTCGCGCACGAACAGCACGTCGAGCGGCATGTTCTCCCCGTAGCACATGAGTTGATCCTTGCCGCGGCTGTATTTGAGTCCGCAGCGCGCCAAAAGATCGAGTGAATTGTCGGTGAGCCGGCCGCTCTTTTGGACCGCGATTTTCAGCCGCATGGGGGCGCTCGCACTCATGCGTCGAGCTTGAGCCGCTCGGTCACGGCTCGATATCCGCCGTTACCCGAACTCAAATAGCGGGCGACGCGCCCTATGGTGGTGACGCTGACGCCGGTTAGACTGTGGATCTCGCGGTAGCGCAGCCCGCGCTCCAGCAACTCGACCACCGCCCAGCGGTCGGACATGGCCTGCAATTCGGCAGGCGTGCACAGGTCGCGGAAGAAGCTGCGGCATTCCTCCACGCTGCGCAAGGCCAAAATCGCCGTGCAGAGGGCGCGCTCATGCTGCTGTTCCTGGCGCGGGGTCACCGGGCGGTTGGTCTTCATGGCATCCGTTCATAGTGTATTAATGCGTTAATACATTAATATATCATGAGAAGGTGCGCAACTTTAAAATGCTTGACGCGCGTCCCCCCTCCTGCATACCATTTGCGCGCTTATCTAGACCGGCTGAGGGAAAGGCCCTTAGAAGCCGGGGCAACCACCGAAGGATCGGCGATCCTGAGGAACGGTGCCAACTCCTGCGGAACGAGGCTTCAGGCCCTTGGGTCCGATAGATGGGCGGCAAGTTGAGCGGCGCGCAGCGCCGCGCCAATGGCCTAAGAGCGGCGCCGCTCCTCAGGGGTTATGTAAACCTTTTTAGGAGCGAATGATCAGATGCCGAGAAGACTCCCGAACAAAGCACCGGCGGCGCAAGGCCCGGCGTTCGGCCAGGCGTTCGGCCAGTCGAGCGGCGGCGAGCCGCCGGTTCACGATGCGGCTCTGCCGCTGCCGAGTCCATGGCGGCTGCACTATGGAGACGTGCTGGCGAACGCGCGGATCGCCTTCCGTCTGGTCGGACCGGAGGACGCGCCGGTGGTGGCGGTGGTGGGCGGGATTTCCGCTCACCGGCAGATCGACGGCGCGCCGGGCTGGTGGCCTGAAATCGTCGGTCCGGGGCTCGGTATCGACACCAACAGATTCCGCGTCTTGGGCATCGATTATCTGGGCGGCCCCGGCGCGAGTTCTGCGCCGCAGTCCGGCTCGACGTTTCCTCCGCTGAGCCCTTTCGATCAGGCGGATGCCTTACGGCAGATCGTGCTGCATTTGGGGCTGAAGTCGCTGCACGCCATTGTCGGCGCATCATACGGCGGAATGGTGGCTCTGTGCTTCGCCGAGCGTTACGCCGCACTCGTGGGCCGCATCGTGATCTTGAGCGCGGCCGACAAGTCCCAGGTGCTCTCGACCGCCTGGCGCAGCGTGCAGCGGCAAATAGTTCGCGAGGCGATCGCACGCGGCGATGGACCGGCAGGCCTGAAGCTTGCCCGCGCGCTCGCGATGGCGACGTACCGCAGTGCCGTGGAATTCGAGCTGCGCTTCGGCGGACCGCCGGTGCGCGAAGCGGACCGGTTCCGGTTCCCGATCGAGGAATACCTGTTCGCGCGCGGAGACCATTACGTGCAAAAGTACCGTGCGGAGACTTTTCTCGCCTTGAGCGAGTCGATCGACTTGCATCAAATGGACGCGACCAAGGTGCACACGCCGGCTACGCTGATCGCGGTGCGCGAAGACCAATTGGTGCCGTTCCACGATATGCAGGCGCTCGCCGCGCGCCTCAACGGGCCGCGCCAACTCGTCGAGATCAATTCCATATTCGGCCACGACGCGTTCTTGAAGGAGGGCGCGGCGCTTACACCGATAATCAGACAGGCCATTGCGGAGCACACGGCATGAGTGAAAACGACAAATCAGGGAAATACCCGGCGGCGAAGTCACAGGCCACGCGGGCGGTGCGCGCGGGGCTCGAATCCGATGCCCAGTACGGCTCGGTCGTGCCGCCCATTTACTTGTCGACGAACTTCGCGTTCGAAGGGTACTTGAAGCCGCGCAAGTACGATTACACCCGCTCCGGCAATCCGACCCGCGACCAGCTGGCGGCGGCGCTTGCGGACCTGGAGGGTGGCGCCGGCGCGGTGGTGACCTGCACCGGAATGGCTGCGATCACCTTGATCCTGGCGACGCTTCCCTCTCGAGCGCGGGTACTTGCGCCTTACGATTGTTACGGCGGCACTTATCGATTGCTTGCGGCGTTGCACGCGCAGGACAAGCTGGTGGTCGACTTCGTGGATCAGTCCGATTCCGCCGCCTTGGAGAACGCGCTCGCCGCCAAACCGAAATTGGTGTGGATCGAGACGCCGAGCAATCCGCTGCTGCGGATCGTCGACATTCGCGCGATCGCCGGGGCGGCCCATTCGGCCGGCGCATTGGTCGCCGCGGACAATACGTTTCTCTCGCCGCTGTGGCAACAGCCGCTGAGGCTGGGCGCCGATTTCGTGATGCATTCCACCACCAAGTATTTGAACGGCCACAGCGACGTGGTGGGAGGGGCGGTGATCGCCGCCACAGCGGAGCTGTCGGAGCATATCTCCTGGTGGGCCAACGCCATCGGCGTCACGGGCGCGCCGTTCGACAGCTTCATGAGCCTGCGCGGCGTACGCACCTTGCACGCGCGCATGCGCGTGCATGCCGAGAATGCCGCTGCGGTGGTCGAAGTATTGAAGCGCCACGCGGCCGTGCGGCAGGTCTTTTATCCGGGGCTGGCCACTCATCCCGGCCATGAGCTTGCCCGCCGCCAACAGACGGGCTTCGGCGCCATGGTGAGTTTCGAGCTGGCCGGCGGGGAGCCCGCGGTGGCGGCGTTTCTCGCCGGGCTCGAATGCTTTACGCTCGCCGAATCCTTGGGCGGGGTCGAAAGTTTGATTTCTCATCCGGCCAGCATGACGCACGCGGGCATGGACGAGTCGGCGCGGCTTCGTGCCGGCATCGGCGCGGGGTTGCTGCGTGTGTCGGTCGGCATCGAGGATGCGGCGGACCTCGCTGCCGACTTGACCGCCGGTCTCGAGCGTGCGGCTAAAGCCCGGCTAGAACCGCATCGCCGGCGGCGCGTGTCGTGACGGGCGTGATTCCCGTCCCGGCGAGATCGGCAGGCAAGGCACCGGAGACGACGGCCTTCGATACCGCGGCCTCGAGCATGCCCGCCTCGGATTCGAGCTTCAGCGAATGCCGCAGCAGCATGGCCGCGCTCAGTATGGTCGCATAGGGATTGGCGATACCGCGACCGGCGATGTCCGGCGCCGAGCCGTGGATCGGTTCGAACAATCCGCCGCGTCCGCTGAGGCCGAGCGATGCCGAGGGCAGCAGGCCGAGCGAGCCCGCCAGCATCGATGCCTCGTCGGTGAGAATGTCGCCGAACATGTTCTCGGTGACGATCACGTCGAAGTCGCGCGGCCGCTTCAAGAGGTGCATGGCGGCCGCGTCCACCAACACGTGCTCGAAGCGCACGTCGGGGAATTCGGCGGGCAGTATGCGCTCGACCACCGTGCGCCAAAGCCGCGATGTCTCCAGCACGTTGGCTTTGTCGACCGAGGTGAGCTTGCCGCGTCGCGAGCGCGCCAACTGCGCCGCGAGGCGCACCACGCGTTCGATCTCGATCACGGTGTAGCGGCAGACGTCGACCGCATCGGTGGCGGTGCGGTGCTTTTCGCCGAAATAGATCCCTCCCGTCAGCTCGCGCACCACCATGATGTCGACGCCGTGCAGAAGTCCGGCCTTGATGGGCGAGGCATCGAGCACCGCCGGATGCGGCACCACGGGGCGCAGATTGGCGAACAGCCCGAGCGCCTGGCGCAGCTGCAGCAACCCCTGTTCCGGGCGCACTTGGGCATTCGGATCCGACCACTTCGGGCCGCCGACGGCGCCCAGCAGCACTGCGTCGGCGCGCCGGCAGAGGTCCAAGGTGGCTGCGGGCAGCGCGACACCGGTCGCGTCGATGGCGGCTCCGCCCAACAGCGCCGGCTCGAACCGAAACGAGTGGCCGCAGCGATCCGCCACGCGCTCGAGCGCGCGCATCGCCTCGGCGGTGACCTCGGCGCCGATGCCGTCGCCCGCAATCACGGCAATCAATGCGTGCAATTGCCCGCTCCGGAGCCTCTCCGGGCCGCCTCATAGCGTTCGATGTCGGCCTGCTTGCTGCGCAGGTAGCCGAGCTCGTCGATCCCGTTCAACAGGCAGTGGCGCGCGAATGCCTCGATCGGGAAGGCGACGCTCGTGCCGGTCGGCAGCGTCAGGCGGGTGGATTCGAGATCGATGTCGACCTCCGCGCCGGGATGCTGCATCAGCCAGGCCGCGGTGGACTCATCCACCGTGATCGGCAACAGTCCGTTCTTCAATGAATTGCTGCGAAAGATATCGGCAATCTCGGTGCTGATGACGGCGCGAATCCCATAGTCCAAAAGAGCCCAGGGCGCATGTTCGCGCGAGGAGCCGCAGCCGAAGTTGCGCCCGGCCACCAGCACGCTGCATCCTCGCGCCGCCGCGCTGTTCAGCACGAAATCCGGATTTGGCGCCCCGTCCGCCCGATAGCGCCAATCGGCGAACAATTGCTTGCCCAAACCTTCTTTGGTTGTCGTCGTCAAAAATCGCGCCGGGATGATCTGGTCGGTGTCCACATTGCTGGACGGTATGACGATGGTGCGCGACCGCACGCGCTTCAAGGGTTCCATCACATCAACTCTCTGGGATCGGTAATCCTGCCGCGAACCGCGCTCGCGGCGGCGGTCAGCGGACTCGCCAGCAAGGTGCGCGCGCCGACACCTTGCCGTCCCTCGAAATTGCGGTTGCTGGTGCTCACCGCATACTGGCCGGCGGATACCGTGTCGCCGTTCATCCCCAAGCACATGGAACAGCCGGACTCGCGCCAGTCGGCGCCGGCGGTGCGGAAAATGTCGGCAAGGCCGGCCGCCTCCGCCTCGTGTTTGATCTGCTGCGAGCCGGGCACGATCAGCAGGCGCACGCCGGCCGCGACCCGGCGGCCCTTGAGGATTTGCGCCGCGGCCTGCAAATCCTCGAGGCGTCCATTGGTACAGCTGCCGATGAACACCACATTCACCGGCTTGCCCGCCATGGCTTCGCCGCGGTGAAACCCCATGTAGCGCAGCGCCTTGTCATATACGGCATCGGCGGCTGCATCGGGTATCGAGGCGCTGATCGGCACCACCATGCCGGGATTGGTGCCGTAGGTGATCATCGGTTCGAGCGCCGTCGCATCGATATCGATGGATGCGTCGAATTGCGCATCGTCATCGGTGGCGAGTGCCTGCCAGCGGGAGTGCGCTGCCTCCCAATCCGCACCCGCCGGGGCGCGCGGCCTGCCCTTGAGGTACGCGAACGTGGTTTCGTCCGGCGCGATCATCCCGGCGCGCGCGCCCGCCTCGATGGACATGTTGCACATGGTCATGCGCTGCTCCATTGAGAGCGCCCGGATGGTTGCGCCGCGGTACTCGAATACATGGCCGGTGCCGCCGGACACTCCCACTTTGCCGATGATCGAGAGGATCAGGTCCTTGGCGGTGACGCCCGCCGGCAGCCTGCCCTCGACGTTCACGGCGAAGGTCTTCGGCTTGCGCTGCAGCAGGCACTGGGTGGCGAACACGTGGCCGACTTCGGTGCTGCCGATGCCGAAGGCGAGGGCGCCGAACGCACCGTGCGTGCTGGTGTGGCTGTCGCCGCAAACGATGGTCATGCCGGGCTGCGTGGCTCCGAGCTCCGGGCTGATGATGTGCACGATGCCGCGCCGCGCGTTGCGCATGCCGAACAGTTCGACGCCGAATTCGGCCGCGTTGCGTTCGAGCTGGGCCACCTGCTTGGCAGCGGCGTCCACGGCGATCGGCACGTTGCCGAACACCTGTTCGGTGCGGGTGGGTGTCGAGTGGTCCATGGTGGCGAGCGTGCGATCGGGGCGCCGCACCGGCAGCCCGAGAGATTTCAGCACGCTGAATGCCTGCGGCGAGGTGACCTCGTGGATGAGATGCAAATCGATATAGAGCACCGCCGGTGTATCGGGGGTCTCGGGCAGCACTTCGTGCGCCGTCCAGACCTTGTCGAACAACGTGCGGGCGATCGCGGCCATCTGCCTCAAGCCTTGCCGGATTCGAGCCACGGCATGCGCTCGCGCAGCGCCGCACCCACCTTTTCGATCTTATGGCCGAGGTCGGCCTTGAGCAGCTTTGAATACTTGCGGCGGCCGCTCCTGGTTTCCGCGATCCACTGGCGCGCGAACTTGCCGGACTGAATCTCGGCCAGGATTTTCTTCATTTCCTTCTTGGTGGCCTTGTTGACCACGCGCGGGCCGCGCGTCAGATCGCCGTACTTGGCCGTCTCGCTGATGAAGCGGTGCATCTTGGTGATGCCCCCTTCATGCAGCAGATCGACGATCAGCTTGAGCTCATGCAGGCATTCGTAATAGGCGACCTCAGGCTGGTAACCGGCTTCGACCAGGGTTTCGAAACCTTTGACGACGAGTTCGGTGGCGCCGCCGCACAGAACCACCTGTTCGCCGAACAGATCGGTCTCGGTCTCCTCCGCAAACGTGGTTTCCAGGACGCCGCCGCGCGTGCCGCCGATGCCGTGGGCATACGCCAATGCGTTGGCCTTGGCGCGCTTGGTCGGGTTTTGAGCGACCGCGATCAAGCACGGCACGCCGCGCCCCTGCTGGTATTGGCGGCGCACCAGATCGCCCGGTCCCTTCGGTGCGATCAGCACCACATCCAAATCCTTGCGCGGCTTGATTTGCTTGAAATGAACGTTGAAGCCGTGCGCGAACAGCAAGGTGGCGCCCTTTTCGATGACCGGCTTCAGCTCTTGATACAGCGCCTTTTGAGCCAAGTCGGGTACCAGCATCGCCACCAGCCGCGCGCCCTTGACGGCGTCCGCCGGCTCCTGCACCTTCAACCCGTCCTTCTTGGCCTTGTTCCAGCTCTCGCCCTTGCGCACCCCGACCACCACGTCGAAACCGCTGTCGCGCAAATTGAGCGCGTGCGCGCGGCCTTGACTGCCGTAACCGAGGATGGCGATGCGCGCTCCGCGCAAGGCCTTTTTGTCGACGTCTTTTTGCGAATACATACGCATGTGGCGCTCCCTGAAAGTAGCCGCAAATAGCAACACAGAATCCCATATCATGCAAGGACTACCGCGGATCCTGCCGCGCTGATTCGGGACCCATGATCATGACCGCCGACGTTGCCGCTCCAGTTCCACTGTGGCTTTTGTACGAGGACGAAGTGGATGCCTGGCGCGCGCGCCAGACTGCGCAGGTGGCGAGGTGGCTCGAGGAACACAATTTCCGCGCCGAAAGGCATCGGGTGCTGTTGGCGGCGGATTCGGCCGGCGGCGTTCTGTTGGCGGTCGGCGGCTTGGGCAAGCGCCAGGGCGGCTTGTCGCTGTGGCATGCGGCGGGATTCGCGGAGCGTTTGCCGCCGCGCCGCTATCGATTGGCGCAAGACTGGAGCGCCGACGAGGCCACGCAGCTGTGCCTGGGATTTGCCTACGGCGCCTACCGGTTCGAGCGCTATCGGCCGGCCAAGGCGGAAGCCGCGGCGACCATCGAGGCGCCGCCGAACGCCGATCGGTCGTTTGCGGCGCTGGCGGCCGAAGCGCTGACGATGGCGCGCGATTGGATAAACACCCCGGCATCGGACTTTGGTCCGACGCATCTCGCGGCGGCCGCGCGCGAGCTGGCCGAGCGCCACCATGGTGCCTACCGCGAATGGTCGGGCGAGGAGCTGCGCGCGAATTTTCCGGCGATACATGCGGTGGGGCGGGCGAGCGCGGATGCTCCGCGGCTCATCGAGATTCGCTGGTCGCCGAATTACCCGGGCGCGCTGCCGCGACTGACGCTCGTCGGCAAGGGCGTGTGCTTCGACAGCGGCGGCCTCGACATCAAACCGAGCTCCGGCATGGCGTTAATGAAGAAGGACATGGGCGGTGCGGCGGTCGCGCTCGCGCTCGGGCACATGCTCATGAGCGGCGGCATCCGCGCCGAACTACGGATCCTCGTCCCGGCGGTCGAGAACTCGATCGGCGCCAATGCGTACCGGCCGGGCGACGTGCTGGTGACGCGCAAGGGTCTCACCGTCGAGGTGGGAAACACCGACGCCGAAGGGCGTTTGGTGCTGTGCGATGCGCTGGCGCTGGCCGATGCCGAACGTCCCGACCTCATCATCGACTTTGCGACCTTGACCGGTGCCGCGCGGGTCGCCCTGGGGCCGGAGTTGCCGGCGCTGTTCGGCAGCGACGAGGGGGTCGTAAGCGATTTGGCGCGGTCCGCCGCCGCGGTCCATGATCCGCTGTGGCCCATGCCGCTGTGGATGGGATACGACGATGAACTCGCGAGCAAGATAGCGGATCTCAACAACGTCGCCGCCTCCGGTTTCGCCGGCGCGATCTTCGGCGCCCTGTTTCTCAAACGCTTCGTCACCGAGACCAGGCACTGGCTGCACCTCGACTTGTTTGCCTGGAATCCGCGGGAGCGGCCGGGACGCGCCGTCGGCGCCGAGGCGCACGCGGTACGCGGCGTGTATTGCTACTTGCTCGATCGCTACGGTACGGTGTGAAACATGCGACATAAATCCAAATCAGATGCCGGCGCTTCGAAGGGGGCAAGATCCAACGATGCGCGCCGCTATTCGCGAACCGTGGTGGAGGGTCTGAAACAGGCCCCCGCCCGCGCGATGCTGCACGCCGTGGGCTTCAGCGATGCCGACTTTGCCAAGCCGCAGGTCGGCATTGCGTCCACCTGGAGCAACCTGACGCCGTGCAATGTGCACATCGACGAACTCGCGCGCCTCGCGGCAGCCGGAGTCGAAGCGCAAGGCGCCAAGGCCGTCACCTTCAGCACCATCACCGTGTCGGACGGCATTTCGATGGGCACGCCGGGTATGCGCTACTCGCTGGTGTCGCGAGAGGTGATTGCGGATTCGATCGAAACGGTGGTCGGCGCCCAGGGCTTTGACGGCGTGGTGGCGTTCGGCGGATGCGACAAGAACATGCCGGGCTGCCTGATCGCGCTGGCGCGGCTCGACCGCCCGGCCGTATTCGTGTACGGCGGCACCATTCGCCCGGGAACCGACAAGCGTGACATCGTTTCGGTGTTCGAGGCGGTCGGCGGCTACGCGCAGGGCACGGTCTCGGAGCAGCAACTCAAATTCATCGAGCGTACGGCGATTCCCGGTCCCGGCTCCTGCGCCGGCATGTACACCGCGAACACCATGGCATCGGCAATCGAGGCCCTGGGGATGAGTCTGCCGAACAGCTCGGCTCAAGACGCCATCTCGAGCCAGAAGCGCGAGGATTGCGCGCGCGCCGGCGCCGCCGTGGTCGAGCTGATCAGGCGCGGCACAAGGCCGCGCCAAATCATGACCCGCAAGGCCTTTGAAAATGCAATTACCGTGTGTATTGCGCTCGGCGGCTCAACCAATGCCGTGCTGCATTTGCTGGCGATTGCCTCCGCGGCGAACGTCAAGCTGGAGCTGGATGATTTCACCCGGATCGGCAAGCGTGTTCCGGTCATGGCGGACCTGCGCCCGAGCGGCCGTTTCTCGATGTCCGAGCTGGTGGCGATCGGCGGAATTCAACCCTTGATGAAGACGCTGTTGTCCGCCGGTTTGCTGCACGGGGAGTGTGTGACGGTAACCGGACGGACTTTGGCGCAAAACCTGCACGGGGTCCCCTCGTATCCGCCCGGGCAGGAAATCGTGCGGCCGATGAGCGATCCCATCAAAAAGAGCAGTCATTTGGTCATTCTGTACGGCAATCTCGCGCCCGCGGGGGCCGTCGCAAAAATCACCGGGAAGGAGGGACTGCGCTTTACCGGCAGGGCGCGCGTGTTCAATTCCGAGGAGGAGTCGCTCAAGGGAATCCTCGGCGGCAAGGTGCGGGCCGGGGACGTGGTCGTGATCCGCTACGAAGGTCCCAAAGGCGGGCCCGGCATGCGCGAGATGTTGAGCCCCACCGGCGCCATCATCGGCAGGGGCCTCGGCGCCGAAGTTGCGCTGATCACCGACGGGCGGTTTTCCGGCGGCAGCCATGGCTTCGTCGTCGGGCATTTGTCGCCCGAAGCGGCCGTGGGCGGACCGCTGGCCTTGGTCGAGACCGGTGATGAGATTACGATTGATGCACAGCGGCGTGAAATTACCTTGCGTGTCAGCGCGGCTGAACTGAAACGCCGGCGAAAAAAATGGAGGCCGCCGAAACCCTATGCGAGGCGCGGCGCGCTGGCGAAATATGCGAGGCAAGTTAGCAGCGCCTCGTTGGGTGCGGTGACCGACCTGGAGTGAGGCTTCGCGGCTCGAAGTCGCGCTTGCAGTGCGGGCGGGATATGTGTCAGGCTCTTTACTTGCCGCAGGGGACTTGAAGGGACGCCGCTGCAATCATTCAGGGAAGCTATATTTCCAGATGCGCGTGGCGAGCATGCGCACGGCGCGTATGCCAAGTTTGAGTACAAGGACTTAGGTCGCAGACAGACTTATGTATAAATTCGAAGAGCCGGGATTGTTTTCGGGCACGAGGGGTGCGGCCCTCATCGCCGTCATCGCTTTGCATGTGGTCATCGTGTGGGCCTTTTATACGGGCCTGGCCGGTAAGCTCATACAGAAGGTGATTCCGCCGGTTGAGATCGCGCAGATCGACAAGCCGAAGGACGTCGATAAGCCGCCGCCGCCGCCGCCCAAGCTCGAAGAAATCAAGCCGTACGTGCCGCCGCCGGAATTCGTCGACATCCAGGCGGCGCCGCAGCAAACGAACGCGATATCCGACATCACCGCAAAGCAGGCGCCTGCGCCCGTGGCGCAGGCGCCGCCGCCGCCGAAGCCCGGCACGCCGCCTCGGATGGATCCGAAACATCCGCTTAAGATCGGCGAAGAGTGGTATCCCGATGCGTCCAAGCGCGCCAATGAAGAAGGGCGTTGCGTCGTGCAAGTGACGGTCGCGGCGGACGGTACGATCAAGTCCGAATCGCTGCAGCAGAGCAGCGGTTTTCCGCGCTTGGATGATGCATGTCTGAAGGCGGTCCACGGGCAGCGCATGATACCGGCGAGCGAGGACGGCAAGCCGATTGAAAAGACCGCGTCCTTGCCGATCGTGTGGAAGCTCACGAAATAAATGAGTCGGCGCTGATTTAGAGTTAAATTAGTACTACGCAAATCCAAATGTAGAGGGAATCGGTCAATGCAAGAGACAGCTGTTGATAACCCATATGGCCTTGGTGCGCTGATCGCGAATGGCGACATAATCGCCCGATCGATCCTCGTTATCTTGTTGATCATGTCGCTCTTGACGTGGTTCATCATGATCACCAAGTTCTTCGATCAGCGCCGGCATCGGCTGCAAGCCATCGAAGCGGAGCGGGAGTTTTGGGATTCCACGAGCCTGACCGACGCCATCAGCAAGTTGAAGGGCAATTCGAACCCCTTCCGCGCGCTCGCCGAGACCGGCAAGCAGGCGGTCGAGTACCACGAGATCAACAAGAGCCGGCTGTCGGGCGCCATCGGCACCAGCGAGTGGATCACCGAGTCGCTGCAGCGTACGGCGGACGCGGTGATCAGCCGCATGCAGGCCGGCTTGCCGGTGCTCGCATCGGTCGGCGCCACCGCGCCGTTCGTCGGGCTGCTCGGCACGGTCATCGGCATTTACCACGCCTTGATCGCCATCGGCGTGGCCGGCCAGGCGTCCATCGACAAGGTGGCAGGACCGGTCGGCGAGGCGCTCATCATGACCGCCATCGGGTTGGCGGTCGCGGTGCCCGCGGTGTTGGGCTACAACATCCTATTGCGCCGCAATAAGGGTACGCAGGAGCGCGTCAGCCATTTCACTCATGAGCTGCATGCCTACCTGATCTCGGGCGCCAAGATGGGATTGGGCATGGACAAGGGTACCGCAGCGTCGGTCGGCAAGTCCGCCCCTGCCGCGGCGCGCTAGGAACTCCGTTCCATGGCGATCAAAATCGGCAGCGGCGACGAAGGCGAAGCGATGTCGGACATCAACGTCACGCCGTTGGTGGACGTGATGTTGGTGCTCCTGATCATTTTCATCATTACGATCAGGGTCATCATTCAGCAGGTGCCGGTGGTATTGCCGAAGGCCACCAATTTGCCGACGCAGACCAGACCGGAGAACATCACCATTGCCATCGACAAGGACGGGGACATTTTCTGGAATACGCAGAAAGTCGCCAGCCAAGATGATTTGAAGGCGCGCTTACGCGCCATTGCGCGCGAGGAGCCGCAGCCGGAAGTGCACATTCGGGGCGATTCGAATGTTCGCTATCAGTACGTGGGACAGGTGCTCGTGGCCACTCAGCAGATCGGCATCCGCAAAGTGGCCTTCATCACCACGCCGGACCATTTCGGCCCTGGGACCTAGGAGAGACCTAAGATGGCGATGGCAGTAGGCGGTAACGAAGGGCAGTCCTATTCGGAGATCAACATGACGCCGTTGATCGACGTCATGCTGGTGCTGCTCATCATCTTCATCATCACGATTCCCACGCAGACGCACGCGGTCAAGATCGACAACCCCTTGCCCCCGCCGCCGAACATGCC
>JBBIUT010000040.1:0-26200 GCA_037440085.1 Gammaproteobacteria bacterium
CGGCTGGACGCCCGACTGGTCCCGCCCGGAGGAGCGGCCGAGCTGGTACCACAGCATGGATTCAGTGACGCAGGCGGGTCCCTGCGCCCGCACCAACCAGCTCGATTTTGACGACGAAGTCATCTTCCAGTCGCGCCGCAAGATCTTCGACATGGCGCGCAGCAAGGATCGGCGCCCGTTCTGCATGGTCGCCTCGATGACGCATCCGCACGACCCCTACGCCATCGCTCAAAGCTATTGGGACCGATATGCAGGCGTCGACATCGACATGCCGCGCGTGACCGCCGCGGCGGTCCAACCGGACCCGCACTCGCTGCGCTTGAGCCATGTTTGCGGGCTCGACTCGCAGCCGGTGACCGAGGCGCAAGCGCTTGCCGCGCGCCGCGCCTACTATGGCGCCGTTTCATACGTCGATGACCAGATCGGCGCGTTGCTCGCGGCGCTTGCCGAGGCGCGCTTCGCCGAGAACACCATCATCGTGTTGCTCGCCGATCACGGCGACATGCTGGGCGAGCGCGGGCTGTGGTACAAAATGAGTTTCTTCGAGCCCGCTTGCCGGATACCGCTGATCGTGCACGCGCCGCGGCGCTTTGCCGCGCGCCGCGTGGCCGAATCCGCTTCCCTCATCGATATTGCCCCCACCCTGTGCGAACTCGCCGGCGGCGCGGTCGCCGACTATGGGACGCCGCTCGACGGCTGCAGCCTCGCCGCGCAGCTCGCCGGAGCCGCCGGGAGCGATGAGGTCATCGGCGAGTATCTGGCCGAGGGGGCGATCGCGCCCGTGGTGATGATCAAGCGCGGGAGCTACAAATTCGTGCATTCGCCCGCCGATCCGGATCAGCTCTACGATTTGATCGAGGACCCGGACGAGCGGCGAAATCTCGCCGCCGCCGCTTCACATGCGGCGCGCGTTCGCGAATTTCGCGCCGAGGTGGCGAAGCGCTGGGACCTTAACGCCCTGCACCGCGATGTGATCGCGAGCCAGCGGCGCCGGCACCTGGTCTACGGCGCGCTGCGCACCGGGCGCCAGACGCCCTGGGACTTCCAGCCGTTGCGCGACGCCAGCCGGCAATACGTGCGCAACAATCAGGACCTCGGGGATTTGGAAGCCATGGCGCGCTTTCCGGCGGTCGGCGCCCCGGACGCCCCTCAAGGCTCCTCGTCGTAGATGATGATCGACAGCATGCGAATCGGAACTTTCCCCAGGGTTTCCGGGCCGTGCGGCACCTCGCCGCGAAAGCTGAGCGAGTCGCCGGGGCCGAGCGGGTAGCTGTGGCTGCCGTGCCGGTAGGTCATCGACCCCGCCAGCATATAGATGAACTCGGTACCGGGATGCTGAAAGCCCGGGAACACCTCGCTCTTGTCGGTCAGGGTCACGAGGAACGGTTCAAAGGATTTTTTCGGGCCGCGTTGGGCGGCCAGCAGGTGATACGTGTGGCCGCGGCGGGTTCCGCGCCGCACCACTTCGAGCCCCTGACCGGCGGGCACCCGCTGAGCCCCCTGCTCCTCGCCGCCGACATCCTGCAGCAGCAGCGCCGGTTTGACGCCGAGCGCGTCGGCCAAGGCGACCAGGGTTTCCAGGCTCGGGGTCACATGTCCGGTCTCGAGTCGGCTCAACATGCCGGCGCTGATTCCGGCGCTCGCCGCCACATCCGTCAAGGTCAGATCCTGGCTTTCGCGCACGCGGCGGGCGACCGCGCCGAGTAGCCGGCCGACGTCGGTCGCCGCCATGGGTTTCTGGGCCGCCGCCTTCCGGACGCCCGCGCCCCTGATCGAGTTCTTGGGTAAACGCGCCACAGTGGCCCCTTAGGAGTTTGCCTTGATCGCTGTCGTCCGGTCGTCGGCCGGGAGTGTGTCTTCGCTTCGCTCCGCAAATTTACGCTGTACGCAATTAATTTGCACTACAGTAATTGGCGTGCTATTTATTTCCGATGGCGGCGCTCAAGAGTCGGTCAATCTGCGCTCTCTCCGGTTGGCCCGGCGGAAACGCCGTGGCCGGCCGCGGATGGAGCCCGATCGACACCTCATCCGCCCTGGTCAGCGCCTCTCCTTAACGAATATGATACCGCTCCCTTGAGCCCGCGGCGGCGAGCCGCGCAGCATTGAATCGCCACGATAAAGATACCGCCCTTAATACCACACGCAACAGAGGAAAATAAGCATGGCGCGCGATCCGAAACACGACATCTTATTTCAGCCGATCAAGATCGGGCCGAAAACGCTTCGCAACCGGTTTTACCAGGTGCCGCATTGCATCGGCGCGGGCTCCGACAAGCCGGGGTTCCAGGCCGCGCACCGCTCGCTCAAGGCCGAAGGTGGGTGGGCCGGCATTAACACCGAATACTGCTCCATCCATCCGGAATCGGACGACACCCACCGCCTCTCGGCTCGCATCTGGGATGCCGGCGACGTGCGCAATCTGCGCGCCATGACCGATCACATCCATCATTTCGGCGCACTCGCCGGCGTCGAGCTGTGGTACGGCGCCTCGCACGCGCCGTGCATGGAGTCGCGCGCGACGCCGCGCGGCCCGAGCCAGTACGCTTCGGAGTTCGAGACGCTGACTTACTGCAAGGAAATGGACTTCGACGACATCGCGACCGTCCAGCAGTACTACGTCGATGCGGCGCTGCGCTCCCGCGACGCCGGATTCGACATCGTCTATGTGTACGGCGCGCACTCGTATCTGCCGGTGCAATTCCTCTCGCCCTACTACAACAAGCGCAAGGATAAATACGGCGGTTCGCTCGAGAATCGGGCGCGCTTCTGGATCGAGACCCTGGAAAAGGTGCGGCGCGCGGTCGGCCAGGATTGCGCCATCGCCACCCGCTTTGCGGTCGACACGCTGTACGGCGAGTCCGGCGTCGAGGTCGAGAAGGACGGCGTGAAGTTCATCGGACTCGCCGATCCGCTGGTCGACCTGTGGGACGTCGACGTCGGCGATATCGCCGAATGGGGCGAGGATGCGGGCCCGTCGCGCTTCTATCAGCAAGGCCACCAGGTGCCCTGGACCAAATACGTGAAACAGGTGGCGAAGAAGCCGGTGCTCGGCGTCGGCCGCTTCACCGATCCGGAGAAGATGACCGAAATCGTCACCAAGGGAATCGCCGACATCATCGGCGCGGCGCGCCCGTCCATTTCCGACCCGTGGCTGCCGAAGAAAATCGAAGAAGGCCGCTACGACGACATCCGCGTGTGCATCGGCTGCAACGTGTGCATCTCGCGCTGGGAAATCGGCGGTCCGCCGATGATTTGCACGCAAAATGCCACCGCCGGCGAGGAGTATCGCAGGGGCTGGCATCCCGAAAAATTTCCCAAGCGCGGCTCCGAGGACTCGGTGCTCGTGGTCGGCGCCGGCCCGTCGGGCGGCGAATGCGCCCGCGTGCTGCTCGAGCGCGGCTACACCGTGCATTTGTACGACACCGCCGCCAAGATCGGCGGCCACCTGAACGCCGTGGCGGCGCTGCCGGGGCTCGGCGAATGGGGCTATCACCGCGATTACCGCGAATTGCAGATCACCAAGCTGGTTAAGAAGAACAAGCAGAGCCAGGTGGCGCTCGGCCAGAAGGCGCTGAACGCGGCGGCCGCGATCGCCTATGGTGCCGAAAAAATCGTCGTCGCCACCGGATCGTTGTGGAACACGGATGGCACCAATTGCCTGACCCACGAGCCGATTCCGGGCGCCGACGCGTCGCAACCCGATCAGCTCACGCCGGAACAGGTGATCGAGGGCAAAAAATCCATAGGCAAACGCGTGGTAATCCTTAACGCGGACACTTATTTCATGGCGCCGAGCCTCGCCGAAAAACTCGCGGTCGCCGGTCACGAGGTGACGGTGGTCACCGGCGTGCATCTGGCCAATTACATGCATTTCACTCTTGAATATCCCAACATGATGCGCCGCATGCACGAGCTGCACATCAAGGAAATGCACAACGCCTTCGCCGGCAAGATCGAAAAAGGCCGCGTGCAGGTGTACGACATCTGGGGCGACGGCTCGAAACGCACCTATCGCGGAGTCGGACATCTGCCGCGCGAACCGAACAAGAGCCACCGCTGGGTGGAATTCGATTCCTTGGTGCTCGTGACCGGCCGGCATTCGAACGACGGCCTGTACCGGGAAATCAAGCAGCGGCAGGGCGAATGGGAAAAGAACGGCGTGAAGGCCGTCTACCTGATCGGCGATGCCGAGGCGCCGCGGCTCATCGCGGACGCCACTTTTTCCGGCCACCGCCTGGCGCGCGAGATCGAGGAGCCCAATGCGCAGCTGCCGCTGCCCTACAAGCGCGAAGTCGCGGTGTGGGGAGCCTCGCACCTGCCCGGCGGGCGCTTCGAGCTCGAATACAAGACCTAGGCTCCTTGGACGTGAGCCGCACCGACGCTGTCACTCGAATCCTGTTCGAGGCGTTTCCGACAGCCGAAGTGCGGCTGTTCTACGCGTTCGGCTACGCGGCGATCGGCATTTTCTGCTACGGCGTGTACGTGCAGATTCGCAAGTACCGTCGCGGTGCGCCGCTTAAGCTGGAAGGCGGCCTGTGGTCACGGTTCGCCGACATGGTCGCGATCGTGCTAAGGCACAGCACCATCGCGCGCCGCGATCCGGCGGCCGGCGCGGCGCATCGGCTGATCTTTTACGGCTTCGTGCTGTTGTTCATGGGTACCGCCACGATCACCTTGGAATACGACATTCTCGAGCCGCTGTTCGGCATCCGCTTCTGGCACGGCGCGTTCTATCTCGTCTTTTCGCTCATTCTCGATGTCGCGGGAGTGGCCCTCATCGGCGGCCTCGCCTACATGATGCTCCGGCGCGGCTGGATGCGCCTCCCGAAGCTCGACTATGCGCGCCCGGACCGCTCGCCGGGCGATCCGGATTTCGACCGCCCGCAGTACCGGCGCGAAGACTGGGCTTTCCTCTGGACGCTGCTGATCATCGGCGGCACCGGCTATGTGCTCGAAGCCTCCCGGCTGGTGTGGCTGCAGGCGCGGCCGGAGGTGTGGGACACCCGCTGGTGGTCGCCGGTGGGTGCGCTGATCGCCGAGGGGCTGCGCGCAGCCGGATTGAACGCGGAGGGCGGCGGAATGCTGCGCCTCGGCCTGTGGTGGTTCCACGGCCTGATCGCGCTCGTCTTCATCGCGTTGATTCCGTACACCAAGGTCAAACACATATTCACGGCGGCCGGGTCGTTGATGGCGCGCGACCCGTTGGCGGCGCAGCGCCTGCCGCGCATACCGGAGACCCAAGAAGCGCCGGGCGCCGCCAAGATCACCGACTTCACCTGGAAGCAGCTTCTGAATCTCGATGCGTGCACCAAATGCGGCCGCTGCCATGAAGCCTGCCCGGCGCGTGCGGTGGGTGCGCCGCTCTCGCCGCGCGATGTGATCCTGTCGCTGCGCGAGTTCGCGAACGCCGCGCTCGAATCCGGCGTGCTGCCGGCCGCCGCCGAGCTCGATGTGCACGGCAAGGCGCCCGGCCAGGTGGCGATGGAAACGCTATGGTCCTGCCGCACCTGCATGGCCTGCGTCGAGATCTGCCCGGTCGCGGTGGAGCACGTGCCCATCATCGTGCAGATGCGGCGCAAGCTGGTCGAGGGCGGCGCCATGGATCCCTTGCTCACCAAAACGCTGCAGACCATTCACAAGACCGGCAATTCATTCGGCGAATCGAAGCGCAAGCGCGGCGCCTGGAGCAAGTCGCTGCCCTTCAAGGTCAAGGACGCGCGCAAGGAGCCGGTGGACGTGCTGTGGTTCGTCGGCGACTACGCCTCGTTCGACCCGCGCAATCAAAGGGTCTCCCAGACCTTTGCCGAGCTGCTGCACGAAGCCGGCGTCGATTTCGGAATCCTCTACGACGGCGAATCGAATGCCGGCAACGACGTGCGCCGCGTCGGCGAGGAAGGACTGTACGAGGTCCTGGCCAACGCCAACGCCGCCGCGCTCCAGGGGGCCTCCTTCAAGACCATCGTCACCACCGATCCGCACTCCTACAATACGATCCGCAACGAATACCCCGATTTCGGCGCCAAGTACTCCATCGAGCACTACACCAGCTTCGTGAAGCGGTTGTTCGAGAGCGGCAAACTGCGGGTCACCCGGCCGCTCAAGTACCGCACCACCTTTCACGATCCCTGCCACCTCGGACGCTTCAACCAGGGATATGAAGCGCCGCGCGCGGTGCTGAAATTATTGGGCTGCGAGATCGTGGAAATGGGCCGCAGCCGCGCAAACTCCTTTTGTTGCGGCGCCGGCGGCGGCAGAATCTGGATTCCGGACCCGGTGGGTGCGGAAAAGCCCGCTCAGAATCGCATCAAGGAAGCGGCCGCAATTCCGGGCCTCGAGGTGTATGTGGTGAGCTGCCCGAAGGATTTGACGATGTTCGAGGATGCGCTGAAGACCACCGGCAATGAGGGGAAATTCGTGGTGAAGGAACTGATCGAACTGATGCGCGAGGCCGTTGCTGCCGCGCGCACCGAGGAAGCATTGGCATGAAGATTCTGGTAGCCGTGAAGCAAGTGGCGGCGCTCGACGAGGATTTCGAGATCCGCCCGGACGCGCGCGACGTCGAGGCGGATTTTCTCATTCGAGACCTTAACGAATGGGACGACTTTTCGCTGGAGGAGGCGGTCAAAATCAAAGAGGCCTCGGCCGAACCGGTCGAGGTCATCGCCGTCTCAGTGGGACCCGAACAGGTCGATGAGTCACTGCGCAAGTGCCTGGCCAAAGGCGCGGACCGCGCGATTCGCATCTGGGAGGAGGCCATCGAAGGATCCGATCCCATCGCCATCGCCCGGGTGTTGGCCGCGGTGGCCGGGAGCGAGGCACCCGCCATGCTGTTCGCCGGCGTGCAATCCTCCGATCAGTCGTTCGCATCCACCGGAATCGCCACCGCAGCGTTCCTCGGTTGGCCGCATGCCGCGGTGGTGAGTTCCTTGCAATACACTCCGGGTGCGAAGAGCGCGGTGTTCCGCCGCGAACTGGAAGGCGGCCTGTTGCACGAAGTCGAAATTCAATGTCCCGCCGTGCTGACCATACAACTCGGCATCAATACGCCGCGCTACGCCTCATTGCGCAGCATCAAGCAGGCCGCGGCCAAGCCGATCGAAGTGCGCTCCCTGGCGGATTTCGGACTCTCCGCGGGCGATGTCGGCGAGGCCGGATCACTGTCGCGGGTGCGGCGCATGTACGTGCCAGACAGGGGCAGTGCGCAACTCATTGAGGGCGATGCGGCGCAGCAGGCCAAGCGCCTCGCCGAGATCATCCGCGAATTCAAAGGGGAGGCGGCATGAGCGGCGTGCTGGTCATTGCCGAACAGCGGCGCGGCGAATTGCGCCCCGTATCGCTCGAACTCATCGGCGCCGCGCAGGGGCTGCGCCGCGCCGGCGATGAAGTCGCCGTGGCGCTGCTGGCGGCGGCGCCCGAGCGGCACGTCGACGCACTCAAGCTTGCCGGGGTCGATGAGATCGTCACGATCAATGTGCCTGCGGCGGAATTTGACCCCGACACCTTTGAATCCGCGATCGGCGCCCTGATTGCCGAACGGCGTCCCGACGTGGTGCTCATGGCGCACAGCGTCGATTCATTCGGCTGCGCGGCGGCTCTTGCCGCGAGGCTCGGACTGGGATTCGCCACCGATGTGTTCAAGATGGAGCGCATCGAGGGTGAACTGGTCGCGACGCGCGGCGGCTACGGACAAAAGGTGAATGTGGAAGTCGACTTCCCCGGCCGCAGCACCGTGCTGCTCGCGGTGCGCGGCAACGCCTTCAAGCCGCCGGAAGCCCCCGCAGCGCCCAAGGTGAGCGCGTTTGCAGCGCCCGCGGCGCCCTCCCGCTCGGTCGGGCGCGAGTTCGTCGAGTTGAGCGCGGGAGACGATATCGACATGGGGGCGGCCGAGTTTATTTTGACCATCGGCCGCGGTATCGGCGAGGAGGCCAAGGTGGCGCAGTTCCGCGAACTGGCCGACGCGGTCGGCGCGACGCTCGGCTGCTCCCGCCCCATCGCGGATGCGGGATGGCTGCCGAAGAGCCGCCAGGTCGGGCAATCCGGCAAGACCGCGAGCGCCTGCAAGCTCTATATCGCCATGGGGGTGTCCGGAGCCATTCAACATCTGGCCGGTATGAAGCACGTCGCCACCATCGTCGCGGTCAACAGCGACGCCGAAGCATCGATTTTCGGGGTCGCCAAGTATGGAATCGTCGGAGACATCTTTGAAATCGCCGAGGAGTTGCGCCGATGTTTTTGACGCGCAGGAGCAGCTGACATGAGCCTAGGCGTCGAAACGGCGGCGGCCGGCGAAGTGCCGGCGAAGAGCGCAGGCCTCGAGCGCGGCATAGACTGGACCGGCGCATTTTGGGTGGCGAGCGGCGTACCGCCGCTGGTGCTGTTTTCCATCGGCGCGGTCGCGGCCACGGTTGGCAAGCTCTCGTGGGTCATCTGGATGGCGTCGATCGCCATGGGCTTCATTCAATCCTTCACTTACGCCGAAATCGCCGGACTGTTCCCCAACAAGGCGGGCGGCACCTCGATTTACGGCGCGATCGCCTGGGTGCGATACGGCAAGATCGTCGCGCCGATCTCGGTGTGGTGCAACTGGTTCGCCTGGTCGCCGGTGCAGGCGACGGGCTCGGCGCTCGCGGCCGGCTACATCTTGAGCGGGCTGTATGCGCCCGACTCGCTGGTCAATACCTGGCAGCTGACGCTGCTCGATCTCGGATCGCTCAAGACCGGCCTCAGCCTGCGCATCAATTCGACCTTCGTGCTCGGCGCCGTGATTCTGCTCGCCATCAAATTCATTCAGGACGGCGGAATCCTCAGATCGGCGAATACCACGAAGATTCTGGGGATCTCGGCCATGATTCCGCTGCTGCTGATCGGCGTGGTGCCGATCCTCACCGGCGACGTCGTCAAAGCCAATTTCTTCCCCTTGAGTCCGCTGGCGCACGATGCGATGGGCCGTGTGATGGACGGCACCTGGAACATGGCGGGGGTCACCGTGCTCGCCGCGGGAATGTTCCTCGCCGCCTGGTCCACCTACGGATTTGAGACCGCCGTGTGCTACACCGGCGAATTCAAGAACCCCAAGACCGACACCTTCAAGGCGATTTTCTATTCCGGGTTGCTGTGCGTGGTGGTCTATACCTTGGTGCCGTTCGCGTTCCAGGGCTTTCTCGGCCTCGGCAATCTGGTGCACCCCGCGGTGCTCGATGCCGCCGGCCGGGTGACGACGCCTGCCGAATACGGCGGGATGCTGGCGCCGGACATCTACAGCGGCATGGGAGTCGCCGCGGTGATGTCCAAGATGGTTCATGCCGGGCAAATCGTCGGCGTGGTCGTGGTGATCATGCTGATACTGGCGCTGGTGCTCTCGCTCATGACCTCGATGGCGGGTTCCTCGCGCACGCTCTACCAGGCCTCGCTCGACGGCTGGCTGCCGAAGTACCTCGCCAAGGTCAACGCGCACGGCGCGCCGACCAATGCGATGCTCACCAACTTGGGATTCAATCTCTTGCTGCTGCTCTTATCCGATACGGTATTCGTCATCGGCGCGGCCAACATCGGCTACCTCATCTTCAATTTCCTCAATTTGAACGCCGGCTGGATTCATCGCATGGACCGCCCCCGCCAGGAGCGCCCGTGGCGGGCGCCGTCCTGGATACTCGCCGCGGGCACCGTGCTGTCGTTCGTGAATCTCGCCTTCATGGGATTCGGCGCCGACGTGTACGGGTCGGGAACCCTGTTGACCGGCCTGCTGTTCGCCGCCCTCATCATTCCGGTGTTCGTGTTGCGCCACTACGTCCAGGACAAGGGCGTATTTCCAAAGGAAATGGCCGAAGACCTGGAGATGGCCGACGGCGAATCCATCGTCAAGCGGGCCGGCATCTGGCCCTACGTGGTGCTCGTGATCGGCGTGGTCGTGGTGGCGGTCACGCATCATCTCGCGGTGTATTGACCATGCTCATCACCGGAATCAAGAGCAAGCCCGTCTACACACCGCTGAGCGCCGACACTCGGGGCCGTTTTCACCTCATGCTGGGCTTGGGGGTGGGCGGGGAGGCGCTGCTGCGCGTGCTCGGTGATATGCAGGACTCCGCCCCCCGGGCGCTCGGCGCGACTCGCGTGCTGTTCGTGCCCGGTCCGGCTCCTGCGGGGCAAGCCGCCGCCGACGGCGCCGCGACCGTCGCCAAATTCGAATCGCTGGAGCTCAAGGAGTTTCGGGTATTCGGCAGCGCCTCGGCGCTGCTCGCCGAGTTCAAGTCCGTGCTCGAACGCTCCTTGATGGGAACCCGGTTGTACGTCGCGGGCCCCGAGAGCTTCATCGGCCTCGCCATGCAAATCGCGTTTCATTTCAACCTGAACAAGGACGAAATCCGCGCCGAGGAGCTGGGCAGCCTCGCGCGGCGCGTGCACTGCGTGCACTGCCGCGCCCAGACCGAGGAGGTGCGGACCAACATCGTGCGCTGCGTCGGCTGCGGGCGCTGGCTGCTGGTCCGCGACCACTATTCGCGCCGCCTGGCCGCCTACATGGGGGTCATGGCGGACGCCGAAGCGCCGGGCGAATTGCCCGAGGTCCGGGAGGTGTTCCTGTGAGCGAGGCGCAGACCATCGCAGTCGAGGTGTGCGCCATCGAGCAGGTCACGCCGTTGATCAAGCATTTCAAGCTTAAGCCCGTGGCCGGCGGCAGCATGCCGGCATTCTCCGGCGGATCCCACATCGTCGTGGTCATGCGCGGCGCCGCGCGCATGCACCGCAACCCCTATTCCCTGCTCAGCCCGCCGAACGAGCTCGCCACTTACGAAATCGGCGTGCGCCGCATGGAGGAATCGCGCGGCGGATCGCACTTCATGCACGACTCGGTGCGGATCGGGAGCCGGCTCGAGATCGCCCACCCGGTGAACTTGTTTGCGCTCGACAAGATCGCCCGCAAACACCTGCTCATCGCCGGCGGCATCGGCATCACGCCATTCATGGCGCAGCTCGAGGATTTGCACGACGGCCCGGTGCCCTATGAGCTGCACTATTCGGTGCGCTCGCCCGAGCACGCCGCGTTTATGCCGCGCCTGCTCGAACGCGAGGGCGGCAAAGTGCGCATGTACTACGACAGCCAGAACCAACTGATCGACTTCGAGGGACTGCTCGGGAACCAGCCGCTCGGAACTCATGTCTACGTCTGCGGACCCGCCGGCATGATCACGCACGTCGCGAAAACGGCGCAGCGCCTCGGCTGGCCGGACAGCCACATTCACTGGGAACAATTCAGCGCACCGCCCGTCGGCGATGCCTTCGAGGTGTTCCTCGCCCGCTCCGGCAAGATCGTGCACGTTCCACCCGATCAGAGCTTGATGGAAAGCATCGAAGCCCAAGGCGTCGAGGTACCCTATCTGTGCCGCGGCGGCGTGTGCGGCTTTTGCCACACTCAGGTGCTCGAGCTCGACGGCGAGATCATCCACAATGATCATTACCTATCCGATGCGGAAAAGTCCAAGGGCAAGAGCATCATGCCGTGCGTGTCGCGGGCGCGCTGCAAGCGCCTGGTGCTCGACCTATGACCAGTGATCACAACAAGGCCGGGGTCACCCTATGAGCGCTGTATTCAAGCCGGACGAGACCTTCAGGGGCAATTTCCATTACCGCAACAGCCCGCGGGCGATCCGCCGCTTCCCCCTGCCCTTTCCCGAAGACGAATACATGTATTCGGTGAACATCGAGCCGCATCTGCCGGGACCCGCAGGTTCGGTGGTCGAGTTCGCCTTCGATGTCGACGAGCACTATATCGCCGAATGCCGCGAGCGCGAGCTGGTGCTGGCCGCCGAACCGCTGCGCTATCAGGCATTGCCGCACATGGTCAGCGCCCAGTGGGATTGCCTCGAGCTGATCATGGAATCAATGGCCCGCGACTACCCGGCGCATTTCTCGCTCGACAAGCGGGGCAATCGCTGGCATTGGGTGAACCGGCCCCTGAACATCGATGACCGGTTCACCTTCGGCGATGCGGCCAGCCTGCCGCGCGAGCCGCTCGACTACATCACGCGCCAGGCGCAGGGCGATTTCGTGGTGATGGATCAGCGCGAGGGCGACTTGTGGGCCGAGGCCGGCATGGTGACCACCCAAGCCGATTGGTCGCTGGATTTCGACGTGGGCATGACCTTCAAGGAATGGCACGGACCGGTGCCCCTCGCGCACGAGCTCGGCGTGTTCGATCGCGCGCTCAAATACCTGTTGAATCTGCGTCTGGGGCAGCCGGTGCGGCGGCTCAATTGGACCATGACCGTGCACCCGCGGCTCGACACCTCCCCGGAGAACTACCCGAAGTGGGGCCCGGACCGCGCCGGCGTCACGCGGCAAAACGCGGGTGATCTGGTGCATCTGCGGGTTGAATTGCAGGGCCTGTGGCGCCTGCCGCGCAGCAACGCGATCCTGTTCGGCATCCGCTGCTATCTGATCAGCGTGGCCGAGTTGGCCACCGTGCCGAAATGGGCGAGGCGCGTGCACCGGGTGCTTAAGAAATTGCATCCGGCGCTGGTGGACTACAAGGGCTTGACGCGCTATCGGGATACCGTGGTCGAGTGGTTGGCGCCCCATGACGACGGCGCGCCCACCACGCCGGGTACGGCGCCGGAGTAAATCGGGCCGCGCAGGCGGTGTCCGGGCTCGCAACGCAAATAACTTCGATAAACCTTTGGAGATCAGTCATGGCACTCAGTTGGCGTCACTCGGTTTTGGCGGATCGGCACCGCGCGCTTGGATCCAAGCTCGAGGATTGGAACGGCATGGGCACGGCATGGACCTACGCCAAGGACGTGGCCCAGGATCACGTGGCGATTCGCACCAAAGCCGGCTTGATGGACGTCTCGGGCCTGAAGAAACTGCACCTGGTGGGCCCGCATGCCTCGGCGGTGCTCAACTACGCGACCACCCGCGATGTGACCAAGATTTATCCGGGCAAATCCGCCTACGCCTGCATGCTGAACGAAGCGGGATATTTCATCGAGGACTGCATTCTGTACCGCACCTCGCCGAACGCCTGGATGGTGGTGCACGGCAGCGGCGCCGGTCACGAAACCTTGACCCCATACGTCGCCGGCCGCAACGTCGCGATGATCGTCGATGACGACCTGCACGATTTGTCGCTGCAGGGCCCCGTCGCCGTCGATTTTCTGGCGAAGCACGTGCCCGGAATTCGCGACCTGAAGTATTTCCATCACATGCCGGCGACGCTGTTCGGCCGGCCGGTGACGATTTCGCGCACCGGCTACACCGGCGAGCGCGGCTACGAGATCTTCTGCAAGGGCGAGGACGCCGGACTCGTGTGGGACACCATTTTGAGCGAAGGCAAATCGATGGGCATCATCCCCACCTGCTTCACCACGCTCGATTACCTGCGAGTCGAGAGCTATCTCCTGTTCTATCCGTACGACATGTCCCAGATGTATCCGTTCGAACGCGACCCGCCGGGCGACAGCCTGTGGGAGCTCGGGCTCGATTTCACGGTGAGCCCCGGCAAGAACGATTTTCGCGGCGCCGATGCGCACGCAAGGCTCAAGGGCAGGGAGCGCTTCAAGATATTCGGACTGCTGATCGAGGGCAAGGTGGCGGCGGACATGGGCGATGCGGTCTATGCCGGCGATAAAAAGGTGGGCGTGATCACCTGCGCCATGGTCTCGACCCTGACCGGCAAATCGATGGCGATCGCGCGTCTCGGCGTGCCGGTCGCGGTGCATGGCACCAAGCTCGAAGTCCGCGGCAAGAACTTGAAGGCCTCGGCGACGGCGCATACGCTGCCGTTCGACGACGTGGACAAGAAAAAGCGTACAGCGGTGGGTTAAGGAGCTCTTCATGCAAACCAAACTCTTGATCAACGGTGCCCTGGTGAAGGGCGAGGGAACCCTCGAGCGCGTGCTCGACCCGGCGAGCGGCCAGAACATCGCCGAGGTGCACGAAGCGAGCCGCGCGCAGCTCGATGCGGCCGTTGCCGCGGCCGAGGTGGCAGGCCCGGGCTGGGCGCAGACCGTGCCTAAGGACCGGGCGGCGCTGCTGCTGCGCATGGCGGATCGCATCGAGGCGGACGGCCCCGCGTTCGCGAAATTGGAATCCGAGAATACCGGCAAGCCGCTCGCCGCCGCCTTGAACGATGAGATTCCCGCGATCGCCGATGTGTTCCGCTTCTTCGCCGCGGCCGCGCGCACCCAGCACGGCGCGCTGGCCGGCGAATATCTGCCGGGATTCACCAGCATGATCAGGCGCGATCCGGTCGGCGTCGTCGCCTCGATTGCGCCCTGGAATTATCCCCTGATGATGGCGGCCTGGAAGCTCGGCCCGGCGCTCGCGGCCGGCAACACCGTGGTGCTCAAGCCCTCGGAGCAGACGCCGCTGACCGCCTTGAAGCTCGCCGAGCTTCTGGCCGAGATCTTTCCCAAGGGAGTGGTGAACATCGTGTGCGGCCGCGGCGAGAGCGTCGGTGCGCCCTTGGTCTCGCACCCCCGGGTGCGCATGGTGTCGCTCACCGGCGATGTGGCGACGGGGCAGAAGATCCTGAACGCCGCCGCGGGGAACTTGAAGCGCACTCACCTCGAACTCGGCGGCAAGGCCCCGGTCATCGTGTTCGACGATGCGGACCTCGAGGCCGTGGTCTCGGGCGTGCGCACTTTCGGCTTCTACAACGCCGGCCAGGACTGCACCGCCGCGTGTCGCCTGTACGCCGGCGCCAAGATCTACGACCGCCTGGTCGCCGACTTGGGCGCCGCCGTGCGCTCCCTCAAGGTGGGCACGCAGCGGGAGGAAGGCGTGGAAATGGGTCCGCTCATCTCCGCCGAACAGCGCGCCCGCGTGGCGGGATTTGTCGAGCGGGCGGCCGCCCACAAGCACGTCGAAGTGACCACGGGCGGCAAGGTGCGCGCGGGCGCCGGCTTCTTCTACGAACCCACCCTCGTCGCCGGCACGCGCCAATCCGACGAGATCGTGCAGCGCGAGGTATTCGGGCCGGTGGTATCGGTGACCCGCTTCACCGATGCGGACGACGCCATCGCCTGGGCGAACGATTCCGAGTACGGCCTCGCCTCCTCGGTGTGGACCAAGGATGTCGGCAGGGCCATGAGCGTGGCCGCGCGGTTGCAATACGGCTGCACCTGGATCAACACCCACTTCATGCTGATCAGTGAAATGCCCCACGGCGGTTTCAAGCGTTCGGGCTACGGCAAGGATTTGTCGGTGTACGCGCTCGAGGACTACAGCGTGCCGCGGCACGTCATGGTCAAGCTGTAGCGGCGGCGGGCTGTAACAACAGCCGTTCGATCAACGGCGGCGGTTTGATGGGCCCGAGCACCGGCTCGAGCGCAAGGCCCAGCGACAAGAGTTTCAGGTCATTGCCGGGAAGCATGTCGAACTCCAGAGCGACCGGCAGGCGCGCGGCTGTGAGGCCGGCCGGCAGCACCAGCCCCGGCATGCCGCCGCAGCTCGCGTGAACGGTATTTCGCAGCATCGCGGCTCGCACCGTCGTCGCCGCGCCGCGCACGGTGATCCCGTCCTCGACGCCGATGGGCAGCGCCGGCGTGATGGCGGGCGGATAGACCAGGGCGGTCAGCCGATGCTCCTGAAAATACGCCCGGGCTGCCGCCCGCAAGCCCTCCCGCTCCGCGACGGCCCTCTGGTAGCGTTCCTGCGTAACGGCATTGGCGCCGCCCGCTAGGAACAAGATATCGAATCGCTTGCGCAGCGGTGCCCCGACCTGCGCGAGCAGCTGTTCGAAATCGACTCCGGCGGAGTATTCCCGTAAGTAAGCCTTCTCGGCGGCCACCACTTCGTAGCAAAGAATATCCATGGTGGTCGCGATATCGCACTTGAACTCGGCCGGCAGATCCGCCGGAATGAGCTCGATCCCGGCTTCGCGCAATCTCCGCAGAGCGATGGTCGCGACTCGCTCGAGCTCCTCATCGAGGCCGCTCCACGCGATGCACGGCACGCCGAGGCGCACCTGCCGCAACGGGGCCGGCGTCACCGGCGTCGAATGCGGCCGCAGCACGGAGTCGAATAAAATCAAATCCTCGACGCTGCGCGCCATGGGACCCAGGCTGTCGAGGCGCGGCGCGATCGGCATGACGCCGCTCGCAGGGTAGCGGCCCGTGCTCGGGCGCAGGCCCGCAACGCCGCATAGGGCGGCGGGCATGCGGATCGAGCAGGTCGTGTCTTCGCCGACCGCGAGCGGCGTCATGCGCGTACTCACTGCGACAGCGGAACCGCCGCTGCTGCCGCCGGGACTGCGCGACGGATCGTATGGATTGCGGCAGGCGCCGAAGGCGGTGTTGTTGCTGGTGAGCCCGAGGCCGAGTTCGTGCAGATTGGTTTTGCCGAGCAGAATCGCGCCAGCCGACAGAAGCGCCTGCAGAATCGGGGCGTTAGCCGCGGGGCGAAAATTGCGCAGCGCCGCCGTTCCCGAGGTGGTCGGCAGGTCGGTTGTATTGATGCTGTCCTTCAGGGGAATGGGCAGGCCGTGCAGTGCCCCGAGGTTCGCTCCCGTGGCCCGCATCCGGTCGGCGCCGCGCGCCGCTTCGAGCACCGCGTCCGGCTTTATCGAGATGAACGCATTCAGGGAGGCCGAGGCGGAGCACCGGGCGAGCAACGCGGTCGCGTACGCCTCGGCGGTGATCTCGCCACGGCGCATCGCGCCCGCGGCGGCCACCGCACCGAGCGAACACAGATCTGTCGTCGTCGAATCAGCCACCATTCGTGATTCCCCGCTAAGCATCCGTTGATATTACTGCCTGGGCGCCTCAACTGATGAACGAGAGGGCCGCTCAACACCGCCACATCAATTGGTCATGATGTGCGCTGGGTCACTGCGCGGCTCATCGCGGCACGGCTAGGATTCTACGTATCAAAAGCGGACCGCGGTCGCTAAGCGTCGCCACCAGGCGACAGGTATGCGTGAATCCTATGGAGCCGATAATGAATTCATACGCTGCGATGGCTGCCAGTCGCCGCCTGTTCATGGCCCCCGATGGGGCGAGGAGAAGGTCAATGTCTCGGCAATCGCGTTCTACCAGGGTCGATTTAATACTTGCGGCGGCGCTCAGTCTTAGCGGGGTCGGCGGCGCGGCGTTTGCCGGCGACGTTGGCATATCCATCACCCTCGGCCAGCCCGGATTCTTCGGCCAGGTCAACATCGGCAACGTCCCGCAGCCGCCGGTGATTTATGCGCAGCCGGTGGTGGTCCAACAGGTGCCGCAGTACGTTGCAGCTCCGCCCATCTACCTGCACGTTCCGCCGGGCCACGAAAAGCACTGGAGCAAGCACTGTGCGCAGTACAACGCCTGCGGCCGGCCGGTCTACTTCGTGCGCGACGACTGGTACAACAACGAATACGTGCCGCGCTACCAGCGCGAGCACGGCGAAGGTCACGGTCATGGCGAGGGTCATGACAACGGGCATGGCCATGGCGAAGGACACGATCATCAGGATCATTGATTAGCCGCGTCGAGTACGTGGGAGTTGCCGCATAGCCGACCCGATCGGCGTCGCGGCCGATTGGATCAGCCCGACAATTCCTGCAGATACCAGGAGACGAAGCGGTCCGCGAACGGCTCCTGCATCGAGTAGGGCCCGGGCTCGAAGAAGCGCGAGTTGACGCCGGCCTGGTTCATCTCGACGATTTTCTTGTCCTCCGCGCTGGTGGTCTTCCAGAGCCAAGTGAGGCGCTCGACATCGTAGTCGGCGCCTTCCGCGGCGGCCTCATCGACCAGCCACAGCACTTCCATCTCGGTCCGGTCCACCGCGCGCGGTATGAAGCGATAAATGACCCCATGGTCGGGGTACGCCAGGAAATCGCTCAAGGGGCCGATGTCGAAATAAGTCGAGTTGCCGTCCGAGGCCGAAAACGACCCCATCAGCCGCCCGAGCAGTCGGCCATCGTCGGTTGCGCTCAGCTGCCCTTCATAGAGCGCGCTGCGGAAGATGGAGATGGACTCCTGGCCGGGGGCGGCCGCACAGCCGTATCCGTCCACATCAGGCACCGCGATGCCGAGCGTCTCGGCGCGCCGGCGCGCGGCCTGTTCGATCTCGACGTTCAATTCCGCCGGGCGCGCATACACATGGCGCTTGGCGTACTCCGGGTGCGCCGGCTGGCAGTGGTAGCACTCCATGTAGTTCTCGACGGCGAGCTTCCAATTGGCGGCGATCGAGTACAGCTCGCGATGGGCAACCTTGGCCCGTACCCAGCCGTACACTCCGGCCGATCGCCTCAGTGCGTCCTCGGCCACCGTGAAATCGAGCGGCTGATCCGCAAAAGTCGTGAAAATCAGCCCTTCGACGACCCTCACCGGCAGGGTCTTGAGGCCCATCTCGGAGCGCCGGAACGACTCGGGCATGAGCCGGGCGGCCAACAGATTGCCGTCAAGATCGTAGCTCCACGCATGGTACGGACAGGTCAGGCGTGCCGCGGGCGCTTTGCCGGCGCGGCCGGAACAGAGACGCGAGCCGCGATGCCGGCACACATTGAGCAGCGCCCGCACCTCGCCCGCGGGCGTGCGCACCACGATCACCGACTCCGCTCCGAGGTCGACCACCAAATAATCGCCCGGCCGGGCGATGCTGCTCGCATGGCCGGCGCAGAACCAGTGCTTGAGCAGCATGCTGCGCATGTCGCATTCGAATATGGCGGGGTCGGTGTAGAACTCGCGCGGCAGTGCATGGCCCGGCCGTCGGCTCTGAATGAGTGCCGGCAGCCGCGCCGGCGCGGCACCGATGGATTTGCGCATCATCCCTAAGTTTCCGGGGTATGGTTCAAGGTGTTTCGGACCGACTATAGCGTGCGCCCATCGCGAGGCCCACCAGCAGCACCAGCGCCGCGCCGCTCAACAGCGCAGGCAAGCCGTTACTCGGCCATTGATCCATGGCGATGCCCCCGAGGCTCGGTCCGATGACCCCGCCCAGGCAATACACGATGACGAACAGCGTGTTCGCGGTGGGCAGATCCGCCGCCGCGAACTCGGCGCCCAACAGGGCGATACCCTGGCTGTAAAAGGCATAGAGCGTCCCTCCCCAGACGAACAGCAACGGCCACAGCAGCAGCGGCGCGCCGAAGCACGGCTGCAGCAGCAGCGGCCCTAAGAAGCTCAGCAATGCGCACATCCCTAACATGAAACGCCGGCCGAACCGATCGGCGAGCAGCCCGATCGGCACCTGCAGTACCACGTTGCCCGCCATGAACACCGCCAGCAGGAGCAGGGCCGTGTGTTCGGGAAAGCCCGCCTGCAGCCCGTAGAGCGGCAACAGGGTAAAGTCCGCTGATTCGACCAATCCGGCCACCAACGCGGCCATCATGACGAACGGCGCACAACGCACTGCGCCAAAGAGCGAGCGCAGCGGTGCGATCGGCTGCGGCGCGCCTTCCACGCTGCGCAACAGGGCAAGCGGCACCAGCGTTACCACCAAACCGACGGCCCCGATAACGAAGGGCTGCGAACCGCGGGTACCCGTGACTTCCAAGAGCGCCGGGCCGGCTATCGTGCCGATCGAGAATATCGTGCCATAGATGCCCATGACGGTCCCGCGCGACTCCTCGCCGCTCACCGTGTTCATCCAGATTTCACTGGCGACCCACGACAGCCCGAGTGCGCAGCCGCTCAAGAATCTCAAAAACAGCCAGGAGCCCACGCCCGGCCACAGCGGCATCGCCGGCAAAATCACCGCGGCAATGCCGATACCGGCAATCACGCAGCGTTTCAACCCGAGGCGGGCGATGAGGCGCGGATACAGCGGCCCGAGCAGGATCACGGCGATCAGGCTCGAGGCGATGACGGCCCCGATCGCAAAGCTGGAGTAGCCGGAGCGGCTCATGGTGAGAGCAATGAGCGGCGGCTGGAAGCCAAAGATCAATCCGACGCCCAAGCTCGAGGAAAACACGGCGGCGAGGGTGAGATGTCGCGAGGCTTGCTTCAAGGAAGGCACAATCGATGCATGTAGGTCACCTTGGGTTGCAAGCGCACCGCCGCGCTCTTTTCGCAACAGATGGCATGATTTTTCAGATGCCTGCTGTGCAATAAACTTGCGTGTGGGTAAACGCTATGTTACGAATTGACCCTGCCGATCACAAGGGGATTGCCAAAGAGCGCGGCGGATGAGCCGCAAGACGCGGCCATGCCGCCGCAAGCGCTTTTCGGCTATTTGCGTGGAGCGGCTGTTCGAAGTGCTGATCAAGGGAGACTAAGTAAATGAAAAAGGCGTTGTGTGCCGCCGACGCGGCCGAGTTCCTCGCTTCGTCGATTCTCTCCGCGCTGGTAGGCGCCGCCCTGTTCTGCGGCTCGGCCATGGCCGACCAAGCGGCCCCCGCGGCCAAGGCGGGCAGCGAACTGGAAGAGATCATCGTCACCGCCGAAAAGCGCGAATCCACCGTGCAGGCGACGCCCATCGCCATCACGGCCTTGAGCGCCGGTGATCTCTTGGATCAAAACATCACTTCGGTACAGGACCTCGTCGGCACCGTGCCCGGACTATCGGCCCGCACGGCGGGTCCCGGCCAGACCGAGTACGAAATGCGCGGCTTGGGCTCCTCCGGCGGATCGGTTGCCACGGTGGGGTTTTACCTCGATGAAACCCCCTTGGCGGCTTCGGCAGTGGCTTTGAACGGCCGCACCGTAATCGATGCCGACCTCTATGATCTGAATCGCACGGAAGTGCTGCGCGGGCCGCAGGGCACTCTGTACGGCGCCGGGTCCATGGGCGGCACCATCAAGCTCGTCACCAACCCGCCTAAACTCGGAATCTACGAAGGCTCGACCCACGCGGACGTCTCTCAAACTGCCGGCGGCAGCACCAACGGCAACGGCAGTTTGATGTTGAATGCTCCGATCGGCGAGAAGGTGGCGCTGCGCGTGGTCACTACAGAGAAATACATCAGCGGTTGGATCGACCGCAACGTCATCGCGCCCGGCCAATTCCCGTTCCCGACGAATTTCGGCGGTTGCGGACCCTATTATTTCTGCGATCGCGGCAATGTCCAGGCAGCGCCGGTTGCGGACCAAATCAAGGGCTCCAATCTCGAGCGATTCTTCTCGGGGCGGGCGTCCTTATTGATTCAGGCGACGGACAATCTGTCCATCACCACGAATTTCATGTATCAGCGCATCGACGCCGACGGCTACAACAACTACCAGGCTCCCCCGAATCAAGAGGCGATCTACCAACCCTACAACATCATGGAGCCCTATTATGATGCGTTCAAGCTGGGCAGCCTCAAGATCAGCTACACCGGCATGAGTTTCGCCGACTTCACCTCTGCATCCTCTTACTGGAAGCGCGATGTAGTCCAGAACACGGATTCGACGGAGGCCATCCAGAACATCTTCGCGCTGACGACGTTCGTCCCCAATCTCTATACGGAACAGGATGATACGACTCAGGTCGCCCAGGAGTTGCGCTTGACGTCGAAGGGTGACGGTGACTTGCAATGGGTGGGAGGCCTTTTCTACTCGGATCTGCACTCGGGTTACCTCACGCACAACCAAACTGTCGCGTTTGCCAATGCGACGGCCTGTTTTCCCTATGGGACCGCCCCCAATTGCCCGCCGAGCGGGCAATACAATCCCAGTAATGGCGGTATAGCGGCGAACCCCGAGGGAATCATCTTCAACGACAACAATCCGAACATCTTGAAGCAATGGGCGGCGTTCGGCGAGATGTCCTATAAGCTGCGGCCCGACCTCAAACTCACGGCGGGAATGCGCTTCTATAAATTCGAAATCAGCAACGATGCCAACCAACGCGGCGCCGGCACCGCAACGGGTAATGCCACACCGACCGTTTCCAGCGTGTCCGGAAGCAATACCAGCCTGTTGCCGAAGGTGAACCTGTCGTACGAACCGACCTCGGATCTCACGCTCTACAGCACGGTCTCCAAGGGATCCCGCCCCGGCGGCGTGAACCTGCCGATCCCGCTGTCCGATACTTCGTATTATTACTGCGGTCCAGCCGACGCGGTCCATCCAGGAGGAAGCGGCCCGAGTTATCTCACTTCCCAGCCGGCCTACTATCACCCAGACAATATCTGGAGCTTCGAGGTGGGCGAGAAGGCCCGGTTCGACGACCGGCGCTTCACCGTCAACGCGGATGTGTTCTACGTCAAGTGGACCGACATCCAGCAGCTGATCGTGCTCTCCTGCGGCTATCCCTACAACGCCAATGTGGGCAATGCCAAGTCCTACGGGCCGGAACTCGAAACCTCCGCGAGAATAACCGATGAGATCACGGTAGACCTCGCGGGCGCCTATACCCAGGCCTACATCAGCGAACCGAAGAACACGCCGGGGCTGCCGCTCGCGCCCGGCACGCGCATCAATAACATTCCGCAGTATACGGGCACCTTGGCGGTGAACTATGAGAGACCACTCGAGGGAGACTATAAGTTGACCGCGCGCCTCGCGGAAACCTATGTCGGCCAGACCCACGACGTCGCGTATTACAGCGAGACCTTGGGATCCTACGGCTTGATGGACTTCCGATTAGCCCTTGGCAAGAGCCCCTGGCAAGTCGCCCTATTCGGCACCAATCTGACCGATAAGCACGCGGGACTCACCATCGACAACACGGTTTTCGCTTGGCAGCAGCCGACGATCACGCGGGTGTCGACCAACCAGCCGCGCACCATTGGCATCGGGTTTGATACGAAGTTCTAGGTTCGCGCGAAACACTCGAACCGACTGAGAAGTCGACGATCGGGGGGCGCATGCCCCCCGATTTTCGTAATATGGCGCCCTGGCCCCGCGGGCGCGGGAGTGTCCGCGCGCCGCAGGACGCTTCAAGAGCCGCGCGATCAATCGAGGGAGGGCAAGCCACTGTGACCAATTCCGGCAAGGCGAACGATCAGGACGCCGAACAATTACGCGCGTTGGGCTATGTATCTCATTTCGACCGGACCATGTCGAAGTGGGAAAATTTCTCCTTGGGGTTCACCTACCTCTCGCCGGTCGTAGGCGTATACACGATTTTCGCCACCGCCTTCATGGCCGGGGGACCGCCGATGTGGTGGAACTACATCGGCGTAGGGCTGGGGCAGTTGATGGTGTGCCTGGTCTTCGGCGAAGTCGTCTCGCAGTTTCCGATCTCCGGCGGACTCTACCCCTGGGCACGCCGCCTGGTGGGCAAGCGCTGGGCCTGGATGGCGGGCTGGGTTTATGGCTGGGCCCTGTGCTGCACCATGGCGGGCGTGGCCACCGGCATCGCACCCTATCTCGCGCAGCTGTTCGGGATGCAGAGCACACCGGTGGCGACCACGGGGATCGCCCTCTTTCTTATCGCCATGACCACGGCGCTCAATTTGAGCGGCACGCGCCTGTTGGCACGAGTCGCGATGTTCGGGTTCGTTTGTGAGCTGGTGGGCGCCATCGTGGTCGGCGGCTATCTGTTGCTGTTCGCGCGGCATCAGCCCTTGAAAGTTCTCTTGGACACCTCGTTCGTGCATGCCGACGGGCCCTATTGGCCCGCATTTCTCGCCTCCTCGCTCGCCGCCATGTTCTGCTATTACGGCTTCGAGGCCTGCGGCGATGTGGCCGAGGAGACCCCGGACCCGGGCCGCATGATCCCGAAGGCCATGCGCATGACCATTTATATCGGCGGGGCGGCCGCCATCTGGGTGTGTCTCGCCTTCGTCCTTTCGATCTCCGACATCGGCGCCGTGATGTCGGGCAAGGACACCGATCCCATCGTCACCCTGCTCAAGGCTTCGATGGGTGAAATTGGATTTCGCGCCGTGATCGTGGTGGTGCTGGTGTCGTTCATTTCCTGCCTGCTCAGTCTGCAGGCCGCCGCCAGCCGGCTGATTTTCGCCTACGCGCGCGATCAAATGATATTCGGCAGCAAATACCTGAGCCGCATGTCCGAGGGCCACCACGTTCCGGCCAATGCTCTCCTCGTGATGGGCGCCATTCCGGCCCTGATCGCGCTCTCGGCGCTGTGGCTGCAGGATGCGATCGCCACCATCATCAGCTTCGCATCGGTCGGCATCTACATCGCATTTCAGATGGTGGTGCTGGCGGCGCTGATCGCGCGCGCCATGGGATGGCGGCCTTCGGGGTCCTTCAAGCTGGGCAGCTGGGGATTGTGGGTGAATCTGCTGGCGCTCGCGTACGGGGTGGGCGCCATCGTCAATATTCTGTGGCCGCGCAGCCCGAACGACCCCTGGTACGTCAACTACGGCATGCTGGCGTCCACCGCGGGTGTCATTGTTCTCGGCATCATCTACATGCTCGCGGCCAGGCCCTATGAGCATGGCCAAGCTCCCGCGGGAGATGCGCATCGTTTGGGGCGGGGATCCCCGGGCGCGCCCATCGAAACCATCGGATGAAACGATGCCGGATCGGCCTCTTAAGGATAGGGACCCGCGGTCGCGTCATTGCCGCCATCCACGCTCAAGTTGCTGCCGGTAACGTAGCTCGCGAGGTCCGAGGCCAGGAAATGCACGCATCGCGCGACTTCGCTCGGATGGGCCAAACGCCGCATGGGAATTCCGGCGGCGAGCTCGCGCAGATTGGCGGCAGCATCGCCGCCCCGCTTGGCGAGGATCTCATCGACCATGCGGGTGTGGATCTCGCCAGGGCATACCGAGTTGACGCGGATGTTGTCGCGCGCGTGATCGAGCGCCATGCAGCGCGTGATCTGCACCACCGCGCCCTTGCTGGCGCAATACGCCACGTGATTCGGCTCGCCGTTCAACCCCCACTCCGAGGCCACGTTGACGATGGCGCCCCCGCCCGCGAGCTTCATGTGCTTGACCGCCGCACGGCTCAGGTAAAAAAGAGCATTCACGTTCACCGCCATGGTGTCGAGCCACTGCTCGTCGCTGGTCTCGAGGGCGTTCGCGGTGTATAGAATCCCGGCATTGTTGACCAGCACATCGAGTCTGCCCAGACGCTCGACCGTGTCCGCGATGAGCCGATCGCAGGCGCCGGCCGCACGCAAATCGGCCGCGCTGAAGGCGGCATTTCCGCCCGCCGCGCCGATCGATTCCACCACCGATCGGCCTCTCGAGGCATCGCGGCCGCTCACCATGACCGCGGCGCCGGTCTCGGCGAAGACGCGTGCACACGCCTCGCCGATCCCGCTGGTCGAGCCGGTGACGAGAACCGCTTTTCCGGAAAAGCTCATTTCAGGACCCTCCGCCAGGGCGGGCAATCTGCGCCCCTTAGTCGTCAGTATAGTCATCGGCAGCGCGCGGCGGTCGGCGCCCGCCGGCCAAAATTGAGGTGAACCATGGCTCGAGATCCCAAGCATGATGTGTTGTTCGAGGCGGTCGCACTGGGACCGAAAAGAACCCGCAACCGCTTTTGGCAGACTTCGCATTGCGCGGGTCCCGGTTCCGAGCGGCCGGGCGCGCAGGCGCATCTGCGCGGCATGAAGGCCGAGGGCGGCTGGGGGGTGGTGTTCACCGAATACTGCTCCATCCACCCCGAGGCGGACGAATATCCCTATACCTCGGCTCGCATTTGGGATCAGGGTGACGTCACCAACTTGGGCTACCTGTGCGAAGTCGCGCACCGGCATGGGAGCCTGGCGGGCATTCAGCTCTGGTACAGCGGCGGCAACGCGCCCTCGCTCGAATCGCGCGAGGTCGGGCGCAGCCCCTGCCAATGGCTGTCGCCGCTGTTCGCCACCCGTTCGGTGTACGGCTACGAGATGGACGATCTCGACATCCGCTCGGTCATCAACATGTACGTCGAAGCCGGCAAGCGCGCCGAGCAGGCCGGCTTCGATCTGCTCGAGGTCTCGGCCGGGGACGACACCCTGCCGATACAGTTTCTCGAGCCGCGCTTCAACCGGCGCACCGATCACTACGGCGGCAGCTTCGCCAATCGCTCGCGGTTTTTCATCGAATTACTGCACGCACTCAAGCGCGAACTGGGCGGCCGCTGCGGAATCACCACGCGATTCGAAATGGACACGCTGCACGGCCCCGAAGGCGTCGAGGCGCATGAGGACGGGGTGCGGCTGCTCGAGCTGTTCCGCCGCGAGGGTGTGGTCGATGCGGTGGCGCTCAAGATCGGCGATTATGCGGAATGGGGCGAGGATGCGGGCGTATCGCGCTTTCGCAAATCCGGCTGGATGACGCCCTTCATCAAGCAGGGCAAGTCGATTCTGGGCCCGGACATTCCGGTGGTCGGGAACGGCCGGCTCACCAGCCCCGACGACATGGTCGGCCTGATCCGCGCCGGCGTGCTCGACATCA
>JBBIUT010000041.1:0-9008 GCA_037440085.1 Gammaproteobacteria bacterium
GGTCAGCGGCTCGACCGCGTCGTAGTCGAACAGGAACACGCGCCCGTAGCGGCCGACGCCGTAATTTCGCGAGTCCAAGTCCTTGTTGAAGATATTGGTGGCGGCATTGTTGCGAATGCAGTGGCCGAGCCTGATGATCGCCTCGCGGGTCTCCCGCTCGTCCGCGGTCCGCAAGTACACCGGCAGCGGGATGATTTTCATTTGCGCGATGAGCGAGCGCAGATACACGCCGTCTCGATCCACGTGCACGCTGCCAGCCGCCTGCACGCACAACTCCTCGAGCAGCGCGGGATCGAACATCTCCCGGTCCAACCGCAATTTGAAGTACATCACATTGTCGAGCATGCTGCCGGCGCGATTGGTCTCGTGCACGATCCGGTACTTGTCCACCACCGCCGCAACGCCTGGATATTCACCCCATTTGTACGAGGTGGTGGGGTGATCGCGAATGACCTTCAAATGGTAGGCGCACGCTTCGAAGGTGAACCCGAACGCGACCGTTCCCGGCGCCCCGGGCGATCTCTCGAACCGCTGGCCGCTGCGGCGCATCTGTTCGCCGATCTCGTTCAGTATGGCCACCTTGCCGACATGATTGAATCCGATGGTCGAGTAGTGATGCCCCAGCGGACGCCTCGGCATCAGGCTGAACAGGAACACGCAGGTCTGGTAGTAAAGCCGCGTGCTGACGTGAAAATTGGCGAGTGCGGAGCTGAAAAGATCGTGGATATCCGAGACGCGATGCAATAGGGCATCGGCGTAGATACCCTCGGAGCTGTTCTTGAGCGCCACCACGAAAGGCACGATGCCGCCGTCCGCGAGAACCCAACGGCCGACGACGAATGCATTGCGGTCGCGAAAAAATCCGGCATCCACCACTTCGAGCGCCACCGGCGCCGGCGCATGCGGCTCGCCGTACAGCAAGCGCACCAGGCGATTGAGGATGCGCTGCGAGTCGCCTTTCAAATCCCTGAAGCGAACGGAAAATCCGGGCACGCGCAATGCAGTTGCCACCAGCTCGGTATCGATGCGGCTTTGCACCGGCAGGCGCCGATGGACCGCCGCCATCGAGAAGGCCCGCAGCTTGCTTGCGGGCGGAAAGGAGTAGGCGACGGGGCGCCAAATTTCATGGTTGATGTTGCGTCGAATCGAATGGGCAAAGCTGAATGCGATGTCCGCCTCGTAGCGGTCGGCGATCATCGCGACGAACAATTTGTCGAGCGCGTCCCAGATCCTCGAGTCGTCGGCGAGAGCGGGGAATGCCGCGAGCACCTTCGGCCCGTGTTCCGCGACGTAGCGGCTGTAGAGCCCCAGGCGCTCCTTGCTGATCCGGATCGACGCATGCGGGTCCATGGTTTCGAAGGCGCATTTGGCGCGATAGGGGTATTCGCACAACAATCCGTAAAACTCGTCGAAGATGACCAGCAACAGCCTTGCCGCGGCCGCGATCCGTTCGCCGGCATCATTGCATGCGCGCAGGCGCGCATACGCCGCTTCGACCATGGAATCACCCGCGATGTGCGCGGATTTCAGTGGCGCTTGGGTCATGATTAGGATTATCCCCCGGGTCCCGCTATCGGCGTTATCCTAACAGGGCGCGGCTGGTGCGAACCGATTAGCGCGGCACGCTTTGGTATATCGTAAGGCGGGTGATTCCGGTCTGCTCCCATGCGGCCGCCTATATGGCCAGGCACCCGAGGGACGGCGACAAAACGGCATCAAGATGACTCGCTGGACGGGGCGCTTGACGAATCAGTTCCGGCAAGCGATCCGCCGTCGGTGGGCCGCAGTTCCTGAATCTTGGCACGGAGAAATTCGGATGAGCATCCGATGGGCGCCGCTACTCTGCATGGTCTCATTGATCGCGGCGCCCGCCGCACTCGGGGCACGGGGGACGGTTGTCGTCGTCGATTCGCAAGCCGCGTACCCGGAAGGCCCCTTGTGGCGCGACGGCAAGCTTTTATATGTGGAATACGCGGGCCCCGGGGTCAAAATCTGGGACGGCAAGAGCACCGGCACCTATTGGAGCGGCGCGCATTGCGGCGCATCGGGTTTGATCGCCTATCGAGGCGATCATCTGCTGGTGGCCTGTTATGACGCCAACGCCGTCATCGAGTTGGACCGGCGCGGCGAAACCGTGCGCACGATCGACAGGGACGGCGCCGGCAAGTCATTCGTCGGGCCGAACGATTTCGCGGCCGACGGCCAGGGCGGCATCTATTTTTCGGCCTCCGGAGTCTACGACCTCAGCGCACCCATCAGCGGTGCGGTTCTATACCTGTCGGCCGACGGAACGCGAATCGCGGAAGTCGCCAATACCATCCACTACTCGAACGGTTTGACGGTTTCCAAGGACGGCAAGCATCTGCTGGTCGCGGAAGGCCTGGCCGGCCGCATTCTGTCCTTTCCAATCAACGCCGACGGCAGCTTGGGTCCCCGCACCGTGTGGGCGCGGCTGCGCGACCTCGCGCCGCCGACTCCCGACGAAGATGCGTATAACGGTCCGGATGGCTTCAAACTCGGGCCGGACGGCAACTACTATATTGCGCAAAACGGCTCGGGCCGCGTACTCGTGGTGGACGACGCGAAGCGGCTGGTGCGCATGGTGGCGGTCCCGACTCGCTACGTCACCAACGTGAACTTCGGCGCGAACGGCGCCGACACGCTTTACATCACCGGTGTCTTCGATCAGTTCAAAGTGCCGTATGCGGGGGCCGTGTATCGCTGGACCAGGTAGCGCGGCCAAGCCGGCCGGTCAATCGTCGCCGAGCGCCTGATCCAATGCCGCCACGAGCGGCCCCAATTTCGGTGGATTCGCCTCGATGGTCGGTTTGACCCCGCGCTGCATCAGCGCGCGGCTGCAGACCGGACCGATCGATGCGACCACGAGGCCGCTCAACAGATCGGCGAGCTGGTTCGCCCGGCCCGATTTCGCCGCGACGGCCTCGAGATTTTGCACCTGTACGGCACTGGTGAACACCACCGCATCGACTCGCGAGCACGCCAGCGCCTCGAGCAGATTCTCGAGTGGCCGGGTGTCCGCCGGCAGCGCCCAACGGTAGGTCGCGAGCTCCTGCACCGTGGCGCCGCGTGCCGCCATCCCCTCGCATAGGCGGCGATTCGCCTCCCCGTAACGCTGCACCAAGACTCGGGCTCCTTCGAGCGCGACGCCGGCCACCGCCTCCAGCACCTTCTCGGTCGTGAACGGCGAGGCCGCGCGGATATCTATGCGCACCCCGCGCGCATTCAATTCCCCCACCGGCTTCGGACCGCGGACCACCACCACCGAGAGCGCGAGCAGCCGCAGCATTTCGGCGGTGACTCCCAAGGAGTCGGTGGCCTGAAATAGCGCGCGGGTACCCACCCCCGTTTGAAAAATTGCCATCTTGAAAGGATCGGTACGCCACTGCCGCAACAAACCGGGCACCGCCCGCGGCTCGAGATCCGGCACCTCTTCCAAGGCCGGCGCCAGCAGCGGGATTGCGCCGCGGCGCGCGATCAACTCGGCCAAGTGCTCGCCGGTGCGCGTTTCGAGGACGGCCACGACTTTGGATTTCATCGCATTCACGCTGCGCCGATGAGTCCCGCGGTCACGTTGATGGCGAATCCCAGGATCGACGCGTTGAACAGAAATGAAATCAGCTCGTGAGCGATCACCACTTTGCGGATCGATCCGCGCGTGGTCAGCACATCCGCGGTCTGGCAAGCCGCAGCGATGGTGAACGAAAAGTACGCGAAGTCCCAAAACACCGGCATGTCGGTTTCCGGAAACCGCAGCGGGCGGTGCCGTTGATCGGCGCTGTAGAACATGTCGGCGTAGTAGGTGATGAAAATCGTGGGCACCAGCAGCCAGGAGTCGATCAATGTCATGGTCGCCAGCGCGAAATGCGCGATCCGCTCGGTGCCAGCCACATGCCGGATGGTCGCCAGCGGTTCGACGATGGCCACCATGCTCAAAAGCGCCGCCAGCGTGACCAGCACCAGAATGAAATGTGCCGATGAATCCTCCTCCACGTAGCGTGAACAGATCTGTTCGGCCGTCAAGCTCGTCATCCACAGATAGATCAGCACCAGGAACAATGCCACTCCGCAATTCCAGCTCACCAGCACCCGGCTGATCAGCGACCATTGCGGCGGGAGAAGGAAAAATAGCGCGTCGCCGGCGATTACGGCGATCCAAAGTCTGGGGTGAAAGCGCAGCAGTTTATGCATGATTCACGGGTCGCTCGAAACCGGGGTCGGCCAATAAACAGGGGCGCTTAAAACCGCAAAAAATAAGGAATCGCCGCGAGGGCCACGCCGATCGCGATCAGTGCGCCCACATGCGGAATGAAGTAGGGGTAGATCATCAGCGCCATCCCGCACACCAACGGCACGACGGCCCGCTGTTTCCTGCCGTACAGAAAAAATCCGAGCCCGATCGAGCTGAACAGCAATCCCCAGAGCAGTATCGATGCGTTCATTGGCGCGGTTCGCGGCCGACGCCGGCCCGGCTATTTGCTTTCTTTCGCGACCAGCCATTTCACCAACTCGATCACTTCGTCGGGCCCCCCGGCGGACTGCACATGCAGCCGGTACTTGCCGTTGACGACGATGGTCGGCGTGCGATCGATGCCATAGGCCCTGATCAGATCCTCGGCGCTGCGCACCTTCAGATCGACCGAGAACGACTTCGCGGCGCTCAAGAATTTATCCACCGGCACGCCGGCATGCCGATTATAGAAGCGCGCGAGGTCCTCGATCGCCGGCAGGCGTTCCTTGACGCGGTCCGTAACGGGATCGATCACGGCCAGCTCATTGGTGCGCCAAACCGCATCGAACATCGCATCGTGCCATTGTTCGGCGATGCCGAGCGCTTGCGCCGTGCAGAACGCAAGCTGAAATACCGGCCAGTCTTCGCTCGAATTGAAGGAGGCGGGAAGGTAATCGACCACGGCGTTGGCGGGAAGGCTGCGGACCAGCTTGTTCATGGTCGGCAGGAACACGTTGCAGGCCGGACAGGCGTAGGAGAAGACCTCGGTCACTTGGACCTTGCCGTGCGGCAGCGCCGGCGGACGGGGCGTCTCGATCGGGAAGTAGTTCTTCCCCTCGGTCCAGACCGGCGCGGCCGGCGTCGCCGCAGCCAGCGTGATTGCCAGCGAAAAGGCCGCCAGGCCCAGGACATGTATTTTCATACGACTGATCTCCACGCCGCCGGGGTCTTAAGGGCAAGGTTCACATAGCGGCACTTCCAGGCAATTCTAAACAATCCGCGGCGCGCCGCGGCGCGATATTCGCTTAATGTTCACGTTGCACCGCCCCCTTTGCCCTTGGGGACCGCTCGGATGCCGATGAGGCAGGCCGGTGTCGATGCCGGTTGTCGGCTGCCAGCCCGGGTCGCGGATAGTCGCCCGGTGGTTCCATGTTGGGCGGCATCAAATGCTTCGGCCGATACCTTCATAGTGCAGGCCTGCGGCCCGCACCGCCCGCGGGTCATACAGATTGCGGCCGTCGACGACCACGCGGGCGCGCAGCTGCGTGGCGAGCGCCGCGAAGTCCGGGCTGCGGAATTCCGCCCACTCGGTTACCACGACCAGGGCATCGGCACCGGACAAGGCCGCATCCGCACTGTCGCAAAACTCAATCTTGCCGGACAGATCCGACAGCACCGCACGGGCGGTCTCCCGGCCCTGCGGGTCGTACGCCCGCACCTTCGCGCCGGCGGCGACCGCATTGCGAATCAGCACCAGACTCGGTGCTTCGCGGACATCGTCGGTATTGGGTTTGAATGCCAGTCCCCAGACGGCGATGACGCGATCGCGCAGTTCGCCGCCGAGTGCAGTGCGCAGCTTGGTCGTCAGTACGTGTTTTTGCTCCTCGTTGACGTCGTGCGCCGCCGAGAGCATTCGCGCCGGCAGCATGTTTTCCCGCGCCATGGCGAGCAAGGCGCGCACGTCCTTTGGGAAGCACGAGCCGCCATAGCCGGCGCCCGCATAGAGGAAACTCGGTCCGATGCGCGGATCCGCGCCGATGGCATGGCGCACACTCTCGATATCGGCACCGAGATTCTCGGCCAGGCGCGCCAGCTCGTTCATGAAGGATATGCGCACGGCCAACATAGCATTGGCCGCATACTTTGCAAACTCTGACGAACTCGCGTCGAGCACGATCAGACGATCGTGATTTCGGTTAAACGGCGCGTACAGAGTCCTCAACGCATCGATTGCACCGGCATCGTCCGTGCCGATCACGATCCGGTCCGGATGCATGAAATCCGCTACCGCCGCGCCCTCCTTGAGGAATTCCGGATTGGAAGCAACCGTGAACGTGACCTGCGCCTTGCGTGCGGTCAGCTCTTCGCGAATCGTCCGTGCGACAAGCGCATGTGTCCCAACCGGTACCGTCGATTTAACGACGACCAGGGACTTGCGCGTAAGCCGGCGGCCGAGTTCGCGGGCGGCGCTTTCCACGTGTCGCACATCCGCCGATCCATCCTCATCCGTTGGCGTGCCGACAGCGATGAAAAATACGTCGGCATGCGCGACCGCCCGATCGTAATCGGAGGTGAAGTCCATCCGGCCTGCATGCCGGTTGCGCGCGACCACTCCGTCCAGTCCCGGTTCGTGAATCGGCACTTCGCCCGAGCTGAGCCGTGCGACCTTGCGATCGTCGATGTCAACGCAAAGCACGTGATTCCCAACATCCGCCAGGCAGGCGCCGGTTACCAGACCCACATACCCGGTGCCGATAATCGTGAGATTCATGATCGGATCGACTCGAAGAAACTAGCCTGTACCATATGCCATGACTCCTTGCGTGGCGACCATCACATTCCCCTCATTCCGTCTAGATCGATGCAGCGTGGCGCATCGGCCAGAATCCCGCTGAGCATCTCTGCAAACCATGTCCCGAGATGTTCTTTTGGATGCGGTCGTTCGATAAGACCCGAGCGCCTGTCCCGGTCGTTCATGGCCATGCACCTGGCGAATCATCAACAAGCTCGATCACCGGATCCCAATTTCCAACCGCCTTGCGCAACATGAAACGATGCCTCGAGGCCGGTGCGACGCAAATTTTGCGGAATAGACTGCTCGAAGCGAGCCGCGCCTCGAGAATGGCCATGCGGATCAATCCGGTGTGCGTGATCACAAGCGTGGTCGCTGCGTTCGATTCTTGCTGCAACGCCTGGTCGGCGAGAAACGCGCGCAGCCGCAGTCGCGCTTCTTGCAGGTTTTCGCCGCCGGGAAACCTCACCGTCTCCGGCGCATGCTTCCAACCCTGCAGCAATTCCGGCCAGCGCACCTTCACTTCGGATTGGGTCAAGCCCTCCCATGCTCCAAAAGCAATCTCCGCCAGGCGCGGGTCCGTCTTAGGGGGACCGATCGATAGCTCGGTGGCGATGATCTGCGCAGTCTGCTGCGCACGGCACAGCGGACTTGCGATTATTGAGCCGATGCCGGCGCCGCGTAATTGCGCGGCGAGCAGAACAGCCTCATCAATTCCCTCCTTGCACAATGGCGGATCACTTCGCCCCTGATAGCGGCCTTCGCGGTTCCATGCTGTCTGTCCATGTCGCGCCAGGGTAATCGCGTGACCATATGTGCGACTTGAAGATCCCGCGGCTGTGTGCGCTTGCAATCGGCGATAACGTTGGTTACTCATTTACCAGCCTGAGTTTCGGCTGCTCCTGACCTTCGCGCGACGCAGTCCAGAGATGGGCGTAGGCTTTGTCGGATGCGAGCAGGTCGGCATGCCGGCCGCGCTCGACGATGCGCCCTTGATTGAGCACCAGGATGAGGTCCGCGTGCATCACCGTGGCGAGCCGGTGAGCGATCACCAAGGCGGCACGGTCTCTGGAAAGTCGCCCGAGGGCGCGCATCAGCCGTTGTTCCGTTGACGCATCCAGGCTGCTGCTCGGCTCATCGAGAATGACGACCGGCGCTTCGCTCAGCATGGCCCGCGCAACTGAGATGCATTGACGCTGCCCGCCCGAAAGGCTAAGGCCGCGTTCGCTTACCATCGTGTCAAAGCCCCGAGGCAAGCGCTCGATGATGTCATCGATGCCGACCACGCGTGCCGCGGCGATCGCCTCGTCGCGACCGGCACCATCGCGTCCATAAGCGATGTTTTCCCATACCGTCGCGTGGAACAGCAGGGGTTCCTGCAGAACCAGCGCCACCTGCCGGCGAAGAAATGCCAGCGGCAAGGTCTTTGCGTCGCGCCCGTCGAGCAGAATCTGGCCGCGATCGGGATCGTAGAAGCGCGGGATCAGCCCCGCAATCGTGCTCTTACCCGATCCCGTTTGGCCGACCAGCGCCACCGTCTTGCCCGGCTCTAGCACGAAGGAAATGTCGTGAAGCACCGAGGCACCCGAGTGGTACCCGAAGCCGACGTCTTGAAACGTGACACGCCCGGCGAAGGCCCCTGGCGAGATGGCACCTGGTGGATCAACCACGCTAGGCCTTTCGGCGCGGCATTCTCCGATCCGTTCCAGCGCCACGACGGACCGGCCAAACACCCGCCCGGTCTTGGCGAGCTGGCGCGCCGGGGTTGCCATTGCGCCCAGATAGGCGAGAAAGATCAACAGATCGCCCGGTGTCAGCACCCCGCGAATCACCGAGGACGCGCCAAACCAGGCAATTATTCCGGTCGCTGCCGCAATGGCTAGACTTATTGCGGGACCAAATTGCGCCTGAACTTCGTTTGCGCGAAAGCTCGCCTCGATGCTCTTCGCCGCCTCTAACTGGAATCGCGCATCTTCGTAGGTCTCGCGTGCGAGAGCCTGCACCAGCTGCACGTTCCCGAGGATCTCTTGGGCCATACCCCAGAGCGCACCCTCGTGAGTGCGTACTTTGCGTAAGGCAAAGCGCAACCGGTTCGCGTAAAAGCGCGCGATCAATATCAGCGCCGGCGCGGCCGCCAGCGCAATTAGCGCGTAGCGCCAGTCAATTGCCAGCATGACCACCGCCATGCCGAGGATCGTGAGCGCATGGGGCAGGAGATCGATTCCGATGGCGGCAATGAAATCCTGC
>JBBIUT010000041.1:9018-26021 GCA_037440085.1 Gammaproteobacteria bacterium
AGCTCTGTTGCGATGATCTCACTGACAAAAGGCCGCACATCGCCGCCAAGGCGCTCCATAACCTCGCCGCCGCGATTGCGCCGGTGGAATTCCAGCGACAGACGCTGCAGGTGTGCAAACAGATCGAAGCGGATTGCCGACACCACGCGCTGGCCGGCGTTGAGGAGCAATCGGTTGCCAAGATAGACGAGAAGCGCATCGAGCAACCCAAGACCGAGCAACACCAGCCCGAGCGTGTCAAGAAGAGCCGTCTGATGGGTTAGCGGATCCGGCAGCAGGCCAGCCAGGTGCGGCGTCAGCTTGCGCTGAAATATCACGTTGTCGATAATTAACTTGAGCGGCCACGGCAGCAACAGCAGTATGCCTGCGCGCATCACCATCATCGTCGCACCTGTACCGAGTGCTCGCCACTCAGGCGCAAGATAGGCGAGCAGCCACCGGCGCTGCACCGCCATCCTGCGCTCGCGGTCATCCTTAATCATGCGGCACGCTCGCTGCGCTGCGCCGGGGCAAGCTCGAGTATCCGTCGCACCACCGCACTCCAGCCACGACCGGCCGCGAGACGGCGCGCTGCCCGGCCCATGGCGAGCCGCCGGTCCGGGTCGTCGATCAGAGCGCACAATGCGTGCCCGAAGGCCGGCGCATCGCCGGGGGGATACAGCAAACCGGTTTCGCCGTCGGCCACCAGGTCCGGGATCTGACCGATGCGAGGCGCCACGACCGGCTTTCCTGCCGCAAGCGATTCGACGATTTTTAGGGGCGAAAAATAGAAATCAGGCTGCGGAAGATAGGGAGCAACAGTCATATCCATGGCATCGAGCCACGCTGGGATGGATGCATGGGCAATGCGGCCCGGCAGGAAGACGCGCCGCTCCAATCCGCATTCGGCGGCGCGCGCGCGGGCCGCCGGCAGATCGGGACCGTCGCCCACTGCAATTAGGCGCGCTTCGGGCCGCTTCGCCGCCAGGATTTCGAACTCGTCCAACAAGAAGCCCATGCCGTGCCATGGCTTGAAGCTGCCGATAAAGCCGATGACTGGCCCGGCGCCGATGCCCAACGCCGAACGAATGTTCCGACCATGATTTGGCAGACTGTATTGAGCGAGATCGACGCCGTTCGGAATAACGTGGACCTTTCCGGTCGCGCCGGTCACGCTGCGTACATGCGCCGCCACCGACTCAGAAACGGCGATAATTGCGTCCGCACCGCGATATGAGGCGGCTTCAGATGCGTGCGCGGCATCAACCAGGCGCAGGCCCCGATACTGAGCTTGTTCGGCCGCCAGGGGGGCATTCACTTCCAGCAGCCGGGGCACGCCCAATGCGGCCGCGATTACGGTGCCGGCCTGGTGAAAAAGCGCCTGGCGCTCATAGATAATATCCGGTCGGAACACATTGGCGTCGAGTTCCGCAAGCAGCCGGGCCGGCAAAGCGCGATCATAGGCCAGGCGCTCGATCTCGCGGCGCAACACCGGGTCGGCAAGAGTTGCGGCTGGCACGCCGAGGGCCGCGCACTCGCGCGCCAGGGTGGCGTCATTGGATTCCATGCTGATTTGAATGACGCGTGCGGGCGGCGGCGGATTGCCGGTGCCGAGCGTTGCGCAAGCAAGCACGACCTCATGCCCGAGAGCGTTGGCGGCCGTGACGAATGCGCGCACGTGGACCGAAGCGCCTTTGTCCCCGAGAATTGGAATGCCGCGATCCGCGTTGATGTACAGGATTTTCATTCGGCCGCCATCATGATCGGGGCGGCGGCGGAAACCCTTTCATCCAGCGCCGCGTGGCTGCAACCATCGCATCCCATCAAGGTGTGCAGTCGCTTCGTTGTGGTAAAGAGATTGAATTCCGACTCCAGCAGCGTACGTGCCGCCCCCGCGAGCGATGAAACAAGGTCCGGGTTCGTGATCATACGGGCAATTGCATCCGCCAGGGCGCGTGGATCGTTCGGTGGCGCCAACAGCCCTGTCCGCCCGTGGCGTACCAGTTCCGGTATTCCCGAAACATTGGTGGACACCACCGGCAAACCGATAGCCATAGCCTCCGCGATTACGTTGGGAATACCGTCGCGGTCGCCATCCTCGGTGATCCGCGGAGCAAGTGCGAACAAATCCGCCTGACCATAAAGTCCGATCAGATCCGCATGGGTCATCGGACCCTCGAGACTGACCACATTGCCGAGCCGAAGCCGTGTGATGAGGGACTGAAGTTCTGCCTTCAGCGGGCCGCCCCCCACGATCGTGCATCGGAATTCATAGCCGACGTCGCGCAGGATCGCGCATGCCTCGATGAGATCGTCATGTCCTTTTTTCGGGACCAGTCGACCCACCGAAAGTATCCGGGGCACGGACGGCACCGTATCCTGCGCTTCCTGCTTGGTCGAAAACGTCGATAAATCGATCCCATGATAGACGAGATGGATTTTTCGCCGGCCTTCTGGGCCGAGCAGATCACGCAGATAGCGTGCATTGTAGTCTGTGCAAGTGGCGACAAAGACCGCCGCGCGCGCGCGCCGGCGGATCACGCGCTTCGACGTAAGGTAGAGATCCTTCGCATGAGCGGTAACGCTGAACGGAATGCCACTCATCAAGCTGGCAAAATGCACGACCGTCGCCGGATCATTTGCGAAATGCGCATGGATGTGCCGGACACCGGTCCTTCGACAGGTGGCGGCGACGAAGCCGGCGCGGACGAACTGCTTCCAGACAGAGAACGGCGACCGCGTGAGCGTCGACCACAGAATCGCGCACCAGATCGCTTTTCCATAGCGCACCGGCGACGCCATAATTGCCGAGCCATGGGCGCGGGCAATCGCCGCAGTCTTGGCCCAGAACTTAGCCGGCAGTGCGTGGAGCGACGCCTTCACCTCGCTCACCGTCGGGTGGTGAGGTGGTGGCTCGGGCTGCAACAGCGAGAAGATCTGCAGGTCCGCTCCGAGCCGCTCCATGACGCGTATCTCGTTCAGGATGAAGGTTTCACTCAGTCGCGGATAGCGCTTCATCACGTAGGCGACGGGTCCCAGGTCGCGCGCCATCATGCCACGCACTCCCGCATCGCCGGTGCCGCCGTCAGCAGATGTTCGGCCACGCGCTCGGCGCCTCTTAAGTCCAGCGAAGCCCACGCCGCATCGGGCGGTGGCGGTTCAGCCACCGCGACCGGCAGGAGCGCAGCGAGACGGTGCACCAGATCCGGGCCAGGCTCGACGCTGCGGACGACGCCGATCTTGTCCAGTAAGTTCGCGCGCATGCGCTGCTCGGCGCGCGGGGCCGCTCGCGGCACTAGAATGGCGCGCTTGCGGGCGGCGATGATCTCGGCGCTGGTGTTGTAGCCGGCCATTGCCACCAGCAGGTGCGCGGCCTCAATGCTCGGCACGAGGTTCGTCGTGTGATCGACAAGCTCGACGTCCGCACGCGCCGCGGCGAGGGCGCGCAGCGCTGCCTTTTCATCGGCGGCCATCAGTGGGCCGGTGACGATCACCGAATAAAATCCCGCCACCGCGAGGCGCGCGAGCGATTGAAGATACGCATCCATCAGGAAGAACCCGTCACCGCCGCCGCCCGCCGTTACCAGAACGACAGGACGTCCCGCCGCACGAGCGCGATCCCAGCACACCTGCCGCTCGGGCTGCCAGATATGTCGGTGTGGTGCCTCCGGTGCGGCAACAACGTAGCCGCAATAGCGCACGGAGCTTGCAATCCGACCGGTCAGTCCGTAGCTCTTGGCAACATCGAACAGAATCTCGCTGCCATAGACCAGAACATCATCGTATGCCTGGTCGAGCAGCCCGTGAATATCCTGCTCCTGCCAGAGCGCCTTCACGGTGTCAGGGCAATCGAGGATATCGCGCAGACCGAGAACCGTGCGCATTGCCGGCAGTTCTTGGCGGATCATCGCCAGCGTGGACAGTAGTTCGCCATTCATGCCGGCCGGCGCGTGATCCACGAGTAAGACATCTGGGCGGTGGTGAAGCACCAGTTTGAGGATCAGCGCCTCGCGATAGCCTTTGACCAGCCCGAATATTTTGCCGGACTCCCGCGCGGCATAGCGCTCCGCACCCGTCTTGACGACCGGCGGCAGGGGCTGGACGTTCAATCCGGGCGGTAGGTTCCATTGACTGATCACCGGCGAGCCGGTGATCAGGTGGACCGAAAACCGGTCCGGGTGGCGCAACAATCCTCCGGCGATGGCAAGATTACGGCGCAAGTGTCCAAGACCGAATGTGTCGTGGGAATACAGAAACACCTTGATCGGGCGCGGTGTGCCACGCACGCGGCCGCGAGCGATCGCGGCCCTCGTCAGATCCTCATGACCGTCAAACCGCGGGACCATCGAGTCCGTGCGCCTGAAATCTCGGTCAGCTGACAATAGTCTATACATGTTCCAGTCCTGCTTATCCGGTTACTTCACGCCCCCGCGAATTTCGCCAGAGGTACCCAATAGGATCGCTGTCCTGAGTACCGAGGTTATGGGCCGGACATTAAGTCAACCTTACGCACCCGGCGCTTGCAGAATGTGCAATGAAACCGTCATAAATGCCGAGCATCGAGAAATGGATAGACGCGGGGCAGGCGCGGCTGAACCTTGCCTGCCTGAACTTTTATCCTCGGTCGCCGAAAGAAAATAAAAGCAAGCCTACAGAGGCGCTCCGCGGGATCGGCGAGACTCCGGATGGCTTCCGATTTTTTTGCGCTTGTAAGCTTGAGTTAATCGGCGAACGGCATGCTTGCGCGGGACATATCGCTGGGATTTCTCGGGATGGATGCGCGCTATACACATCGTGTCGACGCTTGGATTGTTGATGGCGGCGCCGGAGATCCGTGCTGCGCCGGAGTTTGTAATCCAGATTGGGGATCATCGATTTGTGCTCACCGAGGGCACCGTACCGAACCGGTAAAAGGTCAAAATTATTCTTGATAATCAAGATGATATGCCAGAAGAATCACGGAAGAGTTCGACAGCCGTCAGCTCGATCGCGAAAGGCAGGTTCCCCAAAAATCGCGACTAACGCTGTTCATCGGGCTACTCGATCCGGGTCGCCAATTGTTCGAAGGTGAATGCCGTGAAGAAGCCGGAGCTCCGGCGAAGTGCGTGCTCGCAGTTCGATGAAACGAAAATCGATTTGCACTTCGGCGTCGGCTCGTCTAGGGGGAGCAATCGGCGCCGGGAGCAATGCCGGAATTGGGGTTGGCATGGGTGTAGCATTCATTTACCGAGGTGGCCGGCCTTTGTGTTTTTTTCCTTCATGCATGACTCGGCTGAGGGTAAAAGCCCCGAGGCGGCACTTCTAGACACTTCTAAACAATCCGCCGCGCGGAAGACCGTACAGTAAGCGCGTTGTGCAGGGCGCGAACCATAAATCGGTGGTGAACTCGTGATCAATGACCAAGACGACTTAGGCGGCCGGGCTCAGCCGGGCGGCGCTCGTGCCTTGCTTCGCAAGCACCGAATTGCATTGATCCTCCTGGCACTCATCCTGCTGTCGGCGGTGCTCATCGCCAGACACTTCAGCCACAAGCCGCAGACTACGCCGGGCGGCTCGGGCTCCGGCGCGGGCGGTCAGGGCGGCCCGGTCCCGGTTTCGGTGGCCACCGCTTCGTACGGCGACATCCAGCTGCGCATACCGGCGTTGGGTACGGTTACGCCCCTCGCCACCGTGACCGTGAGAACTCAAATTAGCGGCATACTGCAGAAGATCGCCTTCACCGAAGGCCAGCTCGTACACCAGGGGGACCTGCTGGCTCAAATAGATCCGCGCCCCTACGAAGCCGCCGTACAGCAAATGCAAGGCAACTTGCGCCGCGACCAAGCACTGCTCGCGAACGCCAAATTGGACCTGCAGCGCTACGAGGGTCTGGTCAAAGAGGACTCGATCGCCGTGCAACAGCTCGATACCCAACGCGCGCTGGTCGACCAATATGCAGGGACCATCGAATCGGACGAGGGCCAGCTGAATACCGCGCAGGTGAATCTGGCGTACACGCGCATCGTTTCCCCGCTCAGCGGTCGCGTCGGATTGCGCCAGGTGGATCAAGGAAACTACGTCTCGCCGGGTGACGCCAACGGCATCGTGGTGATCAATGAGCTGCAGCCCATTACCGTGGTCTTTCCGATTCCCGAAGATAATGTACCGGCGCTGATGCGGCGATTGCGCGATGGAGCCACCTTGACGGCGGAAGTCTACGATCGCACCAACAGCGCGAAACTTGCCGAAGGCAAGCTCCTGACGCTCGACAATGCAATCGACACCACCACCGGCACGGTTAAATTGCGGGCGCAGTTCGACAACGCCGACGGCGCGCTGTTTCCGAACCAGTTCGTGAACGTGCAGCTCCTACAGGAGCTCCTGCAGCATCAAATCGTCATACCCAACTCGGCGGTGCGGCGCGGCGCGCCGAGCGGCGTGGTCACCACCTTTGTCTATGTCGTGAATTCCGACCATACGGTCGCGGTGCGGCCGGTCACGCTCGGCGTCGTCGACGGCGAGCGCGTCGCGGTGAGTTCGGGGCTCACGGCGGGCGAGATCGTGGTCACCGAAGGCGGCGATCGATTGCGCGACGGCGCGCAGGTGGTGCTGCCGCAAGCGGCTGCGGACCGCCCCGCATCCGCCGTGAAATCCCCGGCCACACGCAGTGGCGGGTCGAAGGACCCGCACCGCCCGCGAGCGAACACCAGCACACCGCAGTGAATCCCTCGCGCATCTTCATCCTGCGCCCGGTCGCCACGACCTTGTTGATGGTGGCGATATTGATCGTGGGCGCCATCGCCTACCGGCAGTTGCCGCTGTCCGCGCTGCCCGAGGTGGCCTATCCGACCATTCAAGTACAGACCTTCGATCCCGGCGCGAGCCCCGAGGTGATTACTTCCGCCATTACTTCGCCCTTGGAAAAGCAATTTGGTCAGATGCCCGGCCTGAACCAGATGTCCTCGACGAGTTCGGCCGGAGCGTCGGTCATCACTTTGCAATTCAACTTGGCGCTCGCCATCGACGTCGCCGAACAGGAAGTGCAGGCGGCGATCAGCGCCGCACAGAATCTGCTGCCGCAAGACCTGCCGGCCCCGCCGATATACGCCAAGGTAAATCCCGCGGATGCTCCGGTGCTGATTCTCGGCATCACTTCGAAGGTGATGCCGCTCACCGAGGTGGAGGATCTGGCCGATACGCGCATAGCCCAGAAGATCTCTCAGCTCAAGGGCGTGGGCATCGTCAGCATCAGCGGCGGCCAGCGCCCGGCAGTCCGGGTCGTGGTGAACCCTCGCGCCGCGGCCGCCTATGGCTTGAATCTCGACGATCTGCGCACCACCATCAACAACGCCAACCAGAACGGGCCGAAAGGTACGCTCGACGGCCCGACCAGCGCCTATACGGTCAACACCAACGACCAGATCCGCAACGCCGAGGATTACGGCAGCGTGGTCATAGCCTATAAGAACGGTGCGCCGGTGCGGCTTCGCGATGTCGCCACGCTGGTCTCGGGCGCCGAAAACGCCAAACTCGGCGGCTGGATGAACACGACTCCGGCCTTGATCATGAACGTGCAGCGCCAGCCCGGAGCCAACGTGGTCGACGTGGTGGACAGAATTCACGATCTGCTGCCGTCGCTACGGGCCGCCATGCCGGCGGGCGTGGATGTCGCCGTGCTCACCGACCGCACCACCACCATCAGGGCGTCCGTCGCCGACGTCGAATTCGAATTGGCGCTCGCCGTGGTGCTGGTGGTGCTGGTGATTTATCTGTTCCTGCGCAATGTTCCGGCCACGGTCATCCCCAGCCTGTCGGTGCCGCTGTCGCTGATCGGCACGTTCGGCGTCATGTATCTGGCGAATTTCAGCCTGAATAACCTGTCACTGATGGCTTTGACCATCGCCACCGGTTTCGTCGTCGACGATGCCATCGTGATGATCGAAAACATTTCCCGTTACATCGAACTCGGGCTCAGCCCCCTAGAGGCCGCGCTCAAGGGCGCCGGGCAAATCGGCTTCACCATCATTTCACTCACCGTGTCGCTGATCGCGGTGCTGATTCCGCTGCTGTTCATGCAGGATGTGGTCGGCCGGCTGTTTCGCGAGTTCGCGGTGACGCTCGCCGTCACGATTCTGATTTCCGCGGTCGTGTCTCTGACGCTGGTGCCCATGTTATGCGCAAAACTGCTCAAGCAGCGGCCGCCGCACGCTACGCGGGCGCAAACGGACTCGGGGCGGTGGTTCGCCGCGCTGGTCGAATGGTACGGGCGAAGGCTCACCTGGGTGCTCGATCATCAGCGCGCGACGCTCTATGTCGCCGCCGGCACGCTAGCGCTCACGGCAATTCTGTACGTGCTGATTCCGAAGGGCTTCTTTCCTGATCAGGACACCGGATTGATTCAAGGCGTGTCAGAGGCAAGCGAATCGATCTCCTACGCCGCCATGGCGGAGCGCCAGCAGACCCTGGCCGCCGCCGTTCTCGCCGATAAGGACGTGGCGAGCCTCTCATCGTTCATCGGCGTGGACGGCAATAACGTCACGCTGAACAGCGGCCGCTTCCTGATCAATCTGAAGCCGCGCAGCCAGCGGGGTTCGAACGTCGCCGACGTGATCCGCCGCCTGCGCAGCGAAACCTCGTCGATTTCGGGCATCACGCTTTACATGCAACCGGTGCAGGACCTGACCCTCGACACCACGGTGAGCCGCACCCAGTACCAATTCACCCTGGAAAGCGCGGACGCCGCGGCGCTCTCCGCCTGGACGCCGAAGCTGCTCGGCGCCCTGCGCCAGCAGAGCGAACTCGCCGATGTGGTCAGCAACCAGGAGGACAACGGCCTTGCCGCCTACGTCACCATCGATCGCGACAGCGCGGCGCGTCTCGGCATCAGCGTAGGGACCGTTGACAACGCGCTCTACGATGCCTTCGGCCAGCGGATCGTCTCCACCATCTTCACGCAATCAAATCAGTACCGGGTCATTCTCGAAGCCGACCCCGCCTTCTACCGTTCCGTCGACTCGCTCGCATCCATTTACCTCCCCTCCGCGGGCGGCGGGCAGTTGCCGCTTTCCGCAATCGCCAAAGTGGACGTTCAAACCCGGCCGCTGCTCATCAGTCATTTGGCGCAATTTCCGGCGACCACCATATCGTTCAACCTCGCTCCAGGCGCCTCGCTCGGCGCCGCAGTAACCGCCATCGAATCGGCCGAACTCGCCGTCGGACTGCCGGGCAGCATACGCACCACCTTTCAAGGAGCCGCGCTCGCGTTCCGCAGCAATTTGACCAATGAGCTGCTTCTGCTGGTCGCCGCGGTGCTGGTGATGTACATCGTGCTCGGGGTGCTCTACGAGAGCTTCGTTCATCCCATCACGATTCTCTCGACGCTGCCCTCGGCCGGCATCGGCGCCTTGCTCGCTCTGATGCTCGCGGGGGACGATCTGACCATCATTGCGATCATCGGCATCATCCTGTTGATCGGCATCGTCAAGAAGAACGCAATACTCATGATCGACTTCGCCATTGACGCAGAGCGTATACAGCACCTGCCTCCGCGGGAGGCGATCTATCAGGCGTGTCTGCTGCGGTTCCGCCCCATCTTGATGACGACCGTGGCGGCCATATTCGGCGCTTTGCCCTTGATGTTCGGCACGGGCATCGGCTCGGAGCTGCGCCATCCGCTCGGCATAAGCATCGTCGGCGGCCTGTTGGTGAGCCAGGTGCTGACGCTGTTCACGACGCCGGTGATCTACCTCGCGTTCGACCGTTTGGCGGCGCGTATGCGGAGCGCAGCGCCGGCCGTGAGTCCCGGCGAACCGATTGCGGATGCGCCCCTGTGAACATATCGGCGCCATTCATCCATCGGCCCGTGGCAACCACGTTGCTGACCGTCGGCGTCACGCTGTGCGGTGCCGTGGCCTTCGTGCTGCTGCCGGTGGCGCCGCTGCCGCGCATCGAAGTGCCGGCCATCTTCGTCTCCGCCCAGCTGCCCGGAGCGAGTCCGGAGGTTATGGCGAGCACGGTCGCAACTCCCTTGGAGCGGCATCTCGGCGCCATCGCCGACGTCGATGACATGACCTCGTCGAGCGGGGTGGGTACGAGCAGCATTCAACTGACATTCGGGGTCGACCGGGATATCGACGGCGCCGCACGCGACGTCCAGGCGGCCATCGTGGCGGCTCATGCGGATCTTCCGTCCTCGCTGACCCGAAATCCCACGTACCGAAAAATCAACAGCGCGCTGTTTCCGGTCATGGCCATCGCCATGACGTCCGATGTGCTCACGCAAGGCCAGATCTATGATGCCGCCGACGCGGTGATTTCACAGCGCCTGTCGCAGATCCAGGGAGTCGGCGGCGTCAACGTCAACGGCAGCGCACTGCCCGCCGTGCGGGTGGAAATCAATCCGCTGGCGCTGACCAAGTACGGCATCGGCCTGCAGGACGTGCGCGCCGCCATTTCCAACAGCAATGCCAACGCGCCCAAGGGCGCCATCGAATCCGATCGGCTGCACTATCAGATCTACACCAACGACAATGCGCGCGATGCCGCCCCCTACCGCGATTTGATCATCGCCAACCGCAACGGCGCGACGGTGCGCCTGGGCGATGTCGCGAAAGTATTGGACAAGCAGGACGGCGCCACCGAGAACATCCGCACCTACGGTCTGTACAACGGCAAGCCCGCGGTATTCGTGACGGTCTACCAGCAACCCGGCGCCAACGTCATACAGATGATCGACGCCGTGAAGGCGGAGCTGCCGCTGCTCAAGAGCTCAATCGATCCGAAGATCGACCTGGTGGTCACCTTCGATCGCTCGATCACCATTCGCGCGTCGCTGCGGCAGGTCGAACAGACCCTGTTGCTCGCCGTCGCCATGGTGATTCTGGTCGTCTACGTATTCCTGAACAGCTATCGTGCCGCGTTGATTCCGGCGCTGGTGGTGCCGGTATCGTTGATCGGCACCTTCGGAGCGATGTATCTGCTCAATTACACGCTCGACAATTTTTCTCTGATGGCGCTTACAATAGCGACCGGATTCGTGGTGGACGATGCGATCGTGGTCATGGAAAATACCACCCGGCATATCGAAGCGGGCATGACGCGCATGCGCGCCGCGTTGCTGGGCGCCCGGGAAGTGGGCTTCACCGTCGTTTCCATGAGCCTGTCCTTGATCGCCGTGTTCATTCCGTTCATGTTCGCGGGAGGGATCGTCGGACGGATATTCAAGGAGTTCACGGTCACCCTGTCGGTCGCGATCCTGATCTCGCTGGCGGTTTCGCTCACCACCACGCCGATGATGTGTTCGCTGCTGCTCGACCGCGATGGCCGCCGCAAGTCCACGCGGTTCGCCGCGGCATTCGAGCGAGGCTTCGAGCGCCTGCGGCTCGGCTACGTGAACACGCTCGACTGGGCCCTCGATCATCCGCGCACAATGCTGCTGATGCTCATCGCCACCATCGGACTCAATGTCTATTTGTACGTCGTCATCCCGAAGGGGCTGTTTCCTCAGCAGGACACCGGCCAGCTGCAGGGCGGCATTCGCGGCGACGCGACCAGCTCGTTCCAGCTGATGAAGCGCAAGCTGCAGGAAGCGGCGCGCATCGTTCAGGAGGATCCGGCGGTCAGAACCGTGACCGGGTCGGTGGGCGGCGGGGGCTTCGGGCCGTTCGGCGGCGGCGGCGCGAATGCGAACCTCACGATCGCGCTCAAGCCGCTGACCGAGCGGCGCGTATCGGCCGACCAGGTCATTGCCCGATTGCGTCCGAAGCTCGCACGAGTCACGGGCGTGACGACTTTCCTGCAGGCCGTCCAGGACGTGCGCGCCGGCGGGCGCTCCGCCAATTCCCAGTATCAATTCACATTGCTCGGCGACGACCTGGCCGAATTGCGGGCGTGGTCCCAAAAACTGCGCCTCGCCATGCAGGACGTGCCCGAAATCACCGACGTCGATTCGGATATGCAGCCGGGGGGGTTGGAGACCGATTTGATCGTCGACCGCGACAGCGCATCGCGCCTGGGGCTCACCGAAGTTCAAATCGACAACGCGCTGGGCGACGCGTTCGCCCAGGCCCAGGTATCGACGATTTACAATCCGTTCAGCCCGCAGCAGTATCACGTGGTCATGGAAGTGGCGCCGGAATTTTGGCAGAACCCCGACGTTCTGCGCGAGTTGTATGTCAGCACCTCCGGCGGCGCCGTGACCGGCACCCAGGCGACTCAGGCGGTCGCGGGCACCACGCAGCTCGCCTCGAGCCGCGCCGGCGCGAGCAGCGCGGGCTCGGCCTCGAGTGTGGCGGTGGCCGAGGACGCGGCGCGAAATTTTGCGGCGAACTCCTTGGCGAACCGCGGCGCCGGCAATACCTCGACCGGCTCGGCGGTGAGCATGGCCCCGGAAACGCTGGTGCCGTTCGCGGCGTTCAGCCATTTTCTAACCGGCACCACGCCGGTGAGCGTCAATCACACCGGCACGTCCGTGTCGACATCCATTGCGTTCAATCTGCCGGAGGGCGTGTCGATAGGCACGGCGCTGGCCGCGATCGAGCGCAAGATGAGCGAAATCCATGTGCCGGTAGGCATACGCGGCGGCACCTATGGCACCGCCAGTCTGTTCCGGCAAAGCAACAGCAACGCCCCGCTGATGTTTCTCGCTGCGCTGGCCGCGATCTACGTGGTGCTCGGCGTGCTCTACGAAAGCTACTCCCAGCCGCTGACCATTCTCTCCACCCTGCCCTCCGCCGGTGTCGGCGCGCTGCTCGCGCTGATGGCCACCGGCACCGAGTTCAGCCTCATCGCCTTCCTGGGCATTTTGCTGCTGATCGGCATCGTCAAGAAGAACGCCATCATGATGGTGGATTTTGCGCTCGACGCGGAGCGCAGCTTGGGGCTGAATCCGCGTCAGGCCATCGCACGCGCCTGCTCGCTGCGTTTCCGGCCCATCATGATGACCACCTGCGCCGCGATCGCGGGCGCGCTGCCCTTGGCGGTTTCCTACGGCAACGGCACCGAGATGCGCCGGCCCCTGGGAATAGCCATTGTCGGAGGACTCATTGTCAGCCAGCTGCTGACGGTGTACACCACGCCGGTGGTCTATTTGTACGTGCATCGCTTCCAGAAGGGCCGAAAGTTCCGCCGTTCGGGACCGGCGCCGGGACAATCCGGCCATGCAGCCAGCGGCACAGGCTTTGACCCGGCGCAGGCGGGAACTTGATGCGTACTCCGCGGCTTTTGGCGGCGGGGGCGGGAGTCGCGCTCATAACGGCGTGCGCGGTCGGACCCGACTATAAAAGGCCGGCACTCGACGCCGCGCCAAGCTACAAGGAACAGGGCGGCTGGAAACCAAGCGAGCCGAGCGACGCCATGTACCGCGGCCCGTGGTGGGGCATTTACCACGATGAGGTGCTGGACCAGCTCGAAGCGAAGGTCGACATCTCGAACCAGAACGTCAAAGCCGCTGTGGCGGCTTACGATCAAGCGCAGGCCCTGGTCCGCCAAGCCCAGGCGGGCTACTGGCCGACCATCGGGGCAAGCGCGGCGCGGCTGCGGAGTTCGAGTCGCAGCGGCGCCTCGGCCGTGACCATCAACGGCATCACCACGGTCACCAACAGCGCGTCCACGGTGACCATGAACAGCGTGGGAGTCAACGGCAGTTGGGCACTCGATGTCTGGGGCCAAATCCGCCGCACGGTCGAGAGCGACCGCGCCTCCGCGCAGGCGAGCGCCGCTGCGCTCGCCGCCGCGCAGCTATCCGCGCAGGCGACTCTCGCCACCGATTACTTCGAATTGCGCGCCCAGGACCAATTGCAAAGGCTGCTGGACGACACGGTCGTCGCCGAACAATTGTCTTTGAAGATCACCGAAAGCCGCTATCGCTTCGGCGTCGCCGCCAAAGCCGATGTGGTGAGCGCGCAGGCCCAGCTGCTGTCCAGTCAGGCGCAGCAGATCAATGCCAAAATTCAACGTGCGATCCTCGAGCATGCGATAGCGGTCCTGATCGGCCTGCAGCCCGCGCAATTCTCGTTGAGCGCGGAAACGATGCGCGCCGACGTTCCGACCGTGCCCGCGGGAGTGCCCTCTACCTTGTTGGAGCGACGGCCGGACGTGGCCGATGCGGAGCGCAAGGTGGCCGCGGCCAATGCGCAGATCGGTGTCGCGACCGCGGCTTATTTTCCGAGTCTGACGCTGTCCGGCTCCGAGCAATACACCAGCAGCGCATGGTCGCATCTGATCAGTCTGCCGAATCGCGCCTGGTCGCTCGGGCCCTCGCTCGCGGAGACGCTGTTCGACGCCGGATCGCGCCGCGCACAGGTGGCCCAGGCGCGTGCCGCCTATGAGGCGAGCGTCGCCAACTATCGGCAGACGGTGCTGTCCGGTTTCGAGCAAGTCGAGGATGAGATCGCCAGCTTGCGCATCCTGGAACAGCAGGCGGCGATCGAAGAGTCGGCGGTGAAGGCGGCCAGGGAAGCCGAAAGACTCACCCTCAATCAGTACAAAGCGGGTACGGTTCCCTACAGCAGCGTGATCACGGCGCAAACCACCCGGCTCGGCGCCGAGGAAACGGCGCTCACCGTGCTATCGAGCCGCCTGCAGGCGAGCGTGGCGCTGATCGAAGCCTTGGGCGGCGGTTGGAATTCCGGTCAGTTGCCGCAGTGAGCTATTGGGGCGCAGCCGCGCCGCCGAATTTGCGGCTGGGATCGCCCTGGTAATGGGCGCGGATGAAAGCCAGAATCTTCCAAAGATCCTCGGAACTCTTGACCATGGCGCCGAACGGGGGCATCGGAGCCACGATGCTTTCGTGGCCCTTGCGGCTGTAGCCTTGAGCTTGTAGTGCGTCGCTGCCGAGAGCGATCAGCCGGAACAGGGTGTCATCGTCGCCGCCGTACACCCAGATGTCGTTGTTCACCGGCGGGCACAGGCCGCCGCCGCCGGCGGGCCCGTGGCAGGCGCTGCAGGAGCTGCTGCCGAACAGCGTCTCGCCTTGAGCGACGATGTCCGCCTGAGTATCCGCGTAGGGATTGACCAGGGATCCCTTGGGCGCGCTCTTGACCAGATCCAGCGGCGAAATCTTGGCGTAGTCGGGCGGCCGATCGGCCGATGCCGTGCGCACGCCGGTGAGGGCGAGCGGGAGCGCGATGAGGGTCATGATTATCCCGCCTGGAATGTTCTTCACCATATTTCTCCTAAAGGTCGGCTCGTGGGATGCGTGCGTGGATTATCGGCATCGGTGCCGACGATATTCACTCCCCTCGGGTAAGGTAGATACAATGGCCGCGTCGGGAGGTCAACCGGCCACGAAAGCAACAACGAGCGAGTGACGTATCCATGAAAACCAAAGCAGCCATTGCATACGCGGCCGGCAAGCCGCTCGAGATCGTCACGGTGGACCTCGCGGGGCCGCGCGCGGGCGAGGTCTTGATCGAGATCAAGGCGACCGGCATCTGCCACACCGACGAGTTCACACGCTCCGGAGCGGATCCGGAAGGGCTTTTTCCCGTTATCTTGGGCCACGAAGGCGCGGGCATCGTGGTGGATATCGGGCCCGGCGTCACCTCGGTCCGGAAGGGCGATCACGTCATACCGCTTTACACGCCGGAATGCCGTCAATGCAAATCGTGCCTCTCGCAGAAAACCAACCTGTGCACCGCGATTCGCGCGACGCAGGGCAAGGGCGTCATGCCCGACGGGACCAGCCGCTTTTCCATCGGCAAGGAGATGATCCACCACTACATGGGTTGCTCGACGTTCTCCAACTTCACCGTGCTGCCGGAGATCGCGGTGGCGAAAATCCGCGAGGACGCGCCGTTCGACAAGGTTTGCTACATCGGCTGCGGGGTGACCACGGGCATCGGCGCCGTGATCAATACCGCGAAGGTCGAGCCGGGCGCGAACGTGGTGGTGTTCGGCCTCGGCGGCATCGGACTCAACGTCATTCAGGGCGCCCGGATCGTGGGCGCGGACAAGATCATCGGCGTCGACATCAATCCGCGGCGCAGGGCGCTCGCCGAAAAATTCGGCATGACGCATTTCGTCAATCCGCAGGATGTTCGCGAGGATCTCGTGGCTCATCTCGTCAATCTCACGGATGGAGGGGCGGACTACAGCTTCGAATGCATCGGCAACGTCGACATCATGCGTCAGGCGCTCGAATGCTGCCATCGCGGCTGGGGCGTATCGGTGATCATCGGCGTCGCGGGCGCCGGAAAAGTCATCCAGACCCGGCCCTTTCAGCTGGTGACCGGGCGGGTGTGGAAGGGCTCGGCATTCGGCGGTGCCCGCGGGCGCACCGATGTGCCGAAGATCGTGGACTGGTACATGAACGGCAAGATCAATATCGACGACTTGATCACGCACGAAATGCCTCTGGAAAAAATCAATGACGCGTTCGACCTGATGCACAAGGGCGAGTCGATTCGCAGCGTAGCGGTCTATTAACCAACGAGGAACAACAATATGACAGTCAAGATTCACCCCGCCGTTGACAGCGGCGTCAAAGCGGGAGACCCGAAGTTCTCCGGCGGCACTCTCAAGTGCAAATGCAAGCAGGCGCCGGTGACGGTGCGCATCAAGAGCAATGTCGCCTTCAATCACGTCTGCGGCTGCACCAAGTGCTGGAAGCCGAGCGGCGCCGTGTTTTCCTTGGTTGCGGTCGTACCGCGCGACAAACTGGAGGTGACCGAGAACGCCAATAAACTCAAAGTCGTCGACGCGTCGGCGGCGATTCAACGCCATGCCTGCAGCGCATGCGGCGTGCACATGTACGGGCGCATCGAAAACAAGGGTCATCCGCTTTACGGCTTCGATTTCGTGCACCCGGAGCTGCTCGATGCGAATGGCTGGGAGGCGCCGGGCTTCGCCGCGTTCGTCTCTTCGGTCATCGAAGGGGGAACCAAGCCCGACCAGATGCCGGCCATTCGTGCCCGGCTCAAGGAATTGAAACTCGAGCCCTACGATTGCCTCTCGCCGCCGCTGATGGACCTGATCGCGACCCACACCGCCAAAGCCAAAGGCGTGCTGGCGGCATGACACCGGCTTAACGGGCGCGGCCCCGGTCT
>JBBIUT010000042.1:0-25325 GCA_037440085.1 Gammaproteobacteria bacterium
CGCCGCCCTCGGCGCCGGCGCCGAACAGCGTGCCCTGCGGACCGCGCAAGACTTCGACCCGATCCAAGTCAAAGAGCTGTGGAAACGCATTGATGGAACCGAAGCCGATGTGGCGCGTCTGAATCGGCGTATCGTCGATGTAGATGCCGGTGGTCGAAGTACCGGCCGTCGAATCGACGCCGCGGATATTGATGTCGGAGCCTTCGTCATTGTAATTGCCGGCCGAACTCATGCCATTGCGCTGGAAATTGAGACCCGGCGAAAGGCGCGCAAGGTCGTCGATGTTTCTAAGTCCCTGCTCGTCCATCTTCTCTTGGCTGAACGCGATGACGCTCACCGGGACGTCTTGGAGCCGCTCGGTGCGCCGCGTGGCGGTGACCACGATTTCTTCGAGGCCGGTAGTGGCCGCGGCTTCGGGGTCAGCAGCAGCCCCCATGGAAAGCCCCGGCAGCATGAGTTGACCCAGCACCGCCGCCGGTAACAAACCAAACTTTATCGTTTCCAAACGCATTAAAGCCCCTTCAAAGTGTTGCCGTTTCCCAACAATTTATACCCAATTATATTAGCCCCGCCGGCCATTTCGTGGCGCGCACGTATTAGCCTTGTGTGGAGCTTAATACGGGCCTTGGCGCGTGTACAAGCCGCCTTCGGGAGATTTACCAACAATTCGCATATTGGCGCATTGCGCGCAAACGGCGCGTAGCGCAAAAGGCACGCGGCAAACGGCACGCGGGCGATGCGCGGCGTGCGTGCCTTGAATCGGTTCTAGAACTAGTCCGCCGCGACCAGCGCGGCGACTTCCCGGGCATCGGCGCGCTTCATGGGCCGCCCGTCGACCGGAGAATAAGGCGATTGCCGAATCCCGTCGATGGGGAACACCGTGGCGTCGACCGTGCGGGATTTGGCATCGAAACGCAGAGCGGGATAATTGACGCTGCGTTCGGCGTCCATTTTCACTCGCCGCTCGTAGAATTGATGCGGCACGCCGATTTCCATCAGCCGAATCGCCACGGACTCCGAGCTGTCGGCGAACAGATGTAAATTGATATCGCTGTAATTGGTTGCCGTTCCGGTGAGCACCGAGCCGACCAGCCGCGGCTGGAACTCGTCCAGCAAGCGCATGGTGTCGAGTGCGATGCTGCGTTGCTCCTTCAAGGTGTGATCGTGGGCGTGGCCGCCGAACAGTCGTTGATGCGCGCGCAGCGCCGCTTCGATCTCGATGTTTTTGGGCAGCACGGCCACGTCGTTCACGCCGAGCCGGTCGGCGGCCTTGCGTTTGGCCTGCAGAAAATCGCCGATGCCGTGCTCGGCCATGATGCGCGCGGCTTCCTGAGCCAGAGCGCGGCGCAGATCCTCGGTACGCTGCGAATGTTTTTTGGGCATGTTCTTAAAAAAGCGGCTTGTCGCCGTCGTTCATGGGGTTCGAATTATTGGGCCCTTCGTAGGATTCGGACTTCGGCACGTTATCTTCGATGAACTTTTCCATGATGCCGTTCGGATTGTCGGCTCCGGCGAGCAAGCCCGTGTCCGGCGAAATGCGCACCGTCACTATGCCCTCCGGCACCGGCGGCATGCGCCGCGGCGCACCGGCGAGGGCCGCATGCATGAAATACACCCAGGTGGGCAGCGAGACGCGGGCGCCTTGCTCGCCGTCGCCGAGCGAACGATCCTGATCGAAACCGGTCCACACCGTGGCCACCAGATCGCCGTTGAAGCCGGAGAACCAGGCATCGTGAAAATCGTTGGTGGTACCGGTCTTGCCGGCCAAATCGTCGCGATTGAGCGCGAGCGCTGCGACGCCGGTTCCGCGGCGGATCACATCCGCCATCATGTCGGACAACAGATAGGCGACTTGTGGTCTTATGATCTGCGGAGCCAGATTTTTTTCTGGAATCAAGGTCTTGCCGTCGCGCACTCCCGCCTCGATCTGCGCTAGGTGCGCCCCGTCCGCCGCTTTCGCCAGAGCCGTGGCCGAAGGGCTGGTGACCCGGCCGCAGGCGAAGCAAGCCAGGGGCGGATCGGCCGTAAACAGCATTTTTCCGCCCGCGTCCTCGACGTGATCGATGAAATAAGGCGTCACGCGAAATCCGCCGTTGGCGAAGGTCGCGAAGCCGGTAACGAGCTGCAGCGGACTCAGTTCCGCCGTGCCGACCGCCAATGTGAAATTCTTCGGCAGCTGCGATTTGTCGAAGCCGAAGCGCTGAACGTAGTCCCAAGTGTAATCGAGCCCGATTTCCTGCATCAGTCGAATCGAGACCAGGTTGCGGGAATGCACCAGCGCCTCGCGCAGGCGAGTCGGCCCGGTGTAATCGTTCTCGAAATCCTTCGGCCGCCATGCCTGCGGCATGCCGGCTTCGTCGATCACAATCGGTGCGTCCATCACGACGCTGGCGGGCGTGTATCCCTTGTCGAACGCGGCCGAGTATACGAAAGGCTTGAAGCCCGACCCCGGCTGGCGCCGCGCCTGCGTTACGCGATTGAATTTGCTCTGATAGAAATCGAAGCCGCCGACCAGGGCGACGATGGCGCCGTCCTTCGGATCCAGGGCGACCATGGCGCTCTGCGCCTGCGGTATCTGCACGAATTGCAGCAATTCAGGGGTGTTGCCCACCGTGTAGAGGACGTCGCCGCGGCTCATGATCTCCGATGCCTGGGCGGGTGAGCGGTCCACCTTTTCGTCCGGCAGCGCGCGCCGCGCCCAGGACAATTTCTCCCAAGGCAGATTGACCGAGCCCATACCCTTGACGTAGATCCGGGCGCTCTTCGTCTCGACCTTCTGCACGATGGCGGGGCGCAGCCCGCCGACGACCGGGAAATTCGCGAGTTCCGATTCGAGGTACGCGTTCGACGAGGCCTTCGAGAGATCCACCTTCGCGGTCGCGCCGCGCCAGCCGTGGCGGCGATCGTATTTCAACAAACCGGTGCGCAGCGCCACGGTGGCGGCGGCTTCGAGGCGGGAATCGATGGTGGTGAACACGCGGTAGCCGGCGGTGTAGGTGCTGTCGCCGTACCTCGCTTGCATGTCGTTGCGCACCATTTCGGCGACATAGGGCGCATCCACCTCGATCGACGGCCCGTGCAATCGGGACTCCATGGGAGCCGATTTGGCCGCTTCGAACTCGGCCGGGGTGATGTAGTTGAGGTCCAGCATTCTTCCCAGGACATGGGCGCGGCGAACCGTGGCCGCCTCGGCGCTCGCGACCGGGTTGACCGTCGACGGTGCGGTCGGAATTCCGGCCAGCGTCGCCATTTCCGCGAGGCTCAGTTGCTCCAGGGTCTTGCCGAAATAAACTTCCGCGGCCGCTCCGACGCCGTAGGCGCGCTGCCCCAGAAAGATCTTGTTGACGTACAGAGAGAAGATCTCTTCCTTGCTGAACTCGGTTTCCATCAGCAGCGAAATGTAAACTTCGCTCATCTTGCGCTTCATGTCGCGCCGTGGCGTGAGAAACATGTCGCGCGCCACTTGCATGGTGATGGTGCTGGCCCCTTGGCGGATGCCTCCCGCCCGAGCGTTGGCCACGGCAGCCCGTAAAATGCCTTGCCAATCAACTCCGTGATGCCGAAAAAACCGATCGTCCTCGGTGGCGAGAAATGCCTGGATGAGTTTGGGCGGAAGCTGGTCGTAGCGCACCGGGATGCGCCGTTGCTCGCCGATGGATGCGATCAGCCTTCCGTCTCGCGTGTAAACGCGAAGCGGAACCTGCAGCTGCACTTCGCGCAGGCTCTCGACGTCGGGCAGCGCCGGCTTCAAATAGACATAAGCACACACGTTCGCGAATGCAATCAGCGCGATCGCTCCCGTCACGACTATGCAAATGCGGGATATGAGAACTAGGTAACGTTTGGACACAGAAATCCGTTCTAACTTATTGCGCGGGCAAACTTAGGCATGCATATTAGCGTTGCTTACAGAGGCATACTCATCGAAAGATGAGGACGCAAAGCCACCGGTCTAAGGGTTTACAGCCTAGGACAGCGGGGTTGCCAGACCAAGCTTAACCAATCGCCCCAGCGAACAAAGGCGATCAGAGGTCTGAATGGATGAGTCGACGTCTTCATCAATTTTCGCTGCGAACCCCTCTTGGTTCGCACTTTGCGATCCCCCGGGCTACCCGACCGCGATTATCGTGAGTAGTTTCACGTTCTATTTAACAGTTTCTTGCTAAGTTTGCTTGGCATAGCTAATCTTGTGCAATTACTTCGACCTCCAAGGTATTGAGCTAAAAGGAAAAATCTAGTGTGGTCGCTTGGCAAAAGATATCGCCCGCTGTTGGGGCTTGACATAACCACCTCATCGGTGAAGCTCATTGAACTCGCCATGTCGGGGGGGCAGTACCGCGTTGAGTCTTATGCAGCGGAGCCGACGCCGCATAACGCCATCAATGAAAAGGCGATCGTGGATGCCGAAGCCGTGGGCGAGGCCATCCGGCGCGCGGTGAAGCGCTCCGGCGCGAAAAGCCGCCTGGCCGCCATCGCGATCAGCGGAGATGCCGCGATCACCAAGGTGATCCAAATGCCCAAAACCCTCGGTGAAAACGAACTCGAGGGCCAGGTCGAGATGCAGGCGGACCAATACATCCCATTCCCGATGGAAGAGGTCAGTTACGACTATCAAGTGGTCGGTCCCTCGGAAAAAGATCCGGATATGCTGGACGTGCTGCTGGTCGCGACTCGCACCGAGAACGTCGAGCAGCGCCAAGCGGCGGTACAGGCCTCGGGATTGACCGCGCACATCGTCGATGTGGAAGCTTTTGCCCTGGAAAACGCCTGCGCCTTGATGCGCCACCAGATGCCGGACGGCGGCATGGACCGCACCGTCGCCGTGGTCGACTTCGGTGCCAGCAACACGACGTTCAGCGTGCTGCGCGACATGAAGGTGATTTACACGCGCGATTTCTCATTCGGCGGACAGCAACTCACCGAAGAGATCATGCGCACCTACGGATTGAGCATGGAGGAAGCCGGCCGCGCCAAGAAAGAGGGCGGCCTGCCCAGCAACTACCAGCCGGAGGTGCTCGATCCGTTCATCGACGACATGACTCAACAAGTCAGCCGTTCATTGCAATTTTATTTGGCGTCGGGCAGCGGCCGCTCGCAGCCGGATCAAATACTGATCTGCGGCGGGTGCGCCAACATACCGGGCGTCGCGGACGTCATTTCGAGCCGCGTCGGCGTGCCCGCCGACAAGGGCGACCCTCTCGGCAACATGAAAGTGTCGTCGAAGGCCAAAGCACAGGCCGTAGGCCGAGATGCCACGGCATTACTAACCGCCTGCGGCCTCGCGCTGCGAAGCTTTGACTAAGGGGTAGCCATGCCGCGTATCAACCTACTTCCCTGGCGCGAACAAGAACGCAAGGTACGTCGTCGTGAATTCGGCGTTGCCTCGGGCGGCGCCGTGATCGCCGCGATCATTTTTGCCTTGGGCGGGAAGCTCGTCTACTCGAGCTGGACCGACGCCCAAATCGCGAAAAATAATGTGCTGAAGAAGGAGATCGTCAAGCTCGACGCGCAGATTGCCGACATTCAGGATCTCGAGAACCGCAAACAACGCCTGGTGGCGCGCATGGAAATCATCGAAAAACTGCAGCGCAAGCGCCCGGAAATCGTGCATCAATTCGATGAGCTGGTGCGCACCGTACCGGACGGCGTATATCTCACGACGATCAAGCAGACCGCCAACAAGCTCGAAATACGCGGCGTCGCTCAATCGAGCACCCGCGTGTCGACCTTCATGCGCAATATCGATTCTTCGGTGTGGATGGACAACCCGGTGCTGCAGGTGGTCGAGACCGCGAAGGACTCCCCGACCGGCGGCTCTAGCTTCACGCTGTTTACCGACACGGTCGGCGTGAATCTGGAGGGTGGCGGCGAATCAACGGTGAAAAAGGTTGCGGCTAAATGAAGCTTCTAGATCAACTGCGCGCGCTAGACCCCCGCGATCCCGGCCGCTGGCCGCTCGCGGTTCGCGGCTTCTTCGTCGCGCTGGTATTCGTCGTTTGCGCGGGATTCGCCTGGTACCTGCTGGTGTGGAACGAAGACCGGCCGGTGCTGCAGAAGGCCGAAGCGGACGAATTGGATTTGCGCAGCCAATTTGAAAACAAGCAGCAGCGCGCCGCCAATCTGGATGCCTACAAAGCCCAGCTTGGCGAAATGGAGCGCAGCTTCGGAGCGATGCTGCGGCAATTGCCCGGCAAGACCGAGGTTCCGAATCTTCTGGTCGATATTTCTCAAACCGGACTCGCCGCCGGACTTCAGGAAAAGCTGTTTCAGCCCGGAAGCGAAAAGAGCAACGGCTTCTACGCGGAGCTGCCCATCAAGATCAAGCTGGTCGGCACCTATCATCAATTCGGCAATTTTGTGAGCGGAATCGCCGCATTGCCGCGCATCGTCACGCTGCACGACATTCAAATCACGCCGGTTGCCGACAGCAAGAACGGCGGATATGACAATTTGACGATGGACGTCACCGCCAAAACCTATCGCTACATCGAAGACGAAGGCGGCGGCCGTGCGGCGCCCAAGAAAAAGACGGGAGGCGCGACGTGAAAAGCAAAGCGGGCGTTCGCCTGATATGCGCGGTCATGCTCGCGAGCTGCGCGGCAGCGGGCTGCTCGGGCGGCCAATCCGATCTGCAGAAGTGGATCGCGGAAACCAAGAAAAAGCCTGGCGGGCGCATTCAAGCGCTGCCCGAGGTGAAACCGTACGAAAGCTTCGTGTATTCCGCCGGCAATCTTCGCTCGCCGTTCCAACCCGCGGGACCGAACCTTGGCGGCGGCCAAGCGGGCCTGCGGCCGAGCACTCAGCGAAGCCGCGAGTTCCTCGAAGGATTCTCGCTCGACACGCTGAAAATGGTAGGCACGTTCAAAGTGGGCAGCAGGTTTTACGGACTCGTGCAATCGAAAGACGGGTTGGTGCACAAGATTCAGCCCGGGAACTACCTCGGGCAGAACGATGGGAAGGTTACCGAGATTACAGGCAGCAAAATAAAGCTCGTCGAAATCATACCGGACGGTCTCGGCGGCTATATCGAGCGACCGGCCTCATTGTCATTGACTGACTGAGGCCACAGGGAGTGCAACGCATGATCAGATTTCAGATTCGAACGGCGATGATCGGGACCTTGGTACTGGTCGCGCTATCGGCGCTTACATGGAAGGCGCAGGCCGCCGACCCGATCAAGCTCGAGGCCATCGACGTGCAAACGCTATCCGGCCAGCAGGTGCAGCTGAAGCTGCGCATGAACGGGCCGGCGCCCGAGCCGCTGCCGTTCACGATCGACAAGCCGGCGCGAATAGCATTCGACCTGCCGAATACGACGCTCGCGCTGGCATCGCGGCGCATCGACGTGCGTTCCGGAGGCGTCGATACCGTGCTCGCGGCCGAGGCGAACGGGCGCACGCGCTTGGTCGTCAACGTGGATGTCCTGATGCCCTATACCACCAAGGTCGACGGCAACACCATCACGGTCACCTTGGGCCGCCAGCCCGCCGATGCGTCGGCGAGCGCAACCGCGCTGCGCGCGGGCTCCGGCGCCGCAGCGCCGCCAGTGGAAAGAGCCATCAAGACCATCGATTTTCGCCGCGGTACCGACGGTACCGGTCGCGTGATCGTGCAGCTCACCGATCCGCGCACACCGGTCAACGTGCGCCAGGAAGGCAATCAGGTGGTGGTCGACTTTGCCGGCACGCTGATGCCGAAAAATCTCATGCGCCGCTACGATGTCATGGATTTCGCGACCCCGGTGCAGACAGTCGATGCGATACGGGTGGAGGGAAGCTCCCGCCTGGTGATCAGCGCCCAGGGCGATTTTGAACAGCTCGCCTACCAGTCCGACAACCAGTACACCGTGGAAATCAAACCGTCGCTGAAGCGTACTGCGGCCGACGAGAAGAAGGAATACACGGGGGAACGGCTGACCTTGAATTTCCAAGATATCGATGTGCGCTCGGTGTTGCAGCTGCTGGCCGATACCAGCGGACAGAACATCGTGGTCAGCGACTCGGTTACCGGCAACCTGACCTTGCGCCTGCAGAACGTGCCGTGGGATCAGGCTCTCGACATCGTGCTGCGCAGCAAGGGTCTCGACAAGCGCCGTCAGGACAACGTCATCATCATCGGTCCGACCGCAGAGCTTGCGACACGCGAAAAGGCCGAGCTCGCGGCCCGCAAAGAGGTACAGGAACTCTCGCCGATACATTCGGAGTTCCTGCAGGTCAATTACGCCAAGGTATCTGACCTCGCGAAAATGATCAGACCCACCGTCGGCGGCGCGGGCGGCGCGGGCGGCGCGGCCGGCGGCAAGAATTCGTTGCTGTCGGCGCGCGGCAGCCTGTCGATCGACGAGCGCACCAACACCTTGCTGGTGCAAGACACGGCGGAGAACCTGAAGGAGATCCGCCGCTTGGTGCAAACCCTGGACGTGCCGGTGAGGCAGGTGCTGATCGAGGCGCGGATCGTGATCGTGAGCGATACCTTCGAGCGTGATTTGGGCGCCCAATTCGGCGTCACGACCGCTCAAAGCAACGGCTCTCGCGGCCTGTTGGCGGTGACCGGCAACGGTGTCGGCACCGACACCATGGTGCAGTCGGGGCTCGCCAATTTGGGCGCAGGCAACCCGGTCACTCCGGTCGCGACCCCGGCGAGCGCCAACCGCTATATGGTCAACCTGCCGGCGGCGAATACCAACGGCAGCATCGGCATCGCCCTGTTGGGAGGCAGCTACTTGGTCGATCTCGCCCTTTCGGCCGCGGAAAACGAAGGCAAGAGCGAAACGATTTCCTCGCCGCGGGTCATCACCGCGAATCAGAAACAGGCGACCATCATGCAAGGCGTCGAGATTCCCTATCAGGAATCGGCTTCGAGCGGAGCCACCACGACCCAATTCAAAAACGCAGTGCTGTCGCTCAAGGTGACCCCGTTGATTACGCCGGATAACCGCGTGATTCTGGATCTCGACGTCAGCGACGACTCGGTCGGGCAACAGGTGACGAGCGCGACCGGCGGCACTGTGCCCTCCATCAACACGCGCCAGGTGATCACCCAGGTGCTGGTCGCCGACGGGCAGACCGTGGTTCTCGGCGGCATCTTGGATACCACCAAATCTTATGCTGCGAACAAGGTCCCTTGGCTCGGGGATATCCCGATCTTGGGCCACCTGTTCAAGAGCACGGTCAATATCGACAACAAATCGGAACTCTTGATCTTCATCACGCCAAAGATATTGCGGGAAGGATCAAATCTTTACTGACGCCGACATTTGTCGAGCGAGGACGGACGACATGCATAAATTATTGATCATCCTGTGCGCGAGCGTGGCGCTGCTCGCGGGCTGCAGCGGCAACGGCAACCTCGCGGCTGCCACCGCCAGCGGCACCGGCACGGGCACGGGCACCGGCACCGGCACGGGCACGGGCACCGGCACCGGCAAGACCACCTATTCAATGGGTAACGGTACCGGCAGCTCTTTCCAATCGGGTATGATCGGAATTTCGAGTGCTTCAGTTTCGGCAGGCGGCACCACCAGCCTGACGGTCACCGTCGTTGACCAGACGGGCGCTCTATACACGGCGGCGTCTGTTACCGTCACCTTCAGTTCCACTTGCCTCTCCAATGGATTGGCCAAGGTTGCAGCCTCGGGAACCAGCACGGCCGGGACCTCGGCGAATCAGGTGACGTCGACGACCGGCACCATCGACGCCACTTATACGGCGACGGGCTGCAGCGGTTCGGACGTCATCACCGCAAGCGCGGCGGTGGCTAGTGCCAACCTCACGGCGACCGGCACCGTCACCGTTGCGGCGGCCGCCATCGGATCGATCAAGTTCATTTCGGCCACACCAGCCACCATCGGACTCAAGGGCACCGGACTCAATGAAACCTCCACGGTGGTGTTCAAAGTCGTCGATTCGACCGGTGGTCCGCGGCCGGGCGTCACCGTATCGTTCAGCCTCAATACCACAACAGGCGGTTTGACCTTGTCGCCGGTCACTGCGGTGTCGGGCACCGACGGCACCGTGCAAACCGTCGTGAGCTCCGGTACCGGGCATACGGCCGTAGTGGTGACGGCGAGCATCGCATCGCCCGTTCACAGCACGCAGTCGAGCGCGTTGACGGTCACCACGGGGCTGCCGGCGTCGGGCGCCTTCTCGATTGCGATAGGATCGCCGAGCTACGGTGGGCCCGCGTGCCCGAACGTTGAGAGCTACGGCATTGATCTGGTTTCCGTTCCCTTCACGGTGCAGCTTGCCGATCGATACAATAACCCGGCGCCCGATGGCACCTCGGTCGCCTTCACGACGAACGGGGGACACATCGTCGGTAGCTGCACGACAGGTACGGTGACCAAAGGCGACGGCCAGTGTGTGGCGACCTGGACCAGCGCGAATCCCCGGCCCACGACCAGCAGTACCCCTCCGGTCTTTCGGAACGGGCGTGCCACGATTCTGGCCACCGCTATCGGCGAGGAGTCTTTCACCGACGTCAATAGCAGCGGCTATTACCAGCTCGGGGACCCGTTCTCGGATCTGGGCGAGCCCTATCTCGACGCCAACGAGAGCGGGGCATACGTATTGAACGATTACTTCCTCGATTTCAATAGCAATCACATATGGGATCCGCCCAGCGGAAAGTTCATAGGGATCACCTGCTCGGGTACCACCTGCGCCGCGACCTCCTTGGGCATCGGCGTGTCTCATCTGCTCATCATGTCGACCTCGGCAGCGAACATTCAGGTGACTAACCTTTCCTCACCGTTGTCGCCGATTACGCACGGCACTTCGGCGCAAATCACGTTCACGGTGCAAGATCAGAACGGGAACCCAATGGCCGCGGGAACGACCGTCGCCACGACGGCCGACTCCGGCGCTGGATCGATCAACGGAGGATCGGGTGCCAACTTCACGATCGGCTGCCGCAGCGGTGGCGGGCCCGCCGGGCCGGGCGCCGACACCCTGACAGCGAACTTCACCGCGAGTTCGACAGCCGGAGGCGGCGGCAATATTGTGATCACAGTGACATCTCCCGGAAGTAAGACTCAGACGCAGATATTCATTCCGGTCACGGTGAACTGATCCCGGCCCGACCGGGTCGAGTCGAATAATGCGGCCGCCTTCGGGCGGCCGCGTTCTTTCTGTATGCTTGCCGACGGCATGCTCGGCAAACCCAACATCTTCCTCATCGGCCCCATGGGTTCGGGCAAGTCGGCCGTGGGCCGGCAGCTGGCGCGCCTGTTGCGATTCACGTTCTACGACAGCGATGCCGACATCGAGGCCAAGACCGGGGTCGACATCGCCTTCATCTTCGAAAAGGAGGGCGAGGCGAAATTTCGGCTGCGTGAAAAGGAATCCATCGAGCGCTTGACGGGCCTGGAGGACGTGGTCCTCGCCACCGGCGGCGGCGCGGTGATCGATGAGGGCAATCGGCGCGTGCTCGCCGAACGCGGCACCGTGGTGTATTTGGAAACCTCCGTCGATCAGCAGCTCGAGCGCACCCGCCACGGGCGGCACAGACCGCTGCTGAACGACACGGATCCGCAGGAAAAGCTCAAGGAGCTGATGCTGCGGCGGGCGGCCATGTATGCAGAAATCGCCGATTTGACCGTATCGACCAACGGCCGCCGCGTGCAGCTCGTGGCCGAGCAGATCTACCAGGCGTTGCACCGGGCGCGCACGCCGTAATGACCGGGCACGCGGGCCTTAAGGGCGGACACAGGCCTTAAGGCGGGCGCGAGGGCCGTAACCTTCGTATAATTCCCCGGTGCAAACGGTCCAGGTAGATGTCGGGCATTCTCGCTATCCCATCACGATCGGTTCGGGGTTGCTGACCAAACGCGAACTTCTCGACGCACAGATTCCGGGGCGAGATCTCATGGTGGTCACCAACAGCACCGTGGCGCCCCTGTACCTGCCCGCATTGCGGAAAGCCCTCGGCGAGCGCCGAATCGCCGAATGCGTTCTGCCGGATGGCGAGCAGCACAAGACCCTGCAGAGCGCGGGCCGGGTGTTCGACGCCCTGGTGGAGAACAAACTCAATCGCGATGCCACCGTGCTGGCGCTGGGCGGCGGCGTAGTGGGCGACATCGCGGGCTTTTGCGCCGCCTGCTATCAGCGCGGCATCGGTTACGTGCAAATCCCAACCACATTGCTCGCGCAGGTGGACTCCTCGGTCGGGGGCAAGACCGGCGTCAATCACAGCGGCGGTAAAAATCTCATTGGCGCGTTTCATCAGCCCCTTGCCGTGATCGCCGATACGGACACACTGGCAACCCTGCCCGACCGTGAGCTCTCCGCCGGTGTTGCCGAGGTGATCAAATACGGCTGCGTCTCGGATCCGCTGCTGTTCGATTGGCTGGAGCTCAATGTGGGCAAGCTCCTGGCGCGAGATGCCGCCGCCCTCGGCCATGCGATCGCGCGGTCGTGCCAGATCAAGGCGGACGTGGTCGCGCAGGACGAACGCGAACAGGGTCTGCGCGCGATCTTGAATTTCGGCCACACCTTCGGCCACGCCATCGAAGCGGCCACCGCCTACAAAACATACCTGCATGGCGAAGCGGTGGCTCTCGGCATGCTCATTGCCGTCGATCTCTCGTGCCGATTGGGAATGATCGACGCCGCGGTCAAGGCGCGGCTGCACGACCTGGTGGTCCGCGCGGGATTGCCGGCCGATTCGCCCAGGATCGGAGCGGCACGCGCCCTCGCGCTCATGCAAATGGATAAAAAGGTGCTGTCGGGCAAGTTGCGATTGGTGCTGCTTCAAAAGCTCGGGCGCGCCATCGTCACCTCCACCTATCCGCAAGGCGCGCTCGATGCCGCGCTGCGCGAGAATTTCGGATGAGCGGCCTCGCATCCTATGCGGCCCATGAGGCCGAATCCCGCGGCCGGCGCCACGCCGAACCGGCCCCCGCCTACCGGTCCGAATATCAACGCGATCGGGACCGGATCGTTCACTCAACGGCGTTTCGCCGGTTGGTGTACAAGACCCAGGTCTACGTCAATCACGAGGGCGACCTGTTCCGGACCCGCCTCACGCATTCGCTCGAGGTGGCGCAGATCGCGCGCACCATGGCCGGGGCGCTCAAGCTCAACGAGGTGCTCAGCGAAGCGATCTGTCTCGCCCACGATCTGGGGCACACGCCGTTCGGGCACGCCGGACAGGACTCCTTGAACGAATGCATGAGGGACTTCGGGGGCTTCGAGCACAATCTGCAGTCGCTTCGCGTCGTCGACGAACTCGAGGAGCATTACGCGGAATTCGACGGGCTGAACCTGACATTCGAATGCCGCGAGGGAATTCTCAAGCATTGTTCCCACAGCAAGGCGATCGAACTGGGCGAATTGGGCGAGCGCTTCATCCGCCGGCAGCAGCCGGGATTGGAGGCTCAGCTGGCGAATATCGCCGATGAAATCGCCTACAACAATCACGACGTCGACGACGGTATCCGCGCGGGCCTGATCAGCGTCGAGCAATTGCTCGAGGTGCCGCTGTTCGCCGGCTATCACGCCGAGGTTCGAGGGCGCTACCCGGGCCTCGCGGGCCGCCGGCTGGTATTCGAGATTTTGCGCCGCATGATCAATCACCTGGTCACGGATCTGATCGATTCTTCAGCTGCGCGGCTGCGCGCCGCCGGAATCGTATCGGCGGCCGACGTCAGGTCGGCGCCCGCGCCCGTGATCGGCTTCAGCGAGGCGACCCGGGTCCTGAACGCTTCCCTCAAGAAATTTCTGCGGGAGCGGGTGTATAAGCATTACAAAGTCCGCCGTATGACGACCAAGGCGCGCCGTGTCGTGAGCGCCCTGTTCGAAGCGCTTTTCGAAGATCCGGGCTTGATGCCGGAAGATCACCAATCGAATGCCGCGCGCCTGGAGTCGGTACAGGGGGCGGCCGGGCGCGCGCGCGCGGTTGCCGACTACATCGCGGGCATGACTGACCGCTATGCCATCTTGGAACACCGCCGGCTATTTGACCCGAGTGCACGAACTTGAACGAAATATTGAAAAACGACCTGTTGCTGCGTGCCTTGATGCGTCAACCGACGCCGCGGCGGCCCGTCTGGCTGATGCGCCAGGCGGGGCGCTATCTGCCGGAGTACCGGGCGAGCCGCGCGCGGGCGGGGAATTTCCTGGCGATGTGCACCAATCCCGAAATCGCCTGCGAAGTCACTCTGCAGCCCGTCGATCGATATCCGCTCGACGCCGCCATTCTGTTCTCGGATATTCTGACGATCCCGCATGCCATGAACCTGGGCCTTGAGTTCGAGTCCGGCGAGGGTCCGAAGTTCGCGCGCCCGGTGCGCTCGGCGGCCGACATCGACAGGCTCTGGATTCCCGATCCGGGCGGCGAACTCAAATACGTCATCGACGCGGTGGCGCTCATTCGGCGCGAGCTCGCCGGCCGCATTCCTCTGATCGGTTTCGCCGGCAGCCCATGGACGGTGGGTACCTATATGGTGGAGGGCGGGAGCAGCAAGGGCTTTGGACTCATCAAACGCATGATGTATCAAACCCCCGGCGAGCTGCATCGGCTGCTCGACCTGCTCGCCAAGGCGACCATCCTGTATCTCAACGCGCAAATCGCGGCCGGCGCCCAGGCCGTGATGTTGTTCGATACCTGGGGCGGAGTGCTGACGCCGGCGCAATACGCCGAGTTCTCGCTGCGCTACATGGCGCAGATCGTCGATGCGCTGACGCGCGAGGCCGGGGGGCGCCGCGTGCCGAATATCGTGTTCACCAAGGGTGGGGGCGCCTGGCTCGCGCAAATCGCCGCCATCGGTTGCGACGCCGTCGGCGTGGATTGGACCACCGATCTTGCCGCCGCTCGGCGCGCCGTCGCCGACCAAGTGGCGCTGCAAGGGAATCTCGACCCCTCGGCTCTGTTCGCACCGCCCGAAACGCTGCGTGCGGAAGCGCTGCGCGCACTCGACAGTTTCGGCGCCGGCAGCGGGCACGTGTTCAACCTGGGGCACGGCATCACGCCGGACGTCGATCCGGAGCGCGTCGCCCTGCTGGTCGATACGGTGCGTAATTACGCCGTACGGTAGCGCTGCTGCCGCAACTCGTCGCGCAACTCGCGGCGCATGATCTTGCCCACGTTGGTCTTCGGCAGCTCGGGGCGAAAATACACGTGCTTCGGCATCTTGTACCCGGTCAGAGAGGTGCGGCAATGCTCGATCAAGGCTGCGGCGGTGAGATTGGGATCCTTCTTGACCACGAATAAGGCGACCGCCTCGCCCGAGTTTTCATCCGGCTGGGCAACGGCCGCTGCCTCCAGTACGCCCGGATGCTCGGCCGCGACGCTCTCGACCTCGTTCGGATACACATTGAAGCCGGAGACCAGAATCATGTCCTTCTTTCGGTCCTCGATGTAGACGAAGCCGGCGGCGTCCATGCGCCCGATGTCGCCGGTGCGAAACCAGTCGCCGAACATCACCTTCTCGGTTTCATCCGGCCGGTTCCAGTAGCCGCGCATCAATTGCGGACCAAAGACGCAAATCTCCCCCACGCCATTCGTCGCCAGTTCCCTGCCGCTGTCGTCGCGAATCGAGATATCGGTCGAGGGAATGGGCAAGCCGACCGAGCCGTTGAAATCGAGACCCGTGGGATTGACGCAGGCAGCCGGCGCCGTTTCGGTCAGTCCCCAGGCCTGCGTGAGCACGTTGCCCGTGACCTTTTTCCAGCGGTCGGCCACTACCTGCTGCACCGCCATGCCGCCGCCCAGGGTTATGCGCAATGCGCTGAAATCCACCGACTCGAATCCCGGAGTGTGCAGCAGGGCGTTGAACAGCGTGTTGACGCCGCTGATGAAGAAGAACTTGTATTTTTTCAGCTCGGCGACGAAACCCGGGAAATCGCGCGGGTTGGTGATCAAAATATTGTGGGCACCCAGGCGCAGAAACAGCAGGCAATTCGCCGTGAGCGAGAAGATGTGATAAAGCGGCAGCGCCGTAATGACGATCCGATTCGCGCTCGGGCCCGTGTTTGATTGCAGCGCGGGCTTGATCCAAGCGGTCGCCTGCAGCACGTTGGCGATCATATTGCGATGCGTGAGAATCGCCGCCTTGGCCACTCCGGTGGTGCCGCCGGTGTATTGCAGGAACGCAATGTCCTGCGGTCCGAGTGCGGCCGGATCGAGCTTCAATCCCAATCCCGCGCCGAGGGCGTTCTTGAAGGTCAAGGCGCCCGGCATGTTCCAGGCGGGAATCTGCCTGCGCACATGGCGCAGCACGAAATTCACCAGGGCGCCGCGCGGGAATCCCAACAGGTCGCCGACGCGGGTGACCAACACGCTTTTGAGGTCGGTGTGCGGCAGCACCTGCTGCACCACGTGCGCAAAATTCTCGACCACCAAGATCGCCTTTGCGCCGGAATCCTTGAGCTGGTGTTCGAGCTCGCGCGCGGTATACAGCGGGTTGGTGTTCACCACCACCATGCCCGCCCGCAGCACGCCGAAAAGGGCAATGGGGTACTGCAGAATGTTCGGCATCATCAGGGCGACGCGGTCCCCCGCCGCGAGGCCCGACTTGTGCTGCAGCCAGGCGGCAAACGCCCGGCTCAGCTCATCGAGCTGGGCAAAACTCAAGGTCGCGCCCATATTCGTATAAGCGGGCAGGTTGCCATAGGCGGCGCAGGCCTTGTCGAACATCTCCGTGAGCGAGGCATGCTGATCGGGGTCGATATCGGTGGGCACACCGGTCGGGTAGTGTTTTAGCCATATACGATCCACGCGCAACGACTCCTCGTGCAAGTCCCGCGTGTATAGCACCGGTTCAATACGCCAGCAACGTTGTTCGCCGACGGAGTATGCTGGGGGCGGATGAGCCGAATGTGCCGCGGAGCCGTCAACATGGGTATCTGGCGAATATGCGTTTTGGGTTTTTGTCTGGCGGCTGCCGGGTGCGTCCCCGGCTACGGCGCTTGTCTGTTCATGTCGCCGGTCAAGCATACGCTGACCGGGCGCGTGCACTTTCGCTCGTATCCGGCGGGGGACGGAGTAGACAATGTGCCGGTGCTCGCGCTCGATCACACGGCGTATCTGTACTCGCCGTCGCAGAGCTTCAGCTGCCTGGCCGAGGACGAATTGCAGCTCGTGGGCGTCTCGGAGTTTCCGCAGAACGTCGTGGAAAATTCCCTGGTCAGCGTCAACGGCACCCTGTTCGGGGCGACGGCAGGCCATGAACACACGCGCTTCTTGATGAAGGTGATCACGCTGTTGCCCATCAGCTCCGCTCGTTAGCGCCTACGGGCATGCGGGTCGCGGTTGATCAGCGCTTGAGCAGCGGCTTCAAAACCGGCCACACATTGTCGAGCAATTGCGGTTGACCGGCCTCGTTGGGGTGAATGCCATCGGCTTGCATGAGTTCGGGCGACAGGGCGATGCCAGCCAGCGCAAACGGTACGAAAGGCAGCTTCTTGTCGCGCGCCAAGTCGGCATACGCCCGGGTGAATTGAGCGGCGTATTGGGGGCCGTAGTTGGGAGGCATCCGCATGCCCAGCAGCGCAACTTGCGCCCCTTCGGCCTGCGCAAGCTCTGCCATTCGCGACAGATTGGCGCGCATTTGCGCCACCGGCAGGGCGCGAAGGCCGTCATTGCCGCCCAATTCCAGGAGCACGATTGCCGGATGGTGCAGCATCAGCGCGCGCGGCAGTCGCGCAAGCCCTCCCTCGGTCGTTTCGCCGCTGACGCTGGCATTGACGACCTGGTACCCGTAACCTTGATCCATGAGCCTCGCCCGCAGCAATGCCACCCAGCCTTGTTCCGCGCGCGGCAATCCGTAGCCGGCGCTGATGCTGTCGCCGAACACCAGGATCACCGGCGCCGCGGCAAAGGCCGGGACCGCGGCCAAACAAAACACCCAAAGGACGAATAGCCGTTTCACGGATGCCCCCGATGCTGGATCAAATCGTTCTCGAAGCAAGGAATGTCTCGAAAACCGTGCCGAGCCCCGAGGGCCCGCTCACCATTCTCGCCGATGTCAGCCTCAGCGTGCGAACCGGCGAGACGCTCGCCATCATCGGCGCTTCGGGCGCGGGAAAGTCGACGCTGTTGGCGCTGCTCGCGGGGCTGGATTCGCCGAGCGCGGGGCGCGTATTGATCGCCGGCGCCGATTTGACCGAACTCGATGAAGACGGCCGTGCCGCCGTTCGCGGCCGGCATGTCGGCTTCGTGTTCCAGTCGTTCCATTTGATCCCCTCGCTTACCGCCCTTGAAAACGTCATGTTGCCGCTCGAACTGCGCGGCCGCGGCGATGCCCGGGAGTCGGCGGCGCAAGCGCTTGCCCAAGTCGGGCTGACGGCCCGCAGCACCCATTATCCCAAGCAATTGTCCGGCGGCGAACAGCAGCGTGTGGCGATCGCACGCGCCTACGTGACGCATCCGGACGTGCTGTTCGCGGACGAACCGACCGGCAATTTGGATACCCACACCGGGCAGCGCATCACGGACCTGCTGTTCGAACTCAACCGAAGTACCGGCAGCACCCTGGTTTTGGTGACTCACGATCGAGAGCTGGCGAGCCGCTGCAGTCGAATCCTGGAACTCGACGCGGGCCGCGCGGTGGGCTGAGCGCATGCAGATCCTGCGATTTGCTCTGCGCAATCTGTGGCGCGACCTGAAGTCCGGCGAGCTTTCGGTGTTGCTGCTTGCTCTGTGCGTGGCGGTGCTGTCGCTGACCGCCGTCGGTTTTTTCACCAGCCGCATCGCGCAAGGAGTGCGCGCACAAGCAGCCGAGGTCCTGGCGGCCGATCTGCGCCTGGAATCGCCGTATCCCATCCCGCCGCGCTATTTCGAAAAGAGCCGCACCCTCGGACTCAGGAGCGCGCAAGTCGTGTCGTTTCCGACCGCCATCTTCAACGGCGAGGCGAACCAACTGGCGGCGCTCAATGCGGCGACGGCGGACTACCCGCTGCGCGGCCATGTGCGGATCGCCGACACGCCGTTCGGCGCCGCTCGCGTCACCGCGCGCATTCCCGGCCCGGGTGAAGTGTGGGTCGACGCGCGCATCATTGCGCAATTGAAGATCCGGCTGAGGGCGGATCTGCGCATCGGCGCAGCTTCGTTCAGGGTGACGGAAGTGCTCGACTACCGGCCCGACCAGGGCACGGGCTTCGTCAACCTGGCACCGGCGGTGCTGCTGAACTACCAAGACCTCGCGGCGACGCAGCTGATTCAGCCCGGCAGCCGCGCCACCTACGCCGCGCTGTTTGCCGGGGACGCCGCGGCGGTGGCCCAATTTCACGACTATGTGACCGCCACCAAAGCGGCCAGCGAGCGGTTGCGCGAGGTCGATGAATCGAGCCGCCAATTGAACTCCGCCGTCGATAGAGCCAGCCGATTTTTGAATCTGGCGAGTCTCGCCTCGGTATTGCTGGCGGCGGTCGCCGTGGCCATGGGCGCCCGCCGCTATGCATCGCGCAACGTCGATAGCGTCGCATTGATGAAATGCATGGGCGCGTCGCAGCGCTTCGTGCTGGCGATCTCCATCATCGAGTTGACGCTCCTCGCGCTTTCCGCGGTCGCCGCGGGCGCCATGCTCGGCTACGCGGCGCAGCTCGGACTCGCGCGGCTGCTGCGCGGCTTGATCAGTACGGAATTGCCCGGCGCGTCGCTGGCGCCGTTGGCCATAGCGCTGGTCACCGTGTTGTCCATGCTCATCGGCTTCGCGCTGCCCTCTCTTCTGCAATTGAGAAGCACTCCGCCCGCGCGCGTGTTGCGCAAAACGGCGAGCGCTCCGCCGCTGCGCTTCGGCTTCTCGTATGTGCTGGCATTCGCGTCGCTGTTTGCGATCTTGTGGACCCTGGTGCGCGACAGCGAACTGGTGGTGAGCGTGCTCGCGGGGGTGCTCGGCGTGGGGCTGGTGCTGACGCTGGCGGGGTACGCTCTGGTGCGGCTGACGGGCCGCCTGCGCGGCGCGGTGGGAGTCGCGTGGCGCTACGGTCTCGCCAACGTCTCGCGCCGCGGCGGCGCCAGCGTGGTGCAAATCGTGGCATTCGGCCTCGGTATCATGATGCTCTTGCTGCTCGCGGTGGTGCGCGGCGACCTGTTGGCGGATTGGCGCCGCAGCCTGCCTGCCAATGTACCCAATAATTTCCTGATCAACATTCAGCCCGATGAGCGCCGCCCCTTGCAGGAATTTCTGAAGTCGCACGGATTCGGGGATCCGCCGATGTACCCGATGGTGCGTGCGCGCATAACGGCCATCAATTCAAAGCCCAGCGAGTCGCTCAAGTTCAAGGCGGACAACGCGCGCGGCTTCCTCGAGCGCGAGCAGAACCTGACATGGGCGTCGCGACTCATGGACGACAACCAACTGGTTGCGGGGCATTGGTGGACGGAGGCGGATTTCGGCAAACCTCTGGTGTCCATTTCCTCGGAGTACAGAGATGCGCTGCAGCTCGAGCTCGGGGATACGCTGCGCTTCGATATCGCCGGGGAAGAACTCACGGCGCGCGTCGCCAGCATTCGCAAGGTGCGCTGGGACAGCTTCAGGCCGAATTTCTTTCTGGTATTTCCGCCCGGCCTGCTGGAGGGCGCGGCGGGCACCTACATGACCAGCGTCTATCTCACTCCCGAACAGCGTCCGGCACTGGTCGATCTGGTACGGCAGTTTCCGACCCTATCGGTGTTCGACGTGGACGCCATCCTCAGGCAGATCCGCGCCATCATCGACCGCGCGACCCTGGCGGTGCAATACGTGTTTCTGTTCACGCTGGTGGCCGGCATCGTGGTGCTGCTCGCCGCGGTGCAATCGACTCGCGACGAGCGCCGCTATGAAAGCGCGATGCTGCGCACCTTGGGGGCGAGTCGACGCACCGTGCTGCAGGGGGTTGCGGCCGAATTCTCGGCCTTGGGATTTCTCTCGGGCGCATTGGCAGCCTTCGGCGCGAGCGGTATCGGCTGGATTTTGGCGCGCCGACTGTTCGGGCTGCAGTTCACGTTCGACCCGTGGGTGTGGGTGCTCGGCTTGGTTTGCGGAACGATACTCGTGGGGGTCAGCGGCACCCTGGCCACGCGGCGGGTCGTGAATACGCCGCCCATCGTCACGTTGCGCGACGAGTAGCCTTCGTCAGTTTACTTGGAGGATCAGCCAGCCTTCGGGGATGGGGATGCCGCGCGGCGGCAACGCCTCAATGCGCACGGTGTATATGCCGGCCGCGAGCCCGGTGGTGTTGATCGTGAGCCGCAACTCATTGTTCGAATCCTTCAGGACATTGTTGAGAACCAAGGCGCGACCTTGATCCTGTTTGTCCACGAACATGCGGAACTGCATTACATTCGAATAGCTCATGTCGATGTGCACATCGATCAATTGAGGCGCCGCGCGGCTGACCACGATCCGTGCCCGGTCGAGGCCGGGCGCGCGATCCGGTGCTATTCGCAGATCCGTCTCGGCTGCGGGCTGCACCAACGACCCCTGGTGCATTCTTTCGCGGGTGTCCTGCAGTTCGTTGCGCAACAGCACGTATTTGCCCATAAGAAACCAGAATGCCGCCAGGCTCAGCAGCGCCAATGCTGCCAAGCCGATCAATGTGTACGGAGTCTTCCACCAGGGCGGCTGCGGCTCGCGCAGGTCTTGCGCCTGGCCGCTCGCTTCCAGCAGCTTGAGGCTGGCCTGCGCACGCTCCGACAGCTTGAGATTATTCAGATATTCGGGATGCTCGCGACACCAGTTCTCGAGATCGCGCGCGCCCTTGTACGGCAATTTGCTTTCGAGGTAGCGCTCGATCAGCCGATTTTCCTCGATGAATTGGGCATCGAAGCGCCGTGTCGGCGCTTTCAAATTTCCTGCGGTAGCGGTTGGGGCGTTCATGGCCGGCATTTCTCTGGGCAACCAGTTTGCCGGGTCCTGCCTGCGCAATATGTGAAATACTCGGCAAAAGCGGCAGCAAAAGACCGCGAATTCAGCGCACTACGTCGTAAAAGCCGGGTTTTCGGGGGGTGGGCGGGTGTGGACCCCCCGGGCCGCCGGCCCGGCGGCGCTGCTCCGGGCTAGTCCGCGGTCGCGTCCAGATCCATGAGCGCCGCTTCACGCTGCGCCGAATCGAGGCGCCGCCAATCGATCTTTCCCCCGCCGGCCGACCGCAACCGCGCGTCGTCGATGCGGGTCGTGCGAGAGCGCAGGGGGACGAAGCGCCGCGCCAGCCCGCGGGTGCGCCCGCGCCGCAGCAGTTCGACGATGGCGCTTATGACCTGCGGGTTGTTGGCAAGATTGCCGTGCAACTCGTCGATGAAGTAGGTCTTGAGGCGGGGCAACAACGCCAAGGCCACGGGCACGGTGCCGTCGCCGTTTGCGTTCAAGCTGTATTCGAAGCCGGCTGCGGTGCGGCGCACCGCGACCACCGTTTCGCGATTGACGCCGACGATATGCACCATTCGTGCGTCCGGCGCGGCCAGCTGCGCGCGCGCCGCGGCCACCCGTGCGAGCAACTTGGCGTCGGGCTTGGGGCCGGCGCGCGGCCAACGGCGGATATCGAGCAGGTCGATTGGCGAACCCGGCCCCGGCTGCGGCAGCATCTGGTAGATCCCCGGGAATGTGCTAAACACCTTTTGTGCGAGCTGCTCGGGCGTATGGTGAAGATCGAGCCGAGCCAATTTTCTCACGAAGGGGTAAGTGCCGCGCAGTGCCAGCACCGGGGCATACGAGCCCCGATTGGGGGTCCCCAACAGGATGAGCTTGCGCACGTACCGCTTGGGCAGCAGTTTGGTCGCGACCCGCGCGATTAGCCCGCCCATGCTGTGCGCGATCAGCATGGCGGGCTTGCCGTCCGCGGCTATGCGCGAGGCAAGCGTCGCCCCGAGTTCGTCGATCCCAAGGCGCCAGTCGTATGGAAAGAACTTGGCATCGAAGCCGGCGATATCGAGCCGAAGCTTCAGTTGCGCGTAGGAGAGGAGCAGCACACCCGTCGGGCGCATGGGTAGGACCGAAGGCAACTTGAGGTCGATGAGCCGCCCGGCGCCGATGCGCTTTGGATCAATCCATAACACCGACCCCGAGCGGCCCTTCTGCCCGCGAAGGTTCGATGCGCCAAGTCTCGATCCCATGATGCCCGGAATGATGAGCACCGGTGGTGCGCCGGCGCGCTTGCGCCGTTTCGCGCTCGCTGCCAGCACGCACAATTCCTGGTGCGCGGGCGTGCCAAAGTATTCCCTCAGACTTTCGCTATGCCTTCCGGCGGCCAGCGCGCCGAACACCGCTGCGTCGTTCGCCTGAAACGCCCAATCGGGCATGTCGGCGCCGGAACCGCGCGCGTCACGGCGTCCGGCGGCGCGGTTCGCGGCGGCATTTTGTCGCTTCATGGGGCGCGCCCGGATGTCAGCGCTTGAGTACGGCCATGACTTCGGCCAGCACAGCGCACACCGCGGATATGGCTGCGGTGCGCGTGCTGGATTTACGCCATACCGCGCCGACCGTGCGCATCGGCGCCGGCTTGGCGAATTGCCGCACCGTCAGGCCGCGCTGCGAGCCGAACGGCGGCGCGACCGCCAATGCGGGCAGCAAGGTGATGCCGAGCCCCGCCACCACCATCTGGCGCAAGGTTTCGAGGCTGGTAGCGCGAAAGTCCTCGGCCTCACGCACGTCAACACGACTGCAGACTTCCAGGGCCTGATCGCGCAGGCAGTGGCCGTCCTCCAGCAGCAACAGACACTGGTCCTTGAGATCTTGCACCTTGATGGTCGATTTGCCCGCCAGAATGTGGCCATTCGGAACCGCAACAGTGAAAATTTCCCTATAAAGGGTACGCGACTCCAGGCCGTCGAGTGCAGTCGGCAACGCCAGGACACCCATATCGATTTCGCCCTCGTGCAGGCGCTTCAACAATTCCTGGGTCCGATATTCGTACAACATGAGCCCGAGATGCGGCAGCGCCTTGCGGATCTTTTGCGTGACCCGAGGCAATAGGTAGGGTCCTATCGTGGGGATCAACGCCACTTTGAGCTTGCCGGAAAGCGGGTCGGTGCTGTTGCGGCCGAGCGCAACGATTTGGCTCGCTTCGTCCAGCATGCGCCGCGCATGCACCACGATTTGCTTGCCGGCCTCGGTGAGTTGCACGTTCTTCGGCTGGCGTTCCACCAGCTTCACGCCCAAGTGCTGTTCCAATTTCTTGAGCTGCGCCGACAGCGTCGGCTGACTGACGAAGGTACGCTCGGCAGCGCGGCCGAAATGCCCGGTTTCCGCCAGCGCCACCAAATACTTCAGATCCTTGAGATTCATCGCGCTGAAGTCCGGTCCCCAATTAAATAGACGACATCTATGATATCCATAAAATCAATCAACGGCATCGGCCGTGACGCGCGGGAATTGCCGCGCATGGCGCAGGCCGCGCGGTACGCCGCCGCTCATCCGGGCGAGGTGTGCGCCGCGAAATGGAATCCGGGGGGCAAGACGCTTACCCGCTCCCTGGATCTGGTCGGCAAGATTGGACCGGCAAGGCGGCATCGTGCCCGCCGCCGGGTTGACGACCGGGCTGCAAGGCTGTCCGCGGCCGCCCAAGCGGCCGGCGGCGAGTACAATGGGCGGGCAATCACGCTTCAGAGCATCCCTATGTCCAGCGCCGCGCCGCCCACAAGATTGTCCTCCGGTGTCGTGATCGTGAGCGTGTCCGACCATAAATTGAAATTCCTGCTGCTGCGCGCCTATCGGAACTGGGACTTCCCCAAGGGACTGGTCGAAGCGGGCGAAACGCCCATCGAGGCCGCACTGCGCGAGGTCCGCGAGGAAACCACGCTGGACGACATCTCATTCGACTGGGGCGCGGTCTACATGGACACCGGCCCATATAATAAAGGCAAGATTGCCCGCTACTACATTGCCCGCAGCAAACAGACCGAGGTACGCCTTCCGGTGAATCCCGAGCTCGGCGTGGCGGAGCACCAGGAGGCGCGCTGGGTGGATTACCACCGGGCGCTCGAGATGGTGAGCCCGCGCCTGGTGGCGGTGCTTCAATGGGCGTATGGCATCGTCAATCACGTTGTGATGCCGGCTGCGCCCGCTCCGTCCGCAAATCAGCCCTAGCCGGAACTACTCATGAACCACGGAAAGACTGGAAGGAGGCGGGGTCGGACGGCCATTTTCAGGAGCGTGAAAAACAGGACGTTTTTCCCGCAGCCTCCAAGGATGGGTTCACGGCGGTCCGGAAAATGACCGTCCGACCCTGCCGCCGTACATCAAGATTCTTATCGTTCATGAATAGCTCAGGCTGGGAGCCTGACTAAGTACCAGTCCAAGGTCGCGACGCCGCTGCCGATGTCGATGGCGCCGCCGCCGGCGCGGCGCCCTTAAGCCAAGGTGTGAAACACCTTCTGGACGTCATCGTCCTGCTCGAGCTTGTCGATCA
>JBBIUT010000043.1:0-24727 GCA_037440085.1 Gammaproteobacteria bacterium
GGCGTCCATCACATCTGCTGTTTCTTCGCGAACCTCTTCGCAATGAGCCGATGCATCGTTGATTCGACAAACCCAGTCGAGATGCGCTCGAAGGTATAAATCCACATCCGATCGACCGCGCATACGCAAGCCTACAATCAATGAGCGGCGGTGGAATGCACCCTGCTTTTTATTGAACATAATGCTTATTTTGAGAATCTGATCTACTAACTCCTTGTAAAATATAGATTTAATTGCCGATTGCGCGTATCTGACAGGGAGTCAGTTGTGTTGGCCGGCCACTGGCCGTACAATTATTTATACTACGATTTGGAGGCGCTAGCCATGAACAGCGTTACTCGTCGCCGCGCCGAGCGTGTCGAAGCGCGCGTCACCAGCGAACAAAAGGAACTACTCGAACGGGCAGCGGCGCTTGAGGGGCGCTCGATGACCGATTTCATCATTACGAGCGCACAAGAGGCGGCGGTCGACACGATCGCGCGTCACGAATTGTTGCAGTTGTCGCCACAGGATCAGCGTGCCTTCGTCGATGCCTTGCTGAATCCCCCGGCACCAAACGAGGCACTGCGCGCCGCAGCCGCCCGGTACCGCACTGCTCGAGCCGTCTAGGTGAGCGATGACGGGTCGCATCGGTGGCCCATCGTCGTGTTGACCTCAAACCACGATCGACGCGCCTTCGACTGTGGCGTTGACGCCCTCGATCGATACCTCAACGAAATGGCGACGCAGGACCAGCGGCGCCGAGTGGCTGCCTGCTTTGTCATGGCCGATCCCAAATCGAACGTCATCGTCGGCTATTACACGTTATCGGCTTTCACCGTAGCGGCGAAGGAAGTTCCCGCGGAACTCGCTCGGAAGCTACCAAAATACGGCCAGATCCCGTGTACCTTGCTAGGTCGGCTCGCCGTGGATCGGAGCCGCGCGGGCTCCGGCATCGGGGCCATGTTGTTGATTGATGCTCTTAGACGGGCATTACTTCACGCTGAAGAGTTCGCCTCTTGGGCTGTCATCGTCGACGCAAAAGATGAGGCCGCGTCCAAATTTTACGCTCGCCATGGGTTCCTTGAGCTGCCGGATGCCCCCCAGCGCCTGTTCTTGCCGATGGCAACGGCCGCGATGCTATTTCCCGACTGAGACGCACGGGCTGTATTAGGCGTAACCGTCCAAGCATAGCCGACGTCCCTCCGACTTCAGTAGCGCAGGGGATTGGACTCTACCGGCATTTGTAACGGACCTGATGGCCAACTGCCTTGAGTACTGGGCGGACGTCATACCGCCCAGTGACTTATTCGGCCTCGTTTCGTTGTATTCCCTTCGCCCGGTCTCAATCACGGTGCGTGCGTGAGACAGGCTCGTGAACCAGTGTTCGTTCAGGCACTCATCACAGAACGAAACCATATTCGTGTCAATCCTCGGATAGATTAGCGGTCCAGGACCCATAAATTTCGTTACTCTCTGCAGCATGCGCATTCATGTACTGCCGACCCCCGAAATCGCGGCTGAGCATGCAGCCGGCTGGCTGCGCACCGAGATCGGCCATGCGTGCACGCAGCGCGGTCGTTGCCTTGTTGCCCTGAGCGGCGGGCGCACGGTGTGGCGGATGCTTCGCGACCTTGGCCGCCTGCGCGTCCATTGGCACGAGCTGGAGGTCTTCCAGGTGGATGAGTGGGTGGTGGCAGAGAACGATGAACGGCGCCACGCGCGCCAGATCGCTGACCTACTGGTCGCACCGGCGATGCTGCGCGCCGCGCAGTTCCACGCGATGCCGGTCGAGCGGAGCAATCTCGAAGCAGGCGCCGATGAGTACGCCCGGCTGCTCAGCGAACACGGCGGAGTCCCACCGGTACTTGACGTGGTCCAGCTTGGCATTGGCGGCGACGGCCACACGGCCTCGCTGGTGCCAGCCGACCGACTCCTCGCGACGCACGACCGCGATGTCGGAATCAGCGTTCCCGACCGGGGGGTGGCCCGGATGATGCTTACTTCGAGAGTGCTCGATGCGGCACGACATCGCTTGTGGCTCGTCACCGGCGCCGACAAGGCGGCGGCGCTCAAGAAGTTATGGATCGGCGACGCATCGGTGTCGGCCGGGCAGGTCGTGCGCGAATCGGCGTTCATATTTGCCGATGCAGCGGCCGCAGTCGATTTGCCTGCGGAGATCCGTTCTCCCCACTGACGCGGCTGGCTGCCGCAAGGATGACGCCAACTGAAGTTGGCAATCGGTTGGGGGTCACCGGAACGCCCGCCGATGCAGCCCTCCCCGCGCGGAAATCACGCCGGAGAGAACAATTGATGCAGGCTCATTGCATCCGGTGATGGTGTTGTGAGTAATGCTCTCTGAACTCGTCATCCGCCGCCTTTTTCTGGGCGTCGGACAGGCTGTCGTAGAGCGCCTGAAACGCGGGGATCATCTTCTTGGTTCCCGCGGCATGGGCTTCCGAGATTTCCGAATACGATTTGAGGTCGTCCACGGCCGTCGAAGTCTTGGCGCTGTCGGCCCGCTTCTTGGCCAACGCGCTCATGGTTTCGGCGTTCTCGCGCATCACCTCGGCCAGCTTCTGAAACAAGGGCTCCTGAGCGGGCGTGATCTGGAACTTTTCGTGCAGGTGCGCGATGAGTCCATTCACGCCGCGGGCGGCGGGGTTCGGAGTGCCCTGCGTAGCCGCTGCCGCGGTCCCGGCCGATGCCGTGGCGGCGTCGGCCCAAGCCCGTCCAGGCAGGTTCGCCATGGCGATGCTCGACAGGAGGAGCAGGCCCGCGATCACGAGCCGCCGCGCTTGAGAAATTCGATCGATGTGTTGCAAGGGTCTTCTCCGACTAGAAATGTGAACTAAACACCCGCCCGGCGCAGCAGCGGTTGCGATCGAGGCGGTCCTTCACGATGAATGCGCAAATCGATGGCCGTGCGCACCACCCGTGCCCGCCGGCTAGCGGTCACCGTGCCAGTGACCCTGATGATCACCCCAGCCGCGCCCTCCGTGCCAGCGGTCATGGGCCCAGCCCTCACCGCGCCACCCGCCATAGTCGTCACCGCCGTAATTCCAGCCCCCTTCGCCATAGATCACTCCGGGACCGTAATACACCGGGGGCGGGGGACTGTAGTAGAGCGGCGGCGGTCCGTAGTAGAGCGGCGGCGGAATCAGGTCGATACCGACGCCGATGTGGATATCGGCATGCGCCACCGTGCTGAGCGGCGCCAGCAACAGCATCCGGAGCAGCAGATTCACCGCGTTATATTTCATGATGGCGCACGACCTCCAACGAACATGCACGTTGCTTCTCGCGGCAGTATAGACCGCCGACATGTCGCGGAGATTAGAGGTTTCTAACGATCGACGGCATCCGTGCCTGCAATCGCCGCAGCGGCGAGCGCACGAGCAAGAATAATGCGTTGCGCGCTCCGCCATGACGGACTCTTAATCTCGATAGCGGCATCGGGCTGCAACAGCGATTATTGATGCCGGTAAAATTATGTGACTGACTTCGCAAATTTGTGCAGGACCGGCGCGCCGTTGCTCGGTCAATCGGCGATTCGATTTATCATGCGAATCGTCGAACTCGGTGCACGGCCAACGATGGATGGGTGAATGATGAACAAGTCCTTGGTGATTGGTTTGGTCGCGGGTGTTGCGGTTGCCGCCGGCGCGGGCGCCCTCGCCAGTCTCAAGCTTCGGGGAAATGACTCCGAGTACGCCAAGGTCCTCAAGGTGACGCCCCTGACGAGGACGATCAATACCCCGCGGCAGGTATGTCACGACGAGCAGGTGACGCATCAAGCGCCGCCGCGGGACGCGAATAATGTCATCGGCACCGTGGCCGGCGCGGTGCTGGGCGGTGTGATCGGTCATCAAATCGGCGGCGGAAGCGGACGAGATATTGCAACCGTGGCAGGCGCGGCGGCGGGCGGCTACGGCGGGAACCGCCTCGAAAAGCACGTGCAGGACCAGAATACCTACACGACGACCGAACAGAGGTGCGACACCGTCTACGATAGGTCGGAGAAGCAAGCAGGATATTCGGTACGCTACCGGCTCGGAGATCAGGAGCGGACCATCAAGATGAATCACGATCCTGGGGATCGGATCCCGGTTCGCGACGGCCGGCTCGTTCTGGACGACAGTGCGGATGCGAATGATCAGAAAGGCTGAAAACGGGCTCGTGCTCGCCGTCGCGCTAGCGCTTGCGCCTGCGATAGCCGTCCATGCAACCGAGCCCGAGGCTCCCTCTGCCAAAGCCACCCCGATCTTTGACGAGAACATCAAACGCGACGCCAAATCGATTGGGGCGGCATTCAAGGAAGCGGGACACCGGGTCGGAGTCGCGGCAAAAGCCGTCGGCCACGAAATTGCCACCGCTGCCAAGCGCAGCGTGGCCGAGACACGGACCGCGATGAAGGGAGAGAAAGTCGACACCACTGCCAAGAGCCCTGGGCATTAGCGCCGGCACCGGAAATTTCTAGTACGACATCAGCACCGGCAGACTCATCCGCGCCAGCAGGTCCCGAGTCACCCCGCCCATCAGCCTTTCCCAAAGCCTGGGCTGCCCGAACGCGCCCGCGACCATCAGGTCGGCGCCCAGCTTGTGCGCTTCGGCCTGCACCGCGTCGGCAATTGATCCATTCGGAATATTGTTGAGCCAGACCCCTTCCACCGGAGCGCCATGGCGCCTCAGATGCTCGACCATCCCATCCGGCGGCAGTGCTCCATACCGCTCGGCAAACTCCGCCGGATTCACCGCGAGCACGGTGACCTTCTCGGCACGCTCGATGAGCGGTAGGGCATCGTTGACCGCTCGGGTCGAGGCGCGGCTCGAATTCCACGCCACCAGAATGTTCCGGCCGAGCCGGTCAAACGATCCCTCGGCGGGAACGAACACCACCGGCCGCCCGCTCACGAACAAGAGTTGCTCGGAAAAAGTGTACCCGGTATCCGTCGCAAAGCCGTCCTGGCTCAGAATGCACAGATCGGCAAAGCGCGCATGTTGAGCCACCAGGGTCGATCCGACGCCATCGAGGCAGCGCCATTCGACCTCGAGGTGGTACTCGCGCTTGACCTGCTCGAGCGCCGCCTGCAGCCGTTCCGCCGCCTCATCGATGGATTTTCGAATGCGCTGATTCGAGCGGCTGATCGCATCCGAGGAGCCAAGCCCCAGTTCGGCAATGCGCTGATCATGGAGCTGGGCCGGATTGAGCTCCCTCACGTAAATGGCCGTCAGCCGGCTGCTGTGGCGGCGCGCCAGATCGGCCGCCAGGCGCAAGCGCGCGTACGCGTGTTCCGATTGATCAACATAGACGAGCAAATCCCTTAACGCCATGGTCTACCTCATGAGCTGTGCCGGCCGCTTCCGGCACCCTGCTCGATACGCCGTCGGTCGGCCGGAGTGTAGCGTAATCCGCCGCGAGGCTGCAGCGCCCGCACTGGCGTTGCCATTGATGTCACCAACATGGGCCGATCTGCTCCGCGGGAAACGGGATTCCCACTAATTTCCATGCCGCAGCGATCCGATCAATCGCCGGATGCGCCCGTTCGATCCATTCGGGGTGCAGCCGGCGCGCCTTATCCGACACGTGAAACTCGGCGGCCTGTAAGCCGCTGCCGTAGCGATCGTGAAAACTCTGCGAAACCGATTGGAGAGCGGATTTGCCGTAGGCGACGACCCGTAGATTGCGGCTCGCCGACAATCCGGTCAGCGCCAAGGACAAATGATATTGCTCCCAGTACCGAAGATACGCGTCGAAGTAATCCATGCTCTTCAGTTGTTCCGCGCTGCAGCCCGTGTGCTGAAGATCGCGCCGGCACCACTCCTCGATATTGGAGCGCACGCTGAAACGCCGGTCGAGCGGCAGGCCTCCCGATTTTTCGTAAGTCGATACACAACTCGCGACGGGGTGGCGCAAGGTGAGCACCAGTTCCGTCTCTTCGCCGAACACCCGATGGAAGAAGCCGCCCGCATAGGCGCCCTTGGTGAGCTTCTTCGGCACCACGATTTTTCCGAAGTGCGGCTTTCGTTCGCCAAGGAAGATCTCAACCATGGTCAAGTATTCCGCCATGGTTTTGAGGCTCACAATCCAAGTGTTGATCCCGGGTTGCAGCTGAAACGGGGCGGCTTCGGGAAAGCTGTCGTGGGCGAGCCCGCTCGGCACCTGCTCCGGCACCATGCCGAGCGCTCGATACAGTTCCGCCGTGAGGTAGGACCCGCCGGTGCGCGGAATGCCGATGAAGTTGACGAAATGGAAGCGCGACTGCAGCTCGCGCAAAGGCGCGAGATCACCGGTGAGGAGGGCAAACAGCAGCGTGTAGGCGCGCGCCAGTCGCTCACGCCCCAAGGCGCTGCCCATGACGAGCGCCGCGGCGTCGGTTGCGCGCTTCGGATCGACCCCGTTCGGCGAAAGCGCCTCCGAGCGCTGCTCGGCCCAGATCTCCCGGTCGAACGGCCGCCCCGAGAGCACCCGAGCCAGAAAGTCGATGAAGACCGGGGAAACCGGCAGCTCGCGATCGGTGAGTTTGAATTCGAGGCCCATGGCGTCGGCAGATTATCGATCGGGAAGCTCAGTCAACGGGACCCCGCCTCCCTGCGGCGCTTCCATTATTCACGAATAGCTCCGGCGGGTGCAGCGGTACGGCTATCATTTGACCATATTCTCCCGGTTCTTGATCGGCGCCGCTACTGCCTGGCTTTTGAGGCGTTTACATTGCGTTGATTGCGCGTCTGGAACTTCTGAAGCGCGTTTCGATCTAATTCGAGCAAGGCTATAATCACTGTCAGGGAGGTGCCATGAGCTTTCAAAATCGCTTGCTGCCAGTCGTGACAATCACCGGCAGTTCGCTCATGGTGGGATGCGGCGGGTACTCGGGCGGCTCGTGCGGTGGTTCCTACGGATACGGCTCCTATGGCTCCTACGGCGCATGCGTCCCGCCCCCGATCATTGGGGGAGCGGGCTTTTACGAAGGCACCTTGTCCAGTCAGGGCGCTGCGCCGGCAACCCCGGTGATCGCGATCATTGCCGACAACGGCGACGGAGCGATGAGCGGTCAGAACGGGACCTACTATCGATTCAATGTCGGCCTGTCGGGAAACAATGTAACCGGAGGCTATTACGGCTTATCGCAGGGGGTCAATTTTCCAAACGGCACTCAATCGACTTCCGGAACGGTCTCCGCGCTCGCCACCGTACCGGGCTTGAGCGGCACGCTCGCGGACCAGACCGGCGTCGCACAGCCCTTTATGCTGAATTTCGACACCGTTTACAACTTGGGCTCATCGCTGGCGACGCTGGCGGGGACCTGGACCTATACGGCCGCGGGCTTTACCTTCACGGCGACGATACGCCCCGACGGCACTTTTTTGGCCACCGATTCGAACAATTGCTCCTACACCGGCGCCTTTGTTCTCATCGATCCGAACTTCAATGCCTATAGCGAGAGCTATACGCGAACGTGCAACGGCGCCAAGCTGGCGTTCACCGGATTGGCGACTTATTTCCCGCCCAGCGGCAATACCACCAGCGCGGACATTAAAATGCTGGCGGACGACAAGGTGAGCGAGTTCCTGGTGGCCGATCTGCAGTAAAGACTCTTGCGCCGACTGAGACATAGCCGGCACCTGGTCCGTCGGCACGGAGCGGCGCGGCGCCATCTCGGCGATTAGCGCACCCGCGGCTCCGTGAAAGGCCGGCTTAGGGAGTCTTTGGGGCCGCGGCCGCAGGGCCTTGCATCATGCGGTGGTGCTTGCCCCATCCCATCATTGGGCAGCCGCTGTCACCCATCAGCTTCTGACAGGCACTCATCATCTCGCTGCGACAGTCATTCATGGATTTATCGGAGCGCAGACATGCGGCCATCTGTTCATGGATGGTCGCCATCTTGGCACGCGTTTCCTTGGTGGGTTCCGCCGCGCCGGCCGGGGCATTATCCGCTGCCATAGCGGCCACCGAAACGACCATTGAGGCAATCAAGCCGTAGAGCAAGGATTTCGAAGTTTGTCGTGGGCTCATGGGCCCCTCCTGGGTTGACTTACAGTTTGCGGCAATCGCCAAGCCGATCGACATTTCGCGCCTCCGTCCGAATCAGATCAGCCGAACAGCGCTGCGAGCACCGTGGCCAAGGCCACGCATTAAATGATATTCCTACCAGGCGGCCTTGGCCAATCGGCTGCGACTCGCCGGAGCCGGTGGGGCCGCCGGCGCCCGCAACTTGAGCGGGCGCGATCGTGAAGGACACATCATGAAGGCGATGCCCAGGAGGCCGGCCACGATGCCGTGCGTCGAGATCGCTTCATTTTACCGGCTAACGGCTCGGTATGGCCGCTGCCGCGCTCAATCGAATACCACGCGCGGAAAGTAAAAGGACACCGTCCAATTCGGCAGATCGACGACTTCACTGATGCGAAGATCGCCGCATACGCTGCATAGCATATAGGCGTCGATCGCGGACATGCCGTGCTCGCGGGTCAATAGATCGATCATCGAGCGGACCGATGCGCGCGCGGCCAGCATCAGGTCGGGACCGATACCGGTCGTGGCCTCGTAGCCCTTGGCGTCGAGATGGCGGGTCACGGGTCCGGGCGTCCGGAACCGCGGATAGGTCAGCGCTTGCCCTTTGATCAAATCGAATCGCAGCGCCACGCGCATCGGACTTTCGATGGCGGTGCCGCACACCTCGCCGTCGCCCTGGGCCGCATGGGTATCGCCGACCGAAAACAGCGCGCCCTCGACTTCGACCGGGAGGAACAATTCGCTGCCCTGCGCCAGGTCGCGGATATCCATATTGCCGCCGACACGGCGCGGCGGCACCACGCTGTGCACTCCGGGTTCGGCCGGCGCCAGGCCGATCGTTCCGGTAAACGGCTTCAGCGGCACTTTGCCGCAGCGGCCGAACAATGCGGGCGCGAGGCTCTCGGCCTCGTACTGCCACAGATGCAGCGCGGGCTCCTTGAAGTCCTCCGCCAACAGCCCGAACCCCGGGATATTCGCGGTCCAGCCCCAGCCGGACGGCGCAAACGACAGCAGGGTCACTTTAAGGACGTCGCCGGGCGCCGCGCCTTCGATGAACACGGGTCCCGTGACCGGATTGGCCTTGGCGAAATCCAGACGGTCCACATCGCCGGCCGTCGATGTCGCACCCAGCTGGCCGCCGGATGCATCGGCCACGTCGAATTCCAGCGACTCGGCCGGCGCGATGCGCGCCACGGGGGCGAGGGTGTTATCCCAGCCGCAGTGATGTCGATGAATCGTATGTCGCTGCATCGTCGGCCCCTCAAAGTTCCGGTCGCGCTCGAGCAAGGCACATTGTACGGAATCCCACCCGTGCCGCGCACCGGCTCGACGCGGACCGCGCCGAGCGGATCATTCGATAGGCGATCCTGGGATAAGCTATTGCCGTCAACCATTCATGAACCCGGACGCAGACCAGCAACCCATGTCGCTACAGGAATTCGGTTATCAGGAGCAATTGCGCCGGGTTCTGACCACCAAGGATCTGGTGATCTACGGGATGATCTTCATGGTGCCGATCGCTCCCTATTCGGTCTACGGGTTCGTAGCGAACGACTCCAAAGGCATGGTGCCGCTCGCCTATCTTTTGGGTCTTTTCGGAATGTTCTTCACCGCGCTGAGCTACGCGGCCATGTCGCGCGCGTTTCCGCTGGCCGGATCCGTGTACACCTATGCGCAGCGCGGACTGCACCCCACCGCCGGCTTTTTCTCCGGCTGGCTCATTCTTCTCGATTACATCCTGGTGCCGTCCCTGCTCTATTTGTTCAGCGCGGTGGCGCTGCGGCCGATCCTGCCGGCCGTTCCGGCGTGGATTTGGCTGTGCGGATTCATTTCGTTCAACGCGCTGGTGAATCTGATTGGCATACAGTTCACGGCGCGTGTTAATCGCTACATGCTTGCCATGGAGCTCGTGACCCTGGGGCTGTTCCTGGTGCTCGGATTGACGGCGCTGTACGGCGGCGCGGGCGCCGGCCGGCTGACGCTGAAACCGATCTACGACCCTTCTGTGTTTTCGTTCGCCACGGTGGCGGGCGCCACCTCGATTGCGGTCCTGTCATTTCTCGGCTTCGACGGCGTGTCGACGCTGTCGGAGGAAAACAGCAGCCACCAGGACGCGGTCGGCCGGGCGACCCTGTTGGCGCTCGTGCTCGTGGGTGCGCTATTCATGCTGCAAACCTGGGTCGCCAGCGATCTGGCCCGGGGCATGCGCTTCTCGTCGGCCGACACCGCCTTTTATGAGATCGCCGAGCGCGCCGGCGGGGCCTGGCTGCGGCTCGTCACCATCGTCGCGGTGGTGCTGGCATCGGCGATCGCCAATGCCATGGCCGCTCAGGCTGCCGTGGCGCGCATTCTTTTCGCAATGGCCCGCGACGGCAAGCTGCCCGCGGTGCTCGCGAAAGTGCACCCGCGCTTCAAGACTCCGTATGTGAGCACCCTCGCGGTCGCGGGCGTATCGATGCTGGTCGGATTGCTGTTTTCGGAGCGCGTCGATGACCTGACGCGCATCGTCAATTTCGGCGCGCTGAGCGGTTTTGTGCTGCTGCACCTGTCGGTGATCAATCACTACTTTATTCGAGGGCGCAGCGGCGACTCGATGCGGCATCTCATGTTCCCGCTCATCGGATTGGCGGTCATTCTCTATGTCCTGTACGAAATGGACCGTGCGGCGAAGGTTCTCGGCGGCTGCTGGATCGCGATCGGTATCCTGTATTTTCTCATTCTGTCGCACCGGGCGAAGCGGGCGGTTTCGCCCGATGTGGGGCCGGTCCGCGACGAATAGCGCGAATTTTCTTCGGGGACGGCCCTGATCATTCGGAGGTGGGTGTGATCTATGTGCTTGGCGACAAGAAAATTCAAACGAGCGGCGATGATTATTATGTGGCGCCCGGCGCCAGCGTGATCGGCAACGTGCGGTTCGGCGCGGGCGCCAGCGTTTGGTTCAACTGCGTACTGCGCGGCGACAGCGATTGGATCATTCTCGGTCGCGGCAGCAACGTGCAGGATGGCACCATCATTCACACCGACGAAGGGGAGCCGGTGACGCTGGGCGAGAACGTGTCGGTCGGACATCAGGCGCTTTTGCATGGCTGCACCGTGGGCGATTCCAGCCTCATTGCCAACGGCGCGATGGTTCTCGACCGCGTCAACATAGGACAGCACTGCCTCATCGCCGCCGGCGCGATGATACCGCCGGGCAAGGTGATCCCGGACGGCTCGGTGGTCATGGGCATGCCGGGAAAAATCGTTCGCGAAGTCAACCAGCGGGACCTGGCCATGATCGAGTTCATTGCCAAACAATACCGGGAGCGCGGCCAATTGTACCGGAGGGAGCTCGCGCTCGATTCGCGCAGCGCCGAGGTCTCGCTCAAGCCGCCGGCGTGATCAGCTTTGAATCGTTGTTGGCCGGCTTGTTGACCCGCGTGCTCACCGGCCAGACCACCATGTGCTCATCCGGGTAGGGCTGCAAAGCCGCCCACGCCTCCTGCGGCGACCCGGCCAGCCAGGCATCGCGGGCGTCCCTGGCCAATATGGCCGGCATGCGATGTTTGGTGTTGTGAATTTCTCCGACCGCGCGATTGGCGGGCATGGTGATGTGCACGCAGGATTCGATTGTCTCGCCTTGATCGGTCCTCGAGGAGTCCCACAGGCCCGCGAACGCGAAGATGTCCTGATCGTTCAAGTGAATGTAGTAGGGCACCTTGGTCTTGCCGTCTGGCTGCAGCTGCCATTCATAGAAGCCCTGAGCGATCACCAGACAGCGCTGGCCGCGCTTCCACGGGCCGCGATAGCTGGCGGCGGTCTGCACGGTCTCGATGCGGGCGTTGATGGTCGAGTATTTCGGCGGTATGCCGTGCGCGAAGAACGGGATCAATCCCCAATGCAGCCTGAGCCCCTGGCGGTGGCCTTCGCACATGCGCACCACCGGAACCTGCTGGGTCGGAGCGACGTTGAAGCTCGAGGGGAATTTCCATTCGGCGTGCACGAGATTGAACTCGCGCTCGATCGAAGCTTCATCGGGGGATACGTATCTGCCGCACATGGATATACCGGGGTGATGGGTTTGGCGCTGAGGGGATATTCAGCCGTTTGGCGGCATTTCACGCAGCAGCTTCGGATGGCGCGCCGCTTGGCGTACGGCCTTGAGGTCGCGAATCGCCTGCAGCTGCTCCTTGCCAGCATCGCGCTCGGCGTCCCATGCTTTCAGTTGCTTTTCAGTTCGCGGCATGGCCCATTTCCTCCGTGATCTTACCAGTCTCGGCCTTACTTACGCTCGAGAGCATTTCAGCACGCGCCATCCGGCACGTCGATCCATCCTTGCGGCCGGGCGCGGCGCGAGGCGACCCCGATTGCCAGTCTTGATGAGGATTTGCGGCGCGCGGCCGCCAAAGCCGGCGTCAAGCTGTTCAAGCCAACATGACAATTGCGCTTCGTCGGCCGCGGAGCGGCGATCCCCATCAGGAATACGAGAGACGAAGTGCAGCGGAACTGCAGTGACCCGGTGTCTGGCCCAACGAATAGCAAAGCCCATGCTGTGGGTTATAGATCCAATCCTTGTTTGGGCTTTCTAACCGCGTCCTTATGGAATAGGTTAGTTGCGCTTCCTGGGAAATGCCGGTCCTCAAGCAGCGTTAGTGGCGACTAACAATGCCGAAACACTCGCAACAATGACGGTGAATAGGCCGACTCATCGAAGTGGCCGCGCAATCCCCTGCTCAATGAGTTCACGCAAGAAGCGTGTGTACGGTATGCCGCGCTCGAGGGCACGACTTTTAACGGCGTCCAAAAGTGGTTTTGGCAGTCGCATGTTCAGCTGAGCCGTCTTTTTCTGGAACTCAAATTGGACCGGCTTCAGCCCCGACAAGTCATAGCGAGTCAGGTCTGCCCGACTGACGAATCGCTCTGCTGCGGCGTCGGTTTTAAAGTTCGGGATTTTCTTTTTCATAGGCAGCAACCTCTTTGGCATGCATATGGCGTGCGCTAATCGGGCGAATGAAGCGCAGCCCGGCTTTCCGTCGTACCGTAAATACAAGAAACACCATGCGTCCATCGCCGGTTTTTCCCAGTGCCCGAATGCGTGTCTCCGTTTTCGAGTGCGCCGCGTCCGGGACGATCAAAAGCGGCGATGAAAACAGCGCTTCAATATCAGCCACCGACACGCCATGCTTTTGGCACTTGGCCCGATTGCCCGCGTCCCAGTCAAAGCCCGCCAGCGGCCTGCTCATTGCCTTATACTACACAAATGTATATACAGTAACAACTCGATCGCGGACAAGAAGCCCGCGGCGAACGCCCGGGATGTACCCTATCAATCGTTGATCAAAGTGTGGCTGCAGAAGAAGTTGCAGGACTCCTGATGGAGGTCCGCCGCCCGGCAAGGGAGTTTTCTACCGCGCAATTGGCGCATGGTGCCGCAACGGCCCAGCGTGGTCGCCTGATCTCAAGGAGGCGGCGCAGGTTCGGTCGTGGCCGGATCCGCCTTCGCCGGATCGACGGCGGTTGAATCGCCGGCCGCGGACCGGGCGGCCGCTTCCTCATGCGTCTCGCGGTGATACGGCAGCCAGGCGTAGATTTCCGGCGAAGTTTGCGGATAGGTGAGGAATTCCTCGCGCGTCTCGACCCCTTGGTCGAACTTGCGGCGGTACAGCCTCCAAATGGCGAAGCCGGTGAACGCGAGCGTGAGCGCAAACACGTAGACGAAGAACGCGCGCGGCGCGATGAGTTCGATGGTGTAGGTGCCGGTGGTGGGTCCAATCGCGGCGCCGAGAGCCCAGACGAACAGCAGCGTCGAGGACAGCGCCACGTAGTCCGCCGAGACCGCGCGATCGTTCGCATGCGCGACGCCGACGGCGTACAGACTTTCGGCGAGTCCGCCGAATATCGAGAATAGGCCGGCGAATATCAGGAACGGTGTCTGGCGGTCGACCGTCGCCAGCACGGCGGCGACGGCGAGAACCCCTGCTCCCAAGCCGATCAAGGCGTACAGCCGATCGACCTTGTCCGAAAAATATCCGATGGGCCACTGCAGGAACAGTCCGCCGAGCGATACGCAGGCCATCAACAGCACGATGTGCTGCTGGTCGAATCCGATGCGTTCACCGAACAGGGGCCCGACCGTGAAGAAGCCCGTGAGGATCAAGCCGTTCAGCAGGCACGCCAGCACGCTGACCGGCGAGGTGCGCAGCGCCTTCAAGATCTCGAGCCTGACTCGCTGCGGCAGTACCGGCGCGCGCACGTCGATCGCCACCATCGGTATCAGTGCCAGCGTGGTCGCGATGCCCGCAATGAATACCAGCTCGGGGCCTCTGACGTCGAGATTTTGTCCCACGAGCTGGCCGGCGCCGAAGAACAACCCGTACACCAGCACGTAAATGGTGAGGACCCGGCCGCGCTGCTCGTTCGGAACGAGCGCGTTCAGCCAGCTTTCCACGACGATGGCCAAGCCCGCGGCATTCAAGCCGATCAGGAACCGCAGCACCGACAGCGCCGGGACGCCGTGCGCGAAATGCAGGCCGAGGATTGCCACGGCTTTCATGCCCGCGAATGTGGCGTATGCGCGTTCGAGGCCGACCGGGGCAATGATCTTGTGCGCGTACAGGCAGCCGAACAAAAACCCCAACGCTTCCGCCGTCGCAATCAAGCCGATGACGCCGGGCGATAATCCCATCGCCGAGAACCTAAGCGGCAGGAGCGATCCCATGACACCCGCGCCGATCATGGTCAACGCCGTGCTGACGAGCGGAGGAACCACGCGCCAGGGGACGGCGGCCTTGGCCGTGGAGCCGGAGTCGGCGTGGCCAACCCTCATGGGGAATCCCTCAAGCCGCACCCTCCGCGCTGTACCGCGCGAGCAGCCCGGTGCGCACCGCATGCCGATACACGCGCTCGTAAAAATACGCCGCCAGCAGCAATTCAACCGCCGCCACCGCAGTGCCCTGCAGCAGGGTGCCGCCGGGCAGCGGCCGGCCCTTGAGCAGGGCCCGCATGCCTTCGAATACATAGGCGGGCGGCAAGGCGCGCGCCACCGCTTGCATCCACGGCGGCAGCGTTGCGAGCGGATAAAAGACCGCGGCGAACGGCGACAACAGCGCCGGCAAGGGCCACAGCAGCCACTCGGAAGCCGGTCCGTGGCGCAGCACGACGGCGCTGCCGAATATGCCGAGCGTGATGCCGAACACGAACAGCACCATGAGGAACGCGACCAGCGGCAGCCCCAGCGCAAAGAATTGCAGATGGAACACGCCGGTGGCGAGCAGCAGCATGGCGAGGAGCCCCAGGCAGCTGGTCATCACGCTGGTGATGACCAGCCCGGCGATGTATTCGGCAATCGACAGCGGGGAGGCAAATAAATTGAGAAAATTGCGCGACCAAACATCCTCGAGAAACGCAGTGCTCACACCCATCATGATGCGCGTGCAGAAATCCCACAGCAGCACGCCGCCGAGCAGCGTCGGCACAAAGTCGTGGCCTCCGCCGCTCACGCTGTTCAGATAGCGTGTGATGAATCCCCACAACACGATATCGATCGCAACCCAGCTCACCATGGGGGCGACCCGCACCGGACTGCCGCGCAGCAGATAGAGCTGGCGCAACACGACGCCGGCTATGGGCCGCGGATTCACGGCCCGGCGTCTACGCTGCGGCTCAAGGGCTCGCGCGCCACGCGGATGAACAATTCCTCCAAGTTGGTTGACCCATGTTCACCGGGAAGGGCTTTCGGGTTCCCCTCTAGCAGCACCTTGCCGTGCGACAGAAACAACACCCGGTCGCACACCGCCTCGACCTCGTACATGTTGTGCGAGGTCCATAAAATGCCGCAGCGGTCCCGCGACGCCAGGTTCTTTATCCTTTCGCGAACGATCTGAGCCGCGGAAGGGTCCAAGGAAGCGGTGGGCTCATCGAGCAGCAGCAATTGCGGCTTGTTGAGCAGTGCCTTCGCCAGCGCGGCGCGAGTTTGTTCACCGGACGACAGCAACCCGCATCTTGCATGGCGCAAACGCACCAGATCGAACTCCTCGAGCAACTCCTCCACTCGAGCGCGCAGCGCCGGGATGGAGTAGAGCAGGCCGAAGAATCGCAAATTTTCGCTGACCGTCAAGTTCCCGGGCAGCGCAGCGTACACGGCGGCGAAATTGGCTCTCTTCAGGGCCATCGCCCGGTTCTTCGCGATGTCGATCTCATCGATCGCCACGCGGCCGCTGGTGGGTTCGAGCACGCCCAAAACCATGTTGATGGTGGTGGTCTTGCCGGCGCCGTTGGGGCCCAGCAGTCCGACGATTTCACCGCGCCTGACGGTAAAGGACACATCATCGACCGCCGTGATATTGGCATAGCGCTTGCGCAGATTCACGACGCGCAGTGCGGGCGCGTCGGCGTACGGTCCGGCGTGTTTCATATCCGAATCGGCGGTCAATGCGGGCATGGGTTGATTATGCACAGTTTTGTTGGAATCAGTGGAGCAACTAACTCGGCGTATTCGCCATTTAATTTCATTCCAGTTTTCCGCGAGCTGTTTCAGAGTGTCTCTCACGCGAACGACGCCGTCTTTGTCGCCGCGAACTCTAACCGTCAAGGAGAAGCCACCATGAATAGTTTCAGTCTCACCGCCGTCGGAAATCTCGCCAAGAACCCGGAGCTCGCCGTCAAGGGAGATACCACATATACCCGGATATGCCTGGTCGGCAACGACTATGCGGGCAAGGATGAACAAGGAAACGCCCGCGAGGCGGTTACCAGCCTATGGTTCGTCGCGTTCGAGGGATTGGGCGAAGCGATCGCAAAGAACGCGCGCAAGGGCGACCAGTTGATCTTGCAGGCGCAGGTTCGCGCCAATAATTGGACCGACAAGGACGGCGAAAGGCAGTACGACTACTCCTTCGTCGTGCAAGGCTTCCGATTTGGCGCTCCCGGCAAGGCAAAACGCGAGGAGCTGTCCCGGCGCGAAGACCGCGACATCAACGCACTGGAAACCGAAATATAGCGATCTTCAATCTTTGGTCAACTCGGAAAAGGAATTCCGCCATGCATCATCCTCGCTCGCAGTGTCGTCGTCTTACCCGTCCCGCGCTCCCGTCGATACCCTTCGCCGTCGGCCTGGGCGCCCCCGGCCTGTCAATGGCGCAAGCGACTTCCCCATTTATGACCGGAGCGACATCCCTTCAGACCAACATCCTGGCGTGGTTGACCCCTGTCGCCATCATTTTGGTCATGGTGTTGGGCGCAATGGCAATGGCGAACCGCATGTCGTGGGGGTGGTGCATCGGCGCGATTCTCGGTATCGCCATTGCCTTTGGCGCGCCGCAAATCGTCACTTGGGTTCGTGGAATGTTCGGCGTTTAGGCGCGCCTGGTGAGCGAATCCATGGCCGGGCTCCACGTAGACCCGCTGTTCGTCGGAGCCACCAGACCGCCGATGCGGTGGGGCGTGACGTACTCGGCGCTGCTCTTCAACATGATGTTCACGATGGAGGCATTCTTGTTGAGCAAGAACCTCCTCACGCTGTTCCTGAGCGCGCCGATTCACGGCATATGCATGTTGTTGTGCGCCCGCGATGCGCGCTTCTTTGATCTGGTCTTGTTGTGGGCGCGCACTCGATTGCCGGCGTTGTTCGCGAACCTGCGGGTGTGGAAGGCGAGCAGCTATTCGCCGCTGGCGACCGACCTGCCGGATCGACGCGGACGACGAAGAGGCGAGCCCGCGGAGTTTCGTGTCGCGCATGCGGATCGGGGTGAACCGAGATGCCGCATTTGAAGCGCGGCAGCGCGTTGCGCCGGGAGCTCTGCGCCGCGGAGCGCATTCCCTACAGTGCCCACGTGACATCATGCGTCGTTCGCACGGCATTCGGCGACTATCTGCAGGCATTTCGTCTGGGCGGCATCGGCTTTGAAAGCGCGGATGACGCGGATCTCAACAACTGGCACGGACGGCTCAACGTGCTGTGGCGGAATATCGCCAACCCCAACGTGGCGCTTTGGACGCACCTCATTCGCCGCCGCGCGGAGGTCTCAGCCCCCGAGCATGCCCGTGCCCCGCAATCGCGGGCCGAAAACGACTTTGCGTGGCAGCTGCACAGGCGCTACGGGCGCAGACTTGCCCATGAGACGCTCATGCTCAATGAGCTGTACCTATCGGTGCTGTATCGGCCGATGACCGGTATGGCAACGGGCGTGCTGTCGCGCACGCTCGCCAAGGCGCAGCGTGACGGGCGGCGGGTCGAGCTGGCGGATTCGCTGGATGCCTGCGAGAAGTTGTCGCAGACGCTGGCGGCTTCGTTGGCGCGCTATGAGCCTGAGCAATTGGGGACCTACCGCCGGGGAAAGATCTGGTATTCGTCGCTGCTCGAATACCTCGGACTCCTGATAAACGGCGAATCGCAGCGCGTGCCGCTGCCGAGCGGACCCTTGAGCGCGGCGCTGGCCGGCTGCCGGCTATTTTTCGGCACCGAAGCCATCGAATACCGTTCCGCTCACCGGACCCGAGCGGGCGCCATGCTCGGCATCAAGGAGTATCCGACGCCCACTGTCGTCGGCATGTACGACCGGCTCTTGTCCGCGCCCCTGTCGTTCGTGCTCACCCAGTCCTTCGCCTTTCTCAGCAAGGCCGCGGCGCAGTCATTGTTGCAGCGGCAATTCAACCGCATGGCCAATGCCGGAGATTTCGCCGTATCGCAAGCCGCCGAGCTCAAAGACGCTCTCGATGCCTTGACCAGCAATGAATTCGTGATGGGCGAACACCACTTCTCTCTGCAGTTGATGTCGGACATTCCGAATGCAAGCAATCGCGAATCGGTCGCTATCCGGCTGAGAGGGCTCAACGATCAGGTCGCTCTGGCGCGCAGCCTGCTCGCCGATACCGGAATGCTGGTGGCGCGCGAGGATTTGGCGCTCGAGGCCGCGTTTTGGGCGCAGCTGCCGGGAAACTTTCCGTTCCGTCCGCGCAAGTCGCCGATCACCTCGCGCAATCTGGCGGCGATGGCGCCGTTCCACAACCATCCGCTTGGCCGGGCGGACGGCAACCACTGGGGCGAGGCGCTGACGCTTCTGGTGACCGGCGCCAGATCACCCTACTATTTTTCCCTGCATGCCAGCGATCCGGCCGATCCTCTGGGCGGAAGCCGCAAGGATACCGGCCATACCCTCATATGCGGCCCGACGGGTTCCGGAAAAACAGTCTTCATTGGCTTTCTGATGGCAATGCTTGACCGGCAGGGTGTGACCCAGGTGCTCTTCGACAAGGACCGTGGCCTCGAGATTCTGGTACGCGCCTTGAACGGCGAATATTTCCCGCTCAAGAACGGCGAGCCGACCGGCTTCAATCCGCTGCAGTTGCCGGCGACACCGTTCAACGTGGAATTTCTCAAGATCTGGCTGGGCGAACTGAGCCGGGTGCCGACTGGTGACGGCGGTCGACATGCGCCCGGCGCGCGCGAGCAGGCGGATCTCGAGCAGGCGCTGCGAGGCACGCTGGTCCTCGAGCAGCCGGCGCGCAGATTGTCGCGGCTGGTTGAGTTCCTGGATCCGACCGATCCCGAGGGACTGTATGCGCGCCTGACGCCCTGGTGCGAAGCATCAGGCGGCGCCTATGGGTGGGTCTTCGACAACCCGGTCGATACGCTCGCGGCGCGCATGACCGGCCGTTCGGTCATCGGATTCGACGTGACGGAATTTCTCGATCACCCGCTGACCCGTTCCGCGATTACGTTGTATCTGTTTCACGTGGTTCGCCAGCTCCTCGACGGTCGCAAGCTGGTGTGCTGGATGGATGAGTTTTGGCGGCTGTTGGCGGATCCCGCCTTCGCGGGCTTCGCCAAAGACGGACCGAAGACCTGGCGAAAATTAAACGGCGTGATGTGTCTTGCGACGCAAAGCCCGAGCGACGTGCTCGAGAGCCCGATCAGCCGCACGCTGATCGAGCAAACACCCACCAAAATCATATTCCCCAACGCCGACACGAACCGGCGCGAATACACCGAAGGACTTGGACTCACGGAGCGAGAGTTCAGACTCATAAAGGAGCGGCTCGAACCCGGGTCGCGCATGTTCCTGGTCAAACAAGCGCATCACAGCGTCGTATGCGAGCTGGATCTGAAAGGGTTCGACGCCGAACTCGCCGTCATCTCCGGCCGCGCGCAGCAGCTCGCGCAGATGCATCGAATGATATCGGCGGCGGGTCCCGACCACCGCATTCCAGCGTACTCGAAAAATAGGAGAAGCCAATGTCAATGCAGCTTAACCGATGGCCTCTGGCGTGTTTGATCGCCTCGCTGGCCGCCTCCGGCGCACGGGCGCAGATGGCGGTCGTCGATGCGCCCGCGATCGCTCAATTGGTTCAGGAGGCCCAGACCATGCGGCAACAATTGCAGCTGGCGCAGGCGCAATTGTTGCAGGCGCAGCAGGCATTGCAATCGATGACCGGTAATCGAGGCATGGAGCAATTGCTCGCCGGAACCACGCGCAATTACCTGCCGACGAGCTGGGCGCAATTGGCGAATGCGTCGCAGGCAGGCGGCGCGTTTTCGGTCCTCGCGTCGGATGTGCGAAATGCGGTCAACTCCAATGCGGTGCTCACGTCCGCGCAATTGGCCACCCTGTCGATCGCCGATCAACAGCAGATCGTTGCGGCGCGCGAAGCGGCCGCCCTGCGGCAGGCGCTTGCCCAGGAGGCGCTGCTCAATGCGAGCAATCGCTTTGCGGCTCTCCAGAGCCTGATCGCGGCAATTTCTACGGCCGTGGATCAGAAGGCGATTCTGGATCTGCAGGCGCGGATCGGCGCGGAGCTGGGCATGGTGCAAAACGAGCAAACCAAGCTTCAGATCCTGACTCAGGCCAGCCAGGCGCAAGATTCCGCGATCGCGCAGCGAGAACGCGAGCAGGTGATCGCCGGGCAGGGTCGATTTGCAAGCCGCTTCCGACCGACACCGTAGGCCCCGTGTCGCATGGGCTTCTTCGCCACTTTCTGGGTTTGGCTCAATGGGCAACTGGCCGCCTACATTGGGAACAATACGGCACGTCTGGCCGCGGCGTTGGAACCTGCGGCAGTGGCGCTGGGGACGCTCTACGTCATGGCATGGGGATACCTGCACCTCACCGGTCAGCTGGAAGAGCCGTTCGTCGCCGGGCTTAAACGCATCATCGTGATGGCGGTCATCTTCGGCGTCGGATTGCATCTTTGGCTCTACAACGCGCTCATCGTCGATACCTTCTATTACGCGCCGGCACAGCTGGCGGCCGCCGTGATCGGCGCCGGCGACCCGGTCGCCACCATTGATGCGATCTGGGAGAGCGGCGGATCGGTGGCCGGCAATTTGTTCATCAAGGGAGGCATCTCGTACGGCGGTATCGGCTTCCTCATTGCGGGCGCCGTGGTGTGGTGCCTGATGGGAATGCTGTGTATCTATGCGATGTTCCTCATCGCCCTCTCCAATATCGCCCTCGCCGTACTGCTGGCGCTGGGGCCGCTGTTCGTCCCCTTACTGTTCTTCGACAACACCAAGAGATTTTTTTCCGCATGGGTCGCGCAGCTCGCGAACTACGGACTCATTACGATTCTGACCATCATGGTTTCGGCGCTCCTGCTGCAGATAGTGCAGTCATACGCGGCTCAGACTGCGGCGCTGGGCGCCGCGATATTGACCGTCGATGCGCTGAACATGGTGCTGGTCGCGGTGCTCGTCTTTTTGATTTTGCGCCAGGTCATGCCGATCGCCGCCGGCCTGGCGGGTGGGCTGGCGCTGAATTCGTTCGGGATGGTGAGCCGCTCGCTCGGCGGCGGCCTGCAGCAGGGACGTGCCGCGTACCGCATGGCGGCGAAGCTGGCGGCAGCCCCCGGTGGGGCGCGGAGCAGCGGCGTCGAGGCGCCCGGCCGGGCTACCAGAGCGCCCGATTGAGGATGTGAAGCAACGCAAGGGAAGGTGAATCATGCGACTGATCCTATGTTTGCTGCTGCTGCTCACCGCCTGCGGGTCGCATGACGTGCGCTGCGACGGTCGATTGCAGCGAATCAATCAGCCGGCCTCGCCTGCGCGGGCCTCGGCATCGCCGGCATCGGCAGCGGCGCCGGCGCGAGAGGATCAATGAGCGCAAATCAGGAGCTTGACCGGTATTTTCGCGAAGCCGAGTCCTGGGACGCGGATCGGGTCGGGCAATTCCGGCGCAGTGCTCGGGCGGCGTGGCGGGTCGCGGCAGCGGGATGGGTCTGTGCGGTTGCCGCCGCGGCATCGGTGGCCATGCTCGTGCCGCTGAAGCGTGTGGAGCCGTTCGTGGTGCGAGTGGACAACACCACGGGCGTCGTCGACGTGGTCCCGGTCTACGAGGGCGGTGCGATGCCGCAAGAGGCGGTCACACGCTATTTCCTGACGCACTACCTCACGGTCTGCGAGCGATTCAATTTTGCCACGGCCGAGAGCGACTACGAGGAATGCGGCGCGTTTCATTCCGCGCAGCGAAATCAGGCGTGGTATGCATTGTGGACGGCAACCAATCCCGATTCGCCTCTGAACGTCCATAAGGACGGCAGCACCGTGCGCGTGCAGGTCACGTCGGTGAGTTTTTTCACCCGCGCGAGCAGCTTGTCGGATCTCGCGCAAGTCCGCTATTTGAAGGCCACCCGCCAAGGGACGGGTTCGAGCGAGGCCTTCAGTCACTGGGTCGCAACGATCCAGTACGGCTACGCGCACCCGGCAATGGATCCGAAGATGCGCCGCTGGAATCCGCTCGGCTTCAAGATTGTCGATTTCAAATCGGAGCCGGAAGTGTTGATCGAACAGCCGGCCGAAAAGGAGCGCCGCCATGACTCGTAGAACGGCGATATGCGCGACCGCCAGAATGGGCTGCGCGTGGGGAATCGCATTGCTGGGCACGCTGTACTCGGTGCAGCCGCTTGCCGAAATCGTGCCCCCGCGGGGCATCGTCGATAGCCGAATCCGAACCGCACCCTATGACAGCGAGCAGGTGTACCGGCTGCGCGGCCTGGTCGGCTATCAGATCGATCTCGAATTCGAAGCGGGAGAGACATTCATCGGACTGGGCGCGGGAGACATCGAAGGGCTCGCTTTTTTCGGCCAGGACAATCACCTGTTCTTGAAGCCGAAGGCGGCAAAGGTCTCAACCAATTTGACCGTGCTCACCAACCGCCGGCGTTATCAGTTCGATTACACCGCCGTACCGCAGCGATCGGCCGGCGGCGACCACGACGCGATCTTCGCCCTGCGATTCGTTTACGCACCCACTCCCGCGCAATCCCTTGCGGATGCGTCGGGAAAGCGCATCGACGCCGCGCTCGAAGATGCATCGGGAAGACGGCCGCAGAACAATGATTATTGGTTTTGTGGAAACGCGGCGCTCAAACCGGCCGCGGCATCCGATGACGGCGTCCATACGCGATTGCGGTTTGCGGCCAACGCCGATTTGCCCGCGATTTTCGTGCGCAACGCCGACGGCAGCGAGTCACTGCTCAATTTCAACATGGATGCGGGCGATGTCATCGTGCATCGGGTCGCCCGCCAATTTGTTCTCAGGCGCGGGACGCTCACCGGCTGCATCGTCAACCGGGGATTCGCGGGCGGCGGCCTGCGGCTGGAATCGGGTACCGTCGCCCCCGATGTCGAGCGCGCAGTTCCCGGAGCCGCCCCATGATTCCCGAGGAGGCGGCTGCGCAGGAGGTTGCCGGAGAGCGGGGCGCTGCGGCCGTGAATCGCTCGATTTCGCTGCATTCGCGGCTGAGCAGCGTGCTCGCCGTGGCGCTGATGAGCGTGTTGGGGCTGGGCTCTCTGACCTGGTATTACGCGAATACGATGACGCGTCAAAGCCGCGCGCGGCAAAGCGCGCAAAGCGCATCGGCCGGCCGTGCCCAGGGGGACTCCGCTCTGCCAAGCCTGGGAAGGATCGATCCGCCGGCGCCGGCACCGCTCGCGACGCCCCCCGACGCCGCGATGCCGCCGCCCGATCCGCCGATCAATCGGGCCCCGTTGGCGCCCAGCACCCTGCCGGAGATTCCATCGGGCGGCGGGCCCGCGAATGGCGCCTACGGTGCGCCGCTGCCTAAAACCGCGGCCGAGATTGCCCGGGAGCGTGAACTGTCGGGCGCGGTATTCGGCTCTCAAAGCGCGCCCATGGCCGCAAGCGCTCCGCCAGCGGCAGGTGCCGGCCCAATGGGGTTGCCGGCCGCACGTACAGCGGACTCCGGCGAGTTGTCGGCACTGCTGCGGCCCGGTGTCGCCGCGGCGGTGCGTGCGCAGATGCTGCCCGCGCAGCGACTGTTGCTGCCGAAGGGCGCCTTTATCGACTGCACTTTGGAAACGGCAATCGATTCGACCCTGCCCGGAATGACGACTTGCATCATGGCGACCGATGCCTTCGGCGTCGATGGCAACGTGGTCCTGTTGGAGCGCGGTACCAAGCTCATCGGAGAAACCAGAGGCCAGGTGCAGCAGGGCTCGGCGCGCGTATTCGTGTTGTGGACCGAAGCACGCACGCCGGCCGGGGTAATCGTGCCGCTTGCTTCGCCGGGTGCCGACGAATTGGGGCGCTCCGGCCTTCCCGGGGAGGTCAACAATCACTTTTGGAAGCGATTCGGCGCGGCGCTCCTCGTGTCCGTCGTCGATGGCGCCGTGACCGCGGTCGCGCAGTCCTCGGGCAACGGCAGCGGCACCGTCGTCATAGAGCCCAGCGCCTCCCAGGGGGTGCTGAGCGAGATTCTCAAGAGCACCGTCAACATTCCCCCCACGGTGGTCAAACAAAA
>JBBIUT010000043.1:24829-25085 GCA_037440085.1 Gammaproteobacteria bacterium
GGCCCTTGCTCGCGAATTCAGAGGTCACGGAACTGTGCATCAACCGCCCGCAGGAGGTGTTCCTGGAGACGCGCAGCGGATGGCAGTGCGAGCGCCTGGCGTATGCGGACTTCGAGTGGTGCAGCCGATTCGCAAAATTGGTCGCCAACTCGACCCAGCAGCGCATCGACGCAACCTCGCCGCTGCTCTCGGCATCGCTGCCCACCGGTGAGCGGGTGCAAATCGTGCTGCCGCCTGCGACCTCCGCCGGCAGCGT
>JBBIUT010000044.1:0-24491 GCA_037440085.1 Gammaproteobacteria bacterium
CCGCGCTGATCGTGTCCTCATTCGTCCTGGTGGCGGTACGCGGCCTGAATTTGGGCGTCGATTTCACCGGGGGCGTGGTCGTCGAAACCAATTTCCCGCAGGCGCCGAACATCGAACAGTTGCGCTCCGCCTTGGGCCGATCGGGCGTGCCCGCCGCGCAAGTGCAGGCGTTCGGCAGTTCGCGCGACATCCTGGTGCGACTGCCGCCGGATCCGAACGTGAAAGGCGAGCAGATCGGGGCGCGGATTCTCGAAGTCTTCAAGTCGGTCGACGACGGCGTGAAGCTGTTGCGAACCGAAGTGGTCGGACCGCAGGTGGGCCAGGAACTGTTCGTCAAGGGCGGGTGGGCCCTGGTGGCGACGCTGGTTCTCATCCTGATGTATGTTTTGTTCCGTTTCACACCCAAACTGGCGTTGGGCGCGATTTTCGCCGTACTGCACGATCCGATCTGTGTGGTGGGCTTCTTCGCGTTGATGCAGATGACCTTCGACCTCACGGCGATCGCTGCCATCCTAGCGGTGATCGGCTATTCGCTGAACGACACAGTCATCGTCTTCGACCGGGTGCGCGAGCGTGCGCGCACCGCGCGCAGACTCGGCATCGCCCAAGTCATCGATGAGTCCATCAACCAGACGCTGTCGCGAACCTTGATGACCAAGCTGGTGACGTTGCTGGTGGTGGTGGCGCTGCTGATATTCGGCGGAGAAACCCTGCACGGATTCTCCGCGGCATTGGTGATTGGCATTCTGGCCGGCACCTATTCATCGATCTATATTTCGGCCGCGCTCGCCTTGGATTTGGGGCTTCGGACCGAGGACCTGCTGGAGCGCAAGCTCACCAAGCCGGAAGAAATCGACGGTTTGCCTTAGCGCGAGCGGCTCAATAGAGTGGTTCGATGGAACTGCTCGCCGATCCGCAGACTTGGCTGTCCTTCGCGACGCTTGCGCTGCTCGAGATCGTCCTCGGCATCGACAACATCGTCTTCCTATCCGTTCTGGTCGACCGCCTGCCGCGGGCGCAGCGCAGGAACGCGCGCCTGGTCGGTTTGGGTTTCGCGATGCTGACGCGCATCGCATTGCTGTTTTGCGTGCTCTGGCTGGCCAACCTGCGTGAACCGCTGTTCGCGCTGTTCGGCAAGGCGATATCAAGCCGCAGTTTGATTCTGTTCTCCGGCGGAGCGTTCCTGGTGGCAAAGAGCGGAGCGGAGATTCGCAACATGCTGAACGGCAAGAGCGCCGGGCGCAAAGTCGGGTTGATGGACGGCTTCTGGCTGATCATCCTGCAGATCGGCGTCATCGATATCGTGTTCTCGATCGATTCGGTGTTCACGGCGATCGGACTCGCGAACCGCGTGGAGGTTATGGTCGGCGCCATCGTCGTCTCGGTGGCGGTGATGATGATGGTCTCCTCGACCTTGAGCGGCTTCATCGAGCGGCACCCGGCCATCAAGAGCCTGGCGCTGGCATTTCTCGTGTTGGTAGGGGCTTCCCTGATCGCCGAGTCGTTGGATGTGCACGTCCCGCGGGCCTACCTGTATGGTTCGATGGCCCTTGCGGCCGGCGTCGTTTGGATCCGCCTGCGCTTGCGGCGGCGGGGCTAACGTGTAGAGTGCCGATACCAGTGGTGACGCCGGGTACGCGACATGAATTTAAAGGGGATGTTGGCCACCAAGCCGATTGCCACCTACCAGAAGGAGGCCTCCGATAAGACGCTGGTGCGAGCGCTCGGCATCCCGTCCCTGATCGCATTCGGCATCGGCGGCATCATCGGCACCGGCATCTTCGTGCTGACCGGGCTCGCGGCCGCCCAGCACGCCGGGCCCGCCATCGTGATTTCCTTCGTCATCGCCGGCATCGGCTGCATGTTCGCGGGCCTGTGCTACTCGGAATTCGCCGCGATGGTGCCGGTCGCCGGCAGCGCCTACGCCTACAGCTACGCGACCTTGGGGGAATTCGTAGCGTGGTTCGTCGGCTGGAATCTGATACTTGAATACATGATGGCGTGCTCCACGGTGGCGGTGGGCTGGAGCCGCTACTTCGTGAAGCTGCTCGATCACTACGGCATCAACTTCATCCCGGACTGGCTCAGTTCGGCGCCGTTCGAGGCGGCCGAGGTGGGTTTTCAAGTGCATCAAACAGGCGCCTTCCTCAATTTGCCGGCGATCGGCATCATCGTTGCGGCAACCGCTCTGTGCTACAAGGGCATCAAGGAATCCGCGCTGGTCAACACCATCATCGTCGCGATCAAGGTGAGCATCGTCATCGCCGTGATTGCTTTCGGCGCCGTGTACGTCAATACCGCGAACTGGGTGCCCTACATACCGAAAAACACCGGCACCTTCGGCGAGTTCGGCTGGAGCGGCATCCTGCAGGCCTCGGCCATCATCTTCTTCGCCTATATCGGTTTCGACGGCGTCTCCACCGTGGCCCAGGAGGCCAAGGATCCGCAGCGCGGCATGCCGATCGGCATGCTCGGGAGCCTCGGCATCTGCACGGTGCTCTACATCCTCATGTCAGGCGTGATGACGGGATTGGTACCCTTCAAACAGCTCAATGACGCGGCGCCGGTGGCGGTCGCTCTGGAATCGCATCCGCAATTGTTCTGGCTGTCGAGCTGGGTCATCTGGGGAGCGCTGTTCGGACTGACCTCGGTGATCATCACCATGATCATCCCGCAGGCGCGGATCTGGCTCACCATGTCGCACGACGGGCTGCTGCCAAAATTCTTCGGCGCAGTGCACCCCAAGTTTCGCACGCCGCACGTCGCCACACTGATCACCGGAGTGTTGGCCGCGACGTTTGCCGGGCTGCTGCCGATCGGCATTCTGGGCGAGCTGGTGTCGATCGGCACGCTGATCGCCTTCATCGTGGTCTGTCTGGGGGTCCTGGTGCTGCGCTATACGCGGGCCGATTTGCGGCGTCCCTTCCGAGTCAAGTGGGTTTGGTTCACCGCTCCCATGGGCGTGATCTTCTGCACCGGCATGGCCGCCTCGCTGCCGACCGCCACCTGGTGGCGGCTGGTGCTGTGGAGTGCGGTCGGAATCACGGTCTACTTCGTGTACGGCTATCGAAACAGCCGGCTGCGCCGCCCGGTGGACTCCAGCCACTGAGCGGCCGGCCGCGCCGCCCGCCATCCCAGTGACGGCTCAGTTGCGCAAGGCCGCCGGCGTCAAGGGACCGAGTGCATCGAGCAATCCCTGGTACACCTTGGGATTGCCGGCAACGATATTGGGTCCGAGCGCGTATTCCGAGCCGGTCGGGGTGCCGACTCGCCCTCCCGCTTCCTGGATGAGCAGGGTCCCGGCGGCCGTGTCCCAGGGCGCGAGGCCGAACTCCCAAAAACCATCGATGCGGCCTGCCGCCACATAGGCGAGGTCGAGCGCGGCTGCGCCCGGCCGGCGCACACCGGCCGCGGCGGCCATTACCACCTTGAGCATGGCCAGATAGTCATCGACGTGGGCTGCCTCCATGCGATAGGGGAAACCGGTGCCGATCAGCGAGCCTTCCAGAGTGCGCTGGCTGCTGACCCGGATCTTCTTCCCCTCGAGCTGTGCGCCGTCGCCTCGCGATGCGGTGAAGAACTCCTGGCGCATGGGATCGTAAACCACCGCGTGCTGCAGGCGCCCGCGGTGCTGGAGGGCGATCGATACGGCGAAAGTCGGAAACCCGTGCAGGAAATTCGTGGTGCCGTCGAGCGGATCGATGATCCAGATGAATTCGCTGTCGCCGCCGCCGCGGCCGCTCTCCTCGGCGAGAAAGGCATGGTCGGGATGACTGCGCCGGATCGTCGCGATGATATCCGCCTCAGCCTTGCGATCGATGTCGGTGACGAAGTCGTTGCGGCCCTTTGTGTCGACTTTCAGTGAATCGAGACGCGACAGGCTGCGCACGATCAAATCACCGGCGCGCCGTGCGGCACGCATGCCGATATTGAGGAGTGGTTGCATAAGGTGGCGGTAGAATAGCAGAGCATGACTGCTCCCGTTCGCATCGTCCTGATAGATCCGAGCCATCCCGGCAACATCGGCTCGGTCGCACGGGCGATGAAAAACATGGCGCTGAGCGACCTCACGCTGGTCAGGCCGCGATCGTTCCCGCACGCCGAAGCCAACGCGCTGGCTGCCGGTGCGGACGACATTCTGGCCGCTGCGCGCATCGCGGATACGGTGGCCGAAGCAATCGGCGACTGCGGCTTCATCGCCGGAACCACCTCGCGCCCGCGTTCCTATCACTGGGAATTCACCACTCCGCGCGATGTGGCGGCGCGCATCGCGGCGCTCGGGAGTATGAACCGAGCGGCGCTGCTGTTCGGATCGGAGCGCTATGGGCTTGCCACCGAGGATTTGCAGTATTGCAATGTGCTGGTGCGGATACCCGCCAATCCCGACTATTGTTCGCTGAATTTGGCGATGGCGGTGCAGCTGCTCGCGTATGAATTATTCATGGCGCGCGAGCAGCCCTTGTCGCATGTGCAATTGGAGCTGCCGCTGGCGCCGTCGAGCGATGTCGAACACTTTTACGCCCACCTGCACCAGGTTCTCAATGAAATCGATTTCGACGACCGTACCGGGCACCTGATGGAACGATTGCGGCGCCTGTTCAATCGCGCCCAGCTCGACCGCAACGAACTCAATATCATGCGCGGCATCTTGAGCGCCGTGCAGGGACGGCGCGGCCAATCGGTGCGCCGCGCTCGCGAATGAGCCGCTCTCGCGGATGAATATACCGAGCTGCGTATATTTGGATTATGCGGCGACCACGCCGGTGGAGCCGCTGGTCGCCGCGCGCATGGCCGAGTGTCTGGGGCGCGACGGCGCCTTCGGTAACCCGGGATCGAACAGCCATGCCTACGGAGAGGCGGCACGCGAGCGGGTGGAGGCGGCGCGGGCGCAGGTGGCCGAGGCGGTGGGTGCGGAACCTGCCGAGGTCATCTGGACTTCGGGCGCCACCGAGGCGAATAACCTGGCGATTTTCGGCGTTGCCCAATACAACGCGCGGATCGGCCGGCATATTGTCACCGCTCGTACCGAACACAAGGCGGTGCTCGATCCATGCCGGGAACTGGAGCGCCGAGGATGGCGCGTGACCTATCTCACGCCGGATGGAAGCGGCTTGCTCGATCCTGCCCAGGTGGCGGCCGCTGTGCGGCCGGACACGGTGCTGGTGTCCATCATGCACGTCAACAACGAAATCGGCGTCATACAGGACATTGCCTCGATTGCGGCGCTGTGCGCGCGGTCCGGCAGCGCGCGGCTGCACGTGGACGCCGCGCAAAGCATCGGCAAGCTCGCCGTGAATTTCAGCGAACTCAACATCGATCTTCTGTCTCTTTCGGCGCACAAGGCATACGGTCCCAAGGGCGTCGGGGCTTTGGTCGTGTCTCGAGGGCGGGGAGTGCAGCTGCAGCCGCTGCTATACGGCGGCGGTCAGGAGCGGACGCTGCGTTCGGGTACCTTGGCGACGCATCAGGTGGTAGGCATGGGCGCGGCGTTCGCGCTCGTCAAAGCCGCCCCGCGGGCTGAAATCGAGCGCATCGCCTTGTTGAAGGATCGGCTGTGGGAAGGGCTGCGCTCGATCGGCGGCGTGCTGCGCAACGGCGATGCCGAGCGCTCGGTGCCCCATCTGCTCAACGCGTCGTTCGAGGGCGTCGAGGGCGAGAGCCTGCTCGCGGCTGTGCAGCCGCATATCGCCGTGTCGACCGGCTCCGCTTGCACTTCGATCAACCAGGAGCCTTCTTATGTATTGCGCGCCCTGGGCCGCGACGATCGACTGGCTGAAAGCAGCCTGCGTTTCAGCTTTGGCCGCTATTCCACCGAGGCCGACGTCGATACTGCAGTGAGCGTGGTGAGGCGGGCCGTTGAGCGGCTGAGGCGAATCGGCGGCGCATGACGTACAACGAATTGACGCGCCGGTATTTCGAGCATGCCCGCGGCGCGGGCGTGCTGACAGGGCCGGATTGCTTCCGCGGCGCGGCCGGCAGCCGGGCGCAAGGAACCTGGGTGCAATTCGATGTGCAAGTCGACCCGGACGAACGCCTCGGAACCATTCGAGCCGCGCGCTTTTTGGCCTTCGCCTGCCCTCATACCATCGCCGTGTCCTCTTGGCTGGCGGAACAAGCGCTGGGGCGCGAGGTCGCGGCGCAGCTGCCGGAGAGCATTCAGTCCCTTCGCGAGCGCTTCGGCGTGCCCATCCCGAAGCTCGGACGCCTGTTGGTCGTGGAAGATGCGTGGATCGCCGCCCTGCGCGCGGCGCAGGCTGCGAAATCCCGGGGGGCGGGACAGACACGTCCCTAGCGTGCGAGCGCCTGCGGGGGGCCGCAATTTTTTTGCGGCGCAATGCGTCATTGATTCGAAAATTACGATCGAGTCACGTGCACAAGCGGCGTGTGCGTGCTATTTGTATGACTTGAATTTGGCAGCTGGCGTTTGGCAAAGGCGGCGCGATATGGCGATATCATTGACCGAATCGGCGGCAGATCGAGTTCGCTCGCACCTGGCGAAGCGGGGTGCCGGAATCGGCCTGCGGGTCGGCATCAAGAAGACCGGCTGCTCGGGGTTCGCGTACGTGGTCAATTATGCCGACGAGATTCATCCCGACGATGCGGTATTCGAGGCGCGCGGCGTCAAAGTGGTGGTCGATTCGGCCAGTTTGCCGCTGATCGACGGCACCGTGGTCGATTTCGTCAAACAGGGTCTCAACGAGGCATTCAAGTTTCAGAACCCCAAAGCCAAGGGCGAATGCGGCTGCGGCGAAAGCTTCAACGTCTGAGGACCGCCGCCGCCGTGCCCGCGCCAGTTTGCGGCGCGCAGGGCCGCAACCCGCCGGACTGCGGTTTTTCCAAGTAATACAGGCACTTCGGCCGTCGTTCTGATTGCCTGGAGGCGCCCTCTCCAGTACACTTCGCGGTCTTTGTCGGCGCCCTGCAAGGGCAATCCCGCAACCTACCCGAGGTCATCATGCCCATTGAGCGCACACTGTCCATTATCAAGCCCGACGGCGTTGGCCGTAACCTGATCGGGGAGGTGCTGCGCCGGTTCGAGCAGAAGGGCTTGCGCGTGGTGGCTGCGCGCATGATGCGGCTGTCGCCGGCCGAGGCCGAAGGCTTTTATGCCGTACATCGCGATCGCCCGTTCTTCAAGGATTTGGTGAAATTCATGACCTCGGGTCCGGTCATGGTGCAGGTGCTCGAGGGAGAGGGGGCGATCGCGAAGAATCGCGAGGTGATGGGCGCCACCGATCCGAAAAAGGCCGCCCCAAGCACGATTCGCGCCGATCTTGCCACCAGCATCGATGAGAACATCGTCCATGGCTCGGATGCACCCGAGACCGCCGTGCGGGAAATTGCCTATTTCTTTCGCGAGATTGAGGTATGCCCGCGTACGCGCTAGCGTATTCGGGCAGCGCCTTCGGGAGCAACGGAGCGTGATCGGCGAGCGCGTCAATCTTCTCGGCTTAGCGCGTGCGGAACTCGAGGCGTTCGTCGCCGACCGTCTCGGCGCCAAGCCGTTTCGCGCGCGCCAGCTGATGAAGTGGATTTATCGGCGGCGCGCGGCGGACTTCTCCGCCATGAGCGATCTGGCTCAGGACTTTCGCGCGCAATTGGCCGAGGTGGCCAAGATTGCCGTGCCGGAGATCGTGACTCGGCAGATTTCCTCCGACGGTACCCGCAAGTGGATGCTGCGCATGGACGAGGTGCAAGGCATCGAAACTGTCTACATTCCGGAACCCGGCCGCGGGACGCTGTGCATATCGAGCCAGGTGGGATGCGCCATGGACTGCAGTTTTTGCGCGACTGCACGGCAGGGGTTCAACCGCAATCTGAGCGTCGCGGAAATCGTCGGTCAGGTGTGGCTGGCGCACCGCGAGCTCATCGAGACGCGCGCCGACGGACGAAGCATCACCAACATCGTGTTCATGGGAATGGGCGAACCGCTGGCCAACTATCGCAACGTGGTGCCGGCGATGCGCATTTTCATGGATGATTTGGGCTACGATCTGTCTCGCCGGCGGGTCACTTTGAGCACTTCGGGCCTGGTGCCGCAAATCTATAAATTGGCCGAGGAGTGCAACGTGGCGCTCGCGGTGTCGCTGCACGCGCCGAATGACGCCTTGCGCAACGAGCTCGTGCCCATCAATCGCAAACACCCCATCGCCGAGCTGCTGGCGGCATGCTGGCATTACATCGATAAGCAAAATGGCCGCAGCGTCACCTTCGAGTACGTCATGCTCGACGGCATCAACGACCGGCCCGAGCATGCGAAGGAATTGGCGCGCCTTATGCGCGGCCGGCCCGCCAAGCTCAATTTGATTCCCTTCAACGCTTTTGCCGGAACGCGCTACCGGTGCTCGGCCGCGGCGGCTATTGTGCGGTTTCGCGACATTCTCAACGAGCACGGAGTGATTGCGACCATGCGCCGGACGCGCGGCGACGACATCGATGCGGCGTGCGGCCAGCTCGCCGGCAGGGTCAAGGATCGCACCCTGGTTAGGCTCGGTGCCAAACTGATGGGGTCGCGCGTGCCGGCGGAGGTCCGATGAGCCGAAGCGCGACGCGGCGAGCGGTGTCGGCGCCGGTGCTGATCCTGGTGGCGGTGTTGTCCGCCTGCCATAGCGCGCCGCCCCCCTACCAGCCGGCAGACCGCGGCGGAAGAAAGCCGGTGCCCGAACAGGCCGCGGTCGCCAACATGCAGATGGCCATAGAATACATGCGGATCAACAACCTCGGCCGTGCGCGCGAGCGCATCGAGCGGGCCCTGCAGGAAGCGCCCGACAATGCGAACGTACAAGAGACCGCGGGTCTCTTGTACGAACGCCTCAATGAAATGCCGAAGGCCCAGCGCGCGTTCGCAGCGGCGGTGCGTTTGGGCAAGCAGGATCCGAACATCATGAACAGCTATGCCGGCTTTCTGTGCCGCACCGGCAAGGCGGCGGCCGGCGAAAAGCTCTTCTTGGAGGTCGCACGCAATCCGGTGTACCAAACCCCGGAGGTGGCCCTGGTCAACGCCGGGGTCTGTGACAGCGCAGCGGGCGACGCGTTGGATGCGCAGCGCAACTTCGATCGCGCTCTGGCCATTCGCCCGAACATGCCGGAGGCCCTGCTGGAATCGGGCAATCTGGCGCTGGGGCGCGGTGATGCGGCGGAGGCCCTCGATTTCGTGAAGCGCTTTCTGGCCGTAAATCAGCCGACCCCCGAGATTCTCTGGTTGGGGTACCGCGCGGAACGCAAGCTCGGCGACAGCACCGCGGCGGCAGGTTATGCCCGGCGCCTGCAGGCCGAGTTTCCCAATTCCGAACAGGCACAGGCGCTGCGCTCCGGCGCCGACCGATGAGCGAAGTCGCGCAAACGCTCGGACAGCGGCTCAAGGCGGAGCGCGAACGGCGCGGTGTGAGCCAGCAAAAGGCCGCGGATGAAATGCATCTCGATGCCTGGGTCATAGACGCGCTCGAGAACGGCGATTATCAGCGCATCGGTCCGCCGGTATACGCCAAGGGGCATCTGAAGAGGTACGCAACCATTCTGGGGTTGCCCACCGCCGAAGTAGCATCCGGATTCGAAACCAAGCCGGCCTCGCCGGCCGCGGACGCATTGCAGCCCTCGAACGTGCGGATGCGCTTTACCGCACAGGAATCCGCAGGCCGGCCATGGACCAAAATCACCGCCTTCGCGGCCATCGCCGTGGCTGTGGGCGGCATCATTTGGTGGAGGCCGTGGCACCAGCGATCGGCCGTGAGTGCCGCGGCGCCTACCGGCCTTCCGGCGAACGCATCGTCGCCGGGCGGGGCAGCCTCCGGCGCGCAAGACAATGCGGAGAGCCCGGCCGAACCTGCGGTCGCCGCCGGCTCCGCGCCTTTGCCGCAAGCCGGCGGCGCGGCGCACGAAACCGCCTCAGAGCCGGGAACCGGACCGGCGCGTCTTCGCCTGAGCTTTTCGGCGGATTCATGGGTTGAGGTGCACGATTCGGCCGGGCGCCGCCTATTCGCCGGTACCGGCCGCGCCAACAGCGTCAAGACGATTGCCGGCTCGGCGCCCCTGAAGGTGTACCTGGGATATGCGAGCGGCGTGCAGCTGGAAATCAACGACCGCGTCGTGGCTATTGGGCCGCAATTAGTCAGCGGCGATGTGGCTCGCTTCGAGGCCGGTGCCGACGCGGTATTGAGGCGCGACTCACGGGCCATGGCGGCGAGCGGCGCTCAATCGCGCTTCGACGCACCACACGACTGAGCGGGAAACCCACTTGAGCAAGATCATCGGGCCCCTGCGAGGCGTTCACGATGTGCTGCCTGCTCAGGCCGCTGCGTGGCAGCATTTGGAAAGGACCACGCGGGAAGTCTTTGCCGGCTACGGATACGAGGAATTCCGCGTACCGGTGATCGAGCAGACGCAGTTGTTCAAGCGCTCGATCGGCGATTTCACCGACATAGTCGAAAAGGAAATGTTCAGCTTCGTCGATCAGGGCGAAGATCAGATCACGTTGCGGCCCGAAGCGACCGCCGGGATCGTGCGTGCGGCGATATCGAACGGGTTGCTGCGCGAGGGCCGACTGCGCGTCTGGTGCATGGGTCCGATGTTCAGGCGAGAGCGGCCGCAGGCGGGACGCTACCGCCAGTTCCATCAGATAGATGCCGAGGCGTTTGGTTTCGAAGGGCCCGACATCGACGCGGAATTGATCCTGTTGTCCGCGCGGCTGTTGCGCAGGCTCGGATTGACCCGAATCAAATTGCTGATCAACTCGCTCGGAACGCCGCAGGTGCGCGCCGCGTACAAGGACCAGCTGGCAGCGTATTTCGGCGCGCACGAAGCGGCGCTCGACGAGGATAGCAAGAGGCGCCTGCGGGGCAATCCGCTGCGCATCCTGGACAGCAAAAACCCGGACATGCAGCACATCGTCGCCGGCGCGCCGCTCGTGCTCGAATCGCTGGATGCCGAATCGAAGGCGCATTTCGAGGGGCTATGCGCCCACCTGCGCAGCGCCGGCATCGAGTATCATGTCGAGCCGCGCCTGGTTCGCGGGCTGGATTACTACACGCGTTCGGTATTCGAATGGACCACCGATGCGCTCGGTTCACAGAGCGCGGTGTGCGCCGGTGGACGTTACGACGGCTTGGTGGCGCAGTTGGGCGGTCCCGGCACGCCCGGCATCGGCTGGGCGATGGGCCAGGAGCGCATCCTCATGCTGCTCGAAAAGCAGGGATTGAGCCCGCCGCTCGACGGACCGCAGGTCTACCTGGTGCTCGTCGGAGAGGGAACCGAGATTCAAGGTTTCAAACTGGCGGAGCAATTGCGCGAAGCGTGGCCCGGTCTGCGGTTGCAAGTCAATCTGGGCGGCGGCAGCTTCAAGGCGCAATTCAAGCGCGCCGACAAGAGCGGGGCGCAGTTTGCACTCATTTTAGGGGATGACGAAGTCGCTCGCGGGGTCGTCGCGTTAAAGGCCTTGCGCCGGGAATTGGCGCAGGAGGAATGCCCGATGGACGGAATCAGTGAACGCTTGGGTTCATTGCTCGGTCTATAGACGGGCTCAAGGTACCGGAGAAGCCATGGCAGAAGAATATTTGACCGACGACGAACAGCTGGAGCACGTCAAGCGCGTGGCTTCGGAATACGGGCCTTGGATTCTCGGCGCGGTCGTGATCGGAGTGGCCTTTACGGTGGGCCTGCGCTATTACGAACATCATCGAAACGAGCTTGCGCTGCAAGCGGCCGCGCAGTTCGGCGACATGGCGGCCGCGCTTCAGCACGACGACCGGGCCAAGACGCGGCAGATCGCCGAGGGCCTGATCGCGGCCTATCCGACATCGCCGTACGCTGATCAGGCAAAACTGATGCTCGCGCGTCTGGACGTCGACGCAGGGCAAGCCGCGAAGGCGATCGCGTCCCTGACCCAAGTCATGGATGAGTCGAAGGATACCGAGCTCAGGCACATCGCGCGGCTGCGCCTCGCGCGGCTGCTGATCGATCAAGGCAAACCGGACGATGCGCTGAAGACGCTCGCCGACGAACCGGGGGCGTTCGCCGGGCGATATCACGAGGTGCGCGGCGACGCGTTTCTTGCCAAGAAGGACCTCAAGCAGGCGCAGTCCGAATATAAGGCGGCGCTCGAAAGGGATCCCGCGGACAAGGTGGATTCAACCTTGTTGACATTGAAAATAGCGGACCTGGGACTGCCCGCGTCGCCGGCTGCGCCCGCCGTGACCGCCCGCGGCTCCTCTCCCGCCGATACCTCGATCAAGGCCAAACCCTGATGCGCTTATTGCTCCCGTTAGCCGCTGCGGCCCTGCTCCTGGCAGCCGGCTGCAGCAAGGATAAGGACGTCGAACCACCGGCGGCACTGGTGAAATTTCCGGCCACGTTGCCGGTCAAGAAGATCTGGGACCAGAAAGTCGGAGGCGGCAAGAAACAAGCGCTGCTGCGGTTCGGTTTGGGACCGGCGGTCGACAACGGGCTGGTGTTCGCGGGCTCGGACGGGGGCGAGCTGCTTGCGGTTTCCTTAAATAGCGGCAAGAAGGTCTGGCTGAAGCAACTCGGTTTGGCTCTGTCCGCCGGTCCCGCCGCGGGTTACGGAATGGTGGTGGTCGGCTCGAGCAAGGGTGAGGTGGTCGCGTTGGACGCCGCGAGCGGGCGTGTGCTGTGGAAAACACGGGTCAATTCCGAGCTTCTCTCGGCACCTGCCATCGGTGAAAAAGTGGTGGTGATGCGCGCGGTCGACGGCCATTTGCACGGCTTCGATGCGCGCAATGGGAACGAACTGTGGTCGGTGGAGCAGCAGGTGCCGCGCTTGAGCTTGCGCGGCACGGCGATTCCGGTGATCGCCAAAGAAGTGGCCGTCAGCGGCTTCGACAACGGCAAGATCATGGCCGTGTCGCTCAGCACCGGTGATACCGTTTGGGACACGGCGCTCGCTTCGCCGCATGGCAGGACCGAGCTCGACCGTCTGGTCGACATCGACTCGGCGGTGCGCGTGCTCGGCGACAATGTTTTTGCCGTCGGTTTTCAAGGCCGAGCCGCCATGCTCGCGCTCGATTCCGGGCAGATTTGGTGGGCGCACGACATGTCGAGCGAGCGCGGATTGTCGCTCGACGATGAAAACCTGTTCGTGACCCAATCCGACGGCATCGTGGTCGCGCTGCGCCAGCGCGACGGGTCCGAGGTGTGGCGCAACGACAAGCTAAAGCTGCGAGGTTTGACCGTGCCGGCCGTGACCAACACCGCCGTCGCGGTCGCCGATTATCAGGGCTATTTGCATTGGCTGGACAAGAAGACCGGAGTGTTGGTGGCGCGGCAGCGCGTGGCCAAATACCGCGTCAGCAATCCGCCGGTGGCGGCGCAGGACACCGTGGTCGTCCTCACCGACAGCGGCAGCTTGGCCGCATTCCGCGCGATGCCCCCTCCAAAACCGTAAGCAACGTGCTGCCCGTAGTCGCACTGATCGGCCGGCCGAATGTGGGCAAATCGACCTTGTTCAACGCGATGACCGGCACCCGCGATGCGTTGGTCGCCGATCTGCCGGGGTTGACCCGCGATCGGCAGTACGGCTTCGCGCGCCGCACCGACGTACCGTGCATCGTCGTCGACACCGGCGGCTTGGTCGAAAACGCCGGGTTCATCGAAACCCTGATGATTGAACAGACCGAACGCGCCATCGCGGAGGCTGATCGTCTGATCGTGCTGGTCGACGGCCGCGCGGGCGTGACGCCGCAGGACCAATATGTCGCGCAGCTGGCGCGGCGCAGCGGCAAACCCGTGCTATTGGCGGTCAACAAGACCGAGGGATTCGATCACGACATCGCGGTCGCCGACTTTCATCAACTGGGCCTTGGGCTACCGCATCCGATTGCAGCCGCGCACGATCAAGGCGTCGTGTCGTTGCTCGAGTCGGCCCTCGAGGGGCTGGTTGCGGATCCTCAAGACGGCCCGGAAATCACCGGGATCAAAGTCGCGGTCATCGGCCGTCCCAATGTGGGCAAGAGCACGCTGATCAATCGCTTGCTGGGCGAGAATCGACTCGTTGCTTACGACCAGCCCGGCACCACGCGCGACGCCGTCATGGTGCCCTTCGAGCGCGACGGCGAGCGCTACACCTTGATCGACACCGCGGGTGTGCGGCGCCGCGCCCGGGTGGAGGAAGCGGTCGAGAAATTCAGCGTGATCAAGACTCTTCAGGCCGTCGAAACCGCCCACGTGGTGGTGGCTGTGATGGACGCGCAAGACAATGTCGCGGAGCAGGACGCGAGCCTGTTGGGCATGGTGATCGAACAAGGCCGGGCGCTGGTGCTGGCCGTCAACAAGTGGGACAACATCCCGACCGAACAGCGCGACCTGATTCGCGGCCAAATCGAGCAGCGGCTGCAGTTCGCTGATTTTGCGCCGCTGCATTTCATTTCCGCGCGCCACGGCAGCGGAGTGGGGGAATTGTTTGCGACCGTGCGCAAAGTATACGCCGCGGCCACGCGCGACATGAGCACCCCGGAGCTGACCCGCGTGCTGGAAGCGGCGATCGAGAGTCATCAGCCGCCGCTGGTGAGCGGACGGCGCATCAAACTGCGCTATGCCCATCAGGGCGGACGCAACCCGCCGGTGATCGTGATTCACGGCAATCAAACCGACCACGTGCCAGAGGCCTACCGACGCTATTTGGTGAACGTGTATCGCAAGGCATTCGATTTGATGGGAACACCGGTACGGGTCACATTCCGCGGCGAGGAAAATCCGTATGCGGGCAGGCGCAATCCGCTGACGCCCCGCCAAGTGCGCAAGCGCAAGCGTCTCATCCAGCGTAACAAGCGCTGACGACTCTTTGGTAGACTAACGGCCGGTCGCCCGGATGGCGGATGGGCGGTATTTCGTGCCGAAAATATTCAAAATGAAGATCGCACGCATTCTCGCGGCCGTGGCCCTGGCCGTCGTCTTGTATGCTGCAGCCGGATTCGTGATCGCGCCGAAAATGCTCCGTTCGGCGCTCCTCGAGGACATACCGAAGACCCTTGGCGTCAAGGCGGCGGTGGGTGACATTCATATCAATCCGTTTCTGCTGCAGGCCGAAATCAAGGATTTCGCGCTCTCGGACGATGGCGGGAAGTTGTTGGGCTTCGAGCGCCTGTTCGTTGATTTCCAGTTCTCTTCGCTGTGGCACCGAGCGTATTCGTTCGCCAACATCGACATTGCCGCCCCTTACGTGAATGCGACGGTGGCGCGGGACGGAACGCTGAACCTGCTCGCGCTGCGCCCGAAGTCCAAGCCGGTGCAGACGCGGGCCGTGCACGGAACACTGCCGCCGGTGCGCGTGGATTCGCTCAATATCACCCGCGGATCGGCGGATTTTGTCGACCATAGCCGCCCGTCCGAGTTTGCGGCGCATCTCGAGCCGATCGATTTTCAGCTGCGGAATTTCACCACCGGCCGGGAGGGCGGGCTCTTCGCGCTCAAGGGATCCTCCAAGCTCGGCGAGCACGTCAACTGGCAGGGACATTTGTCGGTGCAGCCTCTCGAGTCGGACGGCGAGGTGCGCATCGGCGGACTGCTGGCGCGCACGATCTGGACGTATTTCGAAGACCGGCTCAATTTCGTGATTGCCTCCGGCAGCATCGATTTGGATGCGCGATACAAATTTTCCGCTGGAGACAATGTTGACTTGACAGTTGACGTGTCCAAAGTCGCGATGACCGATCTCGCCGTCAGGCCGAGAGATTCGGAAACCGAGTGGATAGGGATTCCGACGACGACATTGAGCGGTGCAAACCTGGATCTGGCGCGGCGCCAGGCGCAGGTAAATGCACTATCGATGACCGGATTGAAGATGGCAGCATGGCTCGAGCCCGACGGCAGTCTGAATCTGCTGAAACTCGCAGCCGCGACACCGAATGCGCCCAACATGCCGGCCGCAGCCAACGTGCCGGCCGCCGCGAGCCCCTCATGGCGGTTCGAACTGCGGCAATTCGAACTGCGCGAGGCGAGGATTTCGGCCGAGGATCGCAGCACGCACCCGGCCGTCAAAGTCGAACTGGCGCCGCTTTCATTGCAGATCCGCGGTGCCAGCCTCGATTTGACCAAGCCTCTCGGGATCGCGTTCGATACGCATCTCAATGGGACGGGTTCTCTTAACGTGAGCGGCGAGGTGACACCACAGCCTCTGTCGACTTCGTTGAGCCTTAAACTCGCCGCCATCGATCTTACGGCGATCCAACCCTATATCGCACAATACGCCGCATTGACTGTGCGCAGCGGCCTGCTGGGCGGCGAGGCGCTGCTGCGCTACGGCGCCTCGAAGCAAAAACCCGCGTTGGAATTCGCCGGCAACATCGATGTCGAGAACCTCCATACCGTCGACAACGCCTTGCAGGATGATTTCATAAACTGGGACCGCTTGGATGTCCTCGGATTGAATTACCGGCACGCGCCTGACCGGCTCGCAATTACCGAGATTGTGGCGACCAAACCCTATGCGCGGGTGATCATCGAATCGGACAAGACGTTGAACGTGAAGCGGGTATTGAGCGGCCCCGGCGCCGCCACCGATGTTCCAGCGGCGCCCGCGTCGAGCGCACCGAAACCGGTTGCGGCCAAAACCGCTGCAATCCAATTGGCGGCAGCCAAATCGGCCGCGGACCGGGCATCTGCGCCCCGAACCATGCCGGTCTCGATCAAGAAAATCACGGTCCGGAGCGGCCAGGCGAATTTTACGGATCTGTCGGTCACTCCGAATTTCTCCGCCGGCATTCAAAATATACAAGGTGCCGTGCTGGGCCTGTCTTCGACGCCGGATTCGCGCGCGAAAGTCGATTTGCATGGCGAGGTGGATAAGTACTCGCCGGTTGCGATCGCCGGCGAGATCAATGTGCTGAGCGCGGCCTTGTATACCGATGTGAGAATGAATTTCCACAATATGGACCTCAGCATCTTCAATCCCTATTCGGGCAGGTTTGCCGGCTACAACATCACCAAGGGCAAGCTCACCACCGAAATGCACTACAAGCTCGAGGATCGCAAGCTCGACGCGCAACATCACATCGTCATCGACCAGCTTGAGTTCGGCGCCAAGACGGAAAGCAAAGAGGCGGTGTCGTTGCCGATCAAGCTGGCGGTCGCGCTCCTTAAGGATCGCAATGGCATCATCGATTTGAATCTTCCGGTTGGCGGCTCGATCGACGATCCGAAATTCCGGTTGGCCCCGCTTATCTGGAAGGTCTTCGTCAACATTCTGGAAAAGGCGGTGACTGCGCCGTTCGCGTTGTTGGGCCGGTTGTTTGGGGCGGGCCCCGAACTGCAGTTCATCGATTTCAAGCCGGGCGCCGGTGAACTCGAAGCGGCCGCCGCCGACAAGTTCAAGACGGTCGCCAAGGCCATGAAGGAGCGTCCGCAGCTCAAGATTGAGCTGCCGATAGCAGTGGCGCCCGACATCGACCGAGCGGCGCTGGTTGCCTCGAAATTCGCCGCGCAGCTAAGCGAAATCCAAGCACTCAAGGCGGGCGGCAAGGGCGCTTCGCCGGCGGCCGTCGCGCCGGCCTTCGATCAGTTGAATCCCCGGGCCAAGCTCGAATTGTTGACGCAGCTCTACGCGCGCGACGTCGGTGTCGAACCGGAGTATCCGGAGGCCGTGACGAACCTCAAGCAAGCGGCCGACGTGGTGCCGGCCAAAATTGATTTTTTGACCTCGGCGATTCGCGAGCACCTGATCGTCGGCGATGCCGAACTCAAGGCGCTGGGCGAGCAGCGTGCGACCGCGATGCAGCGAGCATTGCTCGCTGACCCGCAGATCGACCCGGAGCGCGTGTTCTTGGTTGCGAACGATAAGGCTGTCGGCAAGGACGGCATGGTGCGCTTGGAGCTCTCGCTGAAATAGGCGAGAGCGCTGCGGCCGCCACTTGGTCGAATACCGTTAACTTGTTGATTTATATATAAAATAATAATTTCGACGGGCGAAACGGGCCTGATCGACGGCACCGCGCCGGCACTCGACGCGCCGGCGGCCGAGCGCGGACCCAAGGTCCCCGCCAAAAAGGTGGCGGTTGGATTTCGTGACCGCCATCCCATTCGGCGGCCGATTATGCCAGGTACTCTGCACCCCGCTTGACCGCATTCCTCGACACCCGGAGTAACCGCATGAGCAATCCGTACAACAGCGCCACCGAGCGTGCATCAATCCTTGGTCCAACGCTGTATTTCAAGGGCGATTTGAGCGCCGAGGAAGACCTGTTGATACAGGGCCGCGTGGAGGGATCGATCTCGCACACGCAGCGTTTGACCGTGGGCGCGCAGGGTACCGTCAAGGCGAACATCCGGGCGCAACTCATCATTGTGGAGGGCACGGTGGAGGGCGACTTGCTCGCGGAAAAATCGGTGTTCATGAAGGAAACCGCGAAAGTCTGCGGCAACATCATTTCACCCACCGTGAGCATCAGCGAGGGTGCGAATTTCAGCGGCAGCATTGACATGGACGGCAAGAAGCACGGCCAAACCCTCGGTAAACACGAGACGGCTCCGGGCCGCATGCTCAAAACGTCCGCCGGCGCGGTGTAGCGATGTCTTGGTTCAAAAAATCCGACGATGGAGGCATTGAAATGATGAACCCCAATGCAAGCGGCCGTACCGGTGCGCCAGAGCCGCTCACGGCGCGTCCCGAGCCCCGCGAGCCGCGCATCGAGCCGCGCATCGAGCCGCGGACAGCCTCACCGCGTCCGGCGGACGTGCGTGCGCCGGAAAGCGCTGCACGCGCTTCGGTACTTGGTCCGACCCTGCGATTTCGCGGCGAACTGTCGGCGCAGGAAGACTTGATAGTCCAGGGCACGGTGGAGGGATCGATTACCCACACCCAGAGCCTCACCATCGGCACCGATGGCACCATGAAGGGCGACATTCGAGCACGCGTGATCGTCATCGACGGCAAGGTGGACGGTGACCTGTACGCCACCGAATCGGTGACCATTCGCGCGACGGCCAAAGTCAAGGGCAACGTGTTCGCGCCGCGCGTCGGTATTACGGACGGTGCCTTCTTCCAAGGTCAAATCGAGATGCAGCCTTCCGGCGCGGCGGTGCAGGAGCACAGTGCGCGCTTGCGGCAGGCAGCGATGACGACGGCCGCCATCGAGGAAGCGGCCGTCGATCAGATGCTGAGTACACAGACAGGTTCCTAAGGCAGAAACAATTCCGGATCGACGAAGGCGCGGTTCAGGCTGAGCGCCCAATGCAGGTGCGGTCCGGTGGCGCGGCCGGTCATCCCGACCGTACCGATACGCGTGCCGGCGGAGATTCGCTGCCCCGGCTGGACGTCTACGGCGCTCAAATGGCAGTACATGCTGATGAGCCCGCGGCCGTGGTCGACGAGCACGGTGTTGCCCGTGAAGAAAAAGTCGCCGGTATCGATGACCGTGCCGGCCACCGGCAGCACCACCGGCGTGCCGGCGGCTGCCGCAATGTCCATGCCGCCGTGCGGATTGCGCGATTCGCCGTTGAAAACACGGCGCATGCCGAATGAGGCGCTGCGCACCCCGGGTACCGGCGGCGGCCAGCGCAGCGTGTCTGGAGGCGAATCGCTCCAATGCAGAAGCGCCCGATCGATACGCAACCGTTCTCGATTCGCGCGCGCAAGATCCTTCGCCGACAAATTGACGTGACGCGGTGCGACCTTGAGCGATTGGCTGGCATAGCGCTTGTCGCCGACCGAGAATTCGATCTCCTGGGAGCCGACCGTCCCGCGCACCGTCACCAGGCGGGCCCCCAGAGGCGCCGCGAGCGGAATGCCGACCACCGCAACCCAGCCCGGTCCGTCCTGGACCACCAGCACGCGATGCCCATCGGCTTCGACATAGGGAGTGGCATCTGCGGCGACGCTCAGTCGAATGATCTTGATCCCCCCGGGAACCGGATTCTCGCGCGGCAGGTCCATGGCAGCCGCCAGGCGCGGCGTCAGGGCAAGCGGAGGGAACATGAGCATCGCGGCGTAGATCGCGAGGGTGGCGCGGCTCCGGCCCGCCGTCACGGCTTCTCCACCTTGGCGCGAATCACGCCCTTCGCGAGCCGCGCTACGATGGTCGTGCCCGGAGCCGCATCGGCCGCGTTGCGTAGAATTGCGCCGTGTTCCGTGCTGACGATGGCGTAACCGCGCTCGAGCGTCGCGAGCGGGCTCACTGCGTTCAAGGTGCGCACCAGCGGCAGCAGGCGCTCGCGCGCACGGCGCACGTGCTCATGACCGGCGGCGCGCAAGCGCTGCAGCAGCGCCGCGTGGCGCGCAGCGGCATCGCGCACGCGGGCGAGGGGGCTTGCCTTCCAAAGCCGGCTTTCGCGCTCGCGGAATTGGGAAACGCGCGCGTTCAGCAGATGCCGAAGCGCGCGGCACATGCGCTGCTCGAATTCGTCCAAACGCAGCGTCTGCTGGATGAGCCGCGCGGACGGACTGACGAGTGCGGCGCGTCCGCTCAGCCATTCGAGGCGTTCGCGCCGCTCTTCGAGGCGCCGGCGTATTCCGCGCCGCAATTGCGCGCCGAGGCGCACGAAGGCAGCCAGCCATTCGTCCGCGTCCGGGACCACCAGTTCGGCCGCCGCCGAGGGCGTGGGCGCGCGCACGTCCGCCGCGAAATCGGCGATGGTGAAATCGATTTCGTGGCCTATGCCGCTGATCACCGGAACCGTCGAGGCAACGATGGCGCGTGCCAGTTCTTCGTCGTTGAAGGCCCACAGATCCTCCAATGAGCCGCCGCCGCGCGCCAGGATCAAAACGTCGCACTCGGCACGCCGCCCGGCGAGGCGCAGCGCGGCGAGGATTTCCCCGGCCGCTTGTGCGCCTTGAACGGCGACGGGGTAGATCAGCACCGGGACGGCGGGGAAACGCCGTGCCAGCACGTGCAGGATGTCGCGAATCGCGGCGCCGGTGGGCGAGGTGATGACGCCGATGCGCTTTGGCAGTGCGGGCAGAGGCCGCTTGCGTTCCGGGGCAAACAAGCCTTCGGCGGACAGGCGGGCGCTCAGCTCCTCGAATTGGCGCTTCAGGGCGCCGAGCCCGGCATCCTCCATGTAATCGACAATGAGCTGGTATTCGCCGCGCGGCTCATAGAGCCCGACCCGCGCGCGGACCAGCACTTTTTGGCCGTCGCGGGCGGTAAAGGAGCACAACATATTTCGCTGCCGGAACATCGCACAGCGCACCTGTGCGGCGGCATCCTTGAGCGAGAAATACCAATGTCCGGAACTCGGCCTCGAGAAATTGGAGATTTCACCCTCGAGCCACAGGCTGCCGAAACCCCGCTCCAGAAGGACCCGCACCTCGCGGTTGAGGCGTGAAACGCTGTAGACATCGCGGTCGGGGCGCGCGGACAGACCCGGCAATTGAGCGGACTCCATGGCGAAATGATAGCGGTTTACCGCGCCGCGGGCGCAAGGTACAATGCGCCGCCTCTTAGACGAACCTTAAGTGAACGCTCATGCGTATTCTGGAAGAGGCACTCACATTCGACGACGTACTGCTGGTGCCGGCGTACTCGGAAGTGCTGCCAGGCCAAGTCTCATTGGCCAGTCAATTAACCCGCGATATTCGAGTCAACCTGCCGGTGGTTTCGGCCGCCATGGATACCGTCACCGAGGCCCGCTTGGCGATCACCATCGCGCAAGAAGGCGGCATCGGCATCATTCACAAGAACATGTCGATCGAGAATCAAGCGCGGCAAGTCGACCGCGTCAAGAAGTTCGAAAGCGGCGTCATCAGCGATCCGATCCGCGTCAAGCCGGACATGACCATACGCGAGGTGATCGAGCTCACGCGCGCGAAGAACATCTCGGGCGTGCCGGTGGTGCTCGGCAACAAGGTGGTCGGCATCGTGACGCATCGCGACTTGCGCTTTGAGACCAAACTCGATGCGCCGGTTTCCTCGGTGATGACTCCCAAGGAGCGCCTGGTAACCGTGCGCGAGAATGCACGCAAGGAAGAAGTGCTGTCGCTGCTGCACAAGCATCGAATCGAGAAAGTTCTGGTGGTGGACGGTGACGATGAACTAAAGGGCATGATCACCGTCAAGGATTTCCAAAAGGCCACCGAGTTTCCGAACGCCTGCAAGGATAATGTCGGCAGCCTGCGCGTCGGCGCCGCGGTGGGCACGGCGCCCGATACCCTGGCTCGAGTCGCGGCATTGCGAGAAGCCGGAGTCGACGTGGTGGTGGTGGATACCTCGCACGGGCACTCCCGCGGCGTATTGGAGACGGTTGCCCGGATCAAGAAGACGTTTGCGGATCTGCAAGTGATCGGCGGCAACATCGTGACCGCTGAGGCGGCGCTCGATCTGGTCAAGTACGGTGCCGATGCGGTCAAGGTGGGGATCGGCCCGGGATCGATTTGCACCACGCGCATCGTTGCGGGCGTGGGTGTGCCGCAAATCAGCGCAATTTCCAGGGTTTCCCGGGCGCTCGAGGGCACCGGCGTGCCGGTGATCGGCGACGGCGGCATCCGATTTTCCGGTGATATTGCCAAGGCGCTGGTGGCCGGCGCGCATTGCGTGATGATCGGCGGCATGTTTGCGGGCACCGAAGAGTCTCCCGGAGAGGTCGAGCTGTATCAGGGCGCCTCGTACAAGGCATACCGCGGAATGGGATCGTTGGGCGCGATGGCGCAGGCGCATGGCTCGAGCGACCGCTACTTCCAGGACACGACCACGGAACTCGAGAAGCTGGTGCCGGAAGGGATCGAGGGCCGGGTGCCGTACAAGGGCACCCTGGTGTCGATATTGCACCAACTGGCGGGCGGATTGCGCGCGGCCATGGGCTACACCGGCAGCAGCAGCATCGAAGAAATGCGTACCCGACCGCAATTCGTCCGCGTTACCGGCGCTGGTGTTCGTGAAAGTCACGTGCACGATGTGACGATCACCAAAGAAGCGCCTAATTACCGGATTGGTTGATGCCCGACATTCATGCGGACCGGGTCTTAATACTCGATTTCGGCGCCCAATATACCCAGCTGATCGCCCGCCGCGTGCGCGAACTGGGCGTGTACTCGGAAATCTACCCCTGCGATGCCGATCCAGGGGAGATCAAGCGCTTCGCACCCAAGGCTGTGATCCTCTCGGGCGGTCCCGAGTCGGTCTATGCGGTAAAAAGTCCGGAAGCGCCGGCGGAAGTGTTCGGACTCGGTGTTCCGGTTCTCGGAATTTGCTATGGCATGCAAACCATGGCGGCGCAGCTCGGCGGCCAGGTCGAGTCGTCCTCGCATCGCGAGTTCGGCGCAGCCCAAGTGAGACCCACCGGCTCCTCGCGGCTTCTTGACGGTCTCGAGGACAATCGCGATTCGGCGGGCCGGCGCGTACTCGATGTTTGGATGAGTCACGGCGATCGCGTGGTCGCACTGCCTCCGGGATTCAGCGTCATTGCCGCGAGCGACAACGCGCCGCTGGCGGCCATGGCGGATGAGGCGCGCCGCCTGTACGGGTTGCAATTTCATCCGGAGGTGACGCACAGCCTGCAGGGCGGCGAGATCCTGCGGCGCTTCGTGCGCGAAATTGCCGGCTGTGAAGCAAGCTGGGCGACGGGGAATATCATCGAGGACAGCGTGGCCCGAATCCGCGCCCAGGTGGGAAGCGACCACGTGCTGCTGGGGTTGTCGGGCGGCGTCGATTCATCGGTGCTTGCGGCACTGCTGCACCGCGCAATCGGGCCGCAGCTCACCTGTGTATTCGTTGATCATGGGTTGCTGCGCCTCGGTGAGGGCGATCAAGTGATGGCGACGTTCGCCGAGCACATGGGAGTGCACGTGGTGCGCGTCGACGCAGAGCAACGCTTTTTGAGCCAGCTGGCCGGTGAAGCGGATCCCGAAGCCAAGCGCAAGATCATTGGACGCGTGTTCATCGAGGTGTTCGATGAGGAGGCGGCAAGGCTCAAGGACGTGAAATGGCTGGCGCAGGGAACGATCTATCCGGACGTCATCGAATCGGCAGGCGCCAAGACCGGCAAGGCACATGTCATCAAATCGCACCACAATGTGGGTGGCTTGCCGCGCCATATGAAGCTCCAATTGCTGGAGCCGCTGCGCGAGCTGTTCAAGGACGAAGTGCGCAAGCTCGGATTGGCGCTCGATCTGCCGGCCGATATGGTGCGCCGCCACCCGTTCCCGGGGCCGGGGCTCGGCGTGCGCATCCTCGGCGAGATTCGCAAGCCGTACGCCGATTTATTGCGCCGAGCGGATGCCATCTTCGTCGAGGAGCTGCGCGGCCATGATCTTTACGACAAGGTCAGCCAGGCGTTCGCGGTATTCCTGCCGGTGCGCTCCGTCGGCGTGATGGGCGACGGGCGGCGCTATGAACATGTGATCGCGCTGCGTGCCGTGGAGACCGTCGATTTCATGACCGCTCGCTGGGCGCGCCTGCCGTATGAATTTCTGGACCGCGTCACACATCGAATCGTCAACGAAGTGCCGGGAATCTCGCGCGTCGTCTACGACATTTCGGGAAAGCCGCCCGCAACGATCGAGTGGGAGTGAAAAAGGCTCCGCGGGAGTGTGGCACGATTGGCTGAATCAGTGA
>JBBIUT010000045.1:0-16041 GCA_037440085.1 Gammaproteobacteria bacterium
CACCGGAGTGGATGGCGGCGCTGGTGTCGTTTTCGATGTCGCCGACGTCCACCGCGCCGGCGATGCCGGCGACGCCGGCGGCGCCAAAGCCGCCGGCGAAGCTCAAGGTGTCGACCCGGTTGCCGGCGCGCACCGTCCCCCACTGGACCAGGGCGGCCGTCGTGCCGCTGCGCTGGGTGATCTTGGCGCCCGAATCGATGTGCGCCAGCTCCAATTTGATTCTCGCTCCGCGGCCCATTGTTCGAGGCGCACTATAGTGCATTTATTGGCAGATTGACTAGCCTGATTCCCGGCTGACGGGGATCTCGTTTCTTGACGTTTTTTGTTTTTTTAATTTATGATGCAATATATTGCATATAAACGGTGAACCAGCATGGCGGATCCAGCAGCCTCGATAGCCGAATCCCACGCCGAGCCGGTGAGCTTCGATACCCATCCGTCCCACTATCGACATTGGCGCCTGTCGGTGGAGGGTGCGGTGGCGACGCTGACGATGGACGTCAACGAGGATGCCGGCATTCGCCAGGGCTACCGCCTGAAGCTCAATTCCTACGATCTCGGGGTCGACATCGAATTGCACGACGCACTGCAGAGGATCCGCTTCGAACACCCGGGCGTGCGCTCGGTCATTCTAACCAGCGCCAAGGAGCGGGTGTTCTGTTCCGGCGCGAATATCTTCATGCTCGGCCAGTCGAGCCACGCCTGGAAGGTCAATTTCTGCAAATTCACCAATGAAACCCGAAACGGAATGGAGGACACGAGCGCGCACTCCGGGATCAAGTTCATTGCCGCCTGCAATGGAACCACTGCCGGAGGCGGCTACGAATTGGCGCTCGCCTGCGACGAAATCGTATTGGTCGACGACCGATCCTCCGCGGTGAGCCTGCCCGAGGTGCCGCTGCTCGGCGTGCTGCCGGGCACCGGCGGCCTGACCCGCTTGACCGACAAGCGCCGTGTGCGTCGCGATCTCGCGGACGTGTTCTGCACCACGGTCGAGGGCGTGCGCGGTCGGCGGGCGCGGGATTGGGGACTGGTCGATGCGGTCGTGAAGCCGCAGGCGTTTCGCGAATACGTCGAACGGCGCGCGCTCGCGCTCGCGGCCGCGAGCGACAGGCCCGGGAATGCCGAGGGCGTGCCGCTGCCGCCGCTCGACCGGGTCATCTCCCCGCGCGGTTTGCAATATCGGTTCGTCGAGGTCCGCCTCGATGCGCCGACGCGGCGCGCGGAGCTTACGGTTGCCGCGCCGGACGCGCCGCCGGCGGCGTCGGTACCCGAAGCGCTCGCCGCGGGGGCGAACTGGTGGCCGCTGCAAATGGCGCGCGAACTCGACGACGCCATATTGAATCTGCGCAGCAATTTTCTCGACTATGGTCTGTGGGTGCTGAAGACCCGCGGAAATCCGGCGCACGTGCTCGGCGTCGACCGGTTTCTGGTCGAAAACAAGGTGCACTGGTTCGTGCGCGAGGTCATCGGGCAGCTGCGGCGAACCTTCGCACGCCTCGACGTTTCCTCGCGCTCAATGTTTGCGCTGATCGAGCCCGGCAGCTGTTTCGCCGGCACATTGCTCGAGCTTGCGCTGGCGGCGGATCGAACCTATATGCTGCACCAGGGCGACGCCGCCGACGGACCCGCGCTGCTGACCTCGGAGGCGAACTTCGGGCTCCTGCCGGCGGTACACGGGCGGTCGCGAATCGATGCGCGCTTCTACGGCGATGCGCAGCGCATCGGCAATGCTCGCGCGGCTGCGGGCGTGCGCCTCGGCACCGAGGCGGCCCTTGCGCTAGGCTTGGTCACTTCGGCTCCCGACCCGCTAGATTGGGACGAGGAGATTCGCATGGCGCTCGAGGAGCGCGCCGCGCTCTCGCCCGACGCCTTGACGGGCATGGAGGCGAATCTGCGCTTCGGTCCGGGCGAGACCCTCGAAACGCGCGTGTTTGGGCGCCTATCCGCCTGGCAGAACTGGATCTTCATCAGGCCCAACGCGGTGGGCGAGGCGGGCGCCCTGAGCGCATTCGGCACCGGCCGCAAGGCGAAATTCAACCGGGATCGCATCTAGGAAGCAGCGCAAATGAGTATTACCTACGCGGACAAGATTCCCAACAACGTCGATCTTGCGAGCGACAAGGTGCTGCAGCGAGCTCTCGAACACTGGCAGCCCGGGTTTCTGAAATGGTGGGCGGAGATGGGTCCCGAGAAATCGGAAACCGCGGACGTCTACCTGCGCACCGCCGTCAGCGTCCACCCGAGCGGCTGGACGCATTTTGATTACGTCAAGATGCCCGAGTACCGCTGGGGCATCTTTCTGAGCCCTGCCGACCCGGAACGCAAGGTCAATTTCGGCGACCACAAGGGCGAGCCCGCCTGGCAGGACGTGCCCGGAGAGCATCGCGCCAATTTGCGGCGGATAATCGTCACGCAGGGCGACACCGAACCCGCGTCCGTCGAGCAGCAGCGCCATCTCGGCCTTACCTGCCCGTCGTTGTACGATCTGCGCAATCTGTTTCAGGTCAATGTCGAGGAGGGCCGGCACCTGTGGGCCATGGTCTATCTGTTGCACCGCTATTTCGGACGCGACGGGCGCGAAGAGGCCGAGGCGCTGCTCGAGCGCCGGTCCGGCGATATCGACAACCCGCGGATTTTGGGCGCATTCAATGAAAGGACCCCGGACTGGCTGGCATTCTTCATGTTCACCTACTTCACGGATCGCGACGGGAAATTCCAACTCTGTGCCTTGGCCGAATCCGGGTTCGACCCCTTGGCGCGGACCACGCGCTTCATGCTGATGGAGGAAGCCCATCATATGTACGTCGGTGAGTCGGGTGTGGCCCGTGTCATCCAGCGCACCTGCGAAGTGATGGCCGAACACGGGACCGACGATCCCGAGCGTGTTCGCGCGCTCGGCGTCATCGATCTGCCGACCGTGCAGCGCTATTTGAATTTCCATTACAGCGTGACCATCGATCTGTTCGGCGCCGATGTATCGTCCAATGCCGCCACGTTCTACTCGAGCGGTCTCAAAGGACGCTACGAGGAGGGGAAAATTCGCGATGACCACGTGTTGCGGGACGCGACCTATCCGGTGCTGCAGGTTGTCGACGGCCGCCTGGTGACGGGTCAGGCGCCGGCGCCCAATGCGCTCAATGAGAAGCTCAGGGACGACTACATCCGGGATTCGGTCGCCGGGGTGGGGCGTTGGAATCGCATCATCCGAAAGGCCGGGATTGCCTTCGAACTGTCCGTTCCGCACAAGGCGTTCAACCGGAAAATAGGGCCGTTGGCGGGGCTCAAGATCGCTCCCGACGGCCGCGTCGTCAGCGACACGGAATGGCGCGCGCAGCAGCGCGAGTGGCTCGCCACCGATGAAGATCGGGCTTTCGTCGCATCGCTGATGGGCCGGATAGCCGTTCCGGGCGCCTACGCCAACTGGATCGCGCCGCCGACCTTGAGGATCAACAAGCAGCCGGCCGATTTCGAGTACGTGCGGTTCAACTGATCATCCGATGCGCTTTGCAGCTTTCCAGCCGGGCATGGTGATCGAGGCGGGTCCGCGATCGGTGAGCGCGGAAGAAATCGTCGAATTCGCCTCGCGCTACGACCCGCAGTGGTTTCACACCGATCCGCAGCGCGCCGCGGGCAGCCGCTGGAAGGGATTGATCGCGAGCGGCTGGCATACCTGCGCGATTGCGATGGAAATGGTGGTACGGGCCGCTCTCACTGATTCCGAATCCTTTGGTTCGCCCGGCATCGAGGAGCTCAAATGGCTGGAGCCGGTGCGGCCGGGGGATGCGCTGCGCCTGCGCGCCGAGGTGCTGGATTCGAGGCACTCCGCATCCGGCCGGACCGGCATATTGCGCTGGCGCTGGGAACTGTGGAATCAGGACCATGCGATAGTGCTGACGCTGATCGGCATCAGCCTATTCGATATCGCGCCCGCCGATCCGCGCGGGCATTGAGCACCGTAACTTCGGCCCGCCGGGAATGTGCCTGCGGCCCGCGAGCCGCGATATCATGGGCCGGTGCTCGACATCAACGGCTTCGATTTGCGAAACCTGCCGGCGGATTTTTACGCGAATCCGTTTCCCTATTACGCGGAGTTTCGGGCCCGATCGCCCGTCAAGCGAATGCCGGACGGCTCGATCCTGCTGACGCGCTACCGGGAGGTGGAGTTCGTCTACAAGAACCCGAAGATATTCAGTTCCGACAAGAAGCGCGAATTCGGCGAGAAGTTCGGCGCGATGCCGCTGTTCGAGCACCACACGACGAGTCTGGTGTTCAACGATCCGCCACTGCATACGCGAGTCCGCCGGTTGATCAACGGCGCTCTGACGCCGCGCGCCGTTGCGCAAATTCAGCCGGATCTGGAGAGATGGATCGATCGATTGCTCGACGCAATGGCGGCCAAGAAGTCGGCCGATCTGATCGAGGATTTCGCCGCCGCGATTCCCATTGAAGTGATCGGTAATCTGCTCGGCGTGCCGCGCCACGAGCGCGCGCCGCTTCGCGGCTGGTCGTTGGCCATACTGGGCGCGCTGGAGCCGCGATTGACGCCCGATGCGGCGCGACGAGGCAACGAGGCGGTGCGCGAATTCGCGGCGTATCTCGATGGCCTGATCGGACAGCGGCGCACGCAGAGCGCGGAGGCGCATTCGGATTTGATTTCCCGGCTGCTGCACGGGGAATTCGCGGGCCAGCGCCTGAGCGGGAGCGAACTCGTCCACAATTGCATTTTCCTGCTCAACGCCGGTCACGAAACAACCACCAACCTGATCGGCAACGGCTTGGTCGCGCTCGCGCAGGACCCCGAGCAGCGCGATCGGCTGATCGCCGAACCGGATTTGATCAAATCCGCAATCGAAGAGTTTCTGCGCTACGAGAGCCCCAACCAGCTCGGCAACCGCATCACCACCGAGTCCGTGGAGCTCGGCGGGTTGGCGCTGCCCGCCGGGACTCAGATCACCGTGTGCATCGGCGCCGCCAATCGCGATCGCGAACATTTCGTGGAGCCCGACAGACTCGATGTGGGGCGTTCGCCCAATCGTCATCTGGCGTTCGCGAGCGGCATTCACCAGTGCGCGGGTATGGGAGTGGCGCGGCTCGAAGCGGCGACCGCGATTGGCCGATTCCTCGGGAGATTTCCCCGGTACTCGCTTGCGGCCGCGCCCACGCGCGGCGGCCGGGCGCGGTTTCGGGGATTCTTGCGGGTGCCCTGCATATTGTGATCCGATGTCGGCATGCGCGTGCTGCTGGTCGAAGATGATCCGATGATCGCCAAGGGGCTGGCGACGGCGTTGCGGCAGGACGGCTACGCGGTGGACGGGGTGAGCGACGGGCGCCACGCGGCCGAGGCGCTGCGCACCGAAAGCTTCGATATAGTGCTGCTCGACCTCGGGCTTCCCGGCCGGGACGGGCTGGAGGTGCTGCGCGAACTGCGCGGGCGGGGCGATCCGACACCGGTCATCATCGTGACCGCCCGAGACGATATTCGCAATCGAATCGATGGGCTCGATGCAGGTGCGGACGACTACATCATCAAACCCTTCGATCTCGACGAGATTGCGGCGCGCATGCGCTCGGTGCTGCGCCGGGCGGCGGGCCGCGGCGATCCGTGCATCAGGCACCGCGGCATTTCATTGAACCCGGTCACTCATGCGGTGGAGCGCGACGGGGCGCCGATTCTCCTGTCGGCGCACGAATTCTCGGTGCTGGAGGCGCTTCTGCAGCGCCCGGGGGCGGTGCTGTCCCGGGCTCAACTCGAGGACCGGTTGTACGGCTGGAGCGACTCGATCGAAAGCAATGCCGTTGAAGTCTACATCCACGCTCTGCGCCGCAAGCTCGGCAGCGACTGCATCCGCACGCTGCGCGGCGTAGGCTATTTCATACCCAAGTAATGGTCTCCATCCGCGCCCGATTGCTGATTGCATTGCTGGCCTTGGTGGCCGCCATTTCGCTGTTGGCCGGAACGCTCACCTATCGGCGGGTGTTGGCGGAGACCTCGACTCTGTTCGACTACCAACTGCGCCAGATGGCGTTGTCGCTGCGCAGCCAGGTGTTTATGGCGCCCCGCCTGGAGCTGCCGCCCGATCAAATCGACGCGGATTTCGTGATCCAAATATGGGATCTTTTCGGCACGCGCGTGTATCTGTCCCGCCCCGGTTTGCCGATGATCAACCAGACCGCACTGGGTTATTCGGATGTGCGCGTGCGAGGCGAGCCGTGGCGCACCTACGGACTGCAGACGGTCGACGGCGTGATTCAGATCGCGCAACCGCAGCGGGTTCGCGAGCAATTGGCACGCGGCGCCGCGCTGCGCGTCGTGCTGCCGCTGCTGCTGCTGCTGCCGGTGCTGGGAGCCGCCATCGCCGGCGTGGTGAGGAGCGGATTGCTGCCGCTGCAGCGCATTGCGATCGAAGTGCAGCGTCGCGACGTACACAGCCTGGCGCCCATCGCCGTGACCAGCCTGCCGCGGGAGGTTGCGCCCCTGGTGCTCGAGCTCAACCGCCTGTTGATCCGTTTGCACTCGGCATTTCAGGCTCAGCGCGCCTTCATCGCCGACGCCGCTCACGAGTTGCGCTCGCCCTTGACGGCGGTTCGATTGGATCTGCAGCTGCTCGATAGGGCGCCGGACGCGGCCGCGCGCCTGGAGGCGCGCGCCAATCTCGGCGCGGCGGTCGAGCGCGCCATCCACTTGGTGGAGCAGCTCCTGACGTTGGCGCGCAACGAACCGCGCGACGACAGGGGAGAACTTTCGCCGGTAGTGCTCGAGGCGGCCGCCGCCGAAGGCGTCGCGGATACCCACGCGCTGGCTCTGGCGCGCGGTATCGATTTAGGGTTAGACGCCGAACCGGGTGTTCGGGTACCGGGCGATCGCGACGCGCTGCGCACGCTGGTGCGAAATCTGGTCGACAATGCGGTGCGCTGTACCCCGGCGGGAGGTCGCGTACAGGTGCGAACCGGCAAGACCTCGCGAGGAGCGGTGCTCGAGGTGACCGACTCGGGACCCGGCATCCCGGCGGCGGATCGGGAACGCGTCTTCGACCGGTTCTATCGGCGCGCCAGCGCACCGCAAGGCGGCAGTGGACTGGGTCTCGCCATCGTGAAGGCGATCGCCGATCGGCACGGCGCTCGCGTTACCCTCGCCGATGCTTCCGGCGGCGGGTTGCAGGTGACGGTCGACTTTGCACTGCGCATTTAAGATTCGCTTAAGCGGGCAGGGGGAGGATATCCAAAGGAGCCCGATGTAAGGGCCGCAATCCGTTGCAAGGAGACATTCAATGAAAGCTCACGTCAATTCAATAGCCGTGGCGGCCGCGGCCGTGTTCGCGGTGGGTGCGTTCACTGGTTGGATGGCGCCGGCGATATTGCGATCGGCGCGGGCCGATACCGTGGGCACAGCCCCGGGTTCGTCCTCGGCCGCCGCTTCGTCAACAGCGGCTCCGTCGGGTCCGATCCCGCTCGGCACGGCGCCGAACTATCGAGCGATCGTTGCGCAGAATCGCGGCGCGGTGGTCGGCATCACCACGGCGGGGGAAATGAAGGTCGCGTCCGTTCAGCCGTTCGGCCCGAGTCCGTTCGGCCTGAATCCATTTGGCGATGACGACGGCGACGGCAATCCGCCGGCGCAGTTCTTCCGGCACCTGCCGAGTCCGCGGGGCCATGTACCCACGCACGCGCAAGGGTCCGGATTCATCCTGAGTTCGGACGGGATCGTGCTCACCAACGCGCACGTCGTGGAGGGCGCAAAGGAGGTGACGGTCAAGCTGATCGATCATCGAGAGTTCACCGCCAAGGTGCTCGGCGCGGACAAGGCAAGCGACATTGCGGTGCTCAAAATCGATGCGCAAGGGCTGCCGCACGTGAGGATCGGCAATTCGGATCAGCTCGGCGTCGGCGACTATGTGCTGGCCATCGGTGCGCCGTTCGGCCTTGAGGAGACGGCTACCGCCGGCATCGTCAGCGCCACCGGCCGCTCGCTCCCCGGTGACGGCGCGGTGCCGTTCATCCAGACAGACGCCGCCGTGAACCCGGGAAATTCCGGCGGACCGCTGTTCGACGCCAGCGGCGCCGTGGTCGGCATCAATTCGCAGATCTACACCAACTCGGGCGGCTATCAAGGCGTATCGTTCGCCGTTCCGATCAATTTGGCGCAAGGCGTGGAACAGCAAATCGTCAAAACCGGCAAGGTCGAGCACGGACGCCTGGGTGTCGAGATTCAAAGCATCAATCAGTCATTGGCTCAGTCTTTTAAACTGAGCACGCCCGCCGGAGCGCTGATCGCGAAAGTCGAGCCCGGCAGTGCGGCGGCGGGCGCCGGACTCAAGGCTGGGGACGTGATCGTGAAGTATGACGGCAGCGCCGTTGCCGACGCCGGCCAGTTATCGGTACGGGTAAGCGGCACTGCACCCGGCGACAAGGCGACACTTGAAGTGGTTCGCGACGGCAAGCCGCTGACCTTCACCGCGGTCATCGGCTCCGCGACCGGCGGCAGCGTCGCAAGAAACACCGAAGCCGAGCCCGAGGCAGCGCATCTCGGGATGAGATTGCGTCCGCTCACCGCGGAGGAGCGCGAGCAGGCCGGAGTCTCGGCGGGCCTGGTCGTGGAGGCGGCGGGCGGCCGCGCGGCCGAGGCGGGCATTCAGCCGGGCGACGTGGTCCTGTCCGTCGACGGCACGCCGGTGCAAAGCATCGCGCAGCTGCGCGCATTGGTGAAGGATCATGACAAACAGGTCGCTCTGTTGATTCAACGTGGTGACAGCCGAATTTTCATCCCGGTGGGATTGGGATAGCAAAGATCGAGAGCGCCGCCGGCCCGCAGGCATGAATGCGCGGGCCGGCTGCTCTGAGGAGCCGAACCGGGCCGAGCGGCCGGGGCTTGAATAAGCTATAAAGCACACGATGAAGCAATGCGTCGTGGCTTTGGCCTTAGCGATTCTGTTTGTTTTTTTGGCAGTCGCGGCGGATACGGCTTCGATCGAGGCACCGCCGGCATCGGGTCCGGCCACGGGCTTGGCCGATTTGGCGGCGCTTCGCGCAACGGTGTTTGGCACTCCTCCGCAGGATATCGCACCGCTCCCGAACAAGGTGCCGCTCCTCGAGATGGATCTCGCGCTGCCCTGGGCGCGGCCGGTTCCGGCGATATTTTGGTTCGACCGCCGCTTGCGCGTGTGGCTTTCGGCACAGGATAAACCGGCGCCGCTCGCCATCGTCATTGCCGGCACCGGCGGCGACGGCAACACGGCGAAGCTCTCCATCCTGCGTGCCGTGCTCTACGGCGCCGGTTATCACGTGCTGACCATGCCGTCGCCGACCTTCCCGGGCTTCATCGTCTCCGCATCGAGCACCGGGGTCGCCGGCGATCTGGTGCAGGACGGCCGGGATCTGTACGCCGCAATCCAGCAAATAATTTCGCACCTGCCGCGCAAGGTACGGATCACGGATATCGATATTCTGGGCTACAGTTTGGGCGGCGCCAATGCGGCGGTGGTCAAATCGATCGACGCCATGGAGCACAAGCTCGACATTCACCGCGCTCTGATGATCAATCCCCCGGTGAGCCTGTTCTCTGCCGTCGGCCGGCTCGACAAGCTGTACGCCATTACGCTCGGCAACGGCGATGCCGGCGTCGAGCGCTTCTATCAGCAATTGTACGCAGCCCTCGCCAACCTGTACCGGGCCACGGACCGGGTGGAACTGGACGAGGATTTTCTGCTGGGCGCCGCGGCTTCCGTGTTGAAGACGGACGCTGAATTCTCGACTGCGATTGCGCTGACATTTCGAATCGCATTGATCAATGTGTTCTTCGCCGGCGACCTGTATTCCGGTTCGGGCGTCGTCGTCGATCCGCGGCATCCCCCCAATGTCGGCGATTCGATGGACGAGATCTTCCGAATCCTGCGCGGAAAGCCGTTTTCCGAATATTTCACCAAGGTATTCGCGCCGTACTATCTGCGCCGCCGGCCGAATTCGACCGTAAACGAGCTGATTGCCGAAAATCGTCTCGAATCCATCGGCGATGCACTGCGCGGCAATCCGGACTATTACGCGCAGACCAACAGCGACGATCTGATCCTCGACGCGGCGGAGCTCGATTGGCTGCAGCGCACCTTCGGCGCGCGCATCCAGGTTTACGATCACGGCGGCCATTTGGGCAACCTCGGCGACCGGCAGCAGGTGGCCGACATGCTCGACATGCTCGGCGGACGCTGGAAGGGGAGCGCGCCATGAGAGCAACCGGTCCTCTGATCGCGCTCCTTCTCTCCTTGGTCGGATGCGCCTCGCAGGAGGTCCGATACCGCCAGTTGCCGCCCGACACGCCGGCGGCGAACCATGCCGTGAACCTCGAGAAAGCGCGGGCATTCGCGGCTCAGGCGGCGAGCGCCGCCAAGAACACAAAACCGGGTGCGGCCGTTGAGCCCGTTCCCCTGACGCCGGCCGATGCGCCGTCCCTGGCGACCTACGATCCTTGGGGGAGTTTCAACCGTTCGATGTATCGGTTCAACGCGCGATTTGACGAGGCGGTCTATCTGCCGGTCGCGAACGGCTACCGCCGGTTGCCTGCGCCGATACGCGCCGGGGTGCACAATTTTTTCGGCAATCTCTCGGAAGTGGACAGCGTCATCAATTACACGCTGCAAGGGCGCCTGGGCCGCGGCGTACGCAGCCTCGGGCGGTTCGTGATCAACAGCACGCTCGGTGTGGGCGGCCTGTTCGATGTCGCGGAGAAGATAAATATGCCCCGGGCGCCGACCGGTTGGGGCATGACGCTCGCCAAGTGGGGCATGCATCCCGGGCCGTATTTGGTGATCCCGTTTCTCGGACCCTCGACGCTGCGCGAGGGCATCGGGCTGGCCGGAGATTACGGAACCTCGTATGCGGTCAACGTCGCCGATCTTTATCGTGGCAGCAAGTCGTGGGGCCTGGGTGTTCTGAATGCGGTTGATAAGCGCGCAAATGTCGATTTCCGCTACTACGCCTCGGGCTCTCCCTTCGAATACGACACGATTCGCTTCCTGTACGTGCGCAAGCTCTTGATCGAGGACGCGGGGCTGCACCGGGAGAGGCCCGCAAAGATTTCCAATCCGGACCAGCCGGCGGGCGAATGACCGATACTCCGCCGGCGCATTCTTCGAGAAACCGTGCGGGCGGCATCGGCGCCAAGGGTACGATGCCGGCGATTCTGCATTTCGCGCGCGCCGTGCGCGCCGCCTCCGCCGCCGTGCACATACGCCGCCGTTGTCCCGGCGCACGCCTGGTCACGGTTCTTTGCCCGCAGTGCCATTGCAGCCGCAGTCCGCAATCGACACTATACGGGGCGCCGACAAGGCGGCGGGCTCGTTCGGCGAGGCGCTGCATATCTGTCTGGATTGACTTCAGCAACGGAACAAATCTTAATGCGTGACCTTGCGTGAATAAGTCTGCCGCGGCGCCTCAATTCGTGCCCATTCGTTGGCGAATCTTTTCCTTTCTGTTTGGATTTGGATTTCTCGCGTACGTGCAGCAGAAGAGCATCACCGTGGCCGCCGCACGCATGATGCCCGAGTTGAGCTTGAGTCAGTTGCAGATCGGCTACCTCGAACAGGCGTTCGTATTGGGATACGCCCTGTTCCAGATGCCGGGCGGCATCTTCGGGCAGCGATTGGGCGCGCGGCGCACCTTCGTCATCATCGGGCTCACTGCGTTCCTCGCGACCATCGCCACGCCGATCGCCCCCGAATTCCTGCACGGACACGCTCTGTTCGCGGCCCTGTTCGCTGCGCAGTTGCTGCTCGGCTGTTCACAGGGAGCCATTTTCCCGGTGTCGGCCGGAGTTTTCGAAGCCTGGTTTCCGCCCAACCGCTGGTCCTTCGTGCAAGGGCTGCAAACCATGGGATTGGGACTCGGCGCCGCGTTGACACCGCCGCTCATCGCGAATCTCATGAATGAGTCCGGATGGCAGCACGCCCTGCAGTGGGCGGCCATGCCGGCACTCCCTCTGATCGCCCTGTGGGCCTGGTACGGCCGCAATGCGCCGCGCGAACACCCTGCGGTTTCCGCGCAGGAACTGGCCGAGATCGGCGATCAGCCGCCGGCCCATGCATCGATCAGCATCAAGCAAATGCTGCGGCTGATCGGCAATCGCAATGTGCTGCTGCTGTTCATTTCTTACATGAGCATGAATTACACCTTTTATCTGCTCTCCAACTGGGTGTTTCTCTACCTGGTGCAGGAGCGCCATTTCTCCATGCTGGAGAGCGGCTGGCTCGCCACCGCGCCACCGCTCGCGGCCGCGCTCGGCGCCGGTGTCGGGGGATTGGTGACCGGCGTGCTGACACAGCGCTGCGGCACTCTCTGGGGGTACAGAATCGTGCCGCTCATCGCGCTGCCCGCCGCCGCGGCCTTGCTGTTGATCGCGCTGAACGTCTCCAATGCTTATTGGGCGGTGGCGACCTTGGCGATGTGCTTCGGTTCCGTGGAGCTGACCGAAGGCGCATTTTGGGGGGCCGCCATGACCGTCGGCCGAGGCGACACCATGGCGATTTGCGGCTTCATGAACACCGGCGGCAACTTGGGCGGCATCATCAGCATACCGATCGTGGCCTATTTTTCCGGACAACACTCCTGGCCGACGGCGTTCGTCATCGGCGTTGCGTTCGCCGTGGTCAGTGCGGCGGCGTGGCTCGGTATCCGGATCGACCCGCCGATCGCGGCGGATCAAACGCCGTCGGGGCGCTAGCACGGTCGGTCCCGGGGCGTGATGAGCGAGCGTTGGCAATTCTGGATCGACCGCGGCGGCACGTTCACCGATATCGTGGGGCGCGCGCCCGACGGCGGACTGCGAACCTTGAAATTGCTGTCGGAGAACAAGGAACAGTATGCGGACGCGGCGCTCGAGGGCATGCGCCGCCTGTTGGGTCTGGCGGCCGGGGAGCCGATCGATCCGACAAGCGTCGAGTGCGTGAAGATGGGCACCACCGTCGCGACCAATGCGCTGCTCGAGCGCCGCGGAGAGCGCACATTGCTGGTGACGACCCGCGGCTTTCGCGATGCGCTGCGGATTGCGACTCAGGCCCGACCACGGCTGTTCGACCGGCGCATCGTGCTGCCCGAGCTGCTCTATGAGCGCGTGATAGAAGCCGGGGAGCGCATCGATGCCCGCGGCGAACTCGTTGCCGCCATGGAATCGGCTGCGCTCAAGGGGGCGATGCAGGCGGCGTTTGAGGCGGGTATTCGCGCTTGCGCCATCGTGTTCATGCATGCCTATCGGGCTCCCGCGCACGAGCTGGCGGCGGAAATTCTGGCGCGCGCCTGTGGATTCACTCAGGTGTCCGTTTCGCATCGTGTGAGCCCCCTGATGAAGCTGGTCGCGCGCGGCGACACCACCGTGGTCGATGCCTACCTGTCGCCGATCCTGCACCGCTACGTGGAACGATTGGCCGGGCAGATGCCGGGAGTGCGGCTGCTGTTCATGCAAAGTTCCGGCGGTCTGACCGAGGCGCGCCGATTCCAGGGCAAGGATGCCATCTTGTCGGGACCCGCCGGCGGCATCGTCGGCATGGTACGCAGCGCGCGAGCCGCCGGGTACCGGCGCCTGATCGGTTTCGACATGGGCGGCACGTCCACCGACGTCAGCCACTATGCCGGAGAATACGAACGCGCGTTCGAAACTGAAGTGGCGGGCGTGCGCATGCGCGCGCCCATGATGAGCATCCACACGATTGCATCCGGCGGCGGCTCCGTCATCCGCTTCGACGGCGCGCGGCTGCGCGTCGGCCCGGAATCGGCGGGTGCGGATCCCGGGCCCGCGAGCTACCGGCGCGGCGGTCCGCTGACGATCACCGACGCCAACGTGATGCTAGGCCGCATTCAGCCGGAATTCTTTCCCCGAGTTTTCGGCGCGCGGGCGGATCAGCCGCTCGACGGCGATACCGTGGCGCAGCGCTTTGCAGATCTGGCAGCTCGCATGAGCCGCAGCGCCGGTTGCGAGGTCGGCCCCGAGCAGGCGGCGGGCGGCGCATTGCAGATCGCCGTCGGCGGCATGGCCAATGCGGTGAAGCGCATCTCCGTGGCGCGCGGCTACGACGTCACGCGCTACACGCTGCAATGCTTCGGTGGCGCGGGCGGGCAGCATGCCTGTCTGGTCGCGGATGCGCTGGGTATGCAGCATGTGTTTTGTCACCCCTTGGCCGGGGTCCTCTCCGCCTACGGCATGGGCATGGCCGATCAGATCGCGATGCGCGAAGCGGCGCTCGAACGGTTGCTCGACGAAGGAGGCATTGCAGAGGCGAGAAAACTCGCCGCGCGCCTGCAGCGGGAGGCGGGCGCTGAGCTCGCGATTCAAGGAGTCGATCGGAAGCGGCTGCGCAGCGCCGTGCGTCTCCATATTCGCTACCAGGGCACCGACACGGCGCTGCCGTGCGCGTTGCCGGCGGATCCCTCGGCGGCGGTAGCGTGTTGCCTCGACATTCGAAGGCAGTTCGAGCACGCATATCGCCGGCGCTTCGCGTTCCTGATGCCGCATCTGGATATTGTGATCGAGGCCGTGTCGGTGGAATGCATTGCGGCAGGCGGGCGCGCCGTCGATGGGGTCGCTGCGGAAACGGAGCGGATCTTCTCGCCGGCCGCGCGCGCGGAAATCCGGATGTACTGTCTCGCCGATGAACAGCCGGCCGGCTGGCGTGCGGCGCGCCTGTTCGAGGGCGAGAGCCTCGAGCCCGGGGCCGCGATCGACGGGCCGGCTCTCGTCGCGGATCGCCATGCGACGATCGTGGTCGAACCGGGTTGGCGGGCACTGGTTAGCGCCGCGCGCAATCTGGAATTGCGCCGCGCCCGCCCGCGGCCCGCAACGGCCGCCGTCGGCACCCACGCCGATCCGGCCCCTGCGGATCCGATAATGCTCGAGGTGTTCAATAACCTGTTCATGAATATCGCGGAGCAGATGGGTTTGCGCCTGCAGAACACCGCGCACTCGGTCAACATCAAGGAGCGGCTTGATTTCAGTTGCGCGATATTCGATGCCGCAGGCTCCTTGATCGCGAATGCGCCGCATATGCCGGTGCACTTGGGATCGATGAGCGAATCCATCGGGACGGTGATCCGGCGCAACCCGGGGCTCAAGTCGGGCGACGTATTCGTGCTGAACGATCCGTACCATGGCGGCACGCATCTGCCCGATATCACGGTCGTCACCCCGGTGTTTTTGCAATCCGCAACTCCTCTGTTTTTCGTGGCATCGCGCGGACATCACGCGGACGTCGGCGGTTCGACCCCGGGTTCGATGCCGCCGTTTTCGACCTCGATTGCCGAAGAAGGCGTGCTCATAGACAACTTCAAGGTGCTCGAGGCCGGAGAACTGCGCGAGGCGGCGTTGCTCGAGCTGTTGAACCGGGGCCCCTATCCGGCGCGCAATCCGGCGCAAAATATTGCGGATCTGCGCGCGCAAATCGCCGCAAATGAAAAGGGCGTGCGGGAACTTGAACTCATGGTGGAGCGTTACGGGCTCGACACCGCGGCCCGATACATGCGTCACGTGCAGGACAACGCCGAGGAATGCGTGCGGCGCGCGATCACGGCTTTGAACGACGGAGAATTCACCCTGCCGCTGGACAACGGAGCGCGGATCCGCGTGAGCGTCCGGGTCGATGCCGGACGGCGCAGCGCGCGCATCGATTTCACCGGCACCAGCGATCAATTGCCGGATAACTTCAATGCGCCCCGATCGATTACGGTGGCCGCGGTACTCTATGTGTTTCGCACCTTGGTGGACGATGAGATTCCGCTGAATGCGGGCTGCCTGAGGCCGCTCGAGATCGTCGTGCCGGAGGGCTGCATGCTGAACCCGCGGCCGCCGGCCGCGGTGGTGGCCGGTAACGTGGAGACCTCGACCTGCGTGACCAATGCGCTGTACGGGGCGCTCGGCGTCATGGCGGCGAGTCAATGCACCATGAACAATTTCACTTTCGGCAATGCGCGGCATCAATACTACGAGACCATTGCCGGCGGCTCGGGCGCGGGTCCGGGGTATGCCGGCGCGAGCGTGGTGCAGACACACATGACCAACTCGCGGCT
>JBBIUT010000045.1:16051-21243 GCA_037440085.1 Gammaproteobacteria bacterium
CCCGGAGGTGTTGGAATTTCGCTATCCGGTGCGCCTGGACTCTTTTGAAATACGCCACGGTTCGGGCGGCTCGGGTCGTTGGCGCGGCGGCGATGGCGCGGTGCGGCGCATCCGATTCTTGGAGCCCATGACGGCATCGATCTTGAGCAATGGGCGCCGCAGCGGTTCCTTCGGCATGGCGGGGGGCGGACCCGGCGCCCCGGGCGAGAACCACATCGAGCGGGCGGACGGGCGCATCGAACGGCTGGGGGCGATTGGGCAAGCCGAGATGGGTCCGGACGATGTGTTCGTCATCAGCACCCCCGGCGGCGGCGGCTACGGTGAAATCCAAGGATGAGCGTAACATCGGATCCAGGGAAACCGTTCTTGACGAGAGCCGCCATGCCCGACATTGAAATGGTCGAAGTCAGCCCGCGCGATGGGTTACAAAGCGAATCGATGCTGTTCACCACGGCGCAGAAGCTCGAGCTGATCGGGCGCGCGCTGGGCGCCGGTGCGCGGCGTATCGAGGCGACCAGCTTCGTGAATCCGAAACTGGTCCCGCAGATGAGCGATGCCGAGGCGGTCGCTGCCGGATTGCCGCGCCGGGACGGCCTCATCTTCATCGGATTGGTATTGAACAAGCGCGGGGCGCTGCGCGCCATCGAGGCTGGCATGGACGAATTGGGCTCGGTCTGTGCGGCGTCCGACGGCTTTGCGCGCCGCAACCAGGGTTTATCGTCGGACGAATCGCTTGCCATGTGCGGCGAGGTCGTGCGGCTGGCAAATGTGCATGGGCGCCGGGCGCAAATTACGATCTCGACCGCCTTCGGCTGCCCCTTCGACGGCGCAGTTGATCCGGCGCGGGTGGTCGCAATGGCGCGCGCGGCCGCCGCGTCCGGCCCGATCGAGATTGCGATCGCGGACACCATCGGCGTCGCCGGCCCCGGCGAGGTATCGAAACTGGTGCGCCGTGTGGCCGCCGCCATCAAGCCTTTGCCGGTGCGTGTGCATTTTCACAACACGCGCAACACCGGTCTCGCCAATGTATGGGCGGCGGTCGAGGCGGGCGCGAAGATCGTGGATGCCTCGCTGGGCGGAATCGGCGGCTGTCCGTTTGCGCCGCGCGCCACCGGCAACGTACCGATGGAAGATGCGGTGTACCTGCTGGAGCGTTCCGGTTATCGGACCGGGCTCAATCTCGATCGGTTGATCGAGTCGGCGCTGTGGCTTGGTTCGACGATGGGGCGCGAGGTGCCGGGGATGCTGAGCCGGGCCGGCCTTCCGCGCGCTTTGCGGTAAATCGCGAATAGTTCCGGCTAGCGCGGCTGCATGCGAATAGCGCCGTCCAAGCGGATGATTTCGCCGTTCAACGTCGGTATTTCCACGATGGACTGAACCAACTGCGCGAATTCTTCCGGCTTGCCCAAGCGCGACGGGAAGGGGATTTGCTTACCGAGCGAGTCCTGCACTTCCTTCGACAAACTCGCAACCATGGGAGTCATGAAGATTCCGGGCGCAATCGCCACGCAGCGGATTCCGAGTTGAGCGAGCTCGCGGGCGATGGGCAAAGTCATGCCGGCAATGCCCGCTTTGGTCGCCGCATAGGCGACCTGGCCGATTTGGCCCTCGAACGCTGCGATCGAGGCGGTGTGGATCAACACGCCGCGTTCGCCATCCGCATTCGGGGTGTTGTCGCGCATGATGGCGGCGGCCGCCTTGTCGCACAGAAAGGTGCCGACCAGATTGATGCGAATGACTTTCTCGAAATAATCGCCGGACATGGGTCCTTCCTTGCCGAGCATCTTTCCGACACCGATGACGCCGGCGCAATTGACCAGCAGATTGACGCCGTTCATCGTCCGGCGGGCCTCAGTCATCGCGGCGATGACTTGCGATTCGACGCTGACGTCGCATTTGAGGAAAGATGCGCCGATTGCTTTGGCCGTGCCGTGCCCGGCCGCCTCCTGAACATCGAGAATGACGGCCCTTCCGCCCGCGGCAAGCACGCGCTCGGCGACAGCGCGGCCCAATCCGGACGCACCGCCGGTGACGACCGCTAATGTTTGATTGAATTTCATAGCTGGGTTTCCAAGTTTGCAAGCGGGTGAGCGCCCGGGGTCCAGGGCTCTTTGAAGAAGCGCTCGATCATCTCCTCGGTGACGTCCTGCATCCGGCTCGGCGTCCAGTGCGGCGCGTTGTCCTTGTCGATGATCAAGGCGCGCGTGCCTTCGACGAAGTCGCCGTGCACAAAACATCGTTGCATCATGCCGAGCTCCATGCGAAAGCAGTCTGCGAGGGCCATGCTCCTGCCGCGCTGCAGTTGCCGCAGCGTCACCGCGAGCATGATCGGCGAACGCGCATTCAGCAGCTTAAGGGTTTGCTGCGCCCAATCGGCGTACTCGGCGCGCGCTTCCCGCTCGAGGGAGGCGATGATTGCGGATATCGAGGGCTGCGAAAAATGCGCGTCGATTGCCGGCCGCAGCACGCTCAAGGAGGGCGCCGCCAAACCCTGCGCCGACTGGGCGCGGATGAGGCGAATCAAGTCGGATCGCGGGTCTGCGCCCCATTTCAATGCCTCGAGGGATTCGCCGAGCGACGCGACGGCGGCCGCGGGCAGATACACGTCGGCCAGTTGGCAATACAGCGCATCCGCACCGCGGATTTGCGTGCCGGACAGCGCCAAATACGGCCCCAGGGACCCGGGCAGGCGTGACAGAAAGTAACTGGCGCCCACGTCGGGAAATATTCCAATCGCCACTTCCGGCATGGCGATCCGCGTGCGGTCGCCGACGATGCGCAGGCCCGCGCCTTGGGCGAGGCCCATTCCGCCTCCCATCGTGATGCCGTCCATCAACGCGACGTAGGGCTTGGGGTAGAAGTACAGCGCGTAGTCGAGCGAGTATTCGGCGATGAAGAATTCGTGATGCAGCGAGCCTGATTCGGTGAGGCTTTGATACAGCGCGCGAATGTCGCCGCCGGCGCAAAATGCCTTGTCCCCTTCGCCGCGGATCAGCACCGCGCGCACCGCCGGATCGAGCGCGCAGGTGCGCAGGCGCGAACGCAGTTCGCCGATCATTTCGAAGGTCAGGGCATTGAGCGCGCCGGGGCGGTTCAGGGTCAGGATCGCGACCGCGTTGCGAATGTCGCACAGCACATCCGTTTCGCTCATGGGATCGCCTGGCTCAAGTATTGGTCCAGTGGGGTTTGCGCTTCTCCAAAAAGGCATTCACGCCTTCCTGCTGGTCCGCACCGTCGAACAAATCGATGAAGCGTTCGCGCTCCAGGGCGAGCGCCGCGCCGCGCGGCGTGCCGTAGCGCGCCTGGTGTATCAGGCGCTTCGACAAGGCCACGGCGCGCGGTCGGAGCGAGGCGGCCCGGTGCGCGAGATCCATGGCCGTGCCGAGCGATTGGCCGCGCGGCACGATCTGCTCGACCAGGCCGATGCGCAACGCCGTCCCGGCATCGAGCCTTTCGTTGGTGAGAATCATGCGCTTGGCCCAGCCTTCTCCGACCAGCCACGGCAAAGTCTGGGTGCCGCAACCGCACGGCAGCAGTCCGATCGATGCTTCCGGCAGCGCCATTTGTGCATGCTCTTCGGCGATCCGCAGATCGCAGGCGAGTGCGCACTCGAGTCCGCCGCCCATCGCGTAACCGTTGATCGCGGCAATGACGACCGGACGCGCCTCTTGCAGGGCCTCGAACGCCGCGCCGAAGCGCTGTGCCATGAGCCGCGCCTGAACTTTGTCGCCGCCTGCGAAGGTCTTGATATCGGCCCCTGCGCTGAAGAATTTATCGCCGTGACCGGTGAGGACGGCGGCATACACGCTCTCGTTTAGATTAAGATCGGCGACCAGCGCCTCGAGCTCGCGCAATCCCTCGGCGGTGAACGTGTTCGCGGACGGGTTGTTGAGGGTGACGAGCGCGACATGCCCGTCCACCTTGCACTCGATCATGGCCTGCTCCGGTGCGGATTCAAGGCGGCCGCTTGAGAAGATTGATGATTGACGAGAAATCCTGGCTGCCGGCACCAGCGGCGCTCCACATCTGATAGAGCTGTTGCGCCATCGCACCCAGGATCACCGGCTGCTTGGCCAGTTTGGCGGCATCGGTGGCGAGCCCGAGATCCTTCAGCATGAGATCCGTGCCGAAGCCGCCGGAGTAGCCGCGCGCGGCGGGCACGTTATCCATGACCCCGGGGTAGGGGTTGTAGGTATCCGAGCTCCAGCACCGTCCGCTCGAGGCATTGAGGATTCCCGCCAGTACTTTCGGATCGATGCCGAGCGCGGCCCCCAAGCTCATCGCTTCGCAGACACCGATCATGGAGACGCCGAGCAGCAGGTTATTGCATATCTTCGCGGTCTGACCGGTGCCCACGCCGCCGCAATGGACGATGTGGCGGCCCATGTGCGCGAGAATCGGTTGGATGTGATCGAACAACCCGGGATCCGCGCCCACCATAAAGGTCAATGTGCCGGCTTCGGCGCCGCCGGTGCCTCCGGAAACCGGCGCATCGGCCATGGGATGCCCGCGCTTCGCGGCGGCCGCGGCCACCTCTCGAGCCGTATGCGGATCGATGGTGCTCGAATCGATGAAGCGCGCGCCTCGACCGGCTCCGGCAAGTACACCCTCTTCGCCGAGGTACACCCCCTTCACGTGCGGGGAGGAGGGCAGCATGGTGATCACCAGTTCGCCGTGACCCGCCGCGGCCTTGGCCGAGGCCGCAGCAATCGCGCCCAAGGAGGTGAGCGCCTCCACGTTGCTCGGAACCAGGTCGAATACCGTGAGCGCGTGGCCCGCCTTCAGCAGATTTCGCGCCATCGGAGCGCCCATGTGGCCTAGGCCGATGAACGCAATTTTCATTTGAGGCTGATAGTTGTATTCACACTCGACGAGACGCTGTTATCGTCGAACCAGCGCGACGTGATGGTCTTGGTTTGCGTGTAGAACTGTACAACCTGCTTGCCGTAAGGCCCGAGATCGCCGAGCTTCGAGCCGCGCGATCCGGTGAAGCTGAAGAACGGCACCGGCACGGGAATCGGCACATTGATGCCCACCTGGCCGACGTCGATTTCGGTCTGGAACTTGCGCGCGGCCGCGCCGCTCTGCGTGAAGATACCGGTGCCGTTGCCGAACGGGTTGGCGTTGACGAGCGCAATCGCCTCGTCCAGGGTATTGACGCCGACAATGACCATCACCGGTCCGAAGATCTC
>JBBIUT010000046.1:0-21057 GCA_037440085.1 Gammaproteobacteria bacterium
TGAAGTGATGCATGCCGACGACAGCGGCACGCACAGGAGGCGCATCGACGTTAACAAGGTGCTGGCGAAGCGCGGGGCGGGGGCTGAACTTCAGCTATCGGCCGGTCGGAGTCCGTGCCGGTCAATAGGATTTGCCGGTGGAGTCCTTTTACTTGAAGGGTCACAAAAGCGTAAACGTACTGTAAAGCTGGGTATCTCTAATGTCGCGGTCACATGCTTGCCACAGACGCGCATAAACAGATACTCATCGTCGATCGGGATGTCGCCGCCGTCGAGCCTCTCCGTCAGAAGTTGACGGATGCCGGGTTCACGGTGCGCGCGATCACCGACGGCGGCGCCGCCCTCGCGGCCGTGGCCGAGAGGCCCCCTCATCTGGTGATCATCGATTGGAACATGCCGGGCATGTTGGCGCTCGAACTAATTCAGGGCGTGCGGCGGGCGCGCATGCCGCAGACAGTGCGCTTGATCATCCTGTCGGCCTTGTGCGGCGAGCAGGACGTGGTGACGGGGCTCAATCTGGGGGCCGACGACTACATCGCGAAGCCCTACAGTCTGCGCGAGGTCATCGCGAGAGTCTACGCCGTGTTGCGCGTGCCCGCGCACGAGGCACAGCAGCCGGCGCTGTGCTGCGATGAACTGATCCTCGACGCGGCGACCAACCGGGTCACGGCGCGCGGCAAATTGCTCAACCTGCGCGGCGTCGAATACCGTCTGCTCGAATTCCTGATGGCGCATACCGGGCGAACCTTCAACCGCAATCAGCTGCTCGCGCATGTGTGGGGCGACGACAGCGAGGTGGATGAGCGGACGGTGGATGTGAACGTGCAGCGGCTGCGAAAGGTCCTGAGTGAGCCGGGCTACGAGGCCTACATCCAGACGGTGCGCGGCTTCGGTTATCGCTTTGCAGCACCCCCCCAGCCGCGTTGGAATGAGACTTAGGTCAAAATTTTAGTGTTCCACGCGATGTTCCACGCGTAAGTGCCACTTTTGTAAACAAATCTTCTTCCCCGAGTCACGCCGTCGTCATACGAAACGGCGAATGTGTCATCCGTCTGCAAAGACTTTGGAGGAGGACACATGGTCGAACGTAGCGCCCCCTCGCCGCTGCGACTGCGAACCGTCTTCATCTCGGACATCCATCTGGGTTTCAAGGGCTGCAGCGCCGAGCTGCTGCTCGATTTCCTGCATCAGGTCGAGATGGATTGTCTGATCCTGGTCGGCGACATCATCGACGTGTGGAGCATGAAGAAGACCATGTTCTGGCCGCAGTCGCACAACAACGTGGTGCGCACCATCTTGGGCAAGGCCAAGCGCGGCACCAAGGTCATCTTCGTGCCGGGCAATCACGACGAGGTGTTTCGGGAATTCGACGGCGCCGTCTTCGGCAACCTGGAAATACACCGCGAATACATCCACTGCGGCGCCGACGGCCGGCGCATGCTGGTGCTGCACGGCGACGAGTTCGACAGCGTGGTCAAGTGCAGCCCGTGGTTGGCCAGGTTGGGCAGCAACATCTACGACCTGCTGCTGGCGGCGAATCCGTATATCAATTGGGTGCGCCGGAAGTTCGGTCTGGGGCATTGGTCGCTTTCCGCCTATTTGAAGGCCAAAGCCAAGACCGCCGTGCAGTACATCGGCAGCTTCGAGGACGCTGTCGCGCAGGCCGCACGCAAGCGCGGCGTCGATACCGTGATCTGCGGACACATCCACCGCGCCGAGATGCGCACCATCGACGGGGTTCTTTATTGCAATGACGGCGACTGGGTGGAGAGCTGCAGCGCGCTGGTCGAGGATCTCAACGGGCGCCTGCGGCTGATCGATTGGCCGAAGTTGAGGGCGCAGATCCCCGCCGCGGCCGTGGCGCTTCCCGTGGGGCAAGCCGCGTGACGGATCCTTCACGCAGGTTTCATGCGGCTGTCAACTTGCCCGCGTCTAATCGCAGCGTTGGAGCCGCAGCGATGAACGACATTTTTGAAATATGGAGCCTTCCCTGGCATGCACTGCAGCGTAGCCTGGCCACAGGCGCCGGGTCCGCAACGGCAGCGAACCCGGCGAGCAGCCCGCGGCGCGCCGACCATCGAGTTGCGGCAGCGCCGGGGAGCAGCTGGCTTGCGCGCGCGCTCAGCGATACCCCGCGGCGCCCCGCATTTCAGGCGCACCGCAGCCGCTCTTGAAGTTTTTGTCGATTCCCCCATCGGCTTCAGGGCCTCCCCGCGAGGCCTTTTTATTTCAGCCGCTGCCGCATTACTGTCCGCGAAACGTCATCTTGGGCGGGCACGATTCGGCGTCATGGCACCCTCCCAAAGAAAATGAGGCAAGAACCAATGAGCAGTCTCGATCTGGATCTCGACACTCAGATGAATAATTTGGAACTCGAATGGCGGCAAGTGTACGAGGCCAGCATCGGCGCGCGCGCCGATTATCAGGCCTTGGCGGCCAATCCGAAGGCCAAGGCCCATTTGCTCGACGCCGCACGCGAGCGCCTGGACCGCGCCGAAGCGTTGAAAGCGCGGATCATGGCGAAGATCGAGCGGCTCGAGGAGCACATGCTTAGCCACGAGTGAGGAACCGAGCCGAAAATGAATAGCTTGAGTACCCGGGAGGAGGCCATGATCGATCGAAATGCGGATGGTGATGCCGCCGCGCTTCTCTTGGAGCGACGCTGGTTTGCGTCTGTCGCGGCCGTGCGGGCCATGCAGGCCGAATGCGAGGTTTTGCGGGAAGTCGTGGAACTCGCCGAGGATTCGTGGCGGCGCTCGCGCAGCGAACTCGCCCGACTCGAGGCGCTGCGCGATGCGCTTGGCGAGGAGTTGGCGCAGATCGACGCGTCACAGCAAGAGCCGATGTCCCTCCGCAGGCGTCGCGCCCACTGCTCGGCAGCGTAAATCCCGAGGCACAGGGGCAACCTCTTGGAGTGGCGGCACCCCAAGTGCGGTCAGGCTCCAACACGGCCGTCACTCGGCAAACTTTGACGGTCGGCGCCGATGGCCCGATGCCGCAACTGGCGCAGGAGCGAAAACAATGCGCCGACCTGAACGCCGTTGTCACAAAAGTATCACGTCGCAACTCCATAATTTTTTGTCCGGAGTACGCGGATGCGCCGGCGTGTCAGAGCAAATCGCAAACCCGGCGCGACGAGCTCGTTGCGATCCGGCGGCGGGATAAGTTCTATTCCTGGAATTCAGCTCGGACCTGTAATCGGATTTCGAGGGAGATTGGCCACTTGTATAAATTAGTGGGCGCATTGCTGTTCCTATTGACGCTCCCCGCCGTGAGCCAAGCGGCTTGGTGGAACAATGATTGGAATTTTCGCAAGGAAATCACCCTGGATTTGACGCCCACGGGCGCCAACGTGCCTGGAACGCTAAACGACGTGCCGGTATTGATCCGGCTGCATTTGAGCAACTTCGGGTATTTCAACGACACCAAGCCGGACGGCAGCGACTTGCGCTTCATCGCGAGCGACGACAAGACGCCACTGAAGTTTCACATCGAACGCTATGATCCGGTCAACCAACTCGCGTTCATCTGGGTGCGTGTGCCGCGCATCGCCGGAGGCACCAACAGCGAAAAGATTTATCTTTATTATGGGAATCCAAAAGCAAACGCCGCCGGCGACGCGGCCGGCACGTATGATACCAACCAGACGCTGGTCTATCATTTTAGCGAAACGCAGCCGCCGCTGGCGGATAGTACGGCTTACGGCAATAAGCCCACGGCCGCGACGATCGAGCTGACTCCCGCCTCGCTGATTGGGGGCGGCGCGAAGCTATCGGGAACGACATCGATCACGGTGGCTTCGAGCCCCTCGTTGCGGGTGATCCCCGCGCAAGGTGCGACATTTTCCGTTTGGGCACGCGTCGGTGCGGCGCAAACGGACGCCCATCTTATCGACATGCAAGACAACGGCAATGAGCTGACGCTGGGCATCAACGGCACGCAAACTTATGCACGGTTGGCGGGCAGCGCCGGCACGGTCAACGTCCAGCAAACAGGCGATCTTGCGTTGGACAAGTGGCATCATTTGGCGGTAACTCTCGGCGGCGGCAAGCTCACCTTGTACGTGGACGGCGATCAGGCCGGATCCGCTCCGGTGCAACCGTCCGAAATCGCGGGCACGTTGACGATCGGCGCCGGCACGGACGGCACGCATGGTTTTGCGGGCGAGCTGGACGAGATTCAGGCATCGAGCACCGCGCGCAGCGCCGATTGGCTGCGCGCCGCAGCCCGCGCGCAAGGCAGCGAGGCACCGCTCGTTCTCTACGGCAACGACGCGCAGCGGGAGTCGGAGAAGGTATCGTATTTCAAGGTCACGCTGCAGAACGTGACCCCGGACGGATGGGTGGTCATCATCATCCTCGCCATCATGCTCGTGATTGCCTTGCTGATCATGATCAATAAAACCGTCTATCTGATCCGCGTGCAGAGAAGCAATGCGATGTTCCTCACGGAGTTTGCCAAGCTGCGCGGCGATCCGACGGCCCTCGATCGACCGGACGACCCCGACGGCGACAGCGCTTTGGACCATTCGCCTTTCGTACGCGCCGTGGGCGATGAGAAAAGCAACAGATTCCGCATGTCGACGATTTATCGCCTCTACCATGTGGGCGTGCATGAAATGCAGGGCCGGGTCGGCGTTGCGGCGGGCGCGGATGCGGTGAAAATTCTCTCGCCGCAGGCAATCAATGCGTTACGGGCGACATTGGATGCCTCGCAGGTGCGCCTTACGCAAAAGATGTCAGGACAAATGGTGTTGCTGACGATTGCCATATCGGGAGGTCCGTTTCTGGGCCTGTTGGGCACCGTGGTCGGCGTGATGATTACCTTTGCGGCAATCGCCGCGAGCGGCGACGTCAACGTCAATTCGATCGCACCGGGCATTGCCGCGGCGTTGGCGGCTACCGTCGCAGGCCTCGCCGTCGCGATTCCGGCTCTGTTCGGCTACAACTGGCTTAACACCAAAATCAAGAATATCGCGGCGGACATGCGCGTATTCGTCGATGAGTTCGTCACGAGAATTGCCGAGCACTACAGTTAGGCCGGAGGCGGCCGCCCGTTCGCCGTGCGATCAATCAGGAGTGAGCCGTGTCAGCATCCGGTGAAGAGCAAGATATTTACGATGAGATCAACATCACACCGATGCTCGATCTTGCGTACGTTCTGCTGGTGATCTTTATCATCATGACGACCGCGTCCGTGCAGGGCATCACCGTCAATTTGCCGAAGGCCAGCGCCACCCCCTCCATCGCCAAGCCGAAGACGAAGGCGATATCGATCACCGCGGACGGCACGATCTATCTGGACGCCTATCCAGTCACGCTTCAGGAGCTGGAAAATCTCTTGCGCCAATATAAGGGACAAGATCCGAACGTGCCGGTGATCGTCAAAGCCGACTCGACGATTCAATATCAACGCGTGGTCGACGTGCTCGACATGATGGGCAAGCTGGAGATAACGCAGTTGGGCTTGGTCACGCAGCGTGTGGTCAAGTAGGCAAGGCGGGAACGATGCCGAAGAAGAAGACCTTCGCGCGCTTCATGCCATTGATCGCCGGCGGCTTGATCGTGGCAATCGTCTTGGTCGCCCTGGTCTGGGTCGTCAGCGGCGTGCTCAGCAAGAAGCCCGACGGTCCGAAGCGTCAGACGCTGCAAGTCGTCAAAATCATCCGTCCGCCGCCGCCGCCGCCCGAGCCGCCGCCGCCGCCGCCGCCGCCGGATAAAGTCGAGCAGCCGATACCGAAGGACACGCCGGATCAAAAGCCCGATCAGAGCCCGCCGGAACAGCCGCTTGGGTTGGATGCCGACGCGGCGGCCGGCGGCGATGCATTCGGGCTTGCGGCGCGCAAGGGCGGCCAGGATCTGATCGGCAGCTCTGCAGGCGCGTTTGCGTGGTATACGAGCCTGCTGAAGAATTCCGTGTCCGACGCGCTGTCAAGCGACGAACGCATCCGGCGCGGCAGCTATTCGGTGATCGTACGAATCTGGCTGGCGAATGACGGACGCGTGGAACGCATTGCTCTCGCGCAAGCGAGCGGCAATAAGGAGCTCGACGGATATATTCAACAAGCGCTCGGGCATTTGACTCGAATGACAGAGGCACCGCCATTGGAAATGCCGCAGCCCGTGACTTTGAAGATCGTCTCGCGGGGCTGACCGTGTCATCGGGCGGATGCGCCGAGCGAGGCGCGGGATCGAGGAGAAATTGGGGATGGAAAGTAACTTGAAGCGATCATTGGCTGCGGGCATCGCCGGGGCATGCCTGCTGTTCGGGCATTTCGGGGTAGTACGCGCAGATGAGGCTCGATCCCTGGATGAATTGCGCAATACCGTGATCAACCTGCTCGATGGTTTGGTGAAAAAGGGAGTGCTCACGAAGGAGCAGGCGCAAGCCATGGTCAACGACGCACAGGCGAAAGCGGCTGCGCAGGCAAAGACCCAAGCGGAGCAAGAAAAGGCGGAGCAGGGTGCCGTGCGTGTCCCGTACGTTCCGGACATCGTCAAGGATCAAATCAAGGAACAGGTCGCCCAAGAGGTTCGACCGGAGGTGACCAAGGACGTCATAGACCAGGCGCACGCGGAAAAATGGGGCGTACCGGGCGCTTTGCCGGCGTGGATCACGAACCTCAACGTGCACGGGGACATCCGCTTGCGCGCGGAAGAGGATCTGTATGCGAACAACAACGGCATCTATTTGAATTACCCGGCGATCAATGCCGCGGGCGGTATCGCCAAGGCGGGAGACAACGCGATTCTCAACACGACGACGGACCAGACGCGCGAACGTATTCGGTTGCGCCTCGGGTTCGATGAACAGGTCACCCGGGGAGTCTCGGTCGGCCTGCAATTCGGATACGACAATCTGAACTTCGCGGCATCGACGAACCAGACGCTGGGATCCTATGGCCAGAATTATCCGTTGGCGGTCTACCAGGCTTATTTGCGCTACGATGCCAAGACCGACAGCAATTTTCCGTGGATGACGCTCGAGGGCGGCCGCTTTACCAATCCGTTCTATTCGACGGTGCTATTGTGGTATCCGGACCTCAACTTCGACGGCACGTACGGTACCTGGCGCCTCCCCATCGGCGGGTCCAAAGAAGCGCCTCGCAATGTCTTTTTCACTGCGGGCGCCTTTCCGCTGCAGGTGGTCCAGCCCGCGTACCAAAATAAATGGCTCCTGGCATCACAGCTCGGCCTCGATTGGCCCTGGCAATTCGGCGGCCGTGCGCGCATCGCCGCCAGCTATTACTACTACGATCACATCACCGGCGTGCGCAACTCGCTCGACAGCACGTTGACCAACTACACGGCGCCGCCGCTCGAGCAGAAAGGCAACACGTTGTTCGACATCAGCAACAATCCGACCGACACCACGGTGAATTTGTTCGCGTTGGCGGCCGAATACCACGAGGCCAACGTCACGGCCGGACTTGAGATTCCGGCGGCCGGACACAAGCTCGAGCTCACGGCCGATTACGTCAACAACGTCGGCTACAACCAATCGCAGATTTATCTGCGCAGCGGCCTCAACGTGCCCAAGCGCGGCCTTGGCTATATGGCGGAACTCGCTTACGGGACGCCGAGCACCGGGCCGGCCGGAAGCTGGCGGGCTTCGGTGCAGTACCGATACCTGCAGCGCGACGCCGTCGTCGATGCGTTCGCCGATCAAGATTTCCATTACGGCGGCACCGACGCCAAGGGCTATGTTCTGCGCGGCGACTGGTGGTTTTTCGATCAAACGTCGCTGTCGCTGCGCTATTTCGCGGCGAGCGCCATCAATAATCCGCCGCTGGGCATCGACATGATCTTCGTCGACGTCAATGCGAGCTTTTGAGGACATGCGGACCGAGGCAGCCGGGTCTGAAGCGCTCCCCAGCGGGACCGCTGGCGAGATAACGCTCCTCGGGCCGTCGCGCCGGACCAGGCGACATTGCCGGTGGGCGGGGATTGTCCTCGTGGCCGGTGCAGCGGCCGCCGTCGCACCCGCTCAAGGCCAGGCGGTGCGCAGCGGCGGCGCCGACAATGCTCGCGCGGCCCAGCAGCTGCAGCAGCTGCAGCAGCTGGCTTCCGAGCGGACCGCCTTGCATGCCGACAACGCGAAGCTCAAGGACCAGATCGCAGACCTCAAGAAAAAATTGGATCAGGCAACGGCGGAGGGCGCCGCCGCCTCCGCCCGGGCCAAACAACAGGAAGCCGCGGCGGGCCGCGGAGCCGAGTCCCGCAAGCAGGCCTCCGAGGCTTTGGAGAAGTCCCGCGCGCAGCTGCAGGATCTGATTGCGCATTATCGGGAGACCGCGCAGGAGCTGAAAACCGTCGAGACCGATCGCAATGCGCTGCGCGGCCAGCTGGAAGCGCGCAGCCGCGATTACGAGGTCTGCGTCGAGCACAACGTCGGTCTGTACGACGTCGGACGCGAGGCGCTCGATCGGCTGGACCGGCAGGGCTTTTGGAGCAAAGTGCGCGAGTCCGAGCCGTTCACTCAGCTGGCCCGTGCGCGGCTCGACAATTGGATCGACGACTATCGCCAGCGCTTGCAGGAATTGCGCATCGAACAATCGAAAAAGAAGCCCGCCGGCAAGTCGCCGTAAAAATTACTTTGAGTGACGATCGTATGACGTTTTGGCGGCATTTCTTTTGGTAGAGCGACACACGTGCAAGCGCCGACCGCGGCGCCAAAGCTTATCGTTTCTTGGATATTTGCCGTGATCCAGGTCACAGAAAGTTCACTTTCGAGTCATACCCATGAATTAAGTCATGACGATACTGCTCGCGAACCGAATCCAAACGAATTTGAACGGAGGGCAGCAGCGCTGCCGTGCTTGTGAGCTAGCGAGTCGAGTGATAAATCTTAAATTAGGGGTAAACATATGAATTCAATCATCAAGGGCGCTATCGGCGTCGCGCTGCTCGGCGCGGTTTCCGTACCGGCATTCGCGACATCTGTGACGCCGCCCGCCTCGGGCCCGACGCCGGTGCCCGGCCTGACCAACGGCGGCCTGATCGTCGAGGTGTGGGATACCGTCTCCGGCACCTCAATGTCCGAGTGGTTGGGCGGGGACTACGGCACCGTCGGCCCGACGTCCGCCGCCGCGGGGACGCTCGACTACGGCGTCCTCGGCGGGTCGAGCACGTTCAACAGCCTGTTCTCATCGAGTGAGATTGCCGCAGGGAATGTCAATTTCATGGTGACGGCGGTGAATGATGTCAAACCGTCCCAGCCACAGGCGGCTGTGACGGTAGCGTCCATAGGGACGGTCACCGGGAATGCGCTTGGGACTTTCTCCTCGTCGATCAACACCGGTATCGCGGCCATCATGAACGGCGTAACGGCCTGCAACAACGTGAATCCTTGCACGGCAACGAGCACGGGATCCCCGGGTTATGCCGCGAATTACTTGGGTGTGTCGTCGATCGGTGGCGCGTCAACCGCCGGCACCGCCGGCGGAGCGGCCCTTGACTTCTATAACCTCGCCAACACAACCGGTAGCGCAAAAAACCCGGTGCAGACAACTCAGTACCTGAGCGCGACCGGTGGTGGAGCGGCCACGTGGACTTTGTCGGCGACGGGCGATCTCGTCTACGCCGTCCCCGGAGTGTCGGCGGTGCCGTTGCCCGCCGCGGTATGGCTGCTCGGATCGGGCCTGCTCGGCCTCGCCGGCATTGGACGCCGCAAGATGCGGGCTGCCTAGACTCATCCAAATCAATTTCAATTAAAGGAATCAAGACATGTTGACCAATCGTAAATTGCTATGCGCACTCGGCCTCGTCGGCCTGGTCGCCGGCGGTGGAGCACAGGCGGCAGGCCTTGTGGCCGCCGGCAATGCGTTCCACATCTCCGGATCCACGGCGCTCGACAACCAGATCAAGGATGCGCTGCTCCTCGGTGGAGCAGGTGTTCCGGCGGCCCAGCAAACCTGCCAGGCAGCCACCATCAATGTTTATACCGACGCTCCGTTTCTCGGTGCCGGAGTCGGCAACATAACCAAGGCCCATCAGACGACGATCGTTTGCAAGCTCAACAATGCGATCGGCACGTTGGCGGTGGGTACGCTGGTCGCCTTCACCAAGGAAAGCAACGGCGGCTCGAACGAGGGCACGTATTACCCGGCCGCGCAGCTACCGCTCGCCTTCTTCGATGCCACGCAAGCTCCGGTCGGCTGCAGCGCAGTCGGTGGGCTTGCCGCTGCTTACTATTGGCCGCACCAGCAGGCGATCGCCGCGGAGTTCGATGGCTGCACGGGCACGATCGCCAACATCATCCCGGATATCGGCGTCGCCGATGAAGATCCGGCGGTGTTCAACATCGGTCCCCAAGCCATCAGCAGCGCCCTGATCAAGAAGCTGAAGACGACCCCGCTGTTCCAGAACCAGTTCGCGATCGCCGTTTCGATGCCGCTGTACCGCGCCCTGCAGAACTTGGAAGGCCTCGTGGTGAACGATGATACGCTCGCCAACATGCCGAGCCTGACGAAGGCGCAGATTACGGCGCTTTATGCGGGTTACATTACGACCGGGGCCGGGATTACCTCCCCAGGCGGGGCGGCGCTCGCGGCGAATCCGATTTTCCTGTGTCGGCGTGGTGACAATTCGGGCACGAACGTGTCGGCGGACATCTACTTCCTTCGCAATCGCTGCACGACGAGCGGCAGCACGCAAATGTTGCAGGAAACCGTTAGCACCGGCTCCGGCGTCTGCACGGGGTTGCCGGCGGGGCAAACTGCGGAGAACAACGGCTGTGTTTGGAACGCCGCCAACATCACCGACACGGTGTTTCCCGGCACTGCAACCGGTGACGTGATCTCATGCCTCGATGTGCACAGCCGTGCCGGTCAATACGCCTTCGGCCACCTCGGCGGGACCTCGAAGTTCGACGATCCGAATGGTGCAAGTGGCGCGGCTACCGAGCCCGGAAGCGCACACTTCCGCCTGATCGCAATCAACGGCAACAAGCCGACCGTAGAGGCGATGGCGAACGGCAATTACGACTACGCAATGGACAACGTCGAGAACCTGTGGACCGGGCTCGCGGGCAATCCGCTGGCCGCAGGCACCTACCTCGGGAAGCTGTTCCAGAACCAGACTGCACTCGTCGACATTCTGGTCGCCCAGCCGAACGCGCAATCGCTCGCCCACGTGGCGGATGTGAATTTCGTGGGTGGTGGGTTGGATGACGGGACCCCGAGCGCCGCCGCAACGGTGCCGCAGACCCTCGCGCAGGTCAAGGCGAGCCCGGTGAGTCAGTTCACGTATGCGGCCTCCGGTACGGTCAATAATTGCCAGGTGCCGCTCATCTATAACTCGGGTGTCACCAAGGAAGTGTACTGAGCAAGGTGTCTCCCATCACGTTATAGTCATAATGGAGTGATCTACTTCTACCACCGACGATAGTTCGAGGATCGAGCGCCGAGGCCGTTCTTCGGACACTGGGGGCGCCGCGATAAGTCGCGGCGCCCTTTTCCTTTTAATGCAGAGCGGAAATTCGCCTGAGCGGGATGTTGAGCGGAGCCAAGGATTTGAGCAAAAGGCGTATTGTCTGGATGAACCTGATCATCTGTATCGCAGCGAACAATGCGTGCCGCGCGGCGGACGCCCCCGCTCCGTCCACGGCTTCACCCACGCCGACGGGGCAGGTGACGGACGATCACTTCGCCATACTCGAGTTTCGCGTGTTGAACAACAGCGTGCTGAGCGCGCGCCAGATCGAGCGGGCGGTGTACCCGTACCTCGGGCCCGCTAGGACTTTCGCGGACGTGCAAGCGGCGCGCGCGGATCTGGAGAAAACATATCGCGACGCCGGCTACAGCACGGTGTATGTGGACGTCCCCGAACAGAGTGTCGACGGGGGCATCATCCGTCTGGCGGTCACGGAGGGCCGCTTGAACCAGGTTGCGGTCCACGGCACCCGCTACTTCATGAACAGGCGCATTCTCGCGGCGGTGCCGAGCCTCGAGCCCGGCGTGGTCCCGCATTTTCCGGACGTGCAGAAGCAGCTGAATGCGCTCAATCAATCATCGCCCGATTTGAGCGTGGCTCCGGTTCTCAAACCCGGGCCGGCGCCGGGAACCGTCGATGTGGACCTTAAGGTCAAAGACGATCTGCCCCTGCACGCGAACCTGGAAGTCAACGACCGCTACACGCCGGACACCACGCATACGCGTCTGAACATGAACGTGAGCTACGATAATCTTTTTCAGCGCAATCAGACACTGTCGGTCCAATATCAAACTGCGCCCAAGAATCAGAGCGAAGCGCGTGTGATCGCGGGCACCTATCTGGTGCCTCTGCCGAGCGTTGGCGCGACCTTGGCGTTTTTTGCGGTCGACACCAACAGCGATGTGGCGACAGTGGGCACGCTGGGCGTACTTGGCAAGGGCCATGTCTATGGAACGCGCTACATCGTGCCGCTGGCACCGGGCGGCAAATTCTTTCCGACCTTGACGTTCGGCGCGGATTTGAAGAATTTCGACGAAAGCGTGCTGGTGGCGTCCGGGCCTGGCCTGGAAACACCGATCAAGTACCTGAATTTGTCGGCCGCCTACGGCGCAACCTTCGTTCGCGGGCGCGCCACGACATCCTTCACCCTCGCAACCGATTTCGGCATACGCGGTCTCGTGAACAACCAGGCGCAATTCGAGAGCAAGCGCTACGGGGCGACACCGGATTATATCTACTGGCACGCCGATGCGTCCCATGTGCAGCCGTTGCCGTTCGATACGGAGCTTTCACTGCGGGTATCGGGTCAGTACACCACCCAGCCGTTGATCGACAATGAGCAATTTGCAATCGGCGGCGTGGAGAGCGTGCGCGGCTATCTTGAGGCAGAGGATCTGGGGGACATGGGCTTCGAAAGTTCGGTGGAATTGCGTTCACCCCATCTGCCAACCCTGTTCGGCGTGCATCCGCGCGAGGCCTATCTGTATGGGTTTTACGACGCGGGCGTGGTCAGTTTGAACGATCCGCTGCCGACGCAAACCGCCCGGTATGATTTGCAGGGCTGGGGCTTCGGCTTTCGCATTTCCGGATATGCCGGGTTCGATGCCGGCTTTGATTGGGTCCATCCGCTTATCTCGGCGATTTATGAATCGCGCATCCATTTTCACTTCCGGTACGGTTTCTAGGAGCTTGTCATGTCGAATCATGGTGCCGTCACCGCGCGCATGATGCGGCTGCCCCGGGCGCGGCGGGGCTGCGGCGTGTTGACCGCCGCCGGCGCGATGCTGGCACTGCTGGGTGCTTTCGGTGGCCTCTCTCACAGCAACGCCGCTACGCTCCCGATTCCATGCGCAGCCGGCGCTTGCAAAGGAGTGACCGGGCCGCAGACTTGGGTGACCGCCGGCAAGGCGAATCTGGTGCAAGTCGGTAATTCGATGACGATCACGCAAGCTTCTGAGAATGCCACACTTAATTGGCAGACCTTCAATATCTCCAATAATGGCGCGGTCACCTTCAAACAGCCGGACGCCGCCGCGGTCGCCCTCAACCAGATTTTCCAGGCCGACCCCAGCAAGATTCTCGGCGCCTTGAACGCGAACGGTTCGATCTACCTGATCAACCAAAACGGCATCGTTTTTGGCGCGGGAGCCCAGGTCAATACCGGCTCGCTGATCGCCTCCTCGCTGAACATCACGCCCGCCGCACTCAGCGGCATCTTGAACGCCGGCTTGAATAACGGTCCCGCATTCGCAAGCTTCGTTGACGCCAACGGCAATCCGCTGACGAGCGGCCCGGTGCAGGTCGGCTCCGGAGCGACGATCAATGCGCCGAATGGCCAAATCATGCTATTCGCGCCGCAGGTCACCAATCAAGGCAGTTTGAACGCGCCGGGCGGCCAGGTCATCCTCGCCGCCGGCGACAGTGTGTACCTCGCCGCCAGTACGGATCCGAACCTGCGCGGGCTGCTCGTCGCAGTGGGTCACGGCGGCACCGCCACGAATGCGGCTGCATCGACGCCCGGCGGCACCGATTACGGCCAGATCTCGGCCAATGACGGTAACGTCACGATGATGGGTTTGATGGTTAATCAGCTTGGCCGTGTCTCCGCCACGACGGCCGTTCAGCAAAACGGCACGATTTATCTATTGGCGCAGGACGGCGGCAGTGCCGCGGCCGTCACGGGCGGTACCTCAGCTACACTGAACGCGGCCAATGCCGGCACGCTGACCCTCGGCGCAGGCAGCCACACCGACGTCACGCTGGATCTTGCGAGCACCAGCGCCGCAGTCGATGCGACCGCCCAGCCGAAATCGCAGGTGATCCTCGGCGGCAAGACGGTGACGCTCGCCGGCGGCAGCGAGGTGACGGCGACCGCCGGTAACGTCTCGATCACGGCCGCCGCGCTGCCCGGCATATCGCCGGACGCGCCGTCCGGCACGCCGCCCAGCGATTACACTGCGCAGCCGGGAGCGGGCCGGCTGCTCATCGATGCCGGCGCCCGCATCGACGTCTCGGGCGCGAATATTGCGCTGCCCGTGTCGAGCAATGTCATCCCGGTTCAGCTGCGCGGCACCGAGCTCGCGAACAGCCCGCTGCAGCGGAGCGGTCCTCTGTATGGCCAGACCGTCTACATCGATACGCGGCAGTCCGGCGTATTAAACGGCACGGCCTGGGTCGGATCCCCGATCGGCGATCTGTCCGGTTACGTATCGGCAGTGCAGCGCACCGTCGGCGAACGCAGTCTGACGGGCGGAGCGATTACGTTGAATTCGGATGGAGCGGTTTTCGTCGCGCCGCAAGCCACGCTCAACATTTCCGGGGGCAGCATCAATTATCTTCCCGGATACATCAATACGACGAAGCTGCTCGGCACGAATGGCCAGATCTACGACATCTCGCAAGCGAATCCGAACCAGACCTATGTCGGCATCGTCAACAATTCGGTCACCGATCCAAAATGGGGCGTGACGCAGACCTTTCCCGGCATCGGCAGTGCCGATCCGCAAGGGCAATTCCAACCCGGCTACATCGAAGGCAAGGATGCCGGTGCGGTGGCCGTCGTTGCACCGCGCCTCGTGCTCGACGGCAGCGTCGCTGCGGGCACCGTGATAGGCTCATTTCAACGGCAAATGCCGACGGTGCTCGATCCCACCACGAACCCAAACCTGTTCCGGCCCGTGAACCAAATACCCCTGAGCGGCCAACTGACGCTCGGGCTCCCCGGCGGCGGCCCGAATGGTAATAACTATTTGCTTCCGGATGTCATTTTCGCCGCCGGTACGGTGCTGGATACGCTGACCGGTCCGACCGGCGCGCCGTTCAATCCGCTCGCCGATCCGTTGCCGGCAGCGCTCGACACGGTACACGTGCGACCCGATTTGTTAGGACCTAACGGCATCGGCCAGCTGGATCTGTATGCGAACGGCAGCGTATCAATCCCGTCGAGTGTAGGGCTGCAATTGCCCGCCGCTGGGCAGCTTGCGATCAAGGCAGGTGCGATCGATCTGGCGGGCCGCGTGACCGCCCACGACGGGTCCGTCTCGTTGAGCGCGGCGACGACGCAGTCGCTACAGGGAGGCGTGGGACCGTCCACACTCACCCTGGGTGCCCGGAGCGCGATCGATGTCAGCGGCGAATGGATCAACGACCAACCGATGCCCAATGCACCCTCCGGCACGGATCCGCTCGCGATCGGCGGCGGCAAGGTCAAGATCTCCGCAAGCGGCGGTACCCCTCTCAATCTGCAGCCCGGCAGCGTGATCGACGTGTCGGGGGGTGCGCAGCGAACCGTCCAGGGCAAGATCATCGGTGGCGCAGCCGGCGCCGTCACGATCGGAGTCGGGCCTTCCACCAATGGAGCGACCCCCGAGGTACCCGTCACGCTCGCGAGCACGCTCGAGGGTTTTGGGCTCACGCAGGGCGGCGCATTGTCGCTGTCGGCCAACGCGATCTGTATCGCCGCGGCGAATTGCGCGGATGGCCAAATCGGCCTGTTGTGGGTGCCGGCACGGCTGTTCTCCGCGGACGGCTTCGCGAATATTTCGCTGTCCTCGAACTTTGGCGGCCTCACGATCGAAGCCGGTACTCAAATCACCCCACAACAGCTGAATTTCGCGCTGCTGGGTTATCCGGCGACGGCCCCCAGCGGCACGCCGTTCAATACGCTGGCGGAGCCCGCCCTGCTGCCGGATCTGTTCCGCGCGCCGGTCAGTGTCAGTCTTGCCGTGAACGCCGCGCCGCCGCCCGGGGTCCCGAATTTCACCAATGCGACCTTTGCGACGGCGGGTATCTTGAATGTCGAGAACAACTCAAGGATTGCGCTCGACCCGACCGCGTCGCTTTCTTTGACGTCGAATACTTCAATCGTCATCGACGGCAGTCTGTCGGCGCCGGCCGGCACCCTGTCCATCGCGACCACGACGAGCTTGCCGATTTCCGAGTTCCTGAATTCCCAGGGCATCTGGCTGCAGGGCGGCGGGCTGCTGTCGTCCCGCGACGGGCTGCTGTCGACCCAGGGCGTCGCGCTATTGCAAACGAACGATCTCGGTCAGCGCACCGGATCGGTACTGAACGGCGGCACAATCTCGATTGCCGCCAATCGCGGCTATCTCATTACCGCGCCGGGTTCCTCGCTCGATGCATCGGGGACTGCCGCTGAGGTCAACCTCGCGCAGAACACCCCCACCGGGAGCACGATCAGTGCGTCCCCGACCTTGATCGGCTCAAACGGCGGCACCATCACGTTGTCGGCGGCGGAAGGGATGCTGCTGAATGGCGCGGTCTCCGCGCATGCCGGGCAGGCACCGGGCGCTGCCGGCGGAACGCTCGCCATCACGCTCGATGGAAATCTCCATGGCGGTGAGCCAGGTGGACCTAATTCCGGCGCTATTTTCCCCTTCAGTCCGCGGCAAGTCATCCTGACCAGCGGCGCACCGGTCGTCATCGCGCCGCAGTACGCGATACCCAACCAATACAGTGGAGTTGCTCTCGTACCCACTCGGATGATCGAGGCGGGGGGATTCAGCGCGCTGGCGCTAACGGCCAAGAATCTCTTCGACGAGGGCGGTCCGCTCGGTACGAGCGCTCCGGTTTCCACGGGCAGCATCGTGTTCGCGCAGAATACGACTCTGCAGCTGCCGGCCTCGATCCGCCTCGACGCGCCCGAGATTGCCACTACTTCGGGCGCGCAGGTCTCGCTGCAGGCCGCCTATGTTGGCCTCGGCTACTACGATTCGCTGGCGGGTGCCGAGACCGGCTATTCGACGAGCGCCGGAGCCGGGACGCCAAACACCGGCAGCTTCCAGGTCCGCGCGAATCTCGTCGATTTCATCGGCAGCCTGGGGCTGGGCGGATTTTCCTCATCGATGATCGAGAGTAGCGGAGACATCCGCTTCATCGGTGTCGAGAGCTCGGGCCCCTCGCCGTTGCCGATCATGGGAACCCTGGTTGCTCAGGGGAGCGTGGTGCTGCAAGCCGACCAGGTCTACCCAACCACGCTCACCCAGTTCGGCGTCTCGGTTGCGGGCGCGCCCAACAATACGAATTCGCTGCAAATTCTGCCCGGAAGCTCGGGCGGCGGCGCGGTGCTGTCCACGGGCGGGCAGTTGACGCTGCAGGCGGATACGATTCGACAGAGCGGTGTGCTGCGTGCGCCGTTCGGCTCGCTGATCCTCGATGCCCCGCAAATCACGCTCGCGCCCGGCAGCCTCACATCCACGTCAGGCGCAGGGCAGACGATCCCCTTTGGTGTGACGCAGGCCGGGACAGATTGGGTCTATCCCCTGCCGCAAGGCCAGTTCGCGGTGTACACGCACAGCGGGCCGCCCGCCAAATCGGTGCAGCTGAACGCCAACAGCGTCGTCGTCGCCAAGGGCGCGACCATCGATGTGTCAGGCGGCGGGGACATGCAGGCCAGCGAATTCGTGCCGGGTGTCGGCGGTACGGTCGATGTGTTGTCGAACTCCAATACCCAGAGTCCGGGTCAGTTCGCGATTGTGCCGGAATTGTCTTTGCAATATGCGCCCTACGATCCGCAGCTACAAGCAGGATTTTCCTATGCGCCGGGGAGCAGTGTCGTGCTGGCGGGCGGCGGCGGCGTCGCGGCCGGCACCTACGCGATCTTGCCGGCGGGCTATGCCTTATTGCCGGGCGCTCATCTGGTGAGGCCGGTCGCAGGCTTCACGGACATTGCGCCGGGCCAAAGCTTCGGCCAGCTCGATGGCAGCACGATCATCGCCGGTCAGTTCGCCGTGGCCGGTACCAGCATCATCGAGACCCGTACTCAGGGGTTCGATATACGTCCAGGCACTGCGGTTCAGGAATTGGCGCAGTACACACTGACCTCGGCCAACACCTTCTTTTCACAGCTCGCGAAGACCGCCGGCACGGCCCCGCCGCCGCTTCCGATGGATGCCGGCCAGCTGCAATTCTCGGCCGCCCAGCAACTCGGATTCCTGGGTAATCTGGTGGACTCTCCGGCGTCCGGAGGCCGGGGTGCGCAGGTCGACATCAGCGCCACCCAAATCGATGTGACCAACGGCGCCAGCGCGGCAGTCGTTCCCGGCATCGTGGCGCTCGATGCGTCGCAGCTCAATTCCCTGGGCGCGCAATCTCTGTTGCTCGGCGGCACCCGCAGCAGCAGCGGCAGCGGCAGCACCGGCAGCACCGGCAGCGCGACGCAAGTCACCACGACCGCCTCGAGTATCGTCGTGGATCCTGGCGTGAGCCTGTCGGGCAGCGAGATCATGTTGACCGCGACCACCAGCCTGACGATTTCGGCCGGCGCGACGTTGAATGCCAGCGGCGCGACCGTTGCCGTTCCGAGCGAATATGATCTCACCGGCAACGGGGCGCTGGTGCGGGTCTCCACCGGCGCGCAAACTTCGATCGTGCGCAGCGCTACCAATCCCGACCCTACGCTCGGCGCGCTCACCATCGCTCGAGGTGCGGTGCTCAAAGCCACCGGCTCCGCCTCTTTGGAGGCCTCCGGCAATCTGCAATCTCAAGCGACCTATGAGTTGCCGGGCGGTTCCCTATCGTTCACCGCATCGCAGATCTCGTTGGGCTCCGCGCCCAGCGGGACCTCCGGTCTGGTGCTGTCGCCGACTCAATTGTCGACCCTCAAGTTGAGCGCGCTCGAGTTGACGAGCAGCTCGGCGATCGACGTCTACGGCGGGAACACCCTTGCGGTGTCCGGCGACTTGACTCTCGACACGCCCGCGATCGTGGCCTCGACCGCGAACGCTGCGGCTTCGCTGCAAGCCAAGCAAATCACGCTCCAGGACTCGGCGGCTGCCGGCTCGAACGGCGTGGCCGCGGGGGCCGGCGCTCAACTCTCAAGCGGGCCTCTGACGCTGCAGGCGGACCATCTGATCCTGGGCGGGGGTATGACGGGATTTAGCGGTTTTGCGTCGGCCAATATGAGCGGCGCGGCGGAGATACATGCGACCGCGGCGGGGTCCGTCACCTCGGATGCGCCCTTGAGCTTGCACACCGCACTGCTCAGCACCGCGGACGGTGTCAATTTCAATATTAGCAGCCCGAACGGCCCGCTGCAGGTACTGGGCGCGGCCGCACCGATCCAGTCGGCGGCCTCGGCGCCCGGCGCCGGGGGCGGGATTGCCTTGTCGGGCACGGCGCTCGCGATCAATACGGCCGTCAAACTGCCCTCGGGCGTTCTGCAGCTGTCGGCGACCGGCCCGGCGGCCTCCGACAACATCGGCCTCGGCGCAGCCGCCTCGATCGACGTCTCCGGCTTCTCCGCGAGCTTCGATTCGGTCTCGGTCGCCGGTCCAGGCGGCCGCGTGTCGATGGATGCGGCGGCCGGCGCCGTGACGATGGCCCCGGGTGCGAAGATCAACCTGTCGGCCGGCAATTCCAGCGGCGCGGCCGGCGCGCTCTCGATCACGGCCCCGTACGGAACCGCCGATCTGCAGGGCGCCTTGACCGCGACCGGCGGGGCCGGTCCGAGCGCCGGACAGTTCATGCTGGACGTTGCGCAATTGCCCGATCTCGCGGGCTTGAATGCCAACTTGAACGCCGGCGGCTTTGGCGGTCTGCGCAGCTTTACACAACGCGGTGCCGGCGATGTCGTGCTCGCATCAAACGGGCGAGTACGCGCGGCCACCGTATCGATCGGCAATGACGGCGGCTCGTTGGAGATTCTGGGCAGCATCGACGCATCCGGTACGACCGGCGGCTTCGTTAATCTCGCCGCGCAAAACGCCATCGAAATCGCGGGCATGATCAATGCGAGCGCCTCGGGGTCGGGTCAGGCGGGCGGCAGCGTAGATCTCACCTCGACGAGCGGCGTGGTGCACATCGACAATAACGCGACCATCGACCTCGCGGGCGCGCCGGGTGCACGTGGCGGCACTTTGGCTTTGACCGTGCCGCGCACGAGTTTGACCGCTCTTCTGAGCGTTCAAACCGGAAGTCCGGCCGCGATTACCCTCGGCGGAAACATCGTGGGATCCCAACAAGTTCAAGTCGAGGGTCTGGCGACGTACGACGCGGCGAACAATGTGCTTGCCAACACGATTTCCGCCGCCGACATCGCCACGAGCGCGACCTGGTACACCGACGCGACTACGTTCATGAACAGCGCCGCGGCGATCACTGCCGCGCTCAAGGGCTCATCGAGTCTCAACGTCTCGGTCGTCCCGGGAATCCAGATCCAATCGGCGGGAGATCTCACGCTCGGGACGAACTGGGATCTATCGACCTGGCGCTTCAATGGCGCCCCGGGGATTCTCACCTTGCGCGCCGCCGGCAATTTGCTCATCGATCAGTCGCTGAGCGACGGATTCAACGGGGTGACCGGTACCGCCGCCTTCGTGCTGCCGAGCGTCCCGGATCAATCGTGGTCTTACCGGCTGATCGCGGGGGCAGACCTTGGCTCGAGCAATCTCATGGCGGTTCAAGCCCCGGGCGCACTTGCCGCCGGGACGGGAGCCATACAAATTGCCGCGGGTGGAGTCGACCGCGGAAAGACGGCACCCCCCGCCCCCATCATGGTGCGCACCGGCACCGGCAACATCGACATCGCCGCGGCGGGCGACCTGCAATTCGGCAATCAGGCGTCGGTGATCTACACGGCCGGTCAAGACTCGGGGTTGGGAATCCG
>JBBIUT010000047.1:0-20108 GCA_037440085.1 Gammaproteobacteria bacterium
TTCTTCGGTGTTTTGGTTCAATGAATCTCGGGGATCTCATTTTGAGTCCTAGAAGGCTTAATTACCGGCAATATGCATTGCCGCTCGCCAATTATTTTGCATCCTGGGCGTTAAAATCATGTTGCTGTTCAAGACTAGACGCTCAATATTAAAAACCGGCGGGCAACACATTAGAAATACGGCCTGGGTTCTCATGTTTTGCATCGCCAAATCGAGGTTCCGGATTGGGTTCTGACGCGCGCCGTGCTTCAGTCCGGACAGGCTGGACGTCGTCACCCGGCGCTCGCGATGAGGTGCCCATATCTAGCGGACGATTGGCGGATGCCCGCGTGCACGGCGAGCCGGGGATGATTTCCTGTATAGAATGACGGTGAGTCAATATCTCACGCCGATAGCGCAAAGGGGGCCCATTGACGCCGCCGCAGAGAAGGGTTGCGGATATCCCGCCCACACTGCTGAGCAAAGGTGCCGTGGGCTTTTGGACTGCGGTCACACTGACCGGAGCGGGAGCCGGCATTGGCGCGGTGGTGCTTACCACGCTGCTCGACAAAGTACAGCAACTCATGTGGCTGGGACCCGATTTGCTCGACGCAGCAGCGCAAGCCGGCGCGTGGAGGCATGTTTGGGTGCTGCTGGGTGCGGGTGCGCTCACGGGTGCTGGTCAGATAATTCTGCGCCGCCTTACCAGCGGCAACGGCATCGATATCACGGAGGCGATATCCGAATTCGCCGGACGATTGCCGGCTCTGCGTACGCTCGGCAGCGCGGTCCTATCGATATTGGTCGTCGGCATGGGAGCGTCGCTAGGTCGCTAGGTCGCGAGGGCGCGCCGAAACAAGTGGGCGCGGTGCTCGCCAACGCGTTATCGGACAGGGCGCATCTTTCTGACGAGCAGCGGCGGTTGTTGGTGGCCTGTGGCGCCGGCGCGGGTATGGCGGCGGCCTACGGCGTACCGCCGGGTCTGTTCGCCGTATTAGGTGCCGGCGCCGTGTTGGCGGCCACGACCCACGGACCGATATCCGCCGTCGTTCTGGTAATGGAACTCACGGGCCGGGATCGATCCTTCGTTCTCCCGCTGCTCGTGGCAGTGGTCACAGCTACCGTCGTGGCCCGGACCTTTGATCGGCGGTCGATTTACGAGGCGCGCTTGACGACGCGCGAAATACAGAAACTGCATCTGGCGCGCAGACCGTCATCAATGTAGGGATCCCCACGTCACCAAGGGATCAACTACAAGAGGGACGTACCGCACGGCCGTACCTCGACCAGGCAATCGTAGAAAAGCGGTGCTCGCCCCAAATCGGTGAGGACGTCGCCGTTCGTCAACTCGTTGGCATTCTTGCCGTCACGTGTGAGTTTCTTCCACCACACGGACAGTGCCACCACCACGCCACGTCGTGCCCGTTCCGTGACTCGCGCGCGCAATTCGATGCTGCCCCGATCGTTGAAGACTCTCACGTAGCTGCCCTCGGTGATTCCCCGGTCGCGGGCGTCGTCGGGATGGATGTCGAGCCACGGTTCGCCTTCGGAGGCGCGCAGGCTGGCGACGTTGACGAAGCTGCTGTTGAGAAAATTGCGGGCCGGCGGAGAGATCATCGCGAGCGGCAGCCGGCGCGCGAGCTCGCTGCGGGTATCCTCCAGTGGTTCGATATAGTCCGGCAGAGGATCGAGTCCGAGCGATTGCGCCGCACTGGAAAACAACTCGACCTTGCCCGACGGGGTATCGAACCCGCCCTCGGCAAACCGTGCCACGCCCCTTGCTGCGTCCACGCGTTTCCAGCCCCGCAAGCGCACCGCATTGAAATCCCAATCGTCCGCGACGGCCGACTGGGCGATTGCCTCGTCCGAATCGTCGAAGCACGGGTCGATAAATCCCATGGCCTTGGCCAGCAGTCGAAAGATCTCCGTATTTGGCTTGGCCTCTCCCAAAGGCCGGATCGCCGGATTGTTGGCGACCAGGTCGTAGTGGCCGTAGGGCTTCACCACATCGAGGTGCTCGAGCTGCGTAGTCGCCGGCAGCACGATATCCGCATAGTCGGCGGTATCGGTCTGGAAGTGCTCGAGCACCACGGTGAACAAATCCTCGCGCGCAAAGCCCGCGGCGACACGTGCCGAATCCGGCGCCACTGCCACCGGATTGGAGTTGTAGACGATGACCGCACGGATTGGTGCGGTTGCGTCATTGAGCGCGCGGCCGATGGTCGACATATTGATGGTGCGCGGATTGCGCCCGGCCAACAAGTCGGGGCGCGACAGCGCTTGATTGTCGATCTTGAAATTGCCGGATGTCGAGACCAAGATGCCGCCCGCGGCGTCTCGAAATGCACCGATGAGCGCCGGCAGACAGGCAATGTTGCGCATCGCCATGCCGCCGCCGCGAACGCGCTGCAGCCCGTAATTGGCGCGGATCAGCGCGGGCCGTGTGGTTGCATACTGATGCGCGAGCGACTCTATCTCGGCGGTCGTGATACCGCAGATCGATGCAACCCGCTCCGGGCCGTACAAGCTCGCCCGTTCGCACAGCGCCTCGAATCCCAGCGTGTGCCCGCTCACGTAGCCGTGATCGATGAGATCGTCGCGAATCAGCACGTGCATGAGGCCAAGCGCGAGCGCCGCGTCGGTTCCCGGCAGCAAGGCGATGTGGGCGTGGCACTTTTCGGCCGTGAGAGAGCGGTAGGGATCGATGGCGATGAGTTTCGCCCCGAGGCGCTTGGCCTGCTGCGCGCGCGCCCAAAAATGTACGCTCGAGGTGATCGCATTGCAGCCCCAAAAGATGATGAGCTTGGCCTGGTCGGCCAATTCCACGTCGATTCCGATTCGCGAACCCAGGGTGATCGCATGGCCGGCGGAGCCGGCCGACGCGCAGATCGTACGATCCAAAAGGCTTGCGCCCAGCCGGTGAAAGAAGCGCTGGGACATGGATTCGCCCTGCACCAATCCCATGGTTCCCGCGTAGCTATAGGGCAGGATCTGTTGCGGATCGTCGGCCGCGACGGCGGCAAGCCGCGTCGCGATCGTCGAAATGGCGTCGTCCCAGGTGATTTGCTCGAAGCGCCCTTCCCCTTTCCTGCCGATTCGGCGCAGCGGATGCAGCAATCGATCCCGGTGATAGGTTCTTTCCGTATAGCGCGCCACCTTGGTGCAGAGCACGCCCGCGGTGGGGCCATGTTCGGCCGATCCGGTCACTTTGAAGGCCACGCCGTCCTTGACGTGCACCTCGAGAGCACAGGTGTCGGGACAATCGTGCGGGCATGCGCCCTTGACGATCGATACCGCGCTCGACTTCGGCGCGGACATCATTCGGCGTAGCCCGCTTCGAGAATGCGCTCCATGAATTTTTCGCATTGCGCCAGCTGCGCCAGCGCGACGAATTCATTGGGACGATGCGCTTCGGCGATGTCGCCGGGTCCGCATATCACGCTCGGTACACCCATCTTCTGAAACAAGCCGGCTTCGGTTCCGTACGATACCTTGCCCACCTTGGTATTTCGCGAAAGGCGCATCGCCCATTGCACGATCGCATCGGATTCCGAGGCCGCAAGTCCGGCGGTCTGGCTGGCCCACACCAAATCGATGCCCGATTCGGGATCGATCGCCCGCATTTCCTGCGTCAGCAGCTCGGCGTAAGCGCGAATTTCCTGGTAGAGCGCATCGGAGGATGCCTGCGGCAGCGTGCGCATGTCGAACTGAAATTCACAATCCTTGGGGATGACATTGGCCGCGATCCCGCCGCGAATAACACCCGTCGACATGGTCGTAAAGGGTACGGTGAAGCCGTAGTCACGCTGCTCGAATTGCGCAAGCCGGTCGGCGATCTGGCGAATGAACACGATCAGCCGTGCGGCGTACTCGATGGCGTTGACCCCGTACGTCACGTAGCTCGAATGCGCCTCGCGCCCGTGCACCGCGCAGCGGAATCGATTCATGCCCTTGTGGGCAATTATGGGCTGCATCGATGTCGGCTCGCCCACCACACAGCCGGCCGGCCGAATGCCGTTCTCCTCCAGGTCGCGAATCAATTCGCGAACCCCGAGACAGCCCACCTCCTCGTCGTAGCTCAGGGCGTAGTGCAGCGGCGCATCGAGCCGATTGGCGTTGAGCGCGGCCACAAATTTCGGCGCCTGCGACAAGGCGACCCCGATGAATCCCTTCATGTCAGCCGACCCGCGCGCATAGAGCTTGCCATCGCGTTCGATAGCGGCGAACGGATCGGTATCCCAACTCTGGCCGTCAACCGGAACCACGTCGGTGTGGCCGGAAAGGATCAGCCCGGGCTTCTTGGAATCGCCCAGCGTGGCGAACAAGTTGGCTTTCTTGCCGCCGGCATCGTAAGTGAGCCGGGTGCTCGCCCCGGCCTTGGTCAAATAGTCCCGAACCCACTCGATCAGAGCCAAGTTCGAGTCCCGCGACACGGTGGGAAACTCGATCAGGCGCTCAACCATGGCGCGCGCGGCGGCACTCGGGACGGCGGGTTCGGCAGTGGCTGATTCGGCAATGGCGCTCATGACCGGGATGTCTCAAGCGTAAAAAATCATTTTACCTCAATTGGCGGATCCGAAAGTCAGTTCCCGCAGCGTGGGTTTCAGCGCAAAATGCCGGCGCCTTCGCTCCGTGCGTTGACGTACCGACACAGCCAGCGGATTCGCGCTTCAATAGTGCGGTTCCCGGTTAACGGAGTTTCCACATGTACTACGGTTACTACGGCGGTGGCCTCCTTGGAACTCTCCTCATCGTTGCGCTTGTCGTGGTGCTGATGCGCAGATCTCGAATGTAAACCGACGGGACCGGAGGCCGATCAACTTGTGAGTGCGGCGCCGCACAGACGCCGACGGTGCCGCACAGGCGGGTGCGGTGCTGACCGGGACTCGGTATTTACCGGAGAAACGGAATATATTTAATAATATGGTTTGGGCCTTTGCCCCCGGGTTCCGACTTCGCGGCGCGCGCCGACACCCGGGCCGGCACTCTGCAAGCGGGTAAACTAGCCGGGCTGGCGCTGCTGTTCCAGGAATCCCCGCCGTGAACCCGTCCAGCATCCCTTAAACCCGCGTGACCATGACGCTGGTGGGCGGCCAAATCCTCTACGCGGCGGCCTGATTGCGGCGAGTCGAGTCTGCGGCCTCTTCAAGTATGGCGCGCCGCAAGAGCGGCGCGCCTTAACGCCCAAGCGATTTAGCTTCAGGCACCCGGCTTCTGGGCCCACACATTGCACCAGCCGCCCGCGGGAACGCTCTTGCCGGCGAAAATATTGCAGCCCGCCGAGGAATCGCCCGCTTTCCCCTGATATTGCGCACAATTGGCGCATTTCTGGGTCGGTTTGAAGGTGGGATTCGCGGCGGCATTGACTTTGCTGCCGTCTGGCGCGTATTTGACCGCCTTCGCCATCGGATCGTTGGGGTCGAGAGGCGTCAGGGCGGCGGCGCCGGCCGTGTTGCCGAGCAGCCCTATTGCCGGAACCAAGGCCCCTGCGATGAGCCCGCCTTTGATGACTGCGCGGCGCGAGATTGTATTTTGCATCTTTCGGTGTCCTATGGATGGGAAGTAAGCCGTGATTTTCCGCGATTTGCGGAACCTTTGTGATACGCGGATATCTCTGTCGAGATACGTGGATATCTCACTAATCGATGACGTGATCTTAATTGATCATGGGGACGGGCGAAAGCGAGTGGTGACAGGGGCGCAAGTTCACGTTACCGTCCAGTCATGACGTCTTCAGTTGCATCGAGCGACATTGATCTGGAGGCACTCGGTCGATCGGTGCTCAAGCTGCGCGCCGTGGTCCCTGAGGACGCCTCCACCGCCGTGATTCTGGGTCAGGAGCGCATCGGAAACGGAATCGTCATCGGTTCCGATGGCTTGACCCTTACCGTCGGCTACCTGATCGCCGAAGCCAGCGATGTGTGGTTGACCGCGCATCGGGGCCGCGAGGTGGCCGGCCATCCATTGGCCTATGACCCGGTAACCGGCTTCGGATTGGTGCTGCCGCTCGAAAAAATATCGGTCCCGCCTCTTCCGTTTGGCGACCCTGCGGTCTTGGAGGCCGGCAACAAGGCGTTCGTGTTGAGTTCGCCTGAATTCGCCAAGCCGCAGAGCGTGCAGATCCTGGCACGGCGTGAATTTGCCGGCGCGTGGGAGTATTTGCTGGACAAGGCGATATTCACCACACCCGCACACCCTCATTGGTCGGGCGCGGCGCTCATCGACCGGCGCGGCGGCCTGGTCGGCGTGGGCTGCCTGCTGATGCGCGAATTGGTGTCGGGCGAGGAACTGAACGCCAACATGTTCGTGCCGATCGACCTGCTGCAACCGATCCTCGAGGACCTGCGCACGCGCGGCCGCGCAACAAGACCATCGAGGCCCTGGCTTGGCGTTTATGCCGTGGAGGCGAGCGGCAAGGTCTACGTGACCGGCACCGCGGAGGCCGGCCCGGCCCGACTCGCGGACATACGCGAGGGAGATGTGATCACCCACATTGCGGATCATGCGGTGGGCAGCGTGGCCGAGTTCTATCGTCGGCTCTGGGCGTCGGGTCCGGCGGGAACGGAAGTGCCGCTCACCCTCTTGCGCAGCGGCAGCCCCCTGAATGTGGCCGTCCAATCGATCGATCGAGTCGATCACTTCAAACGCCCGCAGGCGCACTGAAGCGCGTGATATGAGTGTCCCTGGGCCGTCACTATCGGCAATCTCGAACGTGGCGGCTCGAGAACGCTTGCGCGGGATCGCGGCCATGATCGCGGCGGTGTTCGTATTTTCGATCATGGACGCCTTCATGAAGCGGCTGTCGGCCCATTACGGGCCGCTGCAGGTGTCGTGCATGCGCTGCCTGTCCTCGCTGCTGTGCCTGTTCTTGATGATCGCCTGGCAGCGCTCGTGGGCGAGCCTGCGGGCGACCGTTCCCGTATTGCACCTGTGGCGCGGAGCGCTCGGCGTGGCGATGCTCGCCAGCTTTGTTTATGCCGTGCATCGGCTGACCTTGGCTCAGACCTATTCGCTGTTCCTCGCGGCGCCGTTGTTGATGACTGCTCTGTCCGTGCCGCTGCAGGGCGAGCAGGTCTCCGGCCGGCGCTGGCTCGCCATCGTGGTCGGCATGAGCGGCGTGCTGTGGATCCTGCAGCCTTGGAGCAAGGGTTTCGTTTCGTTGGCGGCCGGTTCCGCGGCCGCCGTCGCGACCATCTGTTATTCGCTGAGCGGTTTGACCGTGCGATCGCTCGGCCGCAGCAATTCGAGCATGTCCATGGTGTTTTGGTACCTGGCGCTGGTCAGCCTCGGATCGGGGATTCTCGCGGCCGATGATTGGCGCTCCGTGCTCCCGGGCGATTGGCTGTGGCTCGCCGGCATCGGGATATCCGGAGCACTCGGGCAATTCTGGCTGACGGATGCCTTTCGGCGTGCTCCGCCGTCCGTGGTCGGTCCTTTCGAATACACCGCCATTCTCTGGGCGTTCGCAATCGATTGGCTTTTCTGGTCCGCAACCCCCTCGATCGGCTTGCTCGTCGGCGCCGGCATCGTGATCGCCAGCGGCCTGTTCGTGATCTGGGACGAGCGCCGGCTGTCGATGCTTGCATTGAACCCCGCCTGCCCTCCGCCCTAATTCGAGGGGCGCGCGCCCCGCGACCAGTACCAATAAAACGGCAGGCCAAGGAGCAGCAAAGCGACGCCCTGCAGAGCCTGGCGCGGCGCGGCGACGAAGGTATTGACCAGCAACGCGCCGGTCGCCAGTAAGAATACGCTGGGAATGACCGGATAGCCGAAAGCGCGATAGGGGCGCGGCGCATCGGGCATCGTGCGCCGGAACACGAACAATGATGCCGTCGACAATCCGTAAAACAGCCAGGAGGCGAAAATGACCGAGTCGGTGAGCGTATCGTAGGTTCCGGATGCGGCGAGCACGCTGCCCCAGATCGCCTGCGCCAGTATGGCCCGCACCGGAACATTGGAGCGCGGCGACAGTTTGGCGAGACTGCGAAAAAACAGCCCGTCGCGGGCCATGGCAAACGGAATGCGTGAATTGGCGAGCACGCTCGCATGCAGGGATCCGAAGGAGGAGATCATGAGCGCCACCGCCGTCAAGGACACAGCGACCGGTCCCAGGAAGCGCTTGAGAACCTCGGTGGCCACCGATGAACTGATCGGAATGTCGGCAATCTCGAGAGGCGTCAGCGCGTAGTAATACGCAATGTTGACGAACAGATACAGCGCGCCGACCACCAGCATGCCGCCAACGAAGGCGCGCGGCAGATTACGCTGCGGATCGCGAATCTCGCCCGCGAGCGGCGCGACGTTGTTCCAGCCGTCGTACGCCCACAGAGCGCCGAGCATGGCGGCCCCGAATCCCGCAATACCGCCGCGCGCGGAAGGCGCAACACCCTCGCAGCTGCCGAGCATGCCGGAGCCTTCGAGATGCATCCAATCGCCGGGGGCAAATATGAAGGCGCCGATACCGATGCCGAGCACCAGCGCGACTTTGGCGATGGTCGCCAGGAGCGCCGTGCGGCCCCCGGTCGACACCGACGCACAATTGATGAGCGCCACGGTCCAGATGGTCGCGAGCGCAACGATGGTCAAACCGCCGACTTGCAGCCGTAGACCGAGGATATGACCGCCGATGTGCCACTGTCGCAAGGCACCGCCCAACGCCACATTCGTGAAAATCGCCAGCCCGACGGCAAGCGCGGCCTGCGCACCGGTGCGAAAAACCGTGAACGCCATCCAGCCGAAGAGGAATCCCGCGACCCGGCTGTAGGCACGGCGCAAATACACGTAGTCGCCGCCCGCCTCCGGCATCATCGCGGCGATCTCCGAATAGGAAAAGCTTCCCGCCAGCGACAACAGCCCCGCTGCGACCCACACCAGCATGACCATTTGGGCGCTGCCCACGTTGCAGGTCATGACGCGGGTCTTCAAGAAGACTCCGGCGCCGATCATATTGGTGACGTTGACGGCAATCGCCGCCCACGCGCCCACGCCCCGGGTCAGCTCGGGCCGCGCTATTGCTTGTGCGCTCTCACCATTCATCCGTCGCGTAGTATCGCAGGATATGCCGGCGGATTACTCGAAAATATGGCCTCTGCTCACCGCCGATGGGCCGCGATCTGCCGCAGTGCTGCTCTTGGAAATCGCGAGCGCCGCGGTGCGCCCGGCGCTACTGCCCGGTCTTGATGCGGGTCCACGCCCGCGTGCGCATCCGGTCGTAGTCCGGACCGAGTTCGGCGGGCAAGTACAGCCGCGCCCGAATCTCGGGCGGCGGATACACGGCGGGATCGCCCAAGATGTCCTTGCGGACATAGGGCCGCGCCCCGAGATTGTCGTTGCCGTAGTAAATATCGTTGGTGATCTCGGCAATGACCTTGGGGTCTAAGATGAAATTGAGGAACCTGTGCGCGGCCTCGGGATGCGGGGCCGAGGCCGGAATCAGCAATGCGTTGTAGGTGATGTTGGAGCCTTCCTTGGGCAGCGTGAACGCGAGATGAGCGCCGGTTCCATCTTCGCGCACGCGAATCTGCGTGACCGAATAATCGCTCGACCAGGCGATTGCGAGACACGTTTCATTCGCCGCCAATTGGTGCCAATAATCGTTCGAATCGAACTGGCGGATGTAGGGACGCACCGCCATCACGGCCTCTTCGGCGGCCTTGAGATCCTCGACGCTCCGCGAATTCGGATTGCGATGCAGATAGGCGAGAGCGAGTTCGACCACGTCTTCCGGCGAATCCAGAAACGTCACTCCGCAGTCCGCGAATTTGGAGATGACCTTTGGGTCGAACAGCATGGCCGAGCTGTCGGTCGGCGCGTCGGGCATGCGCGCCTTGATCATGTCCACGTTGTAGATGAAGCCGTTCATGGCGTGCAGATAAGGAACCGCATAGCGATTGCCGGGATCCGCCCGCGCCTGCAACGCCAGCACGGCCGGGTCCAAGTACTTCCAATTGGGGAGTTTGCTCTTGTCGAGCGGCGTATAGGCACCCGCCTTGATTTGGCGGCCGTAAAACCCGGTGGTGGTGCTCACGATGTCGAAACCCGAATGGCCCGCCAACAAGGCGGTCTCCAGGGTTTCGTTGGAGTCGTAGAATTGGTAGACGACCTTGATGTGCGTGGTGCTTTCGAATTCGGCGATCGTCCGGTGGCCGATGTAGTCGGCCCAGTTGTAGATGTTCAGCACCCGCTGCTCGGGTTCGGGCAGCGGGTGCTTGCGCCCGCCGCAGGCGCAAACCAACAAAGCGGCGCAGAACCCCGCCGCGAGGTGTCTAGACACGCGCCAATTCAGAATCGATCCACTCATGAAACTGCCGGATCACGTATTCCTCGGGCATGAGGACTCCGCGCACGTGGGGTGCCGCGCGCAGTCCCCGTTGGTTCAGCTCGCACACCTCCGCATCCTCGGTCATCACCAAATTGGTGAATTCCAGGATGTTGCCCGGGTCGAATTTCGGGTCCGCCAAGGTCTGCGGCATGAACAGATATTCGACCCGCAGTTCGGTCTGCTCCGGCCCCAGCGGCCGCAGGCGCACCACGCGCACGTAGTCGGGGTGGCCGACGATGAATACCGACGGCAGGCCGGTCATATAGACGTAACCCAGTTTGCTGTCCTGTTCCGAGATTCCGGGAAACGGCGCTGCGCTCAATTGGCCGTCCGAGGACCAGGTGTGAGCGCCCGCGCGCACACCGCCCTTGTACTTCGGATCGGCATCCGCCGCATGCCGGGTCCAATGCGGATCGTCGCGTTCCTCCATGATTCCGCGGCTGTAAATGGGCACCAGGCTCGACAGCTTCGGATGCACTCCGGGACAATGCAGACACTCGTTGAAGTTCTCCCAGAATATCTTCCAATTGCTTTGAATCGTCTTGACAAAGACATGCCCGACGACGAGTTCGCCCAACCTCCAGGCATCGAGCCGGTCGAGCCGCACGTCGAATAGGCGATCGAAGGCCGGCGGGTGCTCCGTCAGCGCGACGAATATGAATCCGTTCCATTCCCGAACCTTGATTTTGTACAGCGGATAATCCGCCACGTCGAAGCCGGCGCCGTGAGATTTCGACGAGGTGCGCAGCAGCTGGCCCTGCAAGTTGTAGGTCCATGCGTGATAGGGGCAAATGATTGCGCCGGAGCGCATCGTTCCCGCCTCGCCGCGGCACAAGGCGGCGCCGCGATGGCGGCAGGTGTTGTGAAAGCCCTGCAATGCGCCGCGCTCGTCGCGCACCAGCAATAGCTTCTGGCCGCCAAGTTCGAAGGTGCGGAACGCCCGAGGCACGGCAACCTCGCTCGAGCGGCCGACGTAGATCCAGTTCCGGTACCAGATCCGCTGTAGTTCCCGCTCATAGTGGCGCGGCTCGAAATATGAGTCGGCGGCCAGGCCCGGCATGAGATCGGTGAGCCCGGTGCAGCCCGCGTCTCTGGTCTCGGATGTGCCCATGATGTGCCCTCCTTCGCATGCGAAATCGCGCCGAACGTCGCGCCCAGGGCTCATGCTCGCATCAATGCCCCGCTGGGATCAAACGCCGCGGCGGGCAGCGGAGTCGCCTTGCGGCGCTCGCCGATGATTTCAATCTCAAATCCGCTGTCGGCACCAGCCAGCGCGGCGGGCACGTAGCCCAATGCCAGGGATTCGCCGGCGCGGTGTCCGAAGGCGCCCGACGTGACCCATCCGACGGTTTTGCCGTCGTGCCAGATTGGCTCGTCGCCGATGGCATCGGCATCCGTGGCCGCCACGCGGAAGGTTCGAAGCCGCAATGCTCCGCCGCGCTCCTTCTCGAGGGCCGCGGCCGCGCGGCCGATGAAGTCGTCTTTATTGAAATCGACGAATCGTCCGAGGCCCGCTTCGAAGGGCCCGTAGATGGGCCGATACTCGCGCGCCCAGGTGCCGAAGCTCTTTTCAATGCGCATGGAGTTGAGCGCACGTCCGCCGAACAGCTTCAGTCCGAAGTCGCGTCCGGCCTTGAGCAGCGAATCGTAGAGCGCTCGTTGATATTCGGCGGTCACCCAGATTTCATAGCCCAAGTCCCCGGTAAAGGAAAGGCGGCCGACGTAACCCGGCACCATGCCGATTTCCATGCGCCGAAACGACATGAAGGGGAACGCTGCGCTCGACAGGTCATCCCGCACCAGGCTTTGCAGCAGCGCCCGCGACTTCGGCCCGGCCACCGACAGCCCGGTGTACTCCATCGCGCACGGCCGCACCGAAACGCCGTGCGGCGGCAGATGCCGCTCGAACCAGCGCATGTAATAGGTTTCCGCCGCATAGGTGCCGACCAGGAATACGTGATCCTGCGAGACGCGGCACATCGTGAAATCGCCGATTAGTTTGCCGTGCCCGTTCAGCATCGGCGTCAGGGCTATCCGGCCCACGGCGGGTACGCGGTTGGCCATGACGCGCGAGAGCCAATCGGCCGCGCCCGGGCCGCGCACGTCGAACTTGCCGTAGTTGGAAATCTCCAACAGACCCGCCCCGTCGCGCACCGCGCGGCACTCGCCGGCCACGTGCGGATGAGAGTTCGAGCGCCGGAAGCTCACCTCGTCCCTGGCTTCCTCGGCGGTGGGCGCGAACCACAAAGGATGCTCCAACGCGCAGTAATCGCCGAACACCGCGTGCTGCGCCGCAAGCCGCTCGTAGATCGGCGTTGTGCGCAGCGGGCGCGCGGCCGGAAGCTCTTCGTTCGGAAAGCGGATGCTGAAGCGGCGCGAATAGTTCTCGCGCACCTTGGCATTGGTGTACGCGAGAGTGGTCCAATCGCCATAGCGCGCGACATCCATGCCCCAGATGTCGGCGCCCGGATCGCCCTCCGCCATCCAGCGCGACAGCGCCAATCCGACTCCGCCTCCCTGGCTGAAGCCGGCCATGACGCCGCAGGCGACCCAGAAATTCGTCAGCCCCTTGATCGGACCCACCAGCGGATTGCCGTCCGGAGCGAAAGTGAAGGGTCCGTTCACCACCTTTCTTATGCCGGCCTGCCCGAGCGCGGGAAAATGCTCGAATCCCACTGCGAGGCTCGGGGCGATGCGATCGAGATCATTCGGCAGGAGGTCCTGCCCGAAATCCCACGGCGTGGTCACGGGAGACCAGGGCACGCCGGCACGCTCGTAGGTGCCCATGAGCATGCCGCCCCGTTCCTGGCGAATGTAGATTTCGCCTTCGAAGTCGATGCAATGCAGCTGTTCTTTCTTGCCGGTGAGTTCCGGCATGTCGCCGGTGATCAGATATTGATGTTCCATGGCGAGAATCGGCAGCTCGAGGCCGACCATGCGCCCGACCTCGCGGGCCCACAGTCCCGCCGCATTCACCACGTGCTCAGCATGGACGCTGCCGTGATCGGTGATCACATCCCAAGTGCCGTCGGGCCTCGCTCTAAGATCCGTTACACGAGTTTTGCGGACGATTTCCGCACCGCCGATTTGCGCCGATTTGGCATAGGCGTGGGTCACCCCATACGGGTCCACGTGGCCTTCGATCGGATCGTACATTGCGCCCGCGAAATGCTTCTTGTCCATCAGCGGAAACATTTTTGCCGCCTCGTCGACCGATATGATCTCGAGGTCCATCTTGAGGTATCGGCCGCGCGCCTTCGCCATCTTCAGCCAATCGAGCCGCTCGCGCGTGCCGGCGAGCATGATGCCGCCGGTGATGTGCACGCCGCAGGACTGCCCCGAGATGCGCTCGATCTCCTGGTAGAGCTCTATGGTGTATTGCTGCAATTTGGCGACATTCGGATCGCCGTTGACGGTGTGCATGCCGCCGGCGGCGTGCCAGGTCGATCCCGACGTCAGCTCCGCACGCTCGATCAGCAGCACGTCCTTCCAGCCGATTTTGGTCAAGTGGTACAACACGCTGGCGCCGACCACGCCGCCGCCGATCACCACCGCTTGGGCATGACTTTTCATGCCATTTGCGGATTCATCGCCGTGCGATCACTCATTGGATACCACCAAATGGATGTTGGACGCCGCCGCAGCCGCCCCGCTGCCGAATCTCTCGATCAACCACGAGCGGAACAACGCGATCGCCGTATCGCCGAGCGCCTCGGGGTGCGTAATCAAATAGTAGCCGTAGCCGTCGTCCAAAATGTCCTCGAACGGCTTGATCAGGCGACCGGTTCGAATGTGGTCGGCAAACAGATAGCTGTCGACGAGGGCGATGCCCTCGCCGCTCAACGCGTATTGCACCGCCAGCAGCGCGGTGTCGAAAACCAAGCCGCGCTCGACGTTCAGCGCAGTGAGGCCGGCCTGACGCACGAATTGCGACCACAGGTGATGGCGCGGACAATCGGAAAGGCGCACGTGAACCAGCTCGTTGGCCTCGATGAATTCGCCCAGGCTCTTGCCGGCGCAGCGCGCCGCGATGTTCGGATGACACAGCACGTTCAAGCGCGCCGGCCACAATAAATCCTTCACCAGGTCGGTCACTGTCGGCTTCGAGTACACCACCGCCACATCGACGTCGCTCGGCGGCGGTCCCACGCCGTAGGGGCTGACCAGATCGATTTCCACTTCGGCGAGGATGCGCCGAAAATCCCTCAAGATCGGCACCGCGAGATGCGCCGCAAAGCTCGGAGGCATTTGAACGCGCAGCGTGCGCAGGCCCGCCGCGCCTTCGTTACGGATATCGTCGAGCGCATACTCCAGCCGGTCGAAGGACTTTTGCACGGCGGGCAGCAGATGCTGTCCGGCCTTGGTCAGCACCAGGGTATGCGGCCGGCGCTCGAAGAGCTGCACGCCGATCAATTTCTCGAGCGCGATCACGTGCCGCGACAGTGCGCTCTGTGAGATCAGGAGCGCGTTTGCGGCGGCGGTGAAGCTCGAGTGCTTGGCCACGCCCTCGAAGGCGCGCAGCGCGTTCAACGGCAGCCAGCGGCGATCAATGGTCGTCTTACCCATGATTTTTTATGGCGCCCAGGATTTGGTGTAGCCGATGGCGCGCTTTTGGTCCTCGATGATGGTTCGCGACGCCAAATACAAATGGTAGGCGGCCCAGAAGCCGCTGGGAGCCAGGACCAGCAGCGCCAAGCGCAGCGAAGAGGCATCGGTGGCGTGCGCCCCGGCGAACCAATTGCTGAGGAGTCCGACGAACCACGGTGCCACCATCAGATTCAATACATTGGCGACCAGCAGCGAAATCGCGATGAACATGTTGCGCATACGGCAGGGGGCCAGATTGTTGAGCAATCCGAAGCACGGCCCGATGTAAAAATAAATGGCGGGAATGAAAATGCAAAACATCAGCTTGCACACCGCCAGCGAGTGGGTCCAATAGGCGATCATGGAGGGAATGGTGGTGAGGCCGATGCCGGCGGCGAGCAGCCACACCACGCGCCGCGGATCCGCCATGTAAGGCCGGGACAGAAACCACGCCGTGCCGACCGTCGCCAGCGAACCGCCCCACAGATGAATGTCCCCGGTGACGGCGCCCGCCTGGCCGACGTCGAGATTATAGGCCCGCTGCAGGTACGTCGGCGTCCAGTAGATCAGGCCCCATCCCCACAACGCGCACAGGCCGCCGCCCATCACGACGTGAAAGGCCGCCCTTTGACGCCAAAGAAACTTGAGCGACTCCCACAACGAGGGTTTGATCTCGCCGACGATGGCATCGAGCCGGCCTCGCGCCGGTTCGCGCACCGTCATATAGACGACGATGCCGACCAGCAGGCCGGGAATACCGAGCGCCAGAAACGCCGCGCGCCAGCTGTAGGCATGCGCAATGGCCCCCGCCATATTGGCCCCCAACCACGCGCCGATCGGCGCGCCCAATGCCAGCACCGTCATCGCCATGGGGCGGCGGTCGGCCGGAAAGTAATCCGACACGATCGCGGTGGAAGGCGGCGTGCCGCCCGCCTCGCCGACGCCGACGCCGATGCGTCCGAGAAAGAATTCCGCGTAGGTCCGCGACACGCCGCACAGCGCCGTGAAAGCCGACCACACGACGAGAGAAGCGGCCAGGATGTTTCGGCGGTTGGACCGGTCCGCCAGCCACGATACCGCGATCCCGAAAGTGACATAGAAGATCGCCAGAGGCCAGCCGGTGAGAAACGCCACGCCCGCATCGTCCAAGTGCAGTTCGATTCGAATCGGCTCGAGTACGGTCGAGACCACATAGCGGTCGGCGATGTTGATCGCGTAGATCAGGCAGGTCAGGATCAGTACGTACCAGCGCAGGATCGACGAGGGCGCCTGGGCTCGAGGAACGTCTATCGCGGTGCTGCTCAAGGTCGTGCCAACCCCGTTAGGTTCGATCGTTCGCACCATACAGGTTTCGAATCCGTAATGCGACGGCCGGCGAGGCGGCCGCAAAATGTGATGGACGAATCGGGAAATGGCATAGCACCGATGGGGGATAGGATTAAGCTCTTACACCGTGGATAATTTCGATTACGTCATCATCGGTGCCGGTACCGCGGGCTGTGTCCTCGCCGATCGCTTGTCGGCGAGCGGGCGGGATCGCGTGCTCGTGCTCGAGGCCGGCGGCTCGGATGCGCGCTTTTGGATCAAGACGCCGATCGGCTACGGGTTCACGTTCGCCGACCCGGCAGTCAACTGGAAATACCAATGTCTGCCGAGCCCCGGCCTCAATGGCCGCAGCATGTACTGGCCGCGCGGCCGCGTCATCGGCGGTTCGAGCTCGATCAATGCGATGGTGTATTGCCGCGGCATGCCGGCGGATTTCGACGACTGGCGGGATCTCGGCAACGGCGGGTGGGGCTGGCAGGACGTGCGCCCTTATTTTGAAAAGTCGGAGCGGCGCGTGGCGTCTGATGGGCACGCGTTGACGGAGGGCCCGCTCGACGTCAAGGACGTCACGCCGTTCCTGCATCCGATGCGCACCCATTGGCTCGAGGCTGCGGCGGAAATGGGGCTGCCGGTGACCGACGATTTCAACGGTGCGCAGCCGGAGGGGCTCGGCTGCTACCAAGTTTCGATTCGCGACGGCAGGCGCTGGTCGGCGGCCGACGCGTTCCTGCGCCCGGCCGTGCGGCGCCGCAATCTGAAGCTCGAGACCGATGCCTGGGTCAGCAAGCTGCGCTTCGACGGGCGCCGTGCGCTGGGCGTGGACTATGTAAAGGGCGATGAGCGGCGCTTTGCCCCGGCCGCCCGCGAAGTGATCGTCTGCGGGGGCGCGGTCAACTCGCCGCAGCTGCTGCAGCTGTCGGGAATCGGACCGGCAAAGGCGTTGGCCGCTCACGGCATCGCTCCGCTGCTCGACAATCCGGCGGTGGGCGGCCACCTGCAGGATCATCTGGCCGTGGTGTATTCCTTCAAGGCATCGCGGCCGACGTTGAACGATGAGCTGAATTCGCCGTTTCGACAATTCATTGCCGGAGTGCGCTACCTCATCACGCATGGCGGTCCGCTCGCGTTGAGCGTGAATCACTTCGGCGGCTTCGTGCGCGCGGACGCGAGCGCCTCGCGTCCCGACATGCAGCTGTATTTCAATCCCGTGACTTATGCGCCCGGCGATGCGGCGCGCACGCGCATCAAGCTCGACGCATTTTCAGGATTTTACCTGTGTTTCCAGCCCACCCGGCCGACCAGCGCCGGCCGCATCGACATCGCGAGCAGCGACTTTCGCCGCGCGCCCGACATTGCGCCGAACTATCTCGCCACCGACAAGGACGTCGCGGATGTGTTGCGCGGCGGACGGCTGATGCAGGCCCTGGCCCGTACCCGCTCGATCCGCGCCTTGATCCGCGCGCCGCTCGAGCCGGACCTTTGCCGCATGGGAGACGCGGAACTCATTGCCGATTTTCGCGCACGCGCGGCCACCGTGTATCACCCGGTCGGCACCTGCCGCATGGGCAAGGCGCCGGGCGATTCGGTGGTCGATGCCGCGCTCAAGGTGCATGGAATCGAACGCTTGCGGGTGGTGGACGCATCGGTATTTCCCACCGTGACCTCGGCGAATACCAATGCGCCTACGCTGATGGTGGCGCAGAAAGCCGCCGATCTGATCCTGGCGGCGTGAACCGTATAAAAAAAGGAACGATCATGAAACTCGAGAGCGTCAAAGTATTCGTCGTGGGTAATCCGCCGCCCGCCTACGGCGGCCGATACTTCGTCTTCTTGAAGCTCAGGACCGCCTGCGGAATCGAGGGTGTGGGCGAGGTCTATGCCGCGACCTTCGGCCCGCAGGTCATCGCCTCGATGATCGCAGACGTCTTTGCGCGCCGGTTCTTAGGTCGCGATCCCTTCCGGATCGAGGCGATGTGGCGAGAGGCGTATGGCTCCGGCTTCAGCCTGCGCCCCGACCTATCGCTCATGAGCGTGATCAGCGGTTTGGAGATGGCGTGTTGGGACATCATCGGCAAGGCGGTCGAGCAGCCGATCTACAACCTCTTGGGCGGCAAGGTGCACGAGCGCCTGCGCAGCTACACTTATCTCTACCCGGCCGGCGGCGAGGGCGATGAGTTCTACCACGATGCGGACGCTTCAGCCGAACGCGCGGCACAATACGTAAAGCAGGGCTTTACGGGCCTCAAGTTTGATCCCACCGGCGGCTATTCGGCCTACGATCCGCGGCAGCCGACCCAGGAAGCGCTGGAACGCACGGTGCGCCTGGTGCGCCTGGTGCGCGAAGCCGTGGGCAATCAAGCGGATCTTTTGCTGGGCACCCACGGCCAATTCACCACCTCGGGTGCGATCCGCCTCGCCAAGCACCTGGAAAAATACGATCCGCTGTGGTTCGAAGAGCCGGTGCCGCCGGAGATGCCGGAACAAATGGCGCTCGTGGCGCGCGGCACCAGCATCCCGATCGCCACCGGCGAACGCCTGAGCACGAAATATGAATTCGCACGCGTCTTGGCCACGGGCGCCGCCAACATCCTGCAAATGAATTTAGGGAGAGTCGGCGGCTTGCTCGAGGCGAAGAAAGTGGCGGCGCTCGCCGAGGTGCACTACGCGCAAATTGCGCCGCACCTGTATTGCGGCCCGGTGGTGGGCGCCGCGAATATTCAGATCGCGGCCTGCTCGCCGAATTTTCTGATCTTGGAGAGCATTCAGCAATGGGGCGGGTTTCATGCGCGGATTTTGAAGACCGCGATTCGTTGGGAGGCCGGTTATGTGATTGCGCCGACAGCGCCCGGATTGGGCGTGGAACTCGATGAGGCGGTGGCCCTCGCCCACCCGTACGCGGGCGGCCAATTGCATCTCGAGATGGTGGATGGTCCGCTCGGCTAAAGGGAGGGACAGTGCATGCGCTACGGTTTCATCGGATTGGGACATTTGGGAAGGCACTTGGCGGTGAATCTGGCGCGCGGCGGATTCGAGTTGGCGGTTTACGATTTGGACCGCCGATCGGCCGATGCGGTGCTGGCGGCCGGCGCGAGCTGGGCGCCGTCGGTTGCCGCACTCGCCAAATCCTGCGATTGCCTGATCACCTGTCTGCCCTCGCCCAAGGCGACGGCTTCGGTGCTCGAGGAGGCTCTGCCGGTCATGCGCTCCGGCAGCACCTGGATGGAGATGAGCACCAATGATTTCGCCGAGGTCGAACGGTTCGCGGCGCGAGCGCAAGGATTGGGCATCGCCACCCTAGCCTGCCCGGTAACCGGCGGTGTGCATCGAGCCGAAGCCGGCGACATCACGGTGCTAGTTGGCGGCGCGCAACAGGTGTACCAGGCGCACGAACCCGCCTTGAAGGCCATGGGCGGCCGCGTCATTCATTTGGGGGGCATCGAGCAGGCAGCCGTCACCAAGGTGGTCACCAACATGCTGGCCTTCATTCATCTAATCGCCGCCGGGGAAGCGCTGATGCTCTGTGCCAAGGCCGGCGTCGATCTGCGCGCGGCCTACGATGCGATCGCCGCCAGCTCCGGCAACAGCTTCGTCCACGAAACCGAGAGCCAGGTGATTCTAAACGGCAGCTATGACATTGGTTTTACGATGGATTTGGCCTGCAAGGACGCGGGATTCGCCCTCGAGTTCGGGCGCCGCTTCGGCGTGCCCTTGAGGCTCGCCGGAGTTATGGAGCAGATCTTCATCGAAGGACGGGCGAGATACGGGGGTGGGGCTTGGTCGTCGATGATCGTGAAGCTCCTGGAGGAGGCCGTAGGCACGCCGCTGCGCGCGCCCGGATTCCCCGCTCGGCTTGGACCCGAACATGGCTAGCGGGTGCAATGCGCCGCGCAGCACA
>JBBIUT010000048.1:0-19437 GCA_037440085.1 Gammaproteobacteria bacterium
GGCATTGTCGTTCACCGGGCGGGTATTGGGCATGGCAGCCACCGCGGTGAAGCCGCGCGGGAAGCGGCCGCATCCGCGTCGAGCAACTCGAAATCGATTTGCCGCTGCGCGAGATCGACGCGGCTCAGGCGCACCCGCACCGTGTCACCCATCTGCCAGCGCCGGCCGGTGCGCTGCCCGACCAGACCCATGCCGCCGTGCTCCAGCTCCCAATAATCGCCGGGTATCGCCGAGATGTGCACCAGTCCGTCGATCGGCATCTCCTTCAACTGCACGAACAAGCCGAACTCGAGGGCGCTGGTAATGGTGGCCTCGAAATCCTCACCCACGCGCGGCTGCAGGTACAGGCACTTGAGATATCCCATGACGTCGCGCGCCGCGTCGTCCGCGCGCCGCTCGCGCTGCGAGCTTTCGGCGCCGAGCGTCTGCAGTTCCGCGGTGCCGTATTTGTGCCCGGAAGCCGAACCGGGAACGACGGCCGCCTTGATCGCGCGGTGCACGAGCAGATCCGGGTAGCGGCGAATCGGCGACGTGAAGTGGGCGTACTCCTCGAGCGCGAGGCCGAAATGCCCGATGTTCGTTTGCTGATACACGGCTTGAGCGAGCGCGCGAATCACCAGCCCCTCGAGCAGCTGCCCGTCCGGCCGCGCGGACAGCCGCTCGACCAGCTGGCGAAATTCTCTCGGGCTCGGCTTTTCGGAAAACGTCGCGCCCACCTGCAGCGCATTCATGATCTTCTGCAGTTCGGTCACCCGCTTTTCCTCGGGCTGGCCGTGAACCCGATACAGGCTTCCGACCTTGGCGAGCCGCAGCGCGACCGCCGCCTCCACATTCGCGGCGATCATGCATTCTTCGATCAAGCGATGCGCATCGTTGCGCATCACCGCGTAAAACCCCTCGATCGTACCGTCCCTGCCGATGCGCGCCTTGACCTCGCCGCCACGAAAATCGAGCGCCCCGCGCGCCTCGCGCGCGGATTTCAAAGCGCCGTACACCGCATGGAGATTATCGAGCGATGTACGCACCTCCCCAGCCAGGTCCCCGCCGGCAGCACTGCGCGGATTCTCGAGGTACCGCCAGGCCCGGTCGTAGGTGAGCCGCGCATGCGAACGAATCACCGCCTCATAGAATCGCGTCCGGCCCGGTATGCCGGCCTTGCTCACCCGCATGTCGCAGACGAAGGCCAGCCGTTCGACGTCGGGCATCAGCGAACACAGGTGGTTGGACAAATGCTCCGGAAGCATCGGCAGCACTCGGTCCGGGAAATACACCGAGGTGGCGCGCGCGCGCGCTTCGACGTCGAGTGCGCCGCCGACGCGCACGTAGTGGCTCACATCGGCGATGGCGACGACCAGCCGCCAGCCCCCGCCGCGCACGGCTTCCGCGTACACCGCATCGTCGAAATCCTTGGCATCCTCGCCGTCGATGGTGACCAGCGGCAGTTCGCGCAGATCCTCTCGGCCGGCGCGGTCCTCGGGACGCACATCCGGATCGAACAGATTCGCCGCATTCAGCACCGCCGGCGGAAACTCCTGCGGCAAATCGTGGCGCAGGATGGCAAAGCGCGCCGCAATGTCCGACGGTCGCGTATCCGCGAGCACCTCGACGACACAGCCCTGCGCCGGCGCCCCGCCCTGTGGCCGCTTGATGATCTCGACGATGACGTTGTCGCCGTTCTTGGCGCCGAGCGCGGAGCGCTCCGCCACCTCGATCGTGTACCAATGACCGGGGTCCTCTGGTTCGAAGCGGCCGTGTCCGTGATCCGAGCGCCAAACGCCGCCGATCTTCTCGGGCGCATCGGCGGTACGGCCTATCAAGCGTGCGGTGCGTCTTCCCCGGTCGTTGACCCCGACCGCCAGCACTTCGACTCGATCGTTGTGCATCAAGGTCGCGGTATCGGCCCGCGCCAGCACCAGGGGCGCGGAACCGTCTTCGGGCAACACCAGCACTTCGCCACTGGACCGGCCGCGCAGCCGTCCCGCCACCCTTTCGCCGTCGCCCGCGGTCGCAAAACCGTTGGGTCCCTCGATCGCCTGGCCGTCGCGCACCATCGCGGCCAAGCGCTTCGACAACGCGGCGCGCTGCGCGTCGGAGTGCAGTCCCAGGCGCTTCGCAAGGCGTGCCGCGGTGAGCGGTTCCGGCGCCTCCGACAAGTGCTTGAGCAACAACTCCCGGCTCGCGATCGGATCCGCGTAGCGCAGCCTCTCAAGTTCCAAATTAGGGTCCTGGGAGCGCCAATCGCGCGCCTCGGCGGTTGCGCCGTCCGGCTTCTTCGGTCGGCGGGGACCTTTCGGGCCACGTCGTGTCATAGATTCCAAATGCCTCGAACTCGATGTTTTGGCGCACGAGGTTAGCAGCTTTGCGCCCGATCGAGCGTATATAAGATCAGCCCGGGGCGTTGCCGGCCGCCGGCATCCGCGCGCGGCCCTCGGACCTCTTGGCGAGCCAATAGTATGCGGGCGAGGTCACCGCCAACCCGAGGATCCAAGACAAATCGATGCCGCCCATCGCGCGCGCCACCGGCCCCGTGTACAGCGGCGAGGCGATGAACGGCAACTGCACCAAGATCCCCAGCGCGTAGCAGCCGACCGCCAGCCCGTTGATGCGGCCGTAGATGCCGCCGTCCTGGCGAAAAAACGAGGCAACGTCGTATTGGCCGTGCCGCAGCAGGTAATAGTCGACGAGGTTGATCGCCGTCCACGGAACCAGCACGTAGAGCAACAGCAGAATGAACGCCTCGTAATTCACGAGGAATGACTCCTTGCTAAGCAGCGCGCCGATCAAGGACAGCGCGAACAGCGCGAGCGCGATCAGGGTGCGCGCCCGCGGCCCCGGCGACCAGCGGGGGGCCAACGTTTGGCCGAACGTCAGGGCCGAGAGCGCACCGCAATAAAGATTCATGGCGTTGGCGGCCGCCACCCCCACGGAGAAAACGATCAGCACCAAGGGTGCGATGCCCTGCGTCAACAAGGCGAGGCCCGCCATCAAGTTGCCCCGCGGCGCGGCCAGGCCCACCATGGCGCCGAGCACCATGGGTAGAAACGAACCCAAGGTGCAGCCCCAGTAGCTTGCCCAGAATGCCGGTCGCGCACCGGTGTCGTGCGGCATGTAGCGCGAATAATCCGAAACGTACGGCGCATAGGCGATTTGCCAGAGCGCGGCTGCGGAAATGATTCCGAGCAGCCCCCGTACATTGAAGGCGTTGCGGCTCAAGAAGTCCGCGGGCAATCCATGCACCCAGATGATCCATGCGGCGCTGAGCAACAGCACCGAACCGGACACGTAGGTCATTACCCGCGCGTATGCGTGAATGAGATCGTAGCCGTAGATGGCGGCGATGACGGAGAGCACCCCCACCAGCGCGATGCCCGGCGCGTCCGACATGCCCGGCACCAAGATGGCGAGTGCCTGGCCGCCCAAAACCAAATTCGAGGACAGGAACCCGACGTACATCACGATGACGATCCCAACCACCAGCAGCGATCCCAACGATCCGAATTGACCGCGAGTCTGGATCATTTGCGGCACGCCGAGGGTGGGACCCTGCGCCGCGTGCAGCGCCATGAACACGGCGCCCACCAGATTGCCCGCCGCCAAGCCGACCACGGCCCATCCGAACGGCAAGGCGAATACCGTCACCGCGAGGCCGCCCGTCACGATGGTGAGCAGCATGAGATTCGAGCCGAACCAGACGGTGAACAGATCTCCGTAAGTGCCGTGTCGCTGATCGATGGCGATCGGCTGGATGGTGGAGATCTCGAGCCGGGACGCCTGTTCGCGCATGCTCATGACGCCTGTGGTGGATGGTGGCTCAAGTATCGCCGGGCACGCCGAAAGTGGGCGCCGCGCGCGGATCGAGCGCGCGCTGCACGTAGGCGTCGATTTGCGGCGCATAAATGTCCCAAATATCTGCAAGTGCGCCGATCGGGTCGGCTTCGCTCCAATCGACCCGCAAATCGACGATCGGCCAGCTCAGTTCGCGCACGATGAGCAGTCCCGCCGAATGCACGGGTCCGGCCTCCCCGCCCCGCTCCAATCCGGCGCGCATCGCCGCCAGAAGGCGCACACCGAGATGCCCGCTCGCCGACTCGAATGCCGCGAGCATGCGCGCCGGCACATCGCCGTGGGACAACAGGTTCCCGGCGGCCGCGGCATCGCGTCCGATCGCGGAGCCGACCCGCCCCAGCGCATGCGCGCCCGAATGCACAGCCGGCGGCCCCTCCGCCCCCAGCACGATGAGCTGCCGGTAAGCCCCGAACGGCGTGGCGCGCAGCGCCTCGTCAAGGGCGGGTTGCGCCCGCGCGCCCTGCGCCAATGCGTCGAGGATTCGTGGGCCCAGGGCGGGATCGGTGATGTTCTGCGTGGCCACCGCGCCAACGCCCGCGCGTGCATGCGCGCAGCGTGCGGCGACCGCCGGCGAGGAGGAGGCGATCGCCACCGCGAACATCCGGCGATCGGCGGAGCGCGCTGAGATCGAGAAGGTCATCGCTCAGCGCCCGTCGGGAATCACGGCGATTACGTCCACCTCGACCAGCCACTCCGGCCGAGCGAGGCCGGCGACCACGATGCCCGTGGATACCGGATATACGCCCTTCATGTGTCGGCCGATGGTCCGGTAGACAACTTCCCGAAAGCGCGGGTCTGTGAGATATATCGTCACCTTGCAGATATGCTCGAGGCTTGCGCCCGCTTCGCGGAGCAGCTGGCCGATATTTTGCATCGCGCGTTCCGCCTGCGCACCCGCGTCGCCCACTCCCACGTTCGCCGCGGTGTCGAGATCCTGTCCCACTTGACCGCGCACGAACACCATGCGCCCCTGCGCCACCACCGCTTGGCACAAATCGTTGTCGAGCCTTTGCTCGGGATAGGTATCGCGGGTATTGAACTTACGGATCCGCGTGTGCATGTCTGACTCCGAAAAATGTACGGCAGTGCCCCGCGAATTCTAGCGCCATCGCGCTCATGGGGCGCGCGCCTGCATGCGCGAGAACCAGTGAGCCGCCCGTCACCGGGGCGGCGAGGGCGTCCCCGTCCGGCGCATCATCGCGCATTGCCGGCTTTCCACAAACCAATGAAATACTTCGCTTTGCTTCCGTAAACCTAAGGCAAGGGGTGCTCACGTCCCCCTCCGGCAGGGCCGATACGCACCTGAAGGACAATTACTTGGGCGCCACTTCGCCCGCCGCGAGGGCGCGGCCGATCGGCAAGTGACCGAATGCGCGCATCCGTCGGCATTGGCCGGCCTATCCCTAAAGTAGCGGCAGTTCGATGTTCACCCGTAGACCGCCTCCGGGCACATTCGACGCCGAGATCGTGCCGCCATGGCTCACGATCACGCGCTTCGCGATCGCCAAGCCCAGGCCGGTGCCCTCCTTGCGCGTATGCGTCGAACTGCGGAAGAAAGGATCGAATATATTCGCAATTTCGGATTCCGGAACCCCCGTTCCGGAATCCCTGACCGAGATGACGGCTACGCGGCCGCCGGCACCGTGAGCCGTTCCCACCTCCACGACACTGCCGGGATCGCTGAATTTTATGGCATTGCGAACCACATTTTCCACCGCCCGGCGCAGCAGCGCGACATTTCCGCGCACCACGCCGTCGATCTCGGATTCCACATGAATGATCCGGCCGGTGGCGCCGGCCTCGAATTGCGCATCGTCGACGATATCGGACAGCAATTCGCGCAGATCGATTTCCTCGTCCAACTGATTGTCGACATTCGCTTGCAGGCGCGAGAGCGCGAGCAGTTCTCCGATCAACTTGTCCATGCGCGCCGATTCGCGCTGAATACGTTCCATCAGAGCCGTTGCCTGATCGGGTTGCTGGATGGCCAAGCCGATGGCTGCCTGAATCCGCGCGATCGGCGAGCGCATTTCATGTGAGACATCCTTGAGCAGCTGACGCTGCGCGACGATGAGCGTGCGCAAACGCGAAATCATGTGATCGAACTCGACACCCAGATCCTTCAATTCGTCATTGCCCGGTCCCATCCGGTCGGCAATTCGAACATTGAGGTTGCCGTCGGCTGCATCGGCGAGGGCCGACCGCAGGCTGCGGATCGGTTTTGAGAAAAGCCACGCGAGCAGCGTTGCGCTGCCCAGGCTGGCCACGATGTCCGCCAGGATGTCCTCGATTTCAAATCGAGGGACCGGTACGGGCGCGGGCGGCTGCCGGCTCATCGAACCGTCCTCGCTGCCGGTGGCATTGGCAGCGGCCTTGTGAAATGCCATCACTATTCGCGTCCTCTCGACCGTCCACACGCGCACCAACAGATCCGAGCCGACCTGGAACACCGTGATCAGCACGAAGAACTTCCAAAACAAGCGGCCCACGCGCTCCTTGGAGGACCTTGTTCGTTGGGCCGTCATTCTGGGATGAGCTGATAGCCCAAACGATAGACGGTTGCGATGGGCGAACGCCCATCGGCAAGCTGCCCAAGCTTCTGGCGAATGCTGCTCACGTGCACGTCGATGCTTCGATCAAAACGCGCCAGCGGCCGGCCCAATCCCTGCTCGGAAAGTATCTTTTTGCTCACCGGGCTGCCGACGTTGCGGGCGAGAACATCCAAGACATTGAATTCGGTGCTGGTGAGCTCCACAGGCTGTCCGTTCCACTCCACCACCCGACGCTGCGGATCCATCATCAGTGCGCCCGCATGAATCACGGACGGTGCATCGACGGCGTCCTTCGTCGGAGCCGTACGGCGCAGGATTGCGCGGATGCGGGCCGCCAGTTCGCGCGGCGTGCACGGCTTGGGAATGTAATCGTCAGCTCCGATTTCCAAGCCCACGATTCGATCGGTGTCATCGCCTTTGGCCGTCAGCATGATCACCGGCAACTTGCTGCGTGCTCGAATCGCCATCAAAGCGTCGATGCCGTTCATCCGCGGCATCATGACGTCGATCACTGCGATGTCGTAACGGCCCGAAAGCGCCTCGCGCACGCCCGTCTCGCCGTCCACGGCCCAGCCCACAGAATAGCCCTCGCGCTCCAGATAATTCTTGAGCATGTCGGCAAGTTCCTCGTCGTCATCGACGAGCAGGACCGAGGAAGTGGCGGGCGCAGGGTCGGGCAACATGGTGAATTGTGAAACGAGCCGTGTATGGGGCATTTATATTAACAAGAGATCCCTGCAAATTGTGAGACCGAGAAGATTGAGGCAGCGGATCGACGATCTCCAATGTCGCGGGCGGCCGACAAAAAATCGCGGGAATGTAAATCAGTGTTAAAGCCCATCCACGTAAGAACTGCGTAAGTTTCGACGTTAAGAATGCAGCCATGGCATCGGTGGGCAAAGAATGGTTTTCATACTTTTACACCTCGCTTACCGCACTTTACGCCTGCCGATGTCAAACTTTGTTCCGTCGAATCGAATCAACGCTACAGGAGACTGATATGAATACTTCCATCAAGAATTGCGGCGACCTCTTTTACCGGACGCTCGCAGGTGTGGTTATCGGCGCTCCGATGCTTCTGGTCGGCGCGGTTTCGCAATTGCCCGAAGGCACGGAGCGCGGCGAATTAATGGTGTATGGCCTCGGAGCGGTAGGGGCGGCCATTGTGTGCGCGCTGGTGCTGCGCGCGGCGTATGCCTTTGGTTTCACCCGGGCGCTCGAAATTGTGACCTCTGAGCCGAATCGCTCCGTGACGGCCTGAGCCGGGAATGCGTATCTTCCCCACCAGGGGTCGGCCGCTGCGTCGCGTCACCGGATGCCATTCGGTGCCGCGACGCCGCTTGTTTCTAGCGCCATGAGTCATCGCCGATCGGGTTGATATTCTAGCGGCGCAGTCCGGCCGGTTTCGGCCCGCCGGTTGCCCAATCGAGCAGCTGCGCGATATGTACCGCGGGCACGCCGCCCGCGGCGCCGATTTGCACCATGCAGCCGATGTTGCCGGTGGCGATCACGTCAGCTTCGAGCTCACCGAGCGCTTGTGCCTTGCGGGCGCCGAGCCGCGCGGCGATATCGGGCTGCAATATATTGTAGACACCCGCCGAACCGCAGCACAGGTGCGACTCCTTGGGCTCGCGCACCTCGAAGCCTGCATCGGCGAGCAGCCGCGCCGGCGCGGCAACGACCCGCTGCCCGTGCTGCAGCGAGCACGCCGATTGGTAACCGACAACGGTGGGCGGCACACCGACCGTCGGCGGCAAACCGATGCGTTCCAGCAATTCGCACAGATCGCAGGCGAGCGCGGAGACTTGCGCCGCCTTGGCCGCATATCGAGGATCGTCCCGCAGCATGTAGCCGAAATCGCGGATCACCGGACCGCAGCCCGAGGCCGTCACCACGATCGCGGCGAGCGGTCCGGCTTCGATTTGCCGATGCCAGGCGTCCACGTTGGCACGCGCCAGGTCGAGGGCCTCGGCGTCCCTGCCCATGTGATGCGACAAGGCGCCGCAACAGCCCTCGCGCTTCGCCCTGACGATCTCGCAGCCGGCACGCTGCAACAGCCGTGCACTCGCCCGCTGAATCTCAGGATCGATCACCGGTTCGACGCAACCCTGCGCGATGCCCACTCGCAACGCCGATGTCCGCACTGCGGCGGCCGGTCGCATCGGCGCTCCCCGCCCGAGCATCCTTGCCGCCCGGTTGAGGCTCAACAGGGTTGCGAGCGGACGCATGCCCGGAATGCGCTCGAACCAGCCCGCGAACGGCTGCATCAACGCCGCCAACATCAGGGCACCTCGAAAGCGGCGGCGATGCGGCAGCACCCGGGCGAGCATGGCGCGCAGCGCGCGATCCGCAAACGGCCGCCGATAGCGCTCTTGCACGTAGGCTCGGCCCTTGTCGATGATCCGCCGGTAGCTCACCCCGGACGGACAATGCGTTTCGCACGCCAGGCACGACAAGCAGCGGTCCAAATGCTTCACCACCGGCGCCGACGGCAGTGCGCCGTTCTCCAGCATTTCCTTGATCAGATAGATGCGCCCGCGAGGACTGTCGAGCTCGTTGCCGAGCAGCACGTAGGTCGGACAGGTCGCGGTGCAGAATCCGCAGTGCACGCAGCCTCTGATGGCGTCCGCTGCGGCCGCCGTCGCCGGGTCGGCAAGCTGCGCGGCGGCGAATTTCGTCTGCATCTAGAGTTCACACGCCAGATCGAGGCCGGGATTGAGAATGCCGTGCGGATCGAATGCCGCCTTCAGCCGCTGATGCAATCGACGGAGCCCCTGATCGCCATCCGACGCGGCCCGCGCTGCGCTCGGCAGCGAGGCGCGCAGCGCCGCCGGCGCGCGCACCAGCATGGCGTGCCCGCCGAGGGAGCGGGCAATGGCATGTATCCGGGCGCCGATCGCCCGCGCACCGTCAGCCTGCGCATCGTCCACCTGCGCGCCACCGTCGCGAGGCGCAGTCTCGGGAACCGCCGCCCACACCAGGCCGCCCGCCCAGTCGTACACATATGGGACGTCGCTCGAAGCCAGCAGCTCGCCGACCCGCCAGCCGAGCGCCGGCGGCACGGATATTCTCCACAGCAGATGCCCCTCGCGAGGCACAACATCGAGTGTGCGCATGCCCCGCCAGAACGCGCCGCTCTCCTCCGCCGCGACCGCCTCGCCGACACCCATCGGCGCTAGGGCGCGCAGAAGTTCACGGCATCGGGCGTCGACCGACGGTCCGAAGCCCTCTAGGCGCAATCCCGTGGTGGCGCACCATGCCGTCGCTCGCGATGACGGCAGGTGGGCGGCCGCTGAAACCGCCGCGGGCAGCGCCAGCGCCGCGCTCATCAACCGACCGGCCGCCTGGTCCGACAGCCCCCGAAACAGCAGCGTCGTCTCGGCGCGCGGTCGCGGCAGCACGCGCATGGTGATCGAGATGAGCACCGCGAGCGTGCCCCAGGAGCCCGCCATCAGCTTGGGCAAGTCGAAGCCGGTTACATTCTTGACGACCGCGCCTCCGCCCTTTAGCTCCTCGCCTCGTCCCGAAACCGCCGTGAATCCGAGGATGTGATCGCGTGCCGCGCCGCTCGACAGGCGCCGGGAACCCGATACGTTGCCGGCGATGATGCCGCCGAGAGTTGCGCGCCCCGGCAATGCGCCAAACAGTGGTCCGTGATCGAAGGGCTCGAATGCCAGCATCTGCTGCCGCTCGCCGAGGGCCGCCTCGATCTCGAGCAGCGGCGTGGCGGCGCGCGCGGTCAGCACCAGCTCATCCGGATCGTAATCGGTGATGCCCGCAATCGCCCTCATATCGAGCAGCGCGGCCGGCTCGGCCGGTATCCGCAACGGGCGCTTCGATCCGCCGCCGCGTATTTCCAAGCCGCGCCTCCCGGCAACCGCTTCGGCAACGGCCTCCAGGACTTCGGCCGCCGTCGAGGGTGCGTGGCATTGCTGTTGCGCCATGGGTCAAAATCGCGGAATGTCGGGGAACGGAAGCATCCCCTGATGCACGTGCATGCGCCCCAATTCCGCGCAGCGATGCAAGTTCGGAAACACCTTGCCTGGATTGAGCAGCATGGCGGGATCGAAGACGCATTTGATGCGCTCCTGATGGGCCAGATCCACGTCGTTGAACATCTCGCCCATCAGATCGCGCTTCTCGACTCCCACCCCGTGCTCTCCGGTCAAGACGCCGCCCATCGCCACGCAAGTGCGCAAGATATCCGCGGCGAACGCTTCCGCTCTTTCGAGTTCGCCCGGCACATTGGCGTCGTAGAGAATCAGCGGGTGCAGGTTCCCGTCCCCGGCGTGAAACACGTTGGCCACACGCAGCCCGTGGCGCGCGGCCATGCCCGACATCCGCGTGAGCATCTCCGGCAGTCGGCGCCGCGGGATGGTGCCGTCGATGCAATAATAGTCCGGCGAGATTCTGCCGATCGCGGGAAATGCCGCCTTGCGCCCCGCCCAGAACCGCAGCCGCTCATCTTCGCTTCCCGACACTCGAACCGTTGAAGCGCCGTTGCGCACGGCGATCTCGGTCACCATGGTCATGAGGTGACTGCACTCCTGCTGCGGTCCGTCGACCTCCACGATGAGCAGCGCATCGACGTCGCGCGGATAGCCGACGCCGAGGAAGTCTTCGGCGGCGTGAATCGCCGGCCGGTCCATCATTTCCATGCCGGCGGGAATGATGCCGTGCGCGATGACCTCGGCGACGCAGCGCGCGGCCGACTCGACCTCGGCGAAACCGAGCAGGACCGCCTGTGCCGCCTGCGGCTTGACCAGCAGCCGCAGCGTGACCTCCGACACCACCCCGAGCAGCCCTTCGGAGCCCACTGCGAGGCCGAGCAAGTCGTAGCCCGGCGCATCGAAGGCCTTGCCGCCCAGTTCAATCACTTCGCCGCTCATCAAGACGACTTTCAGACCAAGCACGTTGTGCGAAGTCATGCCGTACTTCAGGCAATGCACGCCGCCGGAGTTCTCGGCGACGTTGCCGCCGATGGTGCAGGCGATCTGACTCGAAGGATCCGGTGCGTAATAAAAGCCGCGCGCGGCGACCGCCTGCGAGACCGCAAGATTGGTGACGCCGGGCTGCACCACCGCGATTCGATTGTCGTAGTCGATTTCCAGGATGCGGCGCAAGCGGCTCAAGCCAAGCACGATGCCGTCTTGGGCCGGCAGCGCACCGCCCGACAGCGAGGTCCCCGCGCCGCGCGGTACGACCCTCACCCCATGCTCGTTGCACCAGCACAGGATCGCGGAGATCTGTGCGGTATTCTCCGGCAGCACTACCAGCAAGGGTCTTTGGGCGTAGGCGGTCAGGGCATCCGATTCATAGGGGGCCAATTCGTCGAACTGATCGATCACACCCTCGCCCGGCACGATGTCGCGCATGGCCGCCACGATGCGCGCGCGGCTCGCCAGGGTGCGCGGATCGGGAGCCGGCATCCTTACCGACATGCGTTGCGCCGTCCGCGTGAATCCATCGACACTCCAATGCCTTGGGTTTCTCAAGTATGCACTCTGCCGGCGGCCGGACAAGCGCACGCGACAACGATGCCGCAGCCGCGCCGCCGGCCGCGGCATCGATCCGATTGACAAGGATCAAGCGGGTGCGTACATTCCAGCGCCTCGCGTTCGGCGGACCCATCTTGCCCAGGTGGCGGAACTGGTAGACGCGCTGGTTTCAGGTACCAGTGGAGCAATTCGTGGAGGTTCGAGTCCTCTCCTGGGCACCATATAAATCAATTTGATACAGAGCTTTATTAAACTATTTTGCTCATATTTGTAGCCTGAGCGCCCGCCGCGAGCCGGTGCTCGAGATCATGTACTCGTCCCTGGCCACGCGCACCAGATCGCGTCCTTCGTTCTTCGCCACGTAGAGCGCCGCGTCGGCACGGGCAATGAGTTCATCGAGCGATCTCGTGTCCGCATCGCTGGTCGCGAGCCCAGCACTCAAGCTCACGCGCAGGCCGCTGCCCGACGACGGCAGCCGAATCGCAAACACCAGCGCGCGCAGCCGCTCCAGGCTCGAAAGTGCGAATTCCAACGGCGTTTCCGGCATCACCAGCAAGAATTCTTCACCGCCCCATCGCCCGAGGATGTCCGAATCGCGCAGCACCTCGCGCCCGGCCCGGGCGAACTCCTTCAACACCCGGTCGCCGGTGGCGTGCCCCCAGCGATCGTTGATGGCCTTGAAGTGGTCCATGTCGATGAGAGCGATCGTCACCGGCAATTTCGTGACGCTCGCAGCTAGCAATGCCGCCTCAGCCAACTCGGCGGTGCGCCGCCGATTCGGCAATCCAGTCAACGAATCCAGGCTCGCGAGCTTCAGCAACTGCTCGCGGTAGCGGCGGTTGGCGATAAGAAAATAAATGAGCAGCGCAATGACGCAAATACCCGCCGTCACCACCACCGCATTCCAGCGCAGCCGCCGCGCCTGGCGGTTGGACTGTTCCTGGGACGACTGCAGGTCGCGCGTCAACAGGTCATTGCGCTCGATCTCGCGATCCGTCTGGAAGCGTGCGCGCAATGCGCCGGCCTGCCGAATGCGCTCCGCGTCGTTCGCCGCCGTGTAACGCTTTGCGTACTCCTGCAGGTCGTTGTAGGCATCCCGATATTCATGAAGCGCGGCGTTTGCGCGTGCGCGCCATTGGTAAATCGAACCCACGTCGCGCGGCGGCATATCGCGGCCATCTTGATCGAGCACCTTGTCCAAGGTCGCCAGCGCGCGTTCGGGGCGCCCGGACCCCAGGTCGATGCGCGCCAGCAGCACCTGCGTCTCCTTCAGCGAATCGGCCGCTTCCGCGGCAACAAATAAGCGCAGCGCGTTGGCGCACTCGCGCCTCGCGGACGCGAGCTGCCCTCGTTCGATATGCACTTCGCAGGTCCGCTGGTCGGCGAACGCGATGCCTTGCTGATCGGCGAGCGAAACGCTGAGCAACCGAGCTTTGGCAAATTCCCCGATCGCGGCGTCGTAATTGCCCATCAATTTCAAAATCTGACCCCGCATGAATCGCGACACGGAAAGAGCCATGGTCGCGCCGTGCGAGAAATCCCAATCGATCTTCTCCTGATTCAGCGCCAGCGCTTGCGTGTAGTCGCCCATGCTGCGCATGACGAGCGAGAGATAGTCCGCCGCCATGATGTGCGGCTCTGTCGCCACGGGACCGATGCTGGCGCGATAAGCCTGCGTCAGGGTGACGATGGCCAGGTCTTCCCGGTTCTGCCGATGCTCCAGCAGACCGCGGTTGAGCAGCAGGCAGGTATCAGCCGGCGAGCCGCGCGGCTGCGGCTTTCGCGCCGCCTCGATCGATTGAATGGCGGCTGCGATGCCGGCACTGTCGTACACGCTGTCGGCGAACGACAGCAGCAAATCCACGTGGACCGGATCGCGTTCGCTCGGCATGAGCGCAAGCCCCTTGGCGGCGCTCGCGCGCGCATTCGCATCCAATTCGAGCATGCCGTAGGCCTGCGCCTGAACCGCGTACAAAGCGGCGGTTCGCGCCGTGTTGCTGGTCGCGTCCGACAGCGGATCGCGCTGCAGGGCGCTCAGAAGCGCCTGCGCCTGATTGAGCGCCTTGGTGGCATCTTGGGCGATCAATTGTTGTAACCGATGGATATCCGGGTCGAGACTGTCGAGACAACTCGCGCGCGCCGCCGGCGCATTCCACATGCAGCCGAGCAGCGCCGCCACGGAAAGCAGCGACAACCACCGGCCGAATCGCGCCGATTTCTGGGAGTCACGTACCTCAGGCGGGAACTCATCCATGATTGCCGGCAACCGTACGTTCTTCGCACGGGTCAATCGACCCCGGATGTCACGCTTTTGGAACCTTCACCGCAAAGCCCGGCAAGGCGCATTGCGGGTGCGCCGGCGCTTGAGCGGAATGTGACGCGCGTCGCAGTGGCAAGTTGCGCGGCGGTGGGGCATAGTCGATATCGATCGCCCACCATCAATTTCCCGGAAATCTCCATGCCCGCATCATTCTTGGATCGAGAGAGCACCGTTGCGCCCCCGGGCTACAACCGCCTACTCGTGCCGCCCGCGGCCCTCGCGGTGCACCTGTCGATCGGTCAGGCGTACGCGTTCTCGACTTTCAATTTACCGCTGACCAAACTCATCGGATTGAACCATTCGGCACCCGGCGATTGGAAACTGACCGAGGTGGGTTGGACGTTTTCCATCGCGATCGCTTGTCTCGGCCTGTCGGCCGCCGTGTTCGGACACTGGGTCGACAAGGTGGGGCCGCGCAAGTCGATGTTGACAGCCGCCCTGTGCTTCGGCGGCGGATTCATCGTATCCGCCTTCGGCATCCGCTTTCATCAGCTCTGGCTGCTCTACCTGGGGTACGGCGTGCTCGGCGGCTGCGGACTCGGCATCGGCTACATCTCGCCGGTTTCCACGCTGATCAAATGGTTTCCGGACCGACCCGGCATGGCGACCGGCATCGCCATCATGGGCTTTGGAGGCGGCGCGCTCATCGCAGCCCCGCTCTCGATCATGCTGATGGAGCACTTCAAATCGGCGGCATCCATCGGGGTGCTCGAGTCTTTCGTCACCATGGGCGTGATCTACTTCATGTTCATGATGATCGGCGTTTACTCGGTGCGGGTACCCGCCGCCGATTGGAAGCCGGTGGGGTGGGTCGAGTCCGCGCAACCGCGCTCGCTGGTGACCAAGGCCAACGTGGCGGACGCCACGGCATGGCGCACCCCGCAATTCTGGCTCCTGTGGGGCGTGCTGTGCATGAACGTGAGCGCCGGCATCGGCGTGTTGGGCCAGGCCTCGCCGATGATTCAGGAGATCTTCAGCGGACGGGTCACGCCGGCGGCGGCGGCGGGTTTCGTCGGCTTGCTCAGCCTGTTCAACATGGCCGGCCGATTCTTTTGGGCGTCGATATCCGACTATATCGGCCGGCGCAACACCTACATCGTATTTTTCGCGCTCGGGATCATGCTTTACTCGGCTGTTCCGACGCTCGGGCATCTCGGCTCGATCGCGCTGTTCATCGCCGCGTTCGCCCTGATTCTGTCGATGTACGGCGGCGGATTCGCGACCATCCCGGCGTACTTGCGCGACATTTTCGGCACCATGCACGTCGGCGCCATACACGGCCGGCTGTTGACCGCGTGGTCGGTCGCGGGAGTCCTCGGGCCGGTATTGGTGAATTACATTCGCCAGTACCAGATTGACAGCGGCGTACCGAAAGCCCAGGCCTACTCGGTCACCATGTACATCATGTGCTCGCTGCTGCTCGTCGGTCTGATTTGCAATCTCAAGATGCGTGCGGTTGACGAAAAATACCATTACCGCGCGGAATCGCACGGCTCCAGGGACTCGGCATCCTCGAGGTCGGCATCATGAAGACACGGTTCGTCTTTCTGTGGCTCGCGGTCGGAGTGCCGCTGCTGTGGGGTGTACTGAAAACACTGGAGAACGCCCTGAAGCTGTTCCGCTGATCGGCGCTAGGCTCGCGAACCGCGGCGGCCGGTCGAGCGCCTGCCGGCGGCACCGGCGGCGGCTCCCGCCTGGCGGTCCATTTCGCCGCGCAATTGCGCCGTCGCGCCGCTCGAAATCGCCCCCAATTTCGCTTCGATGGTCGCGAGATCCGGCACCGGTCCGCGCACATGGGTCTCGAGCGCGCGACGCATCACGCGCAGGTGTTCGGGCGTGGTGCCGCAGCAGCCGCCGATGATGCGCGCACCTGCATCCAACGCCAGGCAGGCGTATTGCGCCATCAATTCCGGCGTTCCGTTGAATCGGATGGCGCCGTCAACGAATTGCGGAATACCGCAGTTCGCCTTCGCGACCAGAATCGCCGCAGGGTCCGACGCCGTCGCAAGATTGACGATGGATGCGACGAGTTCCGAGGGGCCGACGCCGCAATTGCTGCCGCACGCGGCAAGGTGGTTGCGCCGATGCAATGCCGCCAGATCGAACGGCGTGATGCCCATCATCGTCCGCCCGTTGGTATCGAAGCTCAAGGTCGCAACCACGGGTAAGCCGGTGGCGCGGGCGCCGGCAATCGCCGCCTCGGTCTCTTCGACCGACGACATGGTCTCGATCCACAGAACATCCGCCCCGCCGCGCTCGAGCGCCACCGCTTGTTCGGCGAACGCCTCTTGGGCGGCCGCCGCGCTGAGCGGCCCCAGCGGCTCGAGAATCTCCCCGGTCGGTCCGATGCTGCCGCCGACCAGCACCACGCGTCCGGCGCGATCCGCTTCTTTGCGGGCAATGAGCGCCGCCCTCTCGTTCAACTCCCCGACGCGCGACTCGGCCTTGTGGAGTTTCATTCGGTGGCGCGTCCCGCCGAATGTATTGGTCAGGATGATGTCCGCCCCGGCATCGATGAATGCGCGCTGCAGTTCGGCGATGCGCTGCGGATGATCGGCATTCCACAGCTCGGGTGCATCCCCCGATTGCAGGCCGCGTTCGAACAGATTGCTGCCGGTCGCGCCGTCGGCGAGCAGCCACGGTCGCTCGGCCAGCAGCGGGGCGAGTCGATCAGTCATGCGTCGATTTTAGCATGGCGGCAACCGCGCCCCCGAGGGGTCGCTAACCGAACGGGTGCTTGAGAAAGATCGTCTGCTCGCGATCGGGGCCGGTGGAGATCATGTGGATCGGCACCCCGACCAGGGCTTGCAGGCGTTCGAGATAGCTTCGGGCGTTGGCCGGCAAGGCATCGTATCGAGTGGCACCGACGCTGCTTTCCTTCCATCCGGGCAGATCCTCGTACACGGCTTCACAATCGCCGAATTGCTCCGATAGCAGCGGCGGGGTTAGCCTCACGGCACCGCCGATCCTGTAGCCCACGCACACGCGGATGGAATCGAGACCATCGAGGACATCGAGCTTGGTGACGCACAACGAGGAGCAGCTGCTGTGTACGATCGAGCGCCGCAGCGCCACCGCGTCGAACCAGCCGCAACGGCGCTGCCGCCCGGTGACCGAACCGAATTCATGGCCCACCCGCGACAAATGTTCGCCATATTCGTCGAACAGCTCCGTGGGGAACGGCCCGGCGCCGACTCGTGTGGCGTAGGCCTTGACGATGCCGAGAACCTCGTGCAGCCGCCGCGGCCCAATTCCGGTTCCGGGAGCGGCTCCGCCCGCGCTCGTGGTCGAGGAGGTGACAAACGGATAGGTTCCCAGATCGACGTCCAACATTGCCCCCTGCGCGCCTTCGAACAGCACGTTGCGGCCCTCGACGCTCAATTGCTCGAGGATGCCCGTGACATCCGCCACCAACGGCTTGAGGCGTTCCCCGAGCGCGAGGTTGGATTCGAGCACCTGTTGAAAATCGATCGGCGCCGTCTTGAAATAGTGCTGCAAAACGAAGTTGTGGTAGTCGAGGATCTCGCCCAATTTGGCGGCGAAACGTTCGCGGTGAAACAGATCGGCGACGCGCAGCGCGCGCCGCGCCACCTTGTCCTCGTACGCGGGGCCGATGCCGCGCCCGGTGGTGCCGATGGCGTTGGCGCCTTGCGCCTTCTCGCGCGCGCGGTCGAGCGCCACATGCGAGGACAATATCAACGGACACGAGGGACTCACCCGCAGCCGCTCGAACACCGGCACACCCTCCCCGATCAGCATTTCGGCCTCTTTGAACAGCGCCTCCAGGGACAGCACCACCCCGTTGCCGATCAGACACTGCACGTGAGCATGCAGAATCCCCGAAGGTATCAGGGACAAAACGGTTTTCTTGCCGCCGATGACCAGCGTGTGGCCGGCGTTGTGGCCACCCTGAAACCGCGCCACGGCGTGCGCCTGGTCGGTGAGCAAATCGACGACTTTGCCCTTGCCCTCGTCGCCCCACTGCAAGCCGATAACGACCAGATTCTTACCCATTGCGCGCCATCCAAAGCAAGACGAGCCCCACCACCATGCTGATCAATCCGCCCCAGCGCAATTGACTGGGCTCGGCCTCCGCCAGCCTCGCCAATAGACGCTTGGTGCCGCCGGGATTCAGGAACGGAAACACGCCCTCGAGCACCATGTACAAGGCAAAGGCGCCTCCCAGGTAACGACCCAATTCACCCCAGCCGATATCCGCCGCCATGCCGAGCTGCTAGCGCTGCGGCTGCGGTTTGTTGAAATACTTGAAGTAGGCGTTCTCCGGCGGAATCACCAAAAGGTCCCCCGGAGTGCCCACCGCATCGCGATACGATTGCATACTGCGGTAGAAACTATAGAACTCCGCATTCTTCGAGTACGCTTTGGCGTACACCTCACTGGCGGCGGCATCGCCCTGACCGCGGATTTCGCTCGCTTGCCGCGATGCGTCGGCCAGAATCTGCGTCTGCTGCTTGTTCGCCTCCGCCCGGATGCGATCCGACGCCTCGACGCCTTCGGCGCGCAGCTTCGCCGCCTGCGCCTTGAAGGTCGCGCGCATGCGCTCGAAAACCGAATCCTGGACCTGCTGCGGCAAATCGATCTTGGTGATGCGCACATCCACGAGTTCGACGCCGAGCTGCTCCGCGAAGGGGCGGGCGGTCTTCATCATCGCATCGGTGAATTCGGCGCGTTCGGCCGTGATTACCTGCTGCAAGGTGCGCTGCGTCACTACCGTCTTGATGCTGTCCCTGATGGTCTCACCGAGGCGCGCATTCGCGACATCTTCGGTGCCGCCGGTCGCCTCGTAGTAGCGGCGCAGATTGTTGATGCGCCATTTCACGTAGAAATCGACGTTGAGCTGCTCCTGCTCGCGCGTCAAGAAATGCTCCGACAGGTACATCTGGGTCAAAATGCGCCCGTCGAATTTGGTCACGTCGTTGACCAGCGGGATGCGAAAATGCAGGCCGGGCGTAATTTTCCAATCGACGATCTCGCCGCCGGTCGATTTGATCGCGAGCTGCCCTTCGCTGACGGTGAACATGCTGGCGCGCACCAGCAGAATGGCGGCGACCAGCCCCAGCAATGCGTACAGAACCTTGGATTGCATCAGCGCACCCCTCGCGCACGCGCCGGATCCTCGGCGGGCGACGCCTGCGCTTCGGGCGCACGTGCGGGCACCGTGAGCGTATCGTTCGGCATGGTGATCGATTGCGGCCCGGCC
>JBBIUT010000049.1:0-19023 GCA_037440085.1 Gammaproteobacteria bacterium
AATAAAATGCCTGACGACGCGGTATGATCGATCGGCGCCGTTCGCCGCAAGCTCGCGTGGGCGGATGAGCCCCGACAGCATTTACTGGAGTGCTCAATGATTTTCGAAACAGTACCCACCGGCGGCTGCCGCTCCTACCTAATCGGCTGCGAGCAGACCTGCGCCGCGGCCTTGATCGACCCGGAGCTCAGCCAGATCGACCGCTACATCGCGCTTGCCGCGCGCGACGGTCTGCGGATCCACTACCTCGTCGATACCCACACGCACGCGGACCATTTCTCCGCAACCCAGCAGCTCGCGCACCGGCTCGGCGTGCCGGTGGTGATGCATAACGCGAGTCCAGCGCCGTTCGTCAATCTGCGCTTGCAGGGCGGTGAGCAGTTGGCGATCGGCCGGCTGCGGCTGCAAGCGCTGTACACGCCGGGCCACACCCGCGATTCGATGTGCCTGTGCGTCGAGGATCGGATATTCACCGGCGATACGCTGCTGATCGGGGCGACAGGGCGCACCGACCTGCCGAGCGGCGATGCGGGGGCGCTCTACGAGAGTTTGTTCGAGGGCGTGCTCAAGCTCGATCCGGCGCTCAAAGTTTTTCCGGCGCACGAATACAAGGGACGCTCTCACTCGACCATCGGGAAGGAGCTGGCCGAGAATCCGCGCCTGCAGAAACGCGACCGCGGCGCCTTCATCGAGATGATGCAAAATCTGAATCTCGCGATGCCCACCCACGTCACCGAAGCGCTGCGCACGAATATGACGGGCGGCAAGACGGTGGCACAGATGCTCTCGGAAGCCGCGGCTGCCGTGCCGTTCATGTCGCTCGGGGAATTAAATGCGCGCCTCGAATCGGGCAAGAACGACCTGATCGTGCTCGACGTGCGCGAGCGTGACAGCTTCGAGGAGGGCCATGTCAAGGGAGCGCAGCTGCTGCCGCGCGGTCAGCTGGAGCTGCGCGTGAACCAGGAACTGACCGATCCGACCCGGAGAATTCTGGTCTACTGCGAGTTCGGCCGCATCTCGTTGCTGGCGACCGCCACGCTGCGTCAGTTGGGTTATCCCGGCGCGGTGGCGCTTGACGGCGGCATGAAGGCGTGGCGGGACGCGGGCTACCCCGTCAACGTGGGCAAGGAGCCGTAGGCGCCGGCGATCTCTAAGTATCTTCCGCGAGCTGAAGCGCACAACCCCGAATGTTGCCGCCCGCTCCGAGCGCGTAAGGTCATGCGTTGCGTGAAATCAATTGCAAAAGAAGGGACCAAGGCAATGAAAACGCTTACCGGAGTTTCAGTCGCGGCGGCGATCGCGTCCGCGTTGATCAGCGGTGTTACGGTTGCTCAGAGCATGGAGGAAATCACGGTTCAGGGCACGCGAGTGATGGACGTAAAAAGCGCCGGCAAAAATAGCATGGGTATCCCGATTGTCGATGTGTCGCTGAGTTATGGAGTGAGCTTTGCCGATCTTAATCTCGCCTCTCAGTACGGTCCTATCGCGCTCGAGAAGCGCGTGCATGACGCGGCCAAGGCGGCGTGTGAGGAGATCGGCCGAAAATATCCTCAATCGACGCCGAGCGACGAGGTCTGCACCAAGGTGGCAACGGATAAGGCCATGGTCAAGGTGCACGAATTGGTCGCCACGGCGCGGCAAAAGCTGCCCCAGTAAATGGGCTGGCGGCTCGACGCCGCGGGGTCAGCGGCGGATCAGCCATTTCAAGACGCGCTGCGCCCGTGCTCCGTAGGGCGGGCGCAAGCCGGCGAGCCCTGCGACGTCGAATCGCGTCTGATGAAACACCGCGCGTGCGTGGCTGAAGCGCAAAAAGCCGTGTTTGCCGTGGTAGGCCCCGATGCCGCTCGCGCCCACGCCCCCGAACGCCAATTCCTCCGCCAGGAAATGCATGGCGATGTCGTTCACCGTCACGCCTCCGGAGATCGTGTGCGCGAGCACCTGCTGCATTTCCGCTCGATCGGTGCCGAAGTAATAAAGGGCGAGCGGACGCGGCCGCGAATTGACCTCGGCGATCGAGTCCTCGATGCGCCGGTAGGTTCGCAGCGGTAGCAGGGGGCCGAATATCTCCTCCTGCATCACCCGCATATCGTCGGTGACGTCGAGAATGAGCGCAGGGGATACGACCCGGTCCGAGACAGGGCCGGTATCGCCGTGCGGATCCAGGGCAACCACTCGCGCGCCCTTCGCGACGGCATCGGCCAAAAGCGCCCGCATGCGCTCGGCGTGGCGCTCGCTCACCATGCTGGTGTAATCCGGATTGGTGGAGGTCGCGGGGTACGCTCGCTCGACCCAAGAGCGGGCCTGCTGGACGAAGCCGTCGAGCAATTCGTCCGGCAAGCACACGTAGTCGGGCGCAATGCACATCTGCCCGGCGTTGCCGAGCTTGCCGAGCAGGATGCGATCCACCGCGCGCTTGAGATCCGCCGAGCGGCCGATCAACACCGGACTCTTTCCGCCGAGTTCCAGGGTCACCGGGACGAGGTTCTCAGCCGCGGCGGCCATCACGCGACGACCCACCGGTGTGGAGCCGGTGAACAGCAAATGATCGAACGGCAGGTGGGAGAATGCCTCGGCCACGTCGGCGCCGCCCGTCACCACGGCCACTTCCCGCGGGTCGAAGTAGTTGCGCATCAATTGCCGCATGAGAGCGCTCAGCGCAGGCGTCAATTCGGACGGTTTGATCATGCAGCGATTACCCGCGGCCAGGATCCCCGCCAACGGGCCGAAGCTGAGCGTGATCGGAAAGTTCCAGGGGCTTATGACGCCGACGACGCCGAGCGGCTGATACGCGATCTCGGCGCGCACCCCGGGCGCGCCTGCCGGCAAGCCGACGCGCTGAGGTTCCGGTCGCATCCAGCGCCGCAGGTGGCGGCGCGCATGTTTGAGCGCCATGACCGAGGGCAATACGTCCGCGAACCGCGTCAGCGTCGCGGGCCGGCGGCCGAAGTCTCCGGCAATCGCATTGCAGATTTCCGCTTGATGCGTGACCAGCAGGTCGATCGCGCGATCCAGGCGATCCGAACGCACTCGCGCGGCGGCTATACCTTCGGCCCGGAATGCCGCCCGCTGGATCTCGAGCAGTGCCCGGGCATCGTCCGGTTCATTCATGGAGCCTTCAGAATGCCGCCGGATATGCCCCGCCGTCGAGCAGAATGTTCTGGCCGGTGATGTACCCAGCATGCATGCTGCACAGGAACGCGCAGGTTTGCCCAAATTCGGATGGCGTGCCGAAGCGCTTCGCGGGAATGGCCTCTTGCGCCCGCCGTGCGAACTCGGACTCCGAAATGCCGCCGCGCTTCGCCGTTGCGAGCAAGCTGCCACGTAGGCGCGCCGTGTCGAAGCTGCCGGGCAGCAGATTGTTGATGGTGACGTTCCTGTCGGCGACCCCGCGGGCGACGCCGGCCGAGAATGCCGTAAGACCGGCCCGTGCGGCGCTCGACAAATCGAGCCCCGCCAGCGGCATCTTGACGCTTATCGACGTGATATTCACGATTCTGCCGAAGCCGCGCGCCGCCATCCCGTCGATGACCCGCTGCATGAGCTCGATCGGCGTCACCATGTTCATGGTCACTCCGTGCAGCATTGCCTGCCGATCCAATTCGCGAAAATCACGGAACGGCGGGCCGCCGTTGTTGTTGATGAGGATGTCCGGCGCCGGACACGCGGCCAGAAGCGCCTCCTGCCCGGCGCGCGTGGACACATCCGCGACCACCGGCGTGACCTGCACCGAGGTCGCTTTCCGGATTTCCTCGGCCGCCTGGTCGAGCATCTGCGGATTACGCCCGTTGATCACCAGCGAAACGCCCGCCTCTGCCAGCGCGCACGCGCAACCCTTGCCCAGACCCTGGCTCGACGCGCACACAATCGCTTTTCGACCGCGAATCCCCAAATCCATTCGAGCCTTTGCGCCGGTGGCGCCCGTGACCTACTGCTTGTCGAACACCGCGACGACGGCGTCGAGTATACGCGCGGTGCGCGACGATGTCTTTTTCAGCCCACCGAATGGCGCGCGATCACGTGTGCCGCTGCGGCGCCGAGGCGCTTCGCATGATCGAGGCGCAGAAATTCGTTCGGCCCGCGCGCATTGGAGTGCGGGCCGCCAGCGAATCGCCCAAACCCCGGGCCGCCGCGGTTCCGCGCCGTTGACGATCTTGCCCATGTGCCGTTGCTTCCGATGTGAAACCGCACCCCGTGAAACCCGCTCACCCCCCGTCGCCGACGCCGCCCTCGATGAGCCGGTCCCGCCACCAATCGATCGAATCGGCGATTCCCTGATCGAGCGTCAATCTCGGCGTCCAGCCCACTTCGCGGCGCAGCCGACCGATGTCGGGCAGGAGTATGTCGGGCTCGAACGGCAGAGAGCGGCGCGCACCGAGCTTGAGCAGTTCGGGACGCCCGATGCTGCGCGCAATGCGTCCGAGCAGATCGGCGATCGAAATTCGCTCGCCCGAGCCGATGTTCACCGGACCTTCGAGGCCGCTGTCCAGGACGGCGGCAAACGCGCGGCCGACGTCGGCCGCATGCAGAAAGCTGCGAACCTGGCGTCCGTGGGAGCACAACGCCTCGCGGCCCGACAACAGATCGATGATCACGGATGCCACCAGCCGCTGCGGGTGCTCACCGGGCCCGAACTGAAAAAATATCCGGCCCCACGCGCTGGAAAGATCATGCGCACGCGCGAACTCATCGAGCGAGCGCTGCATTGCGAGCTTGCATTCGGCGTAGGGGCTCACCGCCGTGCCGGACGATCCCGCCACCGGACTGCCGCGCTCATCGCAGATGCCGACCCGCGACCAATCGTATTCCGCGCAGCTTCCGGCCATGACGGCGCGGACTCCGCCGCCGCCGTGAAAAGAGCGCAGCAGGTGGCGGCTCGCCTCCAGCCACCGATAATTCTCGGCGCTGCTCCAATAGAGTCCGGGCGTCGCGATCCATGCGAAATGCAGCAAATGCGTCGGGTGAATCGCCTCGATGAGCGAATCGATCGCCTGCGGCTCGAGCAAATCGGCGCGGTGCGCGCGCATCGACCCCGCCCCAGCCGTGGCCTCACCGGCTCCACCCGCGGAGATCGATTGTTTGGAAAAAACGGCATGCACCTCGTAGCCGGCGGCGCGCAGCGGCTCGATGCTGTGGCGGCCGATGAATCCGCCCGCACCCGTCACCAGAACGCGCTTCTTCGCTCTCAAGCGGCCGTCGATGCGCCAAGCAGCGGAAGAGCTGCGTCTCGCGCGGATATGACCACGGGTTCGATCGGCCACTTGATGGCGAGAGCCGGGTCGTTCCAGCGCACGCCGCGCTCGGCGCCGGGAACATACGGCACCGAGATCATGTACAAGACTTCCGTGTGGTCGCGCAAGGTGATGAAGCCGTGCGCAAAACCCTTCGGAATGAACAGCGCGCGGCGATTGTCGGCCGTCAGCTCCGTTCCAATCCAGCGGTGCCGCGTCGGCGAATCGCCGCGCAAATCGACGATCACGTCGATAATCGCGCCCGCGGTGCACCGCACCAGCTTGGCCTCGCCGTGGGGGGGCGCCTGGTAATGCAAGCCCCGCAGCGTGCCTTTGCGCAAGTTGTAGGAGACGCTGCTCTGGGGCATCTCGGCGGGCAAGCCATGCGCCGCGAATTCTTCAGCGCTGAAGCTGCGCGCGAAGAACCCCCGTTCGTCCTGCGCTCGAACCATCTCGATCGTAAATGCGCCGCGCAAGGTCGATTCCGTGAATATCATGGATGAATCTTCACCACCGGCACCGCGGTCACGAACCGGCCGCCCCAGGCCCTGATGCCCGCGAGCTGGCGCATGATCTCCTCCTGCAAATTCCACGGCAGTATCAGGACGTAGTCCGGCGCCGCCCGCATCAATTCCTCGGGCGGCACCACCGGAATATGCGTCCCCGGCAGTAGTTTCGACTGCTTGTGCGGATTGCGGTCGGCAACCATGGAAATGTCGGCGCGCGTCGCCCCGCAGAAATTGAGCAGGGTATTGCCCTTGGCTGCGGCGCCGTAGGCCGCCACGACCTTGCCCTCGCGCTTCGTCTGCGCAAAAAAATCGAGCACGGAGCGCCGACAGACCTCGACCCGTTCGGCAAAGCGCCGGTAGGTGCCGAGATCCGACAGGCCGGCCGCGGCTTCCTGCGTCCGCAGCGACAGCAGCGTCGCGCTGTCCCGCAAATCCCGCCGGTCGGCCCGCGCGGCGAAGATGCGCAACGAGCCGCCGTGCGTCGGCAACACCTCGGCATCGTGAATCCGCAATCCATGCCGGCCGAACACCCGTTCGATGGCGTACAGCGACAGGTACGAATAGTGTTCGTGATAAATGGTGTCGAACTCGACCTGCCCGATCAAATTCAGCAGATGGGGAAACTCGATCGTCGCGGTGCCTTCGGGTTTGAGCAGCGCCGCGATCCCGGCCACGAAGTCGTTCAACTCCGGCACGTGCGCCAGCACGTTGTTGGCGATGATCAAATCGGCCTGCCGGCCCTCGCGTTGGAGCTCCTTCGCCAAGCGCTCGCCGAAGAATTCGACCAATGTCGGCACGCCGATCTTTTGCGCCGCCGCCGCTACCGTGTCCGACGGGTCGATGCCGAGCACCGGTATGCCGGATTGCACGAAGTTCTTGAGCAGGTATCCGTCGTTGCTCGCAAGCTCAACCACCAGGCTGCGCGAGTCGAGCGCGAATCGGCGGCGCGCCATCTCGCAGTAGGTCTTGGCATGCGTCAGCCAGTCGTCGGAATACGACGAGAAATATACGTAGTTGCCGAACAATACCTCCGGCGCCACGTCGTAATCGAGCTGCACCAGCTTGCACAGTTCGCATACCTTGGCCCGCAGCGGATAGCACTTCTCGTCTTTGATCTCCGCCGTCGATGCAAGAAACGCGTTCGAAGGAGGCTGCATCCCCAGGTCCGCCATCGTCACGGTCAGACGTCCGCCGCAGGCGCGGCATGCCGTAACGAGTCCTACCATCGCGCCTATCCCTGCCAAAGTTTCCACGGCGCGGCGCCGCTGTCCCAAAGCGCATTCAAGTGCTGCTTGTCGCGCAGCGTATCCATCGGCTGCCAGAATCCGCGGTGAATCCATGCGGCGAGCTGCCGGTTCGCCGCCAGTGCCTCCATGGGCTCCTTCTCCCACACGGTCTGCGCGCCGTCGATCAACTCGAGCACGCCCGGTTCGAGCACGAAGAAGCCACCGTTGATCAACCCGCCTTCCGCCTGCGGCTTCTCCTCGAAGGCAACCGCCTGGGTGCCTTCGATCGCGATGCGGCCGAACCGCGCCGGCGGCCGCACGCAGGCCACCGTCGCCTTGCAGCCGCGCTGCTTGTGGAAGGCGATCTCCGCGGCGATGTCGATATTGGCCAATCCGTCGCCATAGGTCATGCAAAAGGGTTCGCCCGCGTTCAGGTACCTGCCCACCTGCAACAGCCGCCCGCCCGTCATGGTGTCCTCGCCGGTATCCACCAGCGTGACCTTCCAGGGTTCGCTGCGGCAGTCGTGGTACTCCACGCGATTTGCCGACATGTCGAAAGTCACGTCGGCTTGGTGCAGGAAGTAATTGGCGAAGTACTCCTTGACCATGTAGCCCTTGTATCCGAGGCAGACGATGAACTCCCTGACTCCGAACGTGGCGTACAGTTTCATGATGTGCCACAGAATGGGCCGTGCGCCGATTTCCAGCATCGGCTTCGGCCGGGTGCTCGATTCTTCCGCGATCCGCGTTCCCTTGCCGCCGGCGAGGATGACGCACTTCATGCGCCGCCGCTCCTCAAGGCTCGATACCGCGCAATTTGTGCTTCCGAAAAGCGCAACATGTCCTCCCCCGCCGCATGCGCACGATACCAATCCGCGGTCCACGCCAACGATTCGGCGATACCGAGACGGGGACGCCACCCGAGTGCGCGTTCGGCCAGCCCCGACGACAAGGTCAAGGCCTGCGCCTCGGGCGGCTGCGCGGCCGTATCGCGCTCCCAGCCGGGCTTGCCCGCGAAGCGGGCACTGAAGGCGTCGACAACCTCGCGCACCGCGCAAAAGGATGCCGGATCCGGTCCGAAATTGACAGCGCGCGGCGCGATGTGCGGCATTTCCACCAATGCCTGCGCCAGCACAAGATATCCCGACAGCGGCTCGAACACATGCTGCCACGGTCTGATGGCTTCGGGATAGCGCAACATAACCGGTCTGCCGGCCTCGATAGCGCGGACACAGTCGGGTATCAAGCGGTCCGCGGACCAATCGCCGCCGCCGACGACGTTTCCGGCGCGTACCGAGGCGATTGGCGGCCCATCGCTGAAGAAGCTGCGGCGAAACGCGGCCGTCAACAGTTCGGCGCATGCCTTGCTGTTGCTGTACGGGTCTTCGCCGCCGAGCCGATCGCCCTCCTCGAACGGTCGGCCCGCGCCGTGATTCTCGTAGACCTTGTCGCTGGTGACGATCAGCACGCACTGCAGATCCTGGAGTTCTCGGCAGGCCTGCAGCAGCGCGCCGGTGCCGAGGACATTGGTCGCATAGGTTGCGAGCGGATCGCGGTACGACTCCCTCACGAGAGCCTGCGCCGCCAGATGAATGACGATATGCGGATCCGCGGCCACGACGGCCTCGCGCACCCGTGCGGCATCGCGTATGTCGGCGATCACCGAGCGGGTCTCTGCGCCGACGATCTGCCACAAATTCGGCATGGTCGCCGGCGCCAGCGCATAGCCGCTGAGCTTCGCCCCCAACGCCCGCAGCCACAGACACAGCCATGCGCCCTTGAAGCCGGTGTGCCCGGTGATCAGCACCCGGCGCCCGCGCCAAAATTCCGACGACGTGGTGCGCTGTACCGGCACGAAAACTCCCTTGCCCCTCAGCGCTGGCCGGGCTGCCAATAGGATTTGAGCGCGCGCAGCGACGGCCGCACGCCGCGCAGGCCCAATCGGCCGCCAAGCCTGATTTGCAGATTCAAGAATTTGCGCAGATTGCGCACCAGGAAGAACACATCTTTGTATTGGCCGCGCCCTTCGCTGGCATAGGCGATCTTCAGCGCATCGCACACGATCGCCACCGGCAGCTTGTAGATTCGCGCCCGCGCGGCGAACGGATCGCGCACACGCGCCACGAAACTCCGATCGCGGGTGAGAATCCAGGTGGCGACGCGCTCCATGACGAATATCTTCATCTGCACGTTGTCCGCTCCCCGATAGGAGGTCGGCGTGCGCAGCTCCTTGCCGAGGGGGTCGTCCGGGGATTCGGCGATCGCGAACAGCTGCTCGTTGATCGCGAGCCAGGCCCGCCAGAATCGCGGCTTCGCGATGAAATAATTCGAATGCACGGTGTTTCTCGAATCGGACACCAGCTCATCGAGTTTCGCCCCCGGATCGATGCGTTCGAACAACCGCGCCGCAATGAGCGCGAGACCTGGATGCTCGGAGTCGCCGTGTTCGAACACGTTGAGAAAGTAGGCGCTGTTGTGGATGCTCGGACTGAACAGAAACACGTCGGCCTCGCCCGCCGAGCGGCCGATGAAATCGCGCACCAGCGCCGAGCTCAAGTTGGTTTTTTGCTGAAATCTAGGCGACAGGAACCCGTAAAACGCATCCTCATTCAAGGATTCGTCGTGCAGGAATTTTCTGATCGGCCAATACTCGAACCAGTCGGGACGCTCGTTGGCGGAATTGTCCAACACGTCGAAGCCCGGATCCAGATCCTGCCGCGAGGTGTAATGGTTCAGAATTTGGTAGATATGCAGCGCATGCATCCCGGGAAGCATACCGGCTTCTTCAATCCGCAGCGAGGCGCGTCAGCAATGCCAGATATTCATCCCGGTAGGCGCTGAGAGCGTAGCGCTCGGCCACGTGACGTCGGCCGTTGGCGCCAAATTGCGCACGCAATTGCGCCGAATCGATCAGCCGCTCCAGATTTCGCTCCCACGCCTCCAGACTCCTTGCATGATAGCCGTTGAAGCCGTCGATGACGGCTTCGGTGTTCGCGCCGACCGGCGAAGCGACGCAGGGCAGCGAGGCGGCCATGTACTGCAGCAATTTGAATGCGCATTTGCCCCTCGCCCATGCATCGTCCGACAGCGGCATCACGCCGATATGGGCCGCCGCCAGCGAGGCCGCTTCGGTGGCCGCGCTCCACGGCACCCGCTCCACCTGGATTTCCGGCCAATCCGGAAACGCCGAGCAAATCACTCTGACTTTGAGGGTCGGGTGGCGCGCGGCGAGCCGCGCCAGCGCGGGACGGATCATTTCCAGATAAATCAGATTCTCGGGGCTACCGATCCACGCAATGGTGGGCGCAGCATCCGCGCCGGCGGTGCTCGCCTGATAGCAAGAGACCTCGATCGAGGTCGGCAGGATGACGACTTCCCGCGCCGCGGTGCGCGCGACGCCCGCCAGCACCTCGTTCCCAGCGGCCACCACGTCCACCGAGCGGCAGGTGGCGGCGAACTTGCGGCGGCGCCATGCCGAGTCGTCCGCCGGTTCGCCGAGTCGGCGCGGCTTGCGCACGTAGATCGCGTCGTCCAGGTCGAACACGAGATGCCTGCTCAACGCGGCGACCAAACGAGCTTCGATGCCGCTCAATTTGATTTGATGGAGCACGACGACGTGTGCCCAGCCGAAAAGATCGCGTCGTTCCCAACTGCGCAGGCCGTAACGCCGCTTCGGAAAGCGCTCCGCCCGCACCTGCCAGCCGGCCGCCTCCAAGGTCCCGACCAGGCTCTGCATGCGATGCCGAAACGACGGTTGATTCGGATCGTAGCCCAGCAACACTACATTCGGCATGATGCTCTCTCGCGCCCCGCTAAGCGGATTCGATGAATTTGGCGAGCGCACGCACCGCGACATCGGCGCCGTCGGCGAGTTCGAGTCCGGCTGCGCGTTGCGCCAATTGCGCTCTATCCCGCTCATCACCCAACAGCGCGGCTGCCCTCGCCGCGATGCGGCTCGCATCGAGTGTGGCCTCGGCCGCGACGCCCAGGTCCGCGCAGCGCCGGATGCGCAAGGCTTGATCACGTGCAATGGGTACCGCAACGCAGGCCGCGCCGCACGCCAGTGCCTGCAGCAGCGTCGAGCCGCCGTTCGCGACTATGAGGCGCGCATGGCGCATGAGCTCCACCAAGTCCTGCTGCGGCAGCGCGCCCAAGATCCGAAGATTCGGATCGACCGGCGATTGCGCCTCACGCGAGTCCGCAGGTCCGACGAACGCCGTCACCACGCCGCTCGCCGCGAGCTCGCGGCCGGCCTCGAGAAATTGTGCCGTAGCGCTGAGCGCGCCCGGGTGTCCGGTGCCGCCTCCCGGAACCATCAGCACAAAGTGCTGCGCCTCCAATCCCGCCCGCGACAAGAGCGCAGCCACCGGCGCCGGCGCGGCGCGCGAAAAAATCACATCGAGATAGCGGACGCGGGGTCCGCGCAACACCTTGAGCTTGAACCGCTCCAGGACGCCGAGCTTGCCGGCGAGGAACTCCGGGTAGGCGATCCAATGCTCGTCGATCAGCGGCATCCAGCACCAGCGAAACGCCTTGCGCCGCTGGCGTTGCCGCGCGCTGATGTAGATGACGTGCGCGCCCGAGCGTCGCGCCGCCTTGAGCTGAGCGGTGCGGCCGGCGCTGTCGAAGATCACCACGCGCGGCCGCCATGTTTGGATGAGATCGATGACGGCCGCGGAATGAAAAGTCGGCGAGGACGGCAGTAGAGTCGCGGGGAACGTCGCCTCGGCGGCGTACGGCGCCGCGCGGCTCAGCACGAAGCGTATGTCCGCGCTCGTCCAGCGCTGCCGCACGGCGCGCGCAATCGCCGAGGAGCGCGCATATTCACCCATGCCGTACGGCCCCGACACCGGAATGAACAAAATGCGCGGACTTAGCTCAGTCAAAGGCGGTGAACCAACGATCGAGCACCAGAAGCGACCAAGCTCTGCGAAATTCGGCGCCCACCGGACGCTTGATCACACCGCGCTCCATGAGCCGCGTCACCGCGTCGCGCAACAGCTTCGGATGGCGCGTAAGCCAGCGATGCACCGGAAGCCCAAATCCGGACTTCGGCCGATCCAGGTGTCCCGCCGGCAACCGCGGGCCCATGAGCTGGCGCACCAGCAGCTTGCCGCGGCGCCGGCGCAGATCGACCAGCAGGTTGGGGTCCACGCTCAACATGAACTCGACCAGGCGATGATCGAGCAGCGGCGGCCGCACCTCGAGCGAATGCGCCATGCTGGTCCGGTCGACCTTGGTCAGCAGCCCCTCGGCCAAGTCCGTATTGAGATCCAACCAGCGCAGCTGCACCAAAGGGCTCAGATCCTCGCGCCAAAACTGCCGATAAAACCACAGATAATCGTAGTCGGGCTCGCGCCACCGGCTCGCCAGCAAAGCGTCGATCTGCGTGGCCGTCATGCCGCCGAGCGCCGCCGCAAACGCGGGCAGCCCGACGTACGCGCGACGCTGCATCGAGGAGGCGAAGCGCGTCAGCGGCGGCAAAAGCCGCTCAAGCGACCTGTTCAATGCGTTCGATCGCGCACCGACGCTCGACCAATAGCGCGGATAACCGCAAAAAATTTCATCGCCGCCCTCGCCGCTGAGCGCCACAGTGACCTCGCGGTGCGCACATTGCGCGATCAGGTAATTCGACCATGCGGCGCTGTCGCCGAACGGCTCGTCGAACAGTCCGGGCATCGCATCGAGCGCTTGTTCGAAGTTGGCCGCCTGCGCCGTCATTTCGGTATGCACCGTGTTCAAGTGGCTCGCCGCGCCGCGCGCGGCATCGAGTTCTGATCGCTCTTGCGCCTCGAACCCCAGGCTGTAGGTGCGTGGTTTGTCGAGGTAGTACGCGGTGAGCGCCGAGTCCATCCCGCCGCTCAAGAAAACGCCCACCGGCACATCCGACAACGTATGTGCTGGCACCACCTCGCGCAACAATTCATCGAGCTGACCCAGCGTCTGCTCCGCCGTCCTGACCTCGATCGCGGTCGACGGCCGCCAATACCGCTCGATCTGCACCCGCCCCTCCTGCCAGGTCAGGGTGTGTCCGGCCGGCAGCTTGGCGATTCCGCGATAGATCGTCTTCGGGGCGGGAACATAGCCATGAAACAGGAAATCGCGCACCGCGCTCGGATCGATCTCGGGCTTTCCAAGCACCAGCAGCGCCTTCAGTTCCGAGGCAAATGCGATTCCGTCCGGCAGGAGCTGGTAATACAAGGGCTTTATGCCGATCCGGTCCCGCGCCAGCAGCAGGCGGCGCGAATTCGAGTCCCAGCTCGCAAACGCGAACATGCCGATCAGCTGCTCGAGGCAGGCGCTGCCGCGCCGCGTGAGCAGGTGCAGCAGCACTTCCGTATCGCCGCTGGAGCGCCAAGGCCCCGGCAATTCGCCGCGCAGCCGTTGGTGGTTGTAGATCTCACCGTTGTACGTCAGCACCTGCGGACCGAGCACCATCGGCTGATGCCCGGCCGGCGAGAGATCCAATATGGCCAATCGGCGGTGGCCCAGGACCGCGCCCGGCTCGCTCCATACGCCGTCCCCGTCCGGCCCGCGATGCCGCAGGCGCTGCGTCATGAGATTGACGCTCTCGACGCTGGCCCGCGAACCGATGATTCCGGCGATTCCGCACATGGGCGGCAGTCTAACGCGACTTAAGGGGGGCGGTACCGCTAGCCATCGGCCGGCGGTTCGTTTAGGGTGCAGCCTGGAACTGAACCCATGGCAACACCCGCCGACCAACGCCTGCTGGAACTATTGGAAAAGTGGCTCAAGAGCCTTGAGCTGCACTTGAGGTATTCGTCCCTCGACGCCGATAGCTACTCGAAGATCCAACCCTGGCCCGAGCATCAGCGCCCGAGCCGGTGGATCATAGAACTGGCCATGCAGAAGGCCGCGGCCCTGCGCGCGCAGGTCGAGGAGCGCATCAAGATGGGCGATGTGAAGTTTTCGGACTCGCTGGAGCTCATGACCTTTTTGGCGAATCTGATCGGTTCGGAACACATCGAACGCTTCATACCGATGGCCGATCCGGCCAGCGCGCGCGCGCTAGCGCCCGCGCCGCCCGCCGGACCATCGCAAGGGGCGCCGGATGACGCGACGACGGTGACGGCCGCCACGAGCGCCACGACGGCCACGCGCGAAATGCCCCAATTCGTGTCAATCAAACGTCACGCACCGGCACCCATTGCCACCGTGCAAGTCGCCCGCACCGAGCGCAAACCGAGCGCCGCCAAGCCGGCACCCCGAGCCGCGCCCAAACAAACTGCCAAGCCCCATGCCCCCGCAAGGCACACCCCCGCCAAGCCGGCCGCGGACGCATCGGCCGGCGGCGCGCGCGAGCAGGTCATCGCCGATGCGGCGCGGCTGGTGCAGTGGGGACGCAAATGGTTCGAGCTTGCCGAACTCATCGCACGCATGGCTGATCGGCCGCCGTTGGCCGAAGTGCGCCGTATACTAAAGGAAAATAAGACCGCCATTGAAAAGAAGGCCGGGCGCAGCTAACCGATGAGGCGGGAGTCATCCGGAGGGCCGGCCGGCGGCTCGCGGTTGAGTATGCCGGGCAATCGCGGTAAAAATTTATGGAACCTCTTTCACTCAAGTTCGCTCAAAGCCGGCCATGATAACGACGAAGAACCTGTCAAAACGCTACGGCAACAAACTTGCCGTGGATGACCTCACCTTCTCGGTGTCGCCCGGCGAGGTGCTGGGTTTCTTGGGTGCCAACGGCGCGGGAAAATCCACCACCATGCGCATGATCGCCGGATTCGTCGCGCCGTCCGCCGGCGAAGTCACGGTGTGCGGCCACGACATCGAAAACGCACCGGTTGCGGCCAAGTCGTGCATGGGGTATCTGCCCGAGGGCGCCCCAAGCTACGGCGAAATGACGGTGGACGAATTTCTCGATTTCGTCGCCGACATCCGCGGCCTGACCGGGGCGCGGCGCCGCGAAAGGCGCGGCGTCGTGATCGAACGCCTGGCGCTCGCTCCGGTCATCGGACAGGTGATCGAAACTCTCTCGAAAGGGTTCAGGCGTCGCGTCGGCCTGGCTCAGGCGCTCATCCACGACCCGCAGGTCCTGATTCTGGATGAGCCGACGGATGGGCTCGATCCCAATCAAAAACACGAAGTGCGTCGGCTGATCAACGAGCTCAGCAAGGACAAACTCGTCATCGTCTCGACCCACATTTTGGAAGAGGTTCATGAGGTGTGCACCCGCGCCATCATCATCGCGGACGGCCGCATTGTGGCGGACGAGACGCCGAGCGCGCTCGAATTGCGCTCCCGGTATCACCATGCCGTCAGCCTGCGATTCGAAAGAGCCGAACAGTTCGGGGTGGCGCGGCGCGAAATCGCGGCCCTGCCGGAAGTGGCGGAGGTCGAATCCGACGAGCGCGAACTGCGGCTTACGGCGGTCCCGCGCTCCGGCCGGAACGCATTGCCCGGAGTGAGCGCAATAATAGTCCGCCACGATTGGCAGGTGTCCGAACTGCATCTCGAGTCGGGGCGCCTGGACGAGGTGTTCCGCACCCTGACGCAGCCGCCGGCGCGCGCCGCTGCGAACATCGGAGGGGCGCAGACTTGAGCAAAACCTTGGTGATATTCCGCCGCGAGCTCCGGAGCTACTTCGCGACGCCGTTGGCGTACGTGTTCATCGTGATTTTCCTTGTTTTGGCCGCCGTATTCACTTTTCAACTGGGTGGATTGCTGGAGCGTGGACAAGCCGATCTGCAGCCGTTTTTTCGCTGGCACCCCTGGCTTTACCTGGTGCTCATCCCTGCCATTTCGATGCGCCTGTGGGCCGAAGAGCGCAACAGCGGCAGTATCGAGCTGCTGATGACGCTGCCGATCACCCTTAGGCAGGCAGTCGTCGGCAAATTCTTGGCCGCGTGGTGTTTCGCCGGGGTGGCCTTGCTGTTGACGTTCCCGATCTGGATAACGATCAACTATTTGGGCAAGCCCGACAACGGCGCGATCCTCGCCGCCTATGTGGGAAGCTTTCTGATGGCGGGCGGGTTTCTTTCGATCGGCATGTGCCTGTCCGCGGCCACCCGAAATCAGGTCATTGCATTCATCACCGCCGCGCTGGTCGGATTCATATTCCTGCTCGCCGGATTTCCGGTGGTGCTCGATTTCGTGCGCGGCGCGCTGCCGCAAGCCCTGGTTGACGGGATCGCGTCGCTGAGTTTCTTCAGCCACTTCGAAGCGATCTCCAAGGGCATCATCGATCTGCGCGACCTGGTGTATTTCGCGGCCTTGATCGGCTTTTGGCTGACGGCCACGGCCGTGGTGCTCGACATGAAAAAGGCGGAATAGGTGAACGCCAATCGTTGGAAAAGAACCGGTTTCGGCCTGGGCGGCCTGGCAGCGCTCGCCGCGCTGTTCCTGGGAATCGTCATGCTGTCGAATCTCGGGCTGCGCGGCATGCGCCTCGATTTGACGCAAAACCGCTTGTACACCTTGAGCCGGGGCACGCAGCAGGTTCTTGCCGAGCTCAAGGAACCCGTCAATCTGTATTTCTATTTCTCGCGCGATGCGGCGGCGATGCACGCGCCGCTGATCATGCCGTATGCGACCCGCGTGCGTGAATTTCTCGAAGAGATTGCGGCGCGCTCCGGCGGCAAGATTCTCCTGCGGGTGATCGATCCGCAGCCGTTCACGGAGGAAGAAGATCAGGCGGCCGAAGCGGGGTTGCAGGCGCTCCCGGCCGGCGCCGGCGCGGACACGATCTACTTCGGATTGGCCGGCACCAATTCGACCGACGGCCGTGCAGCGATCCCGGACTTTCAGCCTGACCGGGAGGAATTCCTGGAATACGATGTGGCAAAGCTCATTCACGAGCTGGCGGCGCCGAAAAAGCCGGTGCTCGGCCTACTGAGTTCGCTGCCGATGCAGGGTCAATTCAATCCGATGACCGGACAAATGGGCGAGCAGTGGCCGATCCTGTCGCAGATCGAGCCGCTGTTCACGGTGCGCACGCTGACCGCCGACCTCGATCACATCGACAAGGACGTGGATGTGCTGATGCTGGTGCATCCGAAACAGCTGCCGCCGAAGACCCTGTACGCCATCGACCAGTTCGTCATGCGGGGTGGCAGAATGCTGCTGTTCATCGACCCGGACAGCGGCGCCGACACCAGCGGACAGGACCCCTCGAATCCGTTCGCGGGCGCAATGGCGAACCATTCCTCGAACTTGCAGCCGCTGCTGTCCGCGTGGGGCATCGATTACGATCCGGGCAAGGTGGTCGGCGATCTGACCCTCGGGCTCGAAGTGCGCTCCAGCATGCAGGCGCCTCCGACCCGCCATATCGGCATTCTCGGCCTGCACCGCGACGACATGGATCCGCGGGACGTCGTAACCGCTTCGCTCGACGTGATCAATGTCGCCACCGCCGGATTCCTGTCGGCGCACCCCGGCACCCAGGCGACGATCGAACCGCTGCTGCGGACTTCCGCGAGCGCCGCGCCGATTCCCGCCCAACGCTTCAATGGGCTGAGCGACCCCGCGAGCCTGCGCGACGGGTTCAAATCCACGGGCACCCGTTATGCCCTGGCGGTGCGGCTGACCGGCCCCCTGTCTTCGGCGTTTCCGCAGGGCGCGCCGCCCGATCCTAAACCGGCCTCGGGGCCGCCGGCTGCTCATTTATCCCGGTCGGCGGTGCCCGCCAACATCGTGGTGGTCGCGGACACCGATATGCTGATGGACTACATGTGGGTGCAGACGCGCGAATTGATGGGACAGAGAATCGCCCAGGCATTCGCCAATAACGGCGATTTCGTCGCCAACGTGCTCGACAATCTGAGCGGCAGCAGCGCCTTGATCAGCATCCGCGGCAGAGCCACTTTCGCGCGCCCGTTCGAGCGCGTGGAGGCGCTCAAGCGCCGGGCCGACGACCGGTTGCGCAGCAAGGCGCTCGAGCTGCAGACCGAGCTGCAGCAGACCGAGTCGAAACTCACGGAATTGCAAAGCAAGAGAAACGATCAGGCCTCGCTCATGCTGACTCCGGAACAAGAGCAAGAGCTCAAGCGCTTCACCGCCGAAAAGGCGCGGGTGCGCAAGGAATTGCGTGAAACCCAGCGCGGCCTCGATGTCGACATCGACCGGTTGGGTACGTGGTTGAAGGTCCTCAACATCGCGGTCGCGCCTCTCGCGGTCGCGATCGCCGGCGTGATCATCCTCGCGCTGCGGCGCCGGCGTAAAACGAGCGCAGCGGGCTCGACATGACCCACCGGCACTTCAGCTCGCTCTTGTTCGGGGCGCTCGCCGTCATCGCCGGCGCGCTCTATTTGAACTCCAACCGCAATACGCCCTCTCCCGGCGCGCATGGCGTGCCGCTGATCCCGGCTCTGGCCGGCGAGCTCGACAGCGTGACGGCGCTCAGCGTGCGCAAGGGCGGCACCGCACCGGTGGTGACCGTGCACAAAGTGGCCGGACAATGGGCGGTGGCGGAGCGCGGCGACTATCCGGCCGATGCCGCGAAGCTGCGCAAATTACTGCTGGCACTCGGCGATGCCAAGATCGTGGAGCAGAAGACCTCGAGTCCCGCGAACTTTTCGATCATCGGGCTCGAGGATCCCACCCGCCCCGGCGCCATGGGCGCGCAAGTCACAGTGACCGCCCGCGACGGCGAGCACACGGTGATCGTCGGCAAGCCCTCCGGGCCGGGCTACTTCGCGCGCCGCGGCGGCGAGAATCAGAGCTATCTGGTCGAACCGCCGCTGTCCTTGGAAACAGAGCCCCGGTATTGGATCGATTCACGGCTGATCGACGTGCCGACCCAGTCCATCCAAAGCATCGAGATCAAACCCGCGGCCGGCGCGGGATATGTCATACACCGCCTCAAGCCGGACGAGGACGGGTTTGGTCTCGACCGCACGCCTCCCGGCCGCAAAGCCCTCGATGCGCGCGCCCTGGGGCCCTCGGCCACCCTGCTCAGCGGCCTCAATGCCGAGGATGTGGCAGCGGCGAGCGGCATGGATTTCAGCCATGCGACCCGGGCGATCATCACCTTGTCGGGTGGCGCCCTGATCACCCTGGACGGCCTGCCGGCCGGCGATAAGCGTTGGATCAAAGTGA
>JBBIUT010000050.1:0-18706 GCA_037440085.1 Gammaproteobacteria bacterium
AATGGGCAATCGTCCTGTTCGAATATGCCGTGATCTTGATCGTCGCCGCGATCGCCTTGATCGGGCTCGCGCACGGCACCGCCGCGGCGCAATTCTCGTGGGCCTGGTTTTCGTGGCGCGGCATGGGAGGCATGAAAGGGCTGATGGGCGGCATTTTGATTGCCTGCTTCATGTATTCGGGCTGGGACGCGGCCATCTATGTCAACGAGGAAACCATTGACCGCGCGAATAACCCGGGCAAGGCCGCATTAGCGAGCGTGATGATGCTGGCGCTGATCTATTCGGTCGCCACGTTCGCATTCCAAAGCGTGCTTTCTCCGGATGAGCTGCATGCGCACGCGGGCAACGCGCTGTCCGCGGTGACCGGCCGGCTTCTGCGCAAGCCGTGGGACTCCCTGATGGCGCTGGTGGTACTCACCGGCACCCTCGCCTCGTTGCAGTCGGCGGTCGTATCGGCGGCGCGGGTGGGACTTGCGATGTCCCGCGATCGGGTGATGCCGGGATTCTTTCAACTGATCCGGCCGGGAAGCTCCAGTCCCTGGGCCGCAACCCTGGCCATGAGCGGCATCAACCTCCTGTTGCTGGCGCTGGCGCTCTCCACCACCAGCATTGCGGCGGCGCTCACCAACGCCGCGAGCAGCCTCGGCCTGGTTTCCATTGTCTTCTACGGAATCACCGCGGCTGCGGCCCTGCGGCAGCAGCGCGCAACGATGACATCGAGCCTCGGCAACATGATTTTGGGCGGAATGCTGCCCTTGATCGGCGTCTTGTTCAGCGTTGGAGTGCTCGTTGCGTCGCTGGTGACGGGCGCCGTCAACTTTACCGTCATCCTGTACGGCTTGGGTTCGATCACCCTCGGCGCCGTCGTTGCGATTTATTTGCATCGTTTCAAGGGCGTGCGCTTTTTCAATTCTTTGGATGCCGCGCGATCACCGGCGGCGCGCTAAGGTACGGGGACAAGACCATGAAATACCAAAATCCGGCGCGCTCGGCGCGCAGCGCCGCACTCTACAAGGCGGCCTGCGAATTGATTCCCGCCGGCGTCAACAGCACCGCGCGCGCTCCGTGGTCCGGCTGGGACCCCTACCCGCTGTTCGTCGAGCGCGGCGAGGGTGCGCATCTATACGATGTCGACGGAAACGAGTACATCGACTATCTGCTGGGGCTTGGGCCAATGATTCTCGGGCATCGCCCGCCGAAGGTGACGGCGGCGGTGGTGGAGCAAATCCAGAATCGCGGGACGGTATTCGCACTGCCGACCGCTCAGGAAGCGCTGCTGGCGCGCAAGATCGTTGCGGCCGTGCCGAGCGTAGAGCAGGTGCGGCTCTGCAATACCGGCACGGAGGCCATCATCTACAGTCTGCGTCTGGCGCGAGCCTTCACGGGGCGGGAGAAGATCATCCGCTTCGAGGGCATGTACCACGGATTTTCCGATGCCGTGTACTGGAGCAAACATCCGCCGCTCGAGGAGGCGGGACCGGACCACCGGCCAATCGCAGTTCCGCAGGGCCCCGGACTATCGCGGGCGGCCGGCGAGCAATTGATCATTCTGCCGTGGAACGACATCGAGGCGCTGCGCGCCGCCATCGCGCGCGATGGCGATACCGTAGCCGCGATATTGACCGAACCCGTGATGTGCAATACGGGCTGCATATTGCCGGAGCCGGGCTACCTGCAGGCGATGCGCGAACTGGCCGATTCGCGCGGTATCGTCTTGATCTTCGACGAGGTGATTACCGGCTTTCGCTTGGGATTCGGCGGCGCTCAGGGCAGCTTCGGCATCAAGCCCGACCTCACGGTCTTTGCCAAGGGATTGGGCGGCGGATATCCGGTGGCCGCACTCGGCGGTCGGAGCGACATCATGAAACTCGTGGCCGACGGCACGGTATCCATGGCGGGCACGTACAGCGCCAACGGCATCGCGGGCGCGGCCGCGAACGCCGCGCTGGATGAACTCGGCGCGCCCGGAAAATACGAAGCGCTGTTTGCGAGTTGCACGCGCTTTTATGACGGACTGTCGGGGATTTTCCGCCGCCATGGTTTGCCGGCCTATGTAGTGGGTTTGGGCCCGGTGCTACAGGTGTGGTTTGCCCAAAGGCCCATTCGCAACTATCGCGACGCCGCGCGTTACGCCAATCACGAACTATTCCGCGTGTGGTGGGAGGGTATGCTGGAACGCGACGTGCTGTTTCATCCCGGTGCGTTTGAGAATCTGTTCGTTTCCTTTGCCCATTCGGAACAGGATATCGACCGCACGCTGGCGGCCGCCGACCAGGTGGCGGGAGTGCTGCGAGCCCATGTCTGAGTCCATAGCGGCAACGCCGATCAGCTTGGGGATCGACCTCGGGACCTCCTCGGTCAAGATTGTGGCGATCGGGTTCGACGATGAGCTGATCGGCGAGGGTGCCGCGGATTTTCCCACGAGCGGCGCGCTTCCCCTTCAAGCGGAGCAAGCGCCGGCCGATTGGCTGCATGCGAGCTCGTGCGCCATGCGCCTCCTCGCGCAGACGCTGGCGCGAACAGAGGGCGCCGAGTGGACCCGGCGCATCGCAGCGATCGGCCTGACCGGTCAATTGCCGACATTGGTTTGTCTTTCCGACTGCGGTCCCTTGGCGCCTGCGATCACCTGGAAAGATGGACGCGCCGATGCATGGGCATCGACACGGCTCGACCCAAAGCAGCGCGCCCACATGTACGCGCGCACCGGCATGCCCATCGACGGCCGTTACCTGGCGCCCATGCTGCAATTTCACTTTGCAGATCGCATCGGCCAGATCCGCGCCATTTTGTCCGCCAAGGATTATCTGCTGTCCGAATTGACGGGTGTGCTCATCACCGAGCCCTCCACCGCCGCGGGCTACGGTGTTTATGACTTGAGAGAGCGATGCTTCAGCAAGGACTTGTGCGCATTCTGGAATCTTCCGCTCGACTTGCTGCCGCCGGTCCAAGCCGTCAACTCCTTCGCCGGCGGGCTAAATGAGGCCGGAGCGGCGCTTCTCGGCTTGCGCCCGGGCATCCCGGTGAGCACCGGCGCAACCGATTCGGTGTGCGCGGCCTACGCCATGGCGGGGCTCGACCAGCGGGTTGTGTCGGTGAGCTTCGGCTCGAGCGCGGTCATCATCGGTGCGGATGAGGGGGTTCGGCTCGATCCGTTCGCGCGATATCTGGTCACACCGCACGTGGCGGACAATTGGTACGGACGTGAAATGGATTTGCTGGCGAGCGGCACCGGCTATCGTTGGCTGAGCGATCTTTTCGGTTGGCAAGACGGGCAAATGGACAGCTACGCGGTCGACTCCATACCGGGAGCCCGCGGTCTGTGCTTCGCACCCTACCTGGCCGGCGGAGAACAAGGCGCATTATGGAATCCGCGCCTGCAAGGCGCCATCTTCGGCTTGAATTTGCGTCATTCGCACAGCGACATCGCGCGTGCCTATCTCGAGGGCGTGTTTTATGAAGTGAGGCGCTGCGTGGATGTGCTGGCCGAGACTTCGCCCGTCGAGTCGGTCCGAGTCAGCGGCAATATCGTGCACTCCCCGAGCAGCAGCCAGATGCTGGCCGATATTCTCGATCGCGTCGTGGTCGCGGTGCCCGACAAATCGCCGGCGGCAACCGGTGCCGCACTGCTCGCGCGCCGGATCAGCCGTGCGGCGGCCGACCATGGTCCGCGATCCTCGCCGCCGCTGCGCACGACGAGACCCAACCGGCCCGCCGCCCAGCAGTATGCCGCTTTGTACCGGGAGTATGTAGCGCGAGCCGCGCGATGCGAATGATTCGAACCGGCACGGCGCGGGCGTTCGCCGGCGCGGCGTCGGATTATTTGGCCGACCTGCTGCGCCACAACCCACGATCGGCTCTCGCTCTGCCGAGCGGAAATACGCCGCTCGGGCTGTATGCCGAGCTCGTGAGCCGGTGCCGAAGCGGGGTCATGAACCTCGCCGACGCGTGGATTTTCAATCTCGACGAATATTGCGGTGTCGCCCGCACCGACCCGCACAGCTATGCGGCATTTCTGCGCCGGCACCTGATCGCGCCATTGGGGCTCGCCTCCGATCGGGTGCGGCTGCTTCGCGGCGACGCCGCGGATCTCGAGGCCGAATGCCGTTATTTTGACGCGGCAATCGCGGCTTGCGGCGGCATTGACATGTGCGTTTTGGGCCTCGGTACGAATGGGCACATCGCGTTCAACGAGCCCGGTGCAGCATGGGAGCAGCGCACCCATGTCGCCCGATTGGCGCAATCGACTCGGGCGGCGCAAACGGCTCAGGCCGGCGGTGCCTGGCGGGTCCCGACGCACGGCATCACCATGGGGATTCGCACCCTGGTGCAAGCGCGCCATGTTCTGCTGCTGATCGCCGGCGCGCACAAGCAAGCCGCGAGAGCCGCCCTTGAGCGCGGCGTTCAGGACATCGATTGGCCGGTCACGAGTTTGCTGGAGCATTCCAGCCTGACGGTCATTGAGCTTTGCGCACCCGGGGACTCTCCGTAATCTCGACCGCTTCAACGAAGAACCTGGGCGCAGTCTCGAGGCGAAACGCGAATGATTTGGCCACGAACACCATTTTAAACGCGTCTATGGGTTGATGACGCGCCGAGAAGCTCACGCCGGACACTTCGACCACCCACTCGAAGCTCATCATGGCGAGCAATTCCTGCTCGCGCTCGAGCGCCGGGCGCGACACCAGCGTTTGTTCCTCGCGCACCTCTTTGAGCCCGAATTCCTCGTCAAGCACGCCGTACAGCGAGCGTTTGGCGGGCCCCATCAAGTGGGCGGCGAGATCCGGCGCCAGTATTTTGGGTACCAGGGATTGCTCCCAAATCATCGGCCGCTTGTTGAGCAGCCGCAGGCGAGATACCTCCCACACCGTCGCACCGGCGGACAACCCCAATCGCTTGGCTTCCTCGGTGGTGCAAGCGCGCGCGCCGCAACCCAATATGCGGGTCTGAAGCCTGGAGCGGGCATCCAGATGCAGACCGTTGCGCAGGCTGCCGATTTTGGTGGTTTCGGCGTCGACTCGCGGACGGGCAACAAAGGTTCCGCGCCCCTGCTCCCGGCGCACCACGCCCTGCGCGGACAGCTCGGACAGCGCGCGGCGCACTGTCACCAGGCTGACTCCGGCCAAGGAAGATATTTGCGCTTCCGTTGGAAGTTGATTGCCCTCGCGCAGCTTCTGTTCGTCGATGTATTGCAGAACGAAGGCGATGGTTTTTTCGTAAAGGGATTTCACCGCGCGAATACTACCTTAGCGATCCCAAGTAACACGATGGTCCGGCACTCGCACATCGGTCCGGCTGCCGCATTGTAGCCTGTATGGCGATAAGAGTATGTCATTGCAATGACTTGTGAATCGGATTACATTCGCTGCTGGCGGCGGCATGGGATATCGAACGCCGCCGCCGGTTGAGCGAGTCCATAAATGGGGGATTTCGAATGAACAAGCGCGTTGTCGGCTGGGTTTGCGGCTGTCTGTGCTCTGTACCGGTCCTTGCCGGCGCCGACGTTCAGGGTCCCCCGGCGGCAAACGCCGCGGGATCCCCTGCCACCCTCGATACCATCGTGGTCACGGGTTCCTACATCCGCCGCACCAACAGCGAATCCCCGTCCCCGGTCACCACCATCGATGCCGACGAAATCTCCAAGAGTGGTCTGAATTCGATCGCGGATGTCATCAAGACCGTCTCGGCCGACAACTCGGGCACGCTCGCGCAGGCCTTCAGCGGAGCGATGGCGGGCGGCGCGGATGGCGTGGCGCTGCGCGGGCTTTCGGTCGATGCGACGCTGGTCCTCGTCGACGGCCATCGCATGGCCGCGTACCCGCTTTCCGACGACGGTCAGCGCCAGTTCGTCGATATCTCCTCGCTGCCCATGGCGATTGTCGATCGCGTGGAGGTATTGAAGGACGGCGCCTCGGCAACCTACGGCTCGGATGCGATCGCGGGCGTTGTCAATGTCATATTAAAGAAGGAATTCACCGGTCTCGAGTTCACGGGCGGCGCCGGCTCGACCGATCGCGGCGACGGTTTGTCGCAGCGCTTCTCGGCGATCTACGGTCTGGGCAACTTGAATTCCGATGGACACAATTTTTATGTGAGCATCGAAGGCCGGCATCAGCAAGCGATCCCTCAATTGGCGCGCGGCTCTTACGTTTCTGCGTCCGACTTGACCCCCTGGGGCGGTCCGAACCTCTACGGCGGCGTCATCAACGGCAATTTGCCGAACCCCCTCACCACCTACACCGTGCCCGGGCAGGTGATCCCGGTGAGCGGCGGCGTGGTACAGAACCAGGTGCCGTTTCAGCTGCCGGGGTGCAGCGCACAGAACCTGGCGCTGGCCGCTAACGGCGGCGGCGGCTGCGCATGGGACACCAACGCCTACAAGAAGATTCAGCCGCGCACCGCCGGACTCGACGTGTCGGCCCACTGGACCCAACGCCTTTCCGGCGAATGGACCAACTCGCTCTCGGCTTCGTACTACCTGTCGCAGTCCGAGCAGTATCGGCAACCGAACTCCTACAACGTCGGCATCGCGCTGGTACCGTTTGCCTGGGCCGGCGCGGTTGCCGGTACCGTCAACCAGTTCGACCCGGCCACCTCCCGGGTGGTGCTGCCGACGAACAGCCTGGACAACCCGTTCAATCCGGCCAGTCCTTATTATTCTGCGGCGCAGGCGTTCTACGGAGCCAATTTCAAGAACTACAAGGGTGATCCGGCGCTGTTCTTTGGCGCACTGACGAACCTGCCCGGACAGCACACGATGTACGGCACCGATGTCTATCGGCTGGTCGATGATCTCTCGAACACGATCGGCGCCTGGGATCTGGCGGCCAGCGTGGGCTACGTGCGCGACGTCACCCGAATCACCTATCAAGGGTTTTTGTCCGTGCCCGCATTGTATTCGGCCCTGGCGAGCGGCTACCGCGTCGGCCAGTACTCCTACCTCAATTCGGCCGCCGCAAACGGCGCGCTGGTGCCGGAGACGCATGACACGCCGACCTCCGACGTTGCGTTCATCTCCGCCAACGGATCGCGCAAGATATTCACGCTCCCGGGCGGGGACGCATCGCTCGCCGTCGGCGTCGATGTGCGCACGAATCACGTGAACAATCCGGGAGAGCCGGGGGCCCTTGCGGGGAACATTTTGATGGACGGCAGTTTTTACGCCCACGGTTCGCAGACGGTGTCCGCCGCGTTCACCGAGCTGGTGGCGCCGGTGCTCGATTCCCTGGAAGTCGATGCCGCGGGACGCGTCGATCACTACAACACTTCGGCGGGCACCGCATTCACGCCGAAACTCGGATTCAAGTGGACTGTGATTCCGCAATTGGCGTTTCGCGGAACCTTTGCACTCGGCTTTCGCGCTCCCGGCATCTCGGAAAGCGGTAACGCCGGATCAGCATCGAGCGTCGCCCCCGCCCCGGTCGATCCCGTACGCTGCCCCGTGACCGGTGCCAACGGCGATTGCGGCGGTCCCGGTAGCTCGGTGGCGCTCCTGACCCGCAGCAATGCAAACCTGGTGCCGGAGAAATCGCACAGCTACACCTTCGGCGTCATCGCCGAGCCTTTCCCGCACAATGCCATGACGGTCGATTACTTTTACATCCGTCGCGATCACGAGATCGCATCCGAGCCGTACTCGCTGCAAAATGCGATCCGCACTCCGTCGTCGAACCCGGCGCTGCCCGGACCCATCATCGAATACCTGACGCCGTACGTGAATGCCTCCTACTCCGTGGCCGCGGGTATCGATCTGGGTTGGAAGACGCTGTTCGATCTCGGCCAATACGGTCAGCTGACTACACGTATCGACGCTTCGCACCTCATTCAGCAGCAACAGACCTTCGGGGACGTCACCTATCATTACGTCGGCACGGTGGGCCCGACGGCACTGAGCGGCTCCACCGGCACGCCGGCCAACCGCGGTTCGTTCAATGTCGACTGGACCCGGGGACCGCTTTCCCTGGGAGCGACCTACAATTACCGCAGTGCAATGCAGGGTATCGACGCCTCGCTCACCTCGCCGCCCGCCCCGCCGACCTGCCTGCAGCTGAGCAGTACCAATCCGCACTGCTACGTGGCCGGATTCGGCTATGTCAATGTCTACGGACAGTACCAGGTGAATGAGCATCTGCAGCTCACGGGAACCATCATCAACGCGACCAACCGGCTGCCGCCCCTCGACACCGTGACCTACGGCGGACAAAATTACGATGCCTCCTACGATCAGGCCGGCGCGATCGGCGCCTTCATGGAAGTCGCGTTTCGCTACCGTTATTGATCATTGCGCTTAGTGATGAGGACCGACCAGCATGGCCATACCGATTCTGCGCGGACCCTGCGGTTTGTCGATCGCGGCGGCCAGCCTCGCAATCTGCCCGCTTCTGTCGGCACCCGGCCGCGCGGCCGAAGCGGCGCTGCCGCCGGCGCGAATCGCGGTCGATGCCCGGGAAGCGCCGCGCGGAATCATGAGCGCGCATTTGGCCCTGCCCGTATCGGCCGGGCCGCTGACCTTGGTCTATCCCAAGTGGTTGCCGGGGCGCCACAGTCCCGCGGGTCCCCTGACCTCGCTCGGCGGTCAGCGATTCACCGCTAACGGCCAATCCCTGCCCTGGCGGCGCGATGCGATCGATCTGAACGCGTTTCACTTGGACATTCCAAGCGGTGTGACACGCCTCGAGGCGGATCTGGAAATACTCACCGCGCCCGCGCCGGATGGCGTGGTGCAGGGACTCGAATCGCCGCGAGCCGCGACCGAGTCGCTGTTGATTCTGGAATGGAATCAGCTGCTGCTCTACCCCTCCGGGTCGCGCAGCGACGACCTGACCTACCAAGCGTCGGTGCGCCTGCCGCCGGGCTGGAAATTCGCCACCGCGCTCGAGACCACCTCGCCGGGTCCCGACCGCGTCGAGTTCGCGCCGGTGTCGCTCACGACGCTGATGGATTCGACTCTGCTCGCCGGTCGATATTTTCGGGATATGCCATTGGGCGGCACACCGGCGGTGACCCTGCATATCGCCGCGGATACGCCGGTTGCGCTCAACATGAGTTCCGAGACCGCGGCGCATTACCGGCGTCTGGTGCGCGAGGCGGCCGCTCTGTTCGGTGCGACCCATTATAGTCACTATGATTTCCTGTGGTCGTTGACCGACCAGATCATGCCGGACGGGCTGGAGCATCACGAATCGAGCGATAATCGTTCGCCGCTGCGCGCATTGGTCGACGATCCCATTCGCCGCGCCGAGGCGAATCTGCTGCCGCACGAATATGTGCATTCCTGGAACGGCAAATACCGGCGCCCGGCCGGTCTCGCCACCCCCGACTATCAAACCCCCATGATCGACGAGATGTTATGGGTCTACGAGGGCCTGACCGAGTATCTGGGCGACGTGCTGGCCGCGCGCAGCGGATTGCTGACCGAGGGGGAATTTCGCGACGAAATTGCGCGCATCGCGGCGGCGATGCAGTCGCACAGTGCGCGCGAGTGGCGCTCCTTGCAGGAGACCACGATCGCCGCCCCGCTCCTCTATTATCAATCGCGGGCGTGGGCGGCTCGGCTGCGCCGGCAGGACGATTTCTACCAAGAGTCCGCACTATTATGGCTGGAAGCGGACACCATCATCCGGCGCGGGTCCAAGGGCCGGAAAACCCTCGATGATTTCTGCAAGCTCTTTTACGGCGCCCCGAACACCGGTCCGCGCGTGGTGCCGTACGATTTCGATGCCGTGGTCAGGGCGCTGACTGCAGTTTACGCCTACGATTGGGCCGGTTTTTGGACCGAGCGATTGAATCGTCTGCGTGCGGCCGCGCCCCTGGAAGGCGTGCAAGCGGCCGGCTGGCGCCTCGCGCTCACCGACACACCCTCGAGCATGCACCTTGCGCACGAGGCGGACGACCGGGATCTGGACTTGCGCTACTCGCTGGGATTCTACGTGGACGATGACCGAGGGACCATCGGCGATGTCATCCCGCGTTCGCCGGCGGATCTTGCGGGTGCCGCACCCGGGAGCCATCTGATCGCGCTCAACGGCTACAAATGGTCCAAGGAAATTTTACACGACACTCTAGCGGCGCCGGCCGGCCCGTCCGGCACGATCACGCTGCTGATCGAAAAGGATGACATGTTCAAAACCCTGGACCTGAAATATTCCGGCGGTGAACGCTACCCGAATCTGTTGCGAGAACCGGGAACCGAGGATCTATTGGCCCATATCGCCCGCCCGCTCGCTTCTGGGGCCCCGTAACGAGAGGAAAATACTGCGCGGAGGAGATATTCACGGCGGTACTCCCGTGACACTAACTAATCGATGGTCTTGCTCACCACCACCGAAGTACCGCTCTCCACGTTGGCGCTCGTGTAGGCTCTTACCGAGAAGTACCAGGTGCCCGGCGACAAATTCGAGACTACGTAAGTCACGATGCCGGGATTGGCAATCTTCACCGTCTGCGTCAAGGCAGTTGCGCTCACGCCGTAATATATTTGGTAGCCCGCGAGATTGATCAGCGGTGTGCCGTCAGTGTTCTCGGTCGGCGCCACCCATGAGAGAGTGGCGCTACCGTTGGCGATCTGCGTCACTGCGATCTGGAAGGCGGGCAAGGAGACGCTCGTTGTGCCGTCGCTGGCGTCGATGGTGATGTTGGTGTACGTACCCACGTCGGCCGCCGTGGGGGTACCCGCCAATTCCCCGGTCGCACTATTGAACGTGGCCCAACTGGGCGCGCCTTTTACGCTAAAGGCGAGCGCCGCGCCGCTCGGATCAGTGGACTGCGGAGTAAAGCTATAGGCAGTGCCGACGGCAACGGAAGTGAGCGGTGTCCCGGATATAGTTGGACCGGCAGGCGTTGAACCTGCGCTGGCGGCGGCCGCGGCGGCACCGCTCGTGGGGCCGGTACTGCTGCCGCTTCCATTGACGCAACCAGACAAGATTACTGCGAGAAGCAGGCCAAGAATAATTTGGCGCGACATCTTATGTGAACCCCTATAGATCATCGGTTGCGACGGACGTGGCATCGCAAAATCCGAGACTCAGGGGTGATGACAGTAGCGCGTGGGAACGCCGCCACCGGCAACCCCGCTATCTAGGGTTCTAAAACCCTTAAGACCGGAGGCTTTGCGTCCCCGCCTTTCGGCGGGTTTGCCAAATCAATGTCGGTAGTTAAACCGCGGCCCAATTATCTTTCAATTGTCTCTCGCGCCCGACATGCAGCCCGCACGCGACAACTGAACGGTCAGGACACGTCTGATTTACCATAGTGAGTAATTCGATCTTTATGGTCGCGCAAGGATCGCCCAATCGGGTGATGCGGCAAGCAGCGGAACCCGTGCATAAATTCTCCGGCACTCAGCCGCAAGCCAAGATGGAGCGACGGCGGAGCCCCGTGGATGGCCGCAGAGGGTCACTCGAGGCGCGAGTTTTGGCAAGAAAAGTAACTCTCGCCCCGTATAATGGGTAACGAATTATCGCGGGCGAAATGATCGGTGGCCCTCGTGCCGGTCGGCACGGCCGGCGCACGGCCCGCCAGCCGCGAAGATGTCAAACCATGCGATTTCCTGGAGCCGACAACAATGCGCATCGATAAAATCGCCGTAGGCAGGAATCCGCCGCATGACGTCAACGTCATCGTCGAAGTGCCCATCGGCGGCGAGCCGATCAAGTACGAGATGGACAAAGCGGCAGGCACTCTGGTGGTCGATCGTTTTCTTTACACTTCGATGCGCTATCCCGGTAATTACGGCTTCATCCCGCACACGCTTTCGGGCGACGGCGATCCGTGCGACGTGCTGATCTGCAACACGCGCGCCATTGCCCCTGCCGCCGTTATCAGCGTGCGGCCCGTGGGCGTTCTGCTCATGGAGGACAACATGGGCATGGACGAGAAGATCATCGCCGTACCCTCATCGCACCTCACCCAGCGTTACGATGGGTGCCTCGACTACAGCGATCTGCCGGGCATCATGATTCAGCGGATCGAGCACTTTTTCCAGCACTACAAGGATCTTGAGCCCAACAAGTGGGCCAAGATCATCGGCTGGGGCGACGCGGCGAAGGCGAAGCAGATGATTCTGGACGGAGTACAGAAGCACAGCGACGCCGCGATCGCGCAGGCGCAAGGCTAGGGCGACTGCAAGCGGCGCTTGTGAGCGATCTCTGCGCTCACCGTCACCTAGGCCAGCGGGGCGCTCAAGGAATCTTTACGACGGCCTGCACCCAGGCGTCTGGTTGAGGTGCACCATTCAACTCCGTGAAACGGCCAAACGGGGGCGCTGCCTGTTGGCCTGGCACTCCGCCGCGCGGCATATTGACCTACAGCGCGGCCATCACGCTGCTTCTTGCGTACCAGGGAAGTAACCTATTCGATCTGAATGGTCCGCAGATATTCGGTCAAGCGCCCAATGAGATCGTCCGTGCGGTGCTGCGCGTCCGGATACCCCGAATTCTGATTTTCCAGTTGAAACTCGTAACCCCACACCGGCATTTCCCGCGATCCATGCGGCGGCAGAGTCTTGCGGCCGTCGATGATCTTGCGAATCTGCTCAGCCGGGAAAACCCCGCCATGACGGTGAGCGATGCGCGTGAGGTCGGGAACCTCAATCTTGAAGCTTTTCGCCACGGTCCCGTCGCCACGCGCCTGCTCGCCATGGCAGCTGGAGCAAAAGCGCTTGTATAGCTCCGCACCCGTGTAGCTCGAGAAATCCCGCGCACGCGCCGAGGCGGATGCCAGGACAAGCAGAATCATGGCAACCTTGATCGCAGGAAGCGCATCTCGGGCATGAGCGGTCATTTGATCCTCCAATGGTCCACAAGCATCGTCGATGGGCGGCAGGGGTCAATCCGTAGTCCTACGCAGTACTCCCGATCCGAATCGGCTCTGGCTCTCCAAACAACGGCCGCGTGCGGTTCGCCGTTTGCCCGTTTTTCCACAATTAAATCATTTACTATCCATCACTTGCCATCTATTCTTACGATGACTTATGAGATTCTGAGGTGTCGCGGTGCCGCTGCGCGCCTCCATGCGAGCGACTTTCGGCGCCAACTCACGGGCCAGCGCCCGGGCGGCACCGATGACTGCCGTATCCCTGAGCAGCTTCTCCGGATAATAGGCCGAATCTCCCGCATGCATGGCGCCGACATTGGTCATGAGCGCAATCACGACATCCTCCTCCGGCACCCACCCAACCGCGGCGCCGAATCCAAGTACATTGCCCGTGTAGCCGATCAGTCTTTCCTTGCCGTACCGGTCGAGTGCCAGGCCCTGGCCCATGTCCTCATCCTTGTCGTCGGTCGGTTTGAACGACTGCATGCGCTTCAGGCCGGACGGGGCCACGATGCGTCCGTCGCGCAGGGCACGCGTAAATAATGCCATGTCCCGGGCGGTTGCCAGCACCGCCCCGGCGGTCCATTCGGCGGAGAGATTCGATCGAGACACATCGATGAGCCGTCGATCGATGCGACGAAACGTCGGGTGCATGCCCGCGTCGCGCAGGAAATCCTCGGATCCAAAATGATAACGCGATGGAAGGCGCGAGGCGTCCACCGGTTCAAAACCTTCGAAGCGAATATCGGTCAAGCCGAGCGGAGCGAGGACGCGCTGGTGGATCTCCAGCACCGCATCATGCCCCGTGACCTTCTCGATGATGAGCCCGAGCAGGGTGTAGTTCGAATTGGAATAGCTGTAGCCCGCCCCCGGTTCGTTGGCGGCCTTGTCTCGCCCGCTCTTGAGGTAGTCGAGCGCCTCGGTTTTACCCCAAATGTGGTCGACGTTCATCGCGGCACCGCGGCCGTGGCGTATCCACTCGGAATCGAACTCCCAGCTGGGCACACCACTGGTGTGATCCAGCAGCTGCTGCACCGTCGCGCGATCCGCGTTCGGGATTCCCGCAACCGCCTCCTCGCCAAGCAGCTGGCGGCCGGTTGCATCGAGATTCAGTCTTCCTTCATCGATCAGCTGTTCGATCACGCAGGCGACGAACATCTTGGTGATGCTGCCGACGCCGTAGAGATAGCCCGGGTGGGCGCGGCTTCGGCTCCTCAGGTCGGCATAACCTACCGCTGCGGACCAGATGACGCCTTGCCGGGTCGCGATCGCGAACGTAATGCTCGGCATGCCCTGCACGAGCCCCTTCGACAGTTCCCTGCGCAGCACCCGTTCTGCATCCGCAGCCCAGGAAGGCGAGGTCAATATCATGCCGCTAACGATCGCGATCAACCATGATAGGCGGCGCATAGCTTCCTTTAGCCCGGCAACGGCGCTGTCGCGGCCCGCTGGTGCAGCCGGGTGAACTCCTCGTCCGGCATGAGCGCGCCCCCGGTTGTCCAGATCACGTGAGTCGCGCTGCTCATGCGTGCGCGCAGCCTGGCGTAGCCCGGGAGCCGCCATGCATCCTGCAGCGCAGCCGGAAAACCCACCGCCGCCGACGGTTCCAGGCGCAGCTGTTCTTCGGCCCAGGCGGCCGCGACCCAGGCGAGCATCTGTGCATCCGTTACCGTGCAGCCGCCCATGACCTGCGTACCGATCAGATTGAATGCAAAATCCGAAGCCCGAGCGACGGCCAAGCCGTCGGCAATCGTCTGGTTGTCGAGGCCCAGATCGTACACCGACGACGTTGCGGGCGCGCCCAGGAGGCGCATCAGCATGCAGGGCGAAGCGGTTGGTTCTGCAAAAAATCCCCAGACGTGCCGACCCAAGAGCGCGCGCAATCCAAACAGCACGCCCGCCGGCGCACCTCCGACGCCGCAGGGCAGGTAAACGCACAGCGGCCGGTCGGCATCGACCACGATACTCCTCTCGTCCAGCTGTTCGGTCAGGCGGCCCGCCGCCGCCGAGTAGCCGAAGAACAGGTCGTTGGAGCGCTCGTCATCAATGAAATGGGCGTAAGGCAGCGCCTGCGCCGCCGCACGCGCCGCGGCTACCGCACTGCTGTAGTCGGATTGATGTTCGATCACCGCTACGCCGAGCGCTCTGAGCCGCTGCTTTTTCCATGCCTTGGCATCGTGAGACATGTGCACGATGGTCTGGAAGCCCATCGCCCGGCCGGCAAGACCGACGGCGAAGCCGAGATTGCCGGTGCTGCCGACGATGATCTGCTGCGAGGAAAAGCAATTACGAGCCGCCGGTGTCGTCAGCGCCGAATAGTCATCATCCACCCGCAGCAATCCTGCCTCGAGCGCCGCACGCTCGGCAATGCACAGCACCGTATACAGGCCGCCGCGCGCCTTGATGCTGCCGGCAAGCGGCAGCGCGTGATCGGCCTTAACGAAGGTACGGTGCGCAAGTCCCGACGGCGCGATCGGGGGTGCGTAGCGGGTCACGAGCCGCGGAATCGCCAGCAGCTCCGACTCCATCCCGCCATCCGGGATTTGCGCCTTGAACAAGGCGGCGAGCGCCGGCGCAAAGCGCCGCCAGCGATCGATGGCCTCGATGACGCCCTGCACTCCCTGGCCGTCCGGCGTGTCGATGGGATCGTCCTCGCGCACCCAGTGGGTCGGGGTCGCACCTCTGAGGCTGTCCATGCGATCCACGGGCACGGCAGGCGAACCGCTCAGCCGCCCAAGGGCCTCAGCAAGGCCCGCGAGATGATGTGGCGCTGCACCTCGCTGGTGCCGTCCCATATCCGCTCGATACGCGCATCGCGCCAGATCCGCTCCAGCGGCAAATCGCTCATGAGACCCATGCCCCCGTGGATCTGCAGCGCCTCGTCGGCCACCATGGCCAGCATTTCGGTGGCTTTGACCTTCGCAATCGCCATGTCCATCTCGGTGTCGATCTTCTGATCGTGTTTCCAAGCCGCTTCCAACACCAGCAGCTCCGCGGCGCGCAGCTCGACCGCCATGTCTGCAAGCTTGAAGCTGACGCCCTGAAACTTGCCGATCTGCTGGCCGAATTGCACCCGATCGACGGCCCATTGCTTCGCGAGATCCAGCGCCCGTTCGGCGCGGCCCAGGCAGGTCGCCGCAACCTGCAAGCGCGTTACTCCCAGCCAGGTATTGGCCACATCGAAACCGCGGTGCACCTCGCCGAGTATGGCGCTCTTTGGCACGCGGCAATTGTTGAATTCCAAGATGCTGTTGGTGTACCCGCGATGCGAAACGTTCTTGTAGCCCGGGCGCACCACGAAGCCGGGGTGACCCATGTCGATCAAGAATGCCGTGATCTTCTTGCGGATGCTTCGCGCACCGGATTCCTCGCCCGATGCCGCGAAGAGAATGACGAAATCGGAATGATCCGCGTGGCTGATGAAATGCTTGATGCCGTTGATGATGAAATCGCCTCCGGATTCAACGGCGGAAGTCTTCATGCCCCGCAGGTCCGAGCCCGCACCCGGCTCGGTCATCGCCAGACATTCGGCCCGGTCGCCGCGCACCGCCGGCAGCAGGTAGCGTTCCCGCTGTTCGCCCTCGCACGCCAGCAGGATGTTCGATGGCCTGCCCACGCAGGACCAATGCAGCGCGTAATTGGTGCGGCCGAGCTCCTTTTCGTACAGCACCCATGAAACCGTATCCAGACCGGCTCCGCCTACGTCGACCGGCATGTTGGCCGCATACAGTCCCGTCTCGATCGCCTTGGCCTTCAGTTCGCGATGCAGATCGTCGCGCAGCACGCCGGTCTCCTCCACCTCCTTTTCGTGCGGAAACAGTTCGTTCTGCACGAATTCCCGGGTCGTCTTGAGAATCAGCTGCTGTTCATCGTTGAGCGAGAAATCCATTACTGTTCTCCTTTAGGGTAACCTTGCGGCGCGGCCTTGTAGCCCGGCCGTTTTGAGCCGCGGGTTGTTTCAGTCGTCGGCTGCGATGCGTTTCGATTTGGCCCACCGGCGCAACAATTCGAGTTGCAAATCCAGCTGCTCGATCTGCCGCCGCGCCGGCCAGTCGCGAGGACTGGTCACCGCGCTCGCCGTCAAACCGTTGATACAGGTGGTCACGGATCGCAACACTTGATCGCGCAGCGGCTGCGGCCACGCCCGCCACTCCGTCCAGTGCTCCGCCAGACAGCGGGTGAACAGGCGCATGTACTCGCGATGCACCCACACGTTGAGCCGCTTGAGCTTGCGATCGACGGACACCTGACCCCAAAAGGCCATCCAAAATGCGCATTCGGTGAATCGCGTGGTATCGATCGCGAGAGTCTCCGACAGCACGTTGAGCAGGTTCGCCTCGCCCCTGCTGCGCTCGCGGGTCAGCCGCTCCTCGATGCGTAGCAGCATCAGACGCAGGGCGGCGAGAATGATGTCCTGCTTCGAATCATAGTAGTGAGCCACCATCCCCGTGGTATACCCGGCCGCGCGGGCAATGCGCGCAACTGTCGCGCGTTCGAAGCCGCGGCTGGCGACCACCTGGCACGCCACATACGCGATTTCATCGCGGCGCTTCGCATGATCGACGATTTTCGGCATGCGACCGCTAGTGTTTGGCTCGGCGGCCGACCGGATTGCCGGCCTCCTCCGGCACGGGCAGCGCGGCATGCGCCTGTCGCAGTGCGTCGAGTTTCGTGCGCAGCGTGCGGTCCATGGGCGTGGCTTTGGCCGCGGCGGTATCGACGTGCAGATGCATCTGTTCGCCCGTTGCGATCAGCGTATTGTCGCGGCCGCGGTATAGCCGATGAAACATGTGAAAGCGCTTCTCGTCGAGCGCCAGCACTTGGGTCGTGACGTACAGCGGCTCGTTGACCTTCGCCTCGCCCAGATGCCGGACGTGGCTCTCGACCGTGTAGAACATGCGGCCCCTGCTTCGATACGCCTCATCGAGTCCCACGCTGCGGTACAGCGCATCCATGGCCTGGCCGAATACGTGACCATAAATGAAATCGGACATATGGCCGTTGTAGTCGACCCACTCGGGCCTGACCACCGTATCGTATCGGGGCAGCTTCGACCCGTGTGCACCGGCGACCGCCGCGCCCTCCTCGCCGCCAGCGGCATCCCGGTATAGCCGCGCCTCGAGCGCGCGCAAGGTCGACCCTGCGCCGATATCGAACTGACGAAGCACCTGCTGAATCGCGACCAGATAGTCATCTCGCAGCCGCTCCAGCTGCCGAATCGAGCGGCCCGCAGCTTGTTCCTGCGTGCCCTTCACCATTCGGTCGATCAATTCTTCGGTGAGCTCGGGAGCCTCCAACTTGGTCCATGGCCATTTCAGCGCCGGTCCGAATTGCGCCAGCATGTGCCGCATGCCGGTCTCTCCGCCCGCCAGGTGATAGATCAGGTTCGTGCCCATCGCGGCCCAGCGCAAACCCGGACCGTAAACGATCGACTCATCCAGCTCGCCCGTGGTCGCCACACCGTCGTTCACCATGTGCAGAATTTCCCGCCAAATGGCTTCCTGGAGGCGATCGGTCAAGTGGCCCGGCACTTCGCGTCGAACCCGCAGGGCGTGCATTCCGATGTAGGTGAAGAACTTGGCGGCCGCTTCGATGGTCGCAGGGACGGTCTTAGCGCCGCCGACGAGTTCGACCAGCGGCAGCAAGTAGACCGGGTTGAACGGGTGGGCAACCAGGAAGCGTTCGGGTGCAACCATGTCGCGCTGCAGATCGCTCGGGGTCAGCCCCGAAGTACTGGAAGCGATGATGACGTCGGGGGCTGTATGACGGCTCACTTGCGCAAGCACCCGCTGCTTCAGCGGCAGCTGCTCGGGGATGTTCTCCTGGATGAAATCGGCGTTCCGCGCCATGACCTTGAGGTCCGTGGTGAACGACAGATTGCCCTTGGGGGGCAACG